>NC_015416.1:1805175-2406900 GCF_000204415.1 Methanothrix soehngenii GP6 | reverse complement strand
TGCTGAAGCCCGACTGGAAGTTCCTTTTCACCCAGACGGTCACCCCCAGCCTGAGCCTGGAGTCAGGGTACCTCTATATGGTGATTGGGATCGTAGGAACGACCATCACTCCCTGGATGCAGTTTTACCTCCAGTCCACCATCGTCGAGAAGGGGATCAAGATCTCCGAGTATAAATACACCAAGTGGGATGTCTATGTGGGCTGCCTGATCACTGACGTCGTATCGTATTTCATAATATTCACCTGCGCCGCTACCATCTTTGCGGGCGGAATAAGGATTGAGACGGCGAAGGACGCAGCTCTTGCTCTATTCCCTCTGGCTGGCGAATACTCCGCATGGCTGTTCGCCTTCGGACTTCTCAATGCCTCCCTATTTGCCGCATCCATACTGCCCCTCTCGACAGCCTATTTCCTATGTGAGGGGATGGGCTGGGACTCCGGGCTGAACAAGAGGTTTGGGGATGCGCCACAGTTTTACCTCCTCTTTACACTGCTGATCGCCTTCGGTGCCATCTTCATACTGATTCCCAACGCTCCACTGCTGGCGATAATGGTACTCTCGGAGGTGATCAACGGATCTTTGCTGCCGATGGTGCTGCTTTTCATCCTCATTCTGATCAATGACAGAAAGATCATGGGAAAATACACCAACGGAAAGCTCTTCAATCTGATCGCCTGGAGCACAACCATTATCATGAGCATCCTCACTGTTCTCTTGGTGGTGACGACCATCTTTCCCCTCTTGGGAGGATGATTTAAGTGGTGCCTAGAAGAGAAATATATCGAAGGCAAAGATAAAGCAATATTGGAGCGATAACTGAATTAGAAGGTAAAGCGGGCAATGGCAAACGAATGAAATAGGAGGCAGTATCTTGCAGGAACCGGGAAAAGAGGATTATTCGTCAGATCGTCAATCCAATAGCAGCGCTGATACTTCCATCAAGCCCTCGCCTGCTGGATCGCCTTCTGCATCGCCCTCAATCCAATCAGAAAAAGAGCCGGATATCCCGACCTCAGACTCTGATTCAGTTCCAGTTCCCAATGGGTCGGCCACTTCTCCCGAAATGCAGCAGACTCGAGAGCTGCCCAGGTTTACAGTGATAGAGTATGATGAGAATCACTTTCTAGAGACGGAGACCAATGAGGTTGAGGACTGTCTGATATTCCGGGACCGGCCCTATATGATATGGATCAACGTGGACTGTCCCCGGCAGGTGTATTCTCTGGAAAAGCTGGGAGCATGCTATGGATTGCACCCCCTGGTCCTGGAGGACATTCTGACCGACCAGCGCCCCAAGGTTGAGGATTATGAGGACTACATATTCATCGTCCTCAAGATGCTCTACTATGAGGAAGCGGAGGATGATGATGAGATAGGGGACTTCAATATCGACATGGACCAGGTGAGCATAATCTTCGGCAAAAATTTTATAATATCATTTAAGGAAAAGGATGTGGATATATTCCGGCCCCTCAGGGAGAGGCTGAGGACGTCCAAAGGCCGGATCAGAAAGCAGGGTGCCGATTACCTTGCCTACTCCATGATCGATTCGATCGTCGACCACTACTTTGTGATCATGGAGAAGCTGGGCGATAGGTTCGAGGAGCTGGAGGACTCAGTGGTCTCCAATCCTGAGCCGGGAATCCTGCCCGCCATCTACAATCTGAAAAGGGATATGCTCTTTTTGCGAAAGTCGGTCTGGCCTCTCCGGGAGGCAATAAGCCGCATGCAGAGAATGGACTCGCACCTCATATCGGAGACTACCAGGATCTACTTGAGGGACGTGTACGACCATACCATCCAGGTGATCGAGAACATAGAGACATTCAGGGATATGTCAGCTTCGCTTTTGGAGACCTATCTCTCCAGCCTGAGCAACAAGCTCAATGAGGTGATCAAGCTCCTGACCATCATCTCCACCATATTCATCCCTCTGACCTTCCTGTCCGGGCTTTACGGTATGAACTTCACCCACATGCCGGAGCTGGAGCACCCCTATGGATATCCTGCAGTCCTGGTGCTGATGCTGCTGGTGGTGGCGGTGATGCTGGCATACTTCTACCGGAAGAAATGGATCTGATGAATGCCAAAAAAAATCGTTTTGAAGAAGCTTTAAATATTCATTTTCCCTCCCCTCAACGATGGACTTATCTCGTGCGATGAGTCTGGCCGATCCTCAGCTTTTAGCAGACCAGATTCAGTATAAGGTGGATTTGATGGCCGGAAGGCATGTAGATCTTGCCTCAATTCAGGTGCTGGCAGATGCCATTCATGAGATAGATACAATATCTATTATAGTAAACTTGATAGTAATAATATTTATAATATTTATAGTCAGAGCTGTGGCAGAAATCGTGGATCAGATGCTGCGAACTCATATCCCCAGAGTCATAAACCGGGCGGAGGTAAGAATGGACGAGACCATGCAGCTCATGATCCGCAGGATCGCCTCCGCCACCATTTATCTGGCTGGCCTGATGCTGGTCATACTGCAAATTCCACAGCTGCATAAGGTCGCCACCGCCATGCTCGCCGGAGCGGGGATCTTAGGCCTGGCCGTAGGCTATGCGGCCAAGGACTCCCTATCCAACTTCACCTCTGGGATATTTATCGCCATATTCCAGCCCTTCCGGGTGGGGGATCTGGTGGACTTCAGAGGCGATTATGGCCAGGTCGAGGATCTGACCCTGAGGCATACGGTGATTCGCACTGCAGATAACCGCAGAATCATTGTTCCAAACAGCATCATTAGCACAGAGCCTGTCATAAACTGGACGATCAGGGAGAAAGAGATCACCTGGTCGGTGGACTTTGATCTGGAGAAGGCGGCGGACATAGATCGGGCGAGGGAGATAATTCTGGAGAAGGCGCGCGGCCATTCTCAGGTTCCAAAGGACAGGCCATTGAGCGTTCAGCTCATAAGCTCCAAGAGTGCAGAACTGGTCCTCAGGCTGGAGGTAACAGTTCCGGGGAGAAATGTGGCCAGCGCGGTGGGCAATGAGATCCGAGAAGCAGTGATCAAGGAGCTTGAGGCCCAGGGAATATAGCTCTCAATCATGCCCAGTCAGGCTACGGCCACCTTTCTGGAGATGACGGCTCGAAGGGGCTCGATCTGACCGCGTTTGGCGCTGATGGGAGCAACCCGATCCTGCCACTGAGTCCAGGGTGGGAGCATCCCCAGACGCTCGCAGATCAGGTCAAGTGCTCCATCCCTGTCCTGCTTGGCTATTCGGTCCATCTTGTTCGCTGCCAGGACCGAGTCGAGGCCTAAATCGTCCAGAAACTCCCAAAGCTCTATCTCCATCGGCACCTCGCCCCGGCCCTCCCAGCGGTCGGCTATGTCCAGGAAAGATGCGGCGTCAATTACCTGCACTGCCAGGAGAATCTCCCTGGCATGCTCTTCAAAATAATGGACGATCAGATCTTTGGTCTTCTCCTGGTCGGCTTTGGTGGTTCTAAACATAAAGCCATAGCCGGGCATATCCACATAGAAGATGTTGCCTACCTTGGTCTTGAACGGGTACTGGGTGATACCAGGACGCTTGCCGATCGGAACCTTCTTTCCCGTGAGCTCCCAGAATAAGGTGGATTTGCCGACGTTGGACCTGCCGATGAGGACAACTTCCTTGGACATGGCATTAAGAGGAAGGGCAAGATTGAAAAGGATGCCTATCTGAGAACAATAGCATAAATGACGGAAGGGGAAAAGGATCCAAAAGAGGTCGCAGTTCTGCTCTTGAAGGCTACGATGCTCCCCGACGGAGAGGTCTTCCCGCGGTTCGATCAGCCGAAGTACACCCCGGCAGATTATACCCGCATGGCCTGCCACATTCTTTTCCGGTGTCAGCGGTGCGGGACATGCTGCACCACCGGAGACCCCATCCGCCTGCGGCCCGAGGATGCTGCACAACTGGCAAAGCATCTCAAAATCCCCCTGAACAGGGCCCTGAAAAAGTACACCATTCCCGATCCCAAAAAGCCCGGAGTTCTGGACTTCAAGCACATCCTGCCCTGCAAGTTCTATGACCGATTGGCGGGCGGCTGCAAGATCTATGCTGCCCGTCCCTGGTCCTGCCGCATATTTCCATTCCTTGGGGTCTACGGCTCTTCCGATCAGGTGGTAGTAAACCCGTCCTGTCCGGGGTCAGTGGAGACTATGGAGATTTTAACCCGGGCGATGGAAGAGGTACAAAGGGAGCAGGAGGGATATTCCCCCAGCACAGAGGAGATCAGGCGGAGCAAAGAGCATCTGAGGAGAGTTCTGGATGAGCTCTGAACAACAATGGTGGAGTCGGAGCTAGACCTCTTCTCCGAACACCTCCACCAGCGAATCCCGAGCCCTCTTCATCACTTCAGTGGGGCAGGTCTTGTAAGCCTTTTTCAGCGGCTCTATCGCCCTCTCATCCCCGATCTCACCCAGGCTCCAGGCCGCCCAGGCTCTGATCTCCTCGTCATCCTGGCTGAACATGACCTCTATCAGAGCATCTAGGGCTTTGTCGTGGCCTATCTCCCCCAGAGCAGTCACGGCAGTATAGCGCACCTTCCATTCTTTGTCCGGCAGAGCGGCAAGAGCTAGATCTGCGGCTCTCTCCCCTTTTATCTTTCCCAGGGACTTCAAGGCCTCGCAGCGTACATCCACCTCATCATCTTGCAGGGCACGAGTGAGGGGTTCAATGCCCTCTTCGCGGGCTATCTCTCCCATGTAGGCTGCCGCCCTTCGCCTAACCTCCGCACTCTCATCTGTCATCAGCCGGGCCACATCCGGCAGGGATTGAGCATAGCCGATCTTCGCGAGGCCGGTGGTGGCCATCCCCCGGACCTCGGGATCGTCATAGCTCAGAAGATCTCTGAAAGCCTCTGCTGCCTCTAAAGCGCGGAGGGCCATCGCCGCCCTCAAGCGTACATCCCTGGAGCCGTCTCTTTTCATGGCCAAAACCAGAGGCTGTACTGCCTCCTGATTGCCCAGTGCCTCCATAGCGGCTGCGCTCCACTCGCGAACCACATGATCCGGATCACTGAGCAGGGCATAACAGAGAGGCTTTAACGCCCTGGCAGATCCTGTCTTGCCCAGGATCCAGGCGGACTTGTAGCGCAGGTCTGAGAACTCGCCCTTCTCCAGGGCTTCAGCAACGGCATCAACCGCCTCGTCACCCAGGTTTACCAGGGCCCATGCCGCTTTCTGACGTTCAAAATAGTCATCGCTCTGGCCGAGCTTCTTTATGAGTTCATGAGCCTTGTCCATGCCGATTCATGGGCATGGCAGTCTATTAAGCTTTGTGCAAATAGAATTCAATTGCATGCAAATGTTTAAGCGTTAAAGGGCTGCTTCGGCAGACATTGGACAGGAACAGAAAACATGGGATATCTATTCGGACCTGTGCTCTCCCGCCGCTTGGGGCTATCCATGGGGGTGGACCTGCTCAGGCACAAGACCTGCAATCTGGACTGCATCTACTGCGAGCTGGGCCGGACCGATTGCCTGACCTGCGGACGGGGACGGTTTGTACCTCCGCAAAAGGTGCTCGGGGAGATCAGGGAGAAGAGGAATGAGCCCTTCGACTACCTGACGTTTGCCGGTTCGGGAGAGCCGACGTTGAGCCAGGATCTGGGAAGGGTGGTGGCCTTCGCTAAAGAGACCGTCTCCCGCCCAGTGGCGGTGATCACAAACAGCACCCTTCTTACCAGCCCTGCAGTTCGAAAGGAGGTTGCAGCAGCGGATATTGTCCTTCCCTCCCTAGATGCCGCTTCTCCCGCTGCCTTCCAGGCGATAAACCGGCCTGATCCGGGCCTGAAGATCGAGGAGATAATTCAAGGCCTCAAGGAGTTTCGCCGGGAGTACTCGGGAGAGATCTGGCTGGAGGTGATGCTGGTGGCTGGGATCAATGACCATGAGGCAGATCTCATAGCTCGAGCGGCGGAATCGACTGAGCCGGACAGAATTCAGCTGAACACCGTGGTCAGGACTCCGGCAGAGCCGGTCCGACCCCTGAGCGAGGAGGAGATGGTTCGGATGCTGGAGATCTTCCCAGGAGCTGAGCTGATTCCCGACTGGGACTGGAGGGTCCCGGTTGATATTCGCAACAGAATCCTGGACAGCTTATGCCGCTCGCCCTCTACCCTGGAGGAGATCTGCCGCCTTCATGATCTTACTGATAGCGATGCCATCAAATACTGCAAGATCCTGGAGCACGATGGTCTGATCACCAGAAGGATCGAAGGAGGAAAGCTCTGCTTTCTGGGAAGCAAAAGCCGTGGCAGAGGATAACTAAAAATCCTCAAATGGATGGTTTTCGATGACGGAGAATAATGAAAATTGCGAGACATGCACTCATCAGGGCACCTGCCCCAGCCGGAATAGCGGCGAAGCAGTCACATGCGAAGTTGACCCGGGGAGCAAGATCAAACATAATATCATCATCGCCAGCGGCAAGGGTGGAGTAGGCAAGAGCACGGTATCGGTCAACCTCGCCCGGGCCCTCTTGCTGGATGGATTTAAGGTCGGCATTCTGGACGCCGATATCACCGGCCCCAATATTCCAAAGCTCCTGGGAATTGAGGATCGTAGTCTGGTGCTGGGGGAGGAGGGGATAAGACCTGCCGATGCCGGCGGCATCAAGGCAGCCTCCATGGCCCTAGTTCTATCCAGCCCCGACTCGCCCGTGGTGTGGAGGGGGCCGATGAAGATGGCCGCCATCAAGCAGTTCATCCAGGATGTAGACTGGGGAGAACTCGATTTTCTGATCATAGACCTCCCACCAGGCACCAGCGACGAGCCTTTAAGCGTGGTGCAGCTCATCCCCGACCTGGCTGGAGCGATAATTGTCACCACTCCTCAGGAGGTCTCTTTGCTTGACTCCCGCAAAGCAGTGAATATGGTCAAGACGATGAAGCTTCCTGTTATTGGAATTATCGAGAACATGGCGGGCCTTATGTGTCCCCACTGCCATCAACGGATCGATATCTTTCAGAGCGGCGGCGGGGAGAGAATGGCAGAGGAGATGAATGTGAGATTTCTGGGATCCATTCCCATTGATCCCCAGGTCTGCTCACTGGGCGATGCCGGCCAGACCTTCGTGGAGGGAGATACACCTGCCGCAGATATCTTCCGCCTTATTGTGGAGAGGCTGAAAAATATCCTGAGATAGCTACTGCCTTGGGGCTAGACTATTTTTTAAAAAAATTTGTTGAGATCAGTATGTGCTGAGCTCTCCCCGGAAGAGCATCTGCTGCAGCTTTGGTATACTCCCCAGCCACTCGTCCAGAATCTCTGTGGCCCCATCCTGCAATGACTTTATGTCCACTCCTTCCTTGGGGACGATCTGCACGCTGGCGATATGGGGCTCGTCGATGGGCTTTCCTATCTGTGATAGGATCTTAATGTAGACCTCTTCGATTCCCTGGACCTCGGCGGCGATCTGTTTTGCTGCCTCGATGGACAGGAGGTTATAGATCTTTCCAACGTGGTTGATGGGGTTCTTTCCGCAGGTCGCCTCCAGGCTCATGGGCCGGTTGGGAGTGATGAGGCCATTGGCCCGGTTGCCCCGGCCCACTGCACCGTCGTCTCCCATCTCCGCTGAGGTTCCAGTGACTGTGATGTAGACCGATCCCTCTTCGATGTTGTCCGCCACATTCATCTGGGCAAATACCCTGCGGGAGGTGAACTGCTTGGCGAAATCAATCACATGCTCGACAATTTCCCTTTTCGTGTCTGCATACTCTTTCATGTTAGCCACATACCTGTCCACCAGGGCGCAGGCGATGGTGAGGTTGATTTCATCTCCCTGGCGCATGCCCATGACCTTGATGTCTTCGCCAATGGCGGGAATGCTCTTCTTGAGATTCATCAGTTCTCGCTCAGTGTTATAGACGATATTCTCCGTCTGGGAGAGGGGGGCATAGCCAACGCCAAAGGAGGTATCATTGGCGGAGGGGACCTTCCGACCGAAGACGTCGCGCAGATCAGAGGAGCCCATCCCTATCTTCGCATCGAGGATGACGTGGTTGTTGACATCCAAATTGGAGAGGGACTCAACAAGGAGCTTGCGCGCCGCTTTGATGGCAATGGTGTCCACCGGGATCTCCTCCTCCTTGAAGACCCTTGTGGCCCTGCCGGTGAGCAGAATATACAGCGGGCAGATGACCTCGCCGCCTCCAAATGCCGGTTTAGACCTTCCAGCCACTATCTGGGTTTTATCAGTGTTGTGGTGCAGCACCGCTCCAAATCTATCAAGGTACTCCTGGCATAGAGCCCGACTGATGGACTCTGCGAGGCCATCTGCTACGCTGTCCGGATGGCCTATTCCCTTGCGCTCTACCAGCTCTATCTCCTGCTGCTCCAAAGGCCTTTGATTGAGGCGTTCAACCTTGATGTTTCTCTTCATGTCATTTCCTCGAATGCCGTTTCATTGACAAGCTTTTAAGGCAGTTCCACAAATTAAAGAGGTGCACTGTCATATTAATGCTTTGCACTGCAGCCCAATTGGAAAATAAGCCCAAATGGCCAGATGGAGGAGGTGGCTTCCTCTCCCCTGATTCTTTGGCCTACTGAGTCAGGCCCACCTGCCACTTGAGCATTCTCTCCTCCACCACATAGCGGAAGGTACGATCTATAGCCAGGCCCAGGAGACCCAGGACGATCATGTACATGAATACCTCGTCCATCCGGTAGTGGCCATAGGAGTCCCAGATCTTGAATCCCAGGCCATTCTTGCTGACCCCGAACATCTCGGCGGCGACAAGGCACATCCAGGCAATTCCCATGGCAATCCTTATGCCTGCTGCAATGGAGGGCAGAGAGTAGGGCAGAGCAACATACCTGATCAGATCGAGATCTTTGGTTGCACCCAGAACCTTTGCTGACTCGACATACACCCGGGGAAGGCTCTTGAAGCCCATGTAGGTGTTGGTCAATATGGGAAACACAGCCCCTATGAATATGATAAATCCTGCTGCAGTATTGGTAATGCCAAACCAGATGATGGCAAATGGGATCCAGGCCAGTGGCGGTATGGGGCGCAGTATCTCCACGATTGGATCAAAAATGCTGTCCAGAAACTTAAACCATCCCATTATCATTCCAATGGGAAGGGCAATTAAAAGACCGCCCGCCATGCCGATGGCGAAATGAAGTGCGCTGACTGGCAGGTCATCCAAAAGAATAGACCGCCAGTTTTCCATAAAGGCAAAAACAACCTGGGAGAAGCTGGGCAGAATCAATCTGTCATCAATGAGAAATGCTGCCGTCTCCCAGAGAGCAATCAACATAAAAATGGAAAGGACAGGAATGCCCTGGTCTCTCAGGACACGCGAGATCCTACTCCCACTAGCTTTTCTCAGTTCAGCTCACCCTCTCGTAGAAGCTGGTATCGAAGAGATCTTCCTCTGTCAGCTCCCTTTGAGTATACTTCATCTCATAGTCGACTCTTGCATATTCTACCGTTGAGGGTATTTGCAGATTTGGATCGCTGACCCACTCGCCGTCCCAGTTCTCAATGGAATGCTCAATTTCAGTGATATTCGCATTGGTTTTTCTGGAATAGATCTCTGCGGCCTCTTTCGGATGAGTATTGATGTACTCTGTCGCCTTTATATGGGTCTTTATGATCTGCTCTACCAGTTCAGGCTGCTCTTGGATGAGCTTGTCTGTGACCACCAGACTGCAGCAGGCATGGTCAGGCCACATCTCGCCTGATGCCACCACCACCTTGCCCTTGCCGTTCAGTTCCACAATGGATGGGGCTGGATGGGGAAGGAATACTCCATCTATTCTGCCTGCGGATAGAGCGCTCATAGCAGGTCCTGGGTCCATGGCTTTGATATCCACTTCTGAGACTTCAACTCCATTATCCGTAAGCCACTTCTTCATTACAGTGTCCTGAATTGACCCGGGCGGGAATGTGCCTATGGAGAGGCCTTCCAGGGATTCCGGTCCGCTGTAGGCCAAGTCTGGCCGGACCACCAGGTCTGAACCCTTGATGTTGACTGCGGCCACTATCTTGGCCGGAAGTCCAGCAGCTATGGCTGAAATGGGCGGAGCCGTTCCGACGTAAGCAATATCCAGCTCTCCTGCGACCATGGCCTGCATCTCCGGAACTCCTGTGGGAAACTCAAACTCTTTAATCTCAGTTATGCCAAAGGGCGAAAGGTCCTCCGCCCACCAGCCCATCTCAGAGGCAACCATCTCGGCAATCTGATGGGTGCTGGGCTGGTAGCCTATGCGCAGGGTGGTAATTCCTGCGGAATTCTCTGTGAGATTAGTGCTTTCGGTCTTCTCAGGAGGGGATATGCAGCCCAAGGTTAGTACCACCACTGCTGCCAGGGTGGCTATCAACACGAATTTCCTCAATGCGATCACCTATACCTATCTAACCTGCCTAAACCGTCTATGTCTACCTATGCCTACCTAACTGTACCTTGATTATACCGACTTATGGTCATCTGGGGAAAGATCGGTATAAAGCATTTTCCGGTCATGCTACAGCAATTTCCCCATCTGGACAACTGAGTGGACATATACTACAAAATGGCCAAAGAATGAGGGGACAATCGGCAGATTGAAAGGGAAATGCGGATGATGAAATAGTATGGTATGCAAGGAACTCCGTTCGAGCATCCCAAGCGAGCAGGCCAGACAAGGAGAGCGGCAGAGCAGGTCGCGCAGGTGAAGAATGGCAAGCATAGTGGTCGGAAAAGAATTCTCCGAAATACTGGAGAGGATAGAGCGGAGCGATGCGGTTGTCCTCACCGCAGAAGAGGTATCCCGTCTGGTGGAGGATGAGGATAGGTCAAGCCTCGAAGAGGTGGACGTGGTAACCACCGCTACCCGGGCGGTGATGAGCGGGACATATGCCATTCTCTCCTTTCCGGTTGCCGAGCCGGGATCCTTCCAGAGGGCGAGGAACGTTTGGCTGAACGGCATATCAGCCCAGGTGGGTCCCTGTCCTAATGAGAACCTGGGGCTACTGGATCTGATCGTATTCGGGACCGCCTGCAGCCGCGACCGGCCGGATTACGGCGGAGGCCATCTATTTCGGGATCTGGTGGAGGGGAAGACGATTCAGGTGGAGGTCCAGACGGACGAGGGAGGATTGCTGCAGGCGGAGGCGGGGCTGGAGGATATGCCCCAGGCCCGCATGTTCGGCTCCCGCCATGCCTTCAAGAACTACTCCGCTTTTGTCAATCCCGGCTCCCGGTCGGTCAGGACCATCTTTCATGCCCGGGGCTTTGAGCCTCACTGTCAGGGGGCCACATTCTCCGGCTGCGGCCAGATCAATCCCCTGAAGTGTGACCCCCTGCTGGAGACGATTGGCATTGGGACGCGCATTCTCCTCAACGGGGCAGAGGGCTACGTCCTTGGCACAGGAACCCGCAGCAGCCGCGACAAACCAAATCTATCCGGTTTTGCTGATATGCATCATATGACCGCGGAGTACATGGGCGGATTTGTCACCGGCCTGGGGCCGGAGTGCATATGCTCGTTGGCTGTGCCCATCCCCGTGACCAGCCCCACAATACTAGAAGAGATCGCTCGCAGAGATCGGGAGATCGCCCTGCCGGTAAATGACATCAACACCCGGACGGTGATAGGCCAGGCCAATTATGGGGATGTCTGGGAGGACGTGGACCTGGAGGTGGAGTTTGATCCGCAGCGGTGCAGGGGATGCAAAAAATGTCTGGTGGAGAGGGCCTGCCCCATGAGGGCCGTCCGCTACGATCAGGAGGCGCGGGTGGCCATCCGGGATGGGTCGCTCTGCTTTCATTGCGGCCTGTGCGTGACCGAATGTCCGAACGGCGCCTTCCGCTGTCGTCTGGGAGCGTTGCGGATGAAGACCTCTTCGGGAAGCGTCCGCTCTGTGCCGGTGGTCCTGCGCCAGTCGGACAGGCTCAGAGCTGTGAAGCTATCCGGGGAGCTGAAAAGAAGGATTCTGGAAGGATCGTTCAGGATGGCTCCGCCGATAGAGCGGATCGGGTGAACCTTTCGATTATCTGCTCTGGGCCAAGGTCAATTATGGGGACGATGGCATTGCCCGCCTCCACCTTCGCCACCACCACGCCCTGCCCTTGAAGGGCCCTGGTCAAAGCTTCGGGATCATCGACCTTCTCCACCTCTCTGATCCCTGCCCCCCGGGCGACGGCGGCAAGGTCGGTGCAGTAGCAGGTGCAGGTGGGCTGCGAGCCGGTAGAGCCGTAGCAGCAGTTGTCCAGGATCACCAGCAGAAAGTTTTTCGGGCCGTGAAGGGCAATTGTGGCCAGGGTCCCCAGGTTCATGAGAACTGAGCCGTCGCCGTCAAGGACCATCACCCTTCTCTTGGGCTTTGCCAGGGCCAGGCCCAGGCCGATGGAAGAGGCCATGCCCATGGAGCCGAGCATATAGAAGTTCTCCTGCCGGTCGCAGATGGAGTACAGCTCCCGGCTGGGAAAGCCGATATTCGAGATCAATAGGGCATTTTGCCCCTGGGCGGATTCGGCTGCTAAAGCGATGGCCTCTATACGCTTCATGCTCGCCTCCAGTAGTCCAGGTCCAGGAGAACGGCTGCTGGATGACGCTTTTCCTGGGCCTCTTCCCAGGATGCCACCACAGCCTCCTCACCCTCTCCGCTTGCAGGAGCTTGGTAGGGGATATCCAGGGTCTGCAGAAGGGGGACAGTGAGCCGGCCCATGGGCACCTGGCCAACTATCGGCTCGCCCTTGCCGCCGCGGTGGCTGATGATTATGAGCAGAGGAATGCCGTAGAGCATGTCAAGCGAGGCCAGGGCATTGATGCAGTTTCCCAATCCCGAGTTCTGCATGAGCAGAGCGGGCCTTCGTCCTCCCATCCAGGCACCGGCGCACAGGCCTACCCCCTCCTCCTCCCGGGTGGCGGGAAGGTGGATGATATCCGGGTCTTCGCCCAGCAGTGTCAGGAGCTCTTGCAGGTTGACGCAGGGTACAGAGGCGGCGAAGTCTATCCCGGCACGCTTCAGGCCGCGGTAGATGGCGAGGCTGGGGGACATATTTGTTGCATTGGCGCTGATTGGGGAAAAAGGTTATTGCACAATTTATATCGTCCCATTCACTTTTTCTTGCTCTCCAGAACTTCGATAAGCTCTTTCAAGGTGTAATGATTCATTAGCTCCATGACTCTGTCCATCTCTTCATAAAACTGCCTTGTCTTGCGCATTATTGCGCTCGTCTTCTCAGCCTCCGAGCTATGAGCCGCGAGATTTTTTTCTACTTGATTGAGAGCCCGCAAGATAGAATGAATCTCCTCTCTTACAGCAGACAGGACCACCGGCCTCATCGCTTCGACGTCAGTTTCCAGAGCATAGCGATGCTGCTTGTCGTGACGCCGCTTGCCCGCCAGGTCCACTACACGATGGGCCATGCCGAGGTTTTCAAGGAAGTTCATATTGGAGCGCACTGTCGTTTTGCTGTAGCCGGTCTTCTCGGCCAGCGTATCAAGGGACATGGATTCGCTTTCCAAGAAGAGAGTTCCTCTGAGCAATCCCATAGCATCGCTCCACCCATTTTTCTGGGCGGATTTAATGCATGCATCAATAATAGGCCTCTTTAGCGCCAGCATTTCTTCATCGTTCACACCACTCAGATCAGTCACAAAGTTTAAGTATTTTATGTTTATTTGGTCTATTCGGCAAAATCCGAACAGAAGGTTTTATTGGCATGATAGGCTTGGAGCGACTCGGGGTGTGGATCACCAAGAATCCTGTAATAATCATAGCCGTAGCAGTTCTCTTGACACTGGTATCAGTTCATTATGCTCAGCAGATAGAGAGTACCGGCATGACTACAGAGAGCTTTGTGTCAAAAGATTCGTCCCTTTATCAGTTATATGACCATTTATATCAGGAAAACTTCGGCGCAGATGGCAATATAATTCTGATAGAAGGCGATAACGTGGCAAAAGCAGATGCCCTGTCGGCCAGCTTGCGCTTATCCGATCACACGAAGATGATTCCTAATGTAATCAGCGTCCAGAGCATAGCCGACATCGTTGCCGATGCTGAATATCAAAGCAGTGGCATCCGCCGTATTCCTTCTCAGGAAAGGATAGACGAGATCCTGGCTGATGCTGGCTCCTCGGTCCAGGGACTCATGCCTGACAGCAGGCATACCAGGATGATCGTGGGGATGCCCACCACAGCTACCCTGACAGAGTCACAACGTGGTGAGCTTCTTGCAGAAATAAGTAGTGCAGTTGATTTTGCAGAATTTCCCGCAGGCTATAGCACCACCGTCACGGGCGATCCCTCTTTTCAGGCCGCTATTCAAGAGGTGATGAACAACAGCAATGGCTCGGTCCTTCTCCTGTGCGGGTTGCTGATGATAGTCGCTTTGCTCCTGGTCTTCAGACATGTCAGATGGCCTCTGCTTCCTTTACCAATAGTCCTTCTGGGCATAATCTGGACCGTCGGAGCTATGGGTTTTTTTCATATACCCATGGGCATGGTCACATTTGCTGCTTTCCCCATCATGATTGGACTCGGCATAGACTATGCCATCCAGTTCCACAACCGGATAGATGAGGAGTTGATCAAAGGCAAGTCCTCTGTGGAAGCCGCCATCAGTACGGTCAACCACGTGGCCATTCCTGTGGCCATCGCCGTGACTGTAACCGAAGCAGGCTTTATCGCACTTCTCAGCTCCACCGTCCCCTCAATCAACGATTTCGGAAAGGTCTGCATGATCGGTCTTGTCATGTGCTATCTCTCCGCCCTCTTCGTGAATACAACGGTTCTTTATCTGTCAGAAAGAAAATCACCCAGAAAAAAGAAGGCAGAAGGCCATTCGGAAGATGGTTCGGCAATTGGCGCTTTCATAGAGAATGTCGCAAATTTCTGTGTCGGAAGATGGAAAGCAGTGCTGGCTGTGGCTCTGATTCTGGCCCTAGCGGGAAACTATGCCGATACGATGGTTCCCATAGAAACGGATACGAAGAACTACATTCCCCAGGACTTGTCTCCGCTGATCGATTTAAATCACATGAAAGCGTTCTTTGGCGGAACTGACTCGCTCAAATTCTTGGTTCAGGCTGACGACGTTACCGATCCGCATAATCTCAGGTGGATGGATGATTTCAGCAACTATTTGCTGACATCCAGAGAGGATAGGACTGAAAGCGTTACGAGCATAGCCACCTATGTTAAAGAGGCTGGCGGCGGGGAGATACCTGATGATAGAACCCAAATACGGGAGATAATTGCCTCCCTGCCTGAGGCCGTGCAAGATACGTACCTGAGCGGTCATAACCTGGCCATTGTGGATGTAAATATCGGCGATGCCCAGACCAACTTGGGTACGGAAGGTATGGCCCGGCTAATCAAGTCGTACGAAGACGACCTGGCCTGGATGACTCCGCCTCCTGGAGTTTCAGTTCGGATAACGGGCCAAGCAGTGCTCATGGCCACGGTTATGGATGCACTGATATCCGGTAGAGTAGAAATGTCGCTGCTGGGCCTGGTCTTGATTTTCATCCTGCTCTTAGCGATATACAGAGACCTGATCAAGGCCCTCTTGCCAGTGCTGCCCATGCTGGTAGTGATAGGCTGGATGGGATTGGTCATGTATTACGGTGGACTGAAGTACACACCCCTCACAGCCACACTGGGTGCTCTGATCTTGGGAGTAGGCTCGGAATATGCCATACTGATGATGGAGCGCTTCTATGAGGAGTTGCATAATGTTGGTGATCCTTATGAGGCGCTGAAGATCACGGCCAATCGCATAGGTTCTGCTCTGGTGGCATCGGGAGCAGCTGTCATTTTCGGATTTGCCGCTCTGATGTCATCGCCCTTCAACATCATCAGCAACTTCGGGCTGGTGACAGTGTTGTCGATTGTCTTTGCTCTCATCACCACATTCACAGTATTTGTGGTTTTAATGATTCGCATGGAAATTCACCGTGAAGTGGTGGAGAACGCTAAACAGGAACTTAAGAAAGCAATTGCGCTAATTAATGATCAATCACGGAGAAGAATCAATGGAAATTAAGTTTGCGATAGCTTTGGCTATCATGTTGACACTCCTGGCTCCGGTATTAGCCCAGAACAGCTACATACCCCTGGAGCTTGGCGGGGACAATTACTATACCATGTACGGCAGTCCGGACATATCCGCGAGCATCTCCGGCACAGATGAGTTCAAGCGGGGGGATACCGTCACCCTCTATCTTGATCTGACCAACTACGGCCGGATCATTGGCTTCAAGCAGGACCAGATGCCCCAGAATTCCAAGGAATATGCCCTTGCCAGTGCAGAGCTGGAGGAGGAGAACAAGAAGCCCACTGCTCTGGGGATTACCACTACCCTGGTCTCCCGGGCCCCTCAGATCGAGGTGAAGTCAGGCGACCAGGTGGTCGAGTCGCTCAAGTCAGGCGACAAGACCCAGTTCCCTCTCAAGTTCACCATAAAGATCGGGGAGCATGCTCCTGCCGGAGAGTATCCACTCCACTTGAACATGACTTATGACTATCAGGATAACGTCCGGGTTTATGCCTCCAAGCTAGTCACCGAGGGGGGCACGTCCACATTCTCCAACTACCGGGTCTCTTATATCTACCAGAAGGCCAACCAGACGGTTCCCGTCACCATCCGGGTCAAGAAGCAGGCGGACTTCGTCATCCAGAACACCACTGCTGAACTTATGGTCGGGGGCAAGAAGCAGGAGATCCATGCCACCTACAGGAATATCGGCGAGGACCCGGTGAGGGATGCCGTGGCCAGGCTTTCCATCTTCAAGCCCTTCTCCTCCACCGATGATCAGGCCTTCATCGGGAATTTGGAGCCGGGAAATGAGACCACTGTCCTCTTCCGGATGGATGTCGACTCCGATGCTACAACGAAGGATTACGGCATAAGCAGCGAGATCAAATATACGGACCTCAATGGCGACACAGTCATCTCGGAAAGCATGAAGATACCAGTGGTTGTCAAAGCCGCCTCCTCATCCCTGCTTCTGCCTGCGGTGATTGTTCTCATTATCATAGTCGCAGCCGGTGGATACATGTACCGAAAGAAGCAGAAAAAGGCCTAAGGAGGCCTGCTGAGCGCCAGGCCCCCCTCCGTTTTTTTGGGGGCTAAAAGATCAGGTCAAATCACGATATAAAAATGTGAAAATCTGGATACAACGAGCGGGATCAGGTTATCGAAGGGAGCTCTTATGGATGAGATAATAGTATTGTCAAGCTGGGGAGATCGTTTCTGGGCCTGGTTGATCGATGTCCTTCTTATCTGTCTTATATGGTACAAAATCATAATCGTCTTAGAGGTAGGAGTTTTCACCATTAGTGGAATATTGCTTCTATCTTCTCTGTTGTTCATTTATTGGACTTCACTGGAAGGCTACAGAGGTCAATCGGTGGGGAAGATGTTCCTTAAGATAGCTGTAACAGGACCTTATGGAGAGCAAATTCGGTTTAGAGATGCGGCTGCAGAGTCATTTGGAAAGGCATTTCTGCTTCCCGTTGACGTCCTAATGTCTTTGATTCTCTTTCAAAGGAGCAGGCAGCGCTTGTTCAATAAGATATCTAATACCATCGTCATCAACCGGACGGAAATAGAATAGACAGAACCGTGATTTAAATGGAAGGTGAGGCTTCGAATCGGGATATAAGGAGGCATATCATAAATGCCTGTATCCAGTGGGCCAGGATCAAGGGATATAGCGACTCTGCGGGTTATCTCAGGGGTTTGGCGATTTCGGCCAAAGATCCAGTGACTTTAGATGAACTGGTGCAGGACACCGGCTACAGTAAGTCAACTGTGAGTTTAAATATGAACCAATTGAAGAACCTGGGATTAGTTAAGCGTGTTGTGATACCCGGAGATAAAAGGCATCTATATGCACCGATTACTGATCCGGAAACCATCAAAACTAATATGCTGGACGCCATTACCAAAGAGGTGCAGCTCTTTTGCGAGGCCCTAAACAAGACAGAATCAGACATATTGGCTGGCAGAGATGATGCAAAGTATCTGCTGGAGAGAATTGCTTCTCTTAGGCAATCCTATGAAATGGGAAAGAAAGCGATAGACTTCCTGAGAAAGCAATCTTTGGATGAGATAAAGGAATCGTTGGAGTGATCTAAGGCAATTGAAGCTCTAAAGAAAGTTGAAGAGGCTTTAAAAGCTGCTGGGTGAGGAAATGATTGGCGGATCTGATAGACGGATGCTCCAAAGGGCCCGCAAAAGAGGAACTGAGATGAGAGTAGGTATATTTTCCTGGGAGAGTTTGTATTCAGTAAAAATCGGTGGAATAGCACCTCATGTGTCTGAGCTGTCCGAAGCACTGGTGAAAAGAGGCCACGAGGTACATATCTTTACCCGTCGCGGTGACTTCGATGTCTATGATATAATCAATGGGGTCCATTATCATAGGGTTGCCATAGAAAACTTGGGAAACATAGTTTTCCAGATGGACAAGATGTGTGATGCTCTCTTTGAGAGCTTTGAGCGTGCTCAAAAGATATTCGGAAAGTTCGATATAATCCATGGTCACGATTGGCATCCTGTTAAGGCCCTAAACCGCATAAAGAGCGACTACGGCCTTCGGTATATCCTTACTTTACATAGCAGCGAATGGGGAAGAAATGGAAACTATTTTGGCGATGACATTTCCAAGGAGATATCTCACAGAGAATGGCTCGGAGGTTACGAATCACAGCAGATGATCGTAACAACAAGGCGCATGCAAGACGAACTCATGCAGATATATTCTATTCCAGAGAGCAAGATCACCATTATACCCAACGGCATTATCAGGAGAAAGACCCCGCAAATTCTTGATGCAGGAAGGGTGAAGGAGAGATATGGCATCTCTCCAATCACGCCGATGGTATTCTTTTGTGGCCGGATGAGCATTCAGAAGGGACCGGATTTGCTAGTGGAGTCAATTCCTCTCATACTCAAGAACCGCGGTGATGTAAAGTTCATTTTCATCGGAGAGGGGAGCATGAGGACTGAATGCGAGCGCAGGGCCTGGGAGTTGGGTATCGGTGAAGCTTGCAGATTCTTGGGTTATGTCAGCGGTCCTACGAAGGAAGAAGTCTTGAATGCCTGCGATCTTGTATGTATTCCGAGCAGAAATGAACCTTTTGGAATTGTAGTTTTAGAGGCATGGGACGCCTGCAAACCAGTTGTCGCTACTGAGGCGGTCAGTATAATAAATAATTTCGAAGATGGACTGTTGGCCTACGTCCAACCTGAGTCCATAGCTTGGTGCATCAACCGCCTGCTCGATAGTCCAGATGAAATGAAAAAGCTGGCCTATGAAGGCTACAACCGGATCGACGCCGAATTCAGATGGGATAGCATCGCCTCGAAGACGGAAGATGTATACAACGAAGCCTTAAAGCGATATAATACGAGTGATCTCCAATCATCATCTAGCCGCAGAAGGCCGGAGTTATAATATGCATAATATTAAAGATGTGATTAATATACATAGTTTTCAGGAAGCTAAAGAGACAGATCCAATGAATGGCAAAACGCCCCTCATTGCCAGAACCGTCTCGTCCCTATGCCCTGTCTGCTTGGAAGTTATATCCGCTCGCATATTTCAAGAGGATGAGGCAGTCATGATCGAGAAGCATTGCGAGGAGCATGGTGATTTTAAAGATATCTACTGGTCAGATGCAGCCATTTACAGAAGGTTCATGAGCTATTGGTCCGATGGCTTAAGGATCAATAAGTCCAGCAAGACAAGTCATGGCTGTCCTCTGGATTGCGGTTTATGCGAGAATCATAAATCTGGAACTCTCTTGGGGATCATCGATGTTACCAGCAGGTGTAACCTTTCTTGTCCGATATGCTTTGCCGATGCTGGGAATGATAAGAATGAGCCTACTATAGGCCAGATAGCATCAATGATGCAGGTTCTAAGGGACCAAATACCAGTACCCTGTCCTGCAATTCAGTTCTCTGGCGGCGAGCCTACAATGAGGGTTGACCTACCTGATATTGTCTACCTGGCAAAAACGATGGGCTTCGCCCAGATCCTGTTGGCAACTAATGGACTAGTGCTTGCTTCCAGGCCAGATCTATGCCATGAGCTTATCCAAAGTGGGCTTTCTACAGTCTATCTGCAGTTTGACGGCGTCACTCCAGAGCCCTATGAAGCTATTAGGGGCGTAAACCTTCTGCCTCAAAAGCTTCGCGCCATAGAGAACCTGCGTCAGGCAGGGAATTTGAGCACAGTGCTGGTTCCTACTCTAGTCAAGGGCACAAATGACGGCCAGGCAGGAGATATAGTTAGATTTGCATCTAAAAAACTTGATATCATCAAGGGTGTAAACTTCCAACCGGTTTCCTTTGCCGGCAGGATCGATCAGGAAGAGAGGACGGCTAAGAGGATTACCATACCCGATGTTCTTGCACTCCTGGAGGATCAGACGAACAACGAGATAACTCGAGATGACTTTTATCCGATTCCCTTTGTCAAACCCATATCCCATTTAATAGAGGCTGAAACGGGCATATCTCAACCGGTTTTTATGGCCCATCCCTGTTGTGGTGCCGGCACATACATCTATTGCCAAGGCGGCCACATGATTCCCATCACCAGGTTCCTGGACGTTGAAGGACTCATGGAGAACGTCAGACAGAGGGTGGCGGACTTCGATGGATCAAGGCTTGGAAGGCTCAAGATGAAAGGATGGATACTCAAGGATGTTCCCAGGTTTATAGATGGAGCCATGGTCCCAGATAACCTGAATCTCAAGAAATTGATCCTGAATGTGTTCATAGAGGGTGCCAGAGAGGCTTTGATCGATTTCCACACTAGATTTCTCTTCATTGGGATAATGCACTTCCAGGATCTATACAACATGGATTTGGAAAGGCTTGAGAGGTGTGCCATACACTATGCTCTGCCTGATGGAAGGCTCATTCCCTTCTGTTCTTACAATTCTATTCACCGTTGTGATCCCTTAGGAGGAAAAAGTTTTGCAAAGATGTAGATTTCAAGGAGCCTATCCACTATGCATGAAACCACCGTGATGACATCGAAGGACCTTTTGATCATATCCGAGGCTCTATCCCATTACTCCATCGGCCACCTCGATAAGGCCGATAGGATCGTAGTTGGGATGATGAACGATAACTGGCCTGCCGACACTCAGACAGGCAGTTACTTCCTCCGGAAGGGACCCCTTTTTCGATACCATTTCAAAAGACTTCGAGCTGGAGCTGATAGGAAGACTCGCAGTATCGGGTTTTTCCACCCAGGATCAATTCAACATGGATTTGGGAAGTTGGAGCAGTGTGGGATTAACTATGGTCTGCCGGAAGGCAGAATAATCCCTTTTTGTTCCCATAATATAGTTCAACGCCTTCGATTAAAAATGATCAGAAGAATTAACTAAGTGATTGTTATGGAATTTTCAGTCATTGTGCCCGCACTAAATGAGGAATCTTATATAGGGGCTTGCTTAGAATCGATTTCAGAGCAAACATTTCCACGAAATGGTTATGAAATAATTGTTTCAGACGGGGGAAGTAATGACAACACGGTCAAGATTGCCGGGAAATACGCTGACAAGGTAATTGTATCAGAAAAAAGGGGGATTTGGTGGGGCCGGAATCAAGGGGCAGAGTTTGCGAAAGGCAAATATTTAGTATTTATAGACGCGGATACGAGGATTAAAGAGGACTACCTTGAGACCGTTCACAGGTACCTAGAAAGCGGCGTGGTCGGGCTGACTACGGCGTTTGAATTAGACGGAGCTGACATCAAAACAAAATTCTACGAATATATTAGCAATTGCTATCTAGGGCTAAATTCAAAAATTGACAACGTTAGTCTCATTGGGATAAATCTATGCGTGCCAAGGGACGTCTTTTACAAGGTCGGCGGCTTCAAAAATTATGCCCTCGAAGATGCTTTTTTTAGTCGAGAGCTAAGAAAAGAGGGTCGGACATATTTTCTGATCCAAAGAAAAGTGGTGACTTCACCAAGGCGACTTGAGGCATATGGAGCGATTGGACTATGCAGGTATTATTTCGAGCTTGGGATGATGGACAGCGGAAGGATTAGCAATTTGTATATATCAAAATATTTAAAATATAAAAAATATGTTCCGATACGTAACCCTGATCAAAGAGCAATAGATAGCTTGGAGAACTTTAAAGCGTTAAGCAAGTTCCTTTCTGGTATTCAGAGATACGTTTACAAATGAGTGATCTAAAATCTTCAGCTAAGGCAGTATATGCATAGATTTTCAATGAACTTCGGAAACGGACAACTCAAAATCAGGTGACTTATGAATAAATACGACGTAGTAGTGATAGGCGCAGGAATTAGCGGATTATTATCTGCCCTTGCAATTTCGGAAGAAAACAAAAGTGTATTGGTATTAGAAAAAGAAGAATATATCGGCGGTGTATGCAGATCTTATGAAGTCGATGGGTATCGTGTAGACACAGGCCCTCACACAATAACTAGGCTGGAAAGAGGACCACTAAGGGAATTAATGGATCGCTATTTTGATGTTATCCCCCAGTTCGTCCCTTTTTGGAAGTGCTATGTGAGAACTGGTGGCAAGATAAAGCCGTTTCCTTGGAGCATTAATGCCTGGATGACATTCAGTTTGCTTCCTACCACGGATAGATTATTGCTAATCGCGACTTTATTTAATATATTGTATATTCTTCCCGCAAATATCTCTGTCGCGACGAGAAGATTTTTGGACTGGATTTGTTATTTCATGGTTAGCACTTCGATTGAAAATGCCCCAGTTTTAAGATTTATTGATAATAAAACTCACAATACAAGTCCGGTTCCCTGTATTGGAGAGTTATATGACTTGCTAATATCCGATGGAGCCACAGATCAAGGATATCCAAAGGGTGGACTTCAATACATAGTTAATTCCATCCTATCATCGTTTCCTAAGAACAGAGTGAAAATAATAACGATTGCTAATGTTTTAAAGATAGGAAGCGATGAGCGAATAGAGCAAGTCTGCACTAATGACAACAATTACGGATGTGAAACAGTTATCTACTCCGGATTCGTCTCAGATTTACCAAACCTAGTCAATGGCTTGCTAAAAGAGTACATAAAAAATTTGACTTCTATTAAAAGGGCTAAATCGCTAACGATCTGGGTAGGTCTTAAAGGAGAGATCTTTACGAAATACGGTTCCGAGATGTGGATTGACTCAGAGCCATATGCCTGGTTTGTTCCTACTTCAAATTATGATTCGTCACTGGCACCTAACGGAAAGCAGCTTGTAAGTTTCGCATTTACGCGTCCCAGCGAATATAATGGGTCAATGATACGGAAAAAAGCATTCGATGAAATAATCAAAACAATTCCACACATCGAAGAAAATATGATACATTACCAAGAATTAATTCCTGAAAATGCATCTTGGGGCATTAATTCTGGTTTTGGGGATATAATTATTCCAATAAAAAATTTATATTGCGTTGGAACCGACACCGAAAAGAGATGTGTTGGGGGTTAATAGATCGGCATATTCTGTTTTAAGGTGCTTGAATATGATGAAATCAGATGGTGAATTATAATATATTCGCTTTTTAGCGTGGCCTAATCTGCATTTCGAACCAAGGAGATGAAGTATGTCTTTCAATTATAGAAAAAGTGGAGCTATGGGTGTCCTCATACCATCACTCATAAGTTTCTTCGTTATCATTATTATTCTAAAATTAACAAACACTGTTATAACTTATGATGTACTTACAAGTATTGGAGTCAAGTTTGTGCTTTTGGCCTTGTCTCTTCATTTACTCTCATGGCTTTTCGGGTCTTTGAGAATACAGCTTCTGGCATTTATCATTGGACACAAGATCAGTTTCTATTTGGCTTTCAAGACAACGCTTGCCTCAAACTTCCTCGCCTCGCTTACCCCATCATCTGTAGGTGGCGAACCAATGAGGATCAAAATGCTTGCTGATAACGGCCTTAGCTATGGCTCTGCGATGGCTATCGTATTGGCAGAGCGACTTCTCGATAGCATTCTCCTCCTATCAGCATTGGTCGTCTGCTTCTTCCTGAAAGAGTTGGTGCCGGGACTTGGGTTAAAAGTAGGAGCGGCTTTTCTTGGAATTCTAATTCTTCTAATGATCTTCCTCTGGATGCTAATCCACAACCCAGAAAGCATAAAACAACTAATAAATTGGGTTCGAGGAAAGACGAAAGGTGGAAAGACTCTAACTGCCGTGGAAAAGCAAATCTGGTTATTCCGGGAGGCGGTCATCACGCTTGCAGGAGAAAGAATCAGGATGCCAACTTTATTCGTTGTTACTATAATTCTATGGGCTTGCGAGTTTCTTATTCCGTCTGTTCTGCTCGTCGGTCTGGGCAGAAATCCCAGCTTAATTTCCTCAATCACTGCTCAGATAATAGTATCATTAATCAGTTTGGCTCCCTTAACCCCGGGAGGGAGTGGTATAGCTGAGGTCAGCATGAGCTATCTTTATTCCATGTTTGTTCCCAGTTATCTTCTTGGAGTTCTGGTAGGACTCTGGAGGCTCATAACCTATTTCACAAATCTTACCGCTGGAGCGATCTTCGTTGGAGCCGAATTCGATCGCATAGTCAAGAGATGTGATACTTTGGAGAATTCCGATTAACTTAAGGTCGATGGTCCCCATAACGAACACCGCCAATATTTTTACGCTTTCGATCTAGTTTTCTCTGTTCTTGCCTCCGGAATCTCTCATTTTCATCAGATTTTTCATACTTTTTCGATAGCTACCGCTATGCCTGCAATTTGCATTTGGCCGAGGCCAAATGATAAGCATTGAAAACGATACCTGTGATTATCATCTTGACTCTAACCCTTGGAATCGTGGTAACAGCGACATGTCCCGACTTGCAGACACATTTGATGAAAGCGTAGAACCTCTCAACAGGCGATCTTTTGCTTGAGATCCGCTTGTTGCGCATTTCATCTTTGTAATTTAAAGGATGCCCCCGCGTTGCCTTTTTCATGGCTGCATCATATCCTTTTGTCTTCGCTCCATAATATCCTTTATCAGCATATCGAACTTCGCCTTCTTCTGCTAAATCTACTTGACTATCATGGACATTGGCAGCCGTGACCTCGATCCTTCTAACCAAACCAAATTTCTCATCCATGGCATCATGCAGCTTATAGCCGAAAAAGGATTTAGTTCCTTTCTTCGCCCACGCTCCATCTTTACTTCGCCGGGTTTTGGCCTCATCGCCGCGAGGAGTATCTGCGTTCTATTGAAAGCTCCAAACATCAACGCTTGGATGACGCGGGTTTTGGCCTCATCGCCGCGAGGAGTATCTGCGTTGGCATGGCCAGGATCCGATGTTATGAAAGTGGCATCCTGCATGATTCCCTTTTGCACCTTGAGTTTCATGGCATCAAGCTGCCTTTGCATCTCAGCCCATATTTTCTGGTCTACTCCTTTCTCAGCAAGGCGTTCTCTAAATTTCCAAATCGTTGTGGAATCTGGAACAGTCTCCGTTGTCCCAAGAAACACTCTAAACGAAATGCGATCGGCAATTTCGCGTTCAAGCTACTCATCGGATAGATTGTAAAGCTGTTGAAGGAAAAGCGACTTGAGCATCACGATCACATCGAGATTCGGTCGACCGCCGCATTCGGTATTGTTTCTGTACATAGCTTCGAGCGGCGGTCTGAAGCTTTCCCAATGGACTGCACCCCTGATAATGGACAAATAGTTAAGCAATGGTATTTAAGGCAACCTCCACTTCGAACTGAACCGGAGATCTGTAATTGAGAGCTGAATGCAGCCTCTTATGGTTGTACACATTTTCAATAAAGTTGCATATGTTCCTGAATGCATCTTCAAATGTCTCATATTCATTGAGATATACCTCCTCGACCTTCAGTGTTTTTATAAAACTCTCAGCAAAAGCATTGTCATAAGGATTTCCTTTTCTCGACATGCTGATCTGGATGTCATGCGCCTTAAGACAGTCTACATAATCCTTGGACGCATACTGAACGCCTTGATCAGAATGATGAATAAGACCCTCAAGGGATTCCTTGGAACGGTTCTTCAATGCCTTTGCCAGAGCACTCATGGCCAGATCGCTTCTTATGCTCCTGCTCAGCTCCCACCCGATGCACTTTCTGCTGTAGAGATCCAGGATAACCGCGAGAAAGATATGCTCGTGCTGCAGCTGGACATAAGTGATATCAGAAGCCCATGCCTGGTTCAGTCCCGTGATTTCCCTGCCTTTTAGAAGGTTAGGATAGACCGGCAGACCATGAGTGGAATCGGTTGTTACCGGCTTGAACTTCTTCTTATAGCAAAGCAACTTCTCCTGGCGCATGAGCCTCAGCACGCGCTTATGGTTGACCGCATAGCCGCGATTTTGAAGTTCTGCTGTAATTCTCCTGTACCCGTAATAAGGAAACTCCAAAGCTATCTCTTGAATCTGGTTAACCAGATCCGAAGATTCGCTATTCTCCGCAGTGAACTTTTCGGACCGCTTCAACCACTCGTAGTAACCGCTGCGACTCACATCCAGCGCCAAGCAGGAGTGAGATATTGGCAACAGAAGGCCATCTGATTGAGCTTCCTGAATGATCATATGTCGTCCCTCAACATCGGCTTTCGTCTCTCCTCGCGGACCTTCTTCTGGGTCATGGCGAAGGCTTTTTTTAAAAGGTCAATTTCAGCATGAGCCTGGCCCAGAAGTCTCTCCAATTCTGCAATCTTCGCCTGATCTTTGTACTTGTTTCCGTTACCCATGAATGCTTTTTCGGGATTTTCAGCCAGCTCTACCTTCCATCGGCAAGGAAGACTCGGATGGATGCCATATTCGCGGGCGATCTGAGCAAGTGGCTTGCCTGCCTCAAGTTCGGCTAATACTGATATCTTGAAGTCCCGGTCGTAACGCCGCCTGGTCTTCTTCATGCACTTCCCTCCATGAGTCGGCATTGCTTAACTTTTTGTCCACTCGGAGGGGTTCACTCCACTTTTCCAGCAAGCATGATAACTCCTGGAATGGCATTTCTTCTCAGGAAAGAGAGTGTTAACGGCATCTTAGATGACGTTTGATTTTGCTCGATGCAATTTTCTTGATGTCCTGATCCTGAATATGGGAAAAAACTGGAGTGAACCTCCGAGTGGACAATGAGTTAAACTCTCATAAACAAATTGCTAATGCAAGAAGGATGAAAAACCTGAAAAGTAGCTTTTTTAACCAATTGCTTGATATGATGCAAGAATGCGTCTATAGAACGCGAATGCGAATGAGCACCCATCGAGGATTAAGTTATCCGCCCATATCTGGGCGGCACACCATCTTTTCGGGAATCGCGGGGGGCCTGCCAGATTTCGGGCCTGAATAAAGAAGATGTGATCATCGCCCTGCCCCATCGGCGAGGGAATGAGATTAATGCTATACTCCTTATATTTCACTCATTTCTTTGTCCTTTCGATCCGGACGCAACATACAGTTATAAGGCAACGGATTGGCCCTTTATAGCAATTCAATAAATTGATCAACAGATAGTCGTGCTTGCTTTAGGATATGGGAAAGGGTTGAACGGAGAATGGGATTATGTGAAGGGACGGTGAGCTTGAGAATTTCGTTATCGTTAGAGGTGTGCTTCTGGAGACGGTTATGACTTCTTTTCTGCCTAACTACAATCCAACCGTCTCTCTGCAGCGCTCGCACGACTTGGTCGTATCCAAGGCTGGGAACTTTGGTCATACCACAAGCTCCAAAAGTTCAGCTTCCGATTGCAGTACCAGGTCATCTTCCACAGGTTCAAGATACAATTCAATAGCTTCTTGAATGTTTTTCAATGCCTCTTCGCGGGTACTCCCCTCGCTAATACATCCGGGAAGGGCAGGAAACAGCACAGTAAATCCTCCTTCCTCACTTGGTTCAAGCATCACGGTCAGCTTCATTGTGCTTCTCTAAATCATTTGTTATTACTGTACTTTCCAAGTTTTTCACTTCAACCACCAACTTTATAAACTGAATTCAATTTTTACATAATTGACTAGCGATAAATATCTCTTTTGTGCTAATATTTTGCTATTTAATAACATGTGCTTTACCTCTTTACTGCATTGCGTATGCAAAATCAAAAACTTGGAAACTACAGGTTATTATATCTATTTTATCTTTCTGAATTTAAATTTTGCGACTCACCGTTCAATTAATCGATCCGGATCCAGATAATTGAAAAATTATCAGAATGCCCTCTATAAACTCCTTGCCGTTCCCAGGGTCCTCCATTGCAGGCCTCTTGGCAATTGACATCATTTCTGCGACCTCAGGATTATCATAACAAGCCAACCAACTACTCCGCCATTAGATATGACATACTATGCCAACTATTTAATCTTCCTGCTGGCTTTGCAGCCTTTACGATGTCACTGGATCCGCTCCTCGTTGTTTGTGGCAGCGAGGTCGATCTCTGCACGCTTCAGGCCGCGGTGGATGGCGAGGCTGGGGGACATATTTGTTGCATTGGCGCTAATTGGGGAAAAAGGTTATTGCAGATAGACTTGCGAAAAGGGCAGAGCTGCGAAGAAGGAGCGCGCTTTGGGCTGGGCACAGCTGGCGTAGAAATCAATTCGATCCCTCTTTGAATATTCTATTTCTCGATAATAAACTATAAATCCTAAAAATTATGCAGTACTAAAAATAGGTATATCAAAAGATATTTAGGATGATATGAATGGCATTCTTTTTGATAAAGGGGACATTTCACGTCAAGGGCTACAGCCCTGATGGCGATTCAATCCGCTTTCGAGCCAGGAATCCTGATAACTGGAAAAAGCTCTCCGGCCCGGCGGCGGAATTGAATGCTCGCGGCCATGCCCAGCTGCGCGTAGAGGGGGTGGACGCCCTAGAGACTCACTATCAGGGATACCACCAGCCCATGAAGCTGGCGAGAGCGGCCTGCCGATATCTGCTATCATATCTGGGAATCGATGAGGTGGTGTGGGATGAGAGCCAGAGCAGGGTAATCAAGGCCCAAGACGAGACCGAGGGCTATATCCTGGCCAGAAGCACCGAGGCAAACCGGCGGCCTGTGGCCTTCGTCTTTGCCGGCGGAATCGAACATAGAGACGGCTCCGAGGTCATCTTAGATGAGTCGATACTGAAGCGGAGCCTCAACTACGGCCTCATTGCTCGGGGTCTCGCCTATCCCACCTATTACAACGGCCTCTTCTCCGACCTTCGCCTTCCCCTGACCCGGGCCATGGCCCACGCCAGGTCCGAGGAACGGGGGGTATGGCCATTCGACCTGACCACAAAAGGCTTCTCTGTACCTGGCCTGGAGCCCCTTACCGAGAATGTGGTGATCCTCCCCAAGCTCTTCCGTCGCCTGGTGGACTACATGGGAGACGGAGGGATGATGGACGGATTCCGGGCTCACCTGCAGGCCCGATGCGAGCCCCTGGTCAGGGTGTCTCAGGTCCACTTCACCCGGCTGGACGCGGTAGTTGATGTGAAAGGAGATCGGGTCCGACTGACCGAGTCCCCGGAGAACCTGATATTCCTGGACAAGGTGCTCTGCAAGAAGAGTTGAGGGTAACTATCAATCGATCTTTGGACGGTGGTGTTTCGCGCGGCGGTGTTCCCGCCTCCACGCAATGCCTCATTGTATGGGCGATGTACTGCAGAAAGTTTTTCTTTGTGCCTTTGCGCCTTTGTGGTGAGGCCCAAGCATCCCGATTTTACTAGAGAGACAAATAGGCACAAAGAAGATAGAGGCTCCTCGCTATTTGGTGTGGGTTCGTGCGCTAGTCACAGGAATTCGAAATTTTTCATGATCCTCTGTGCGCTCTGTGACTCTGAGGTTTTATTCCGTAACTACCATGTATTTGAATATTCAGCTACGAATATTAACCCCACATTCCGCACTTCGCATAAAATAATCCAAGAAATAGCCTGTGATTAAAATAGGAAAGATTATTTAATAGCAGCTACAGCTTCTTCCCAGAAGGGAAGCAGCATGGAGATGGATGTCCAATCTTACTTGATAGGCCACCTTGGCATTGTAGCAGGCTCATTCGATGCATTGAATCTCGCGGATGTAATTGATCGGGTTCTTCCAAAGAGAGGCTCGCGAAATCTTCCCCATTCAGTAATTATTAAAGCTATGATCCTGAATGGCTTGGGTTATACTGGTCAGCGACTTTACCTCTTTCCTAATTTTTTCAAGACAATCCCTACCGAAAAGCTACTTGGCAAAGGAATTTGTCCGACTGACCTCAATGATGATGTCGTTGGAAGGACACTCGATGCGATCTACAAATACGGTGCTACCGAGCTTTTCAATGAGATCTCTTTGCACATCATGAAACAATTTTCCTTTGGAACTCAACTGCTTCATGCAGACACAACAAACTTCGGAGTTTATGGAAAATATGAGAATGATGCACCAGACAGTACCGATTCTATTAAAATTACTTTTGGCCATGCCAAAGATGGTAGAATGGATCTGAAGAGGTTTGTCCTCGGCATGGTCACAAATCAGTTTGGCTTGCCTCTCTTCACTGAAGCTTACTCTGGGAACAAATCTGATAAGAAAAGCTTAATGGAGATGATACAAAAAACGCAACAAGCGATCGATTTAGATGATGATAATTTTTGGGTCGCTGATAGCGCTCTGTATACTGAAGAAAATATTAAACTAATGGGTACAGAAACAAAATGGATTACACATATGCCTGCTACGGTGGCAGAAGCTCAAGAGCTCCTCAGTTCCAACTTAAATATGATTCCTGGCAGCGATCCACGATACGCTTTTTATGCTACTGATATCAATTATGGCGGCGTCCCTCAGCGTGCAGTTGTTGTTTGGTCCAAAGAAATGAACGAGAGGAATGAAAAGACATTTGAGAGAAAAATAGAGAAAGAAACTATAGAAGCAGGAAAAGATCTCAAAAAGCTAATGAGAAAGAAATTTGCCTGCATACCGGACGCTGATAATGATTTGAGATTATGGCAATCCTCACATCCACATCATCTCCTCGATAATGTGCGGGTTGTGCCTGTTATGGAAAAAGCAGAAAAGAAACGAGGAAGACCGAAAAAAGATGAGCTTTTAACTGCGAGCTATATGATTCAGGGAGAAATTAAATTAAATGAAGAAGCTCTGATCGAAGCTCGCAAGAACTTAGGTCGATTCGTTTTAGCCAGTAATCAGGTCGATCTTGATCCCGAGGTTATGCTAAATTATTATAAAGGACAGCAAGCGGTGGAACGTGGATTCAGATTCTTGAAGGACAAAAGTTTCCATGTCTCTGAGGTCTATCTCAAAAAAGAGGAGAGAATAGAAGCACTTTGCATGATTATGGTGTTAAGTCTTCTAATATATTCATTTGCTGAATGGAAGCTCAGGCAAGAACTCAAGAAAACCGGCCAGACTGTGCCCAATCAGCTAAATAAACCAACACAGCGACCCACAATGCGCTGGGTCTTTGAGATTTTTATGGGCGTTATAGCATCGGCTATTATGGACGGTGAAACAATCATAAAAACAGTTATACATCTAAGCGATCCCCAGAAAACCATTCTGGAATTATTAGGTAGTGAGTGCAAAAAGTATTATGTGATGGGGTGAACTGCGGAATGTGGGTTAACCGCAGAGACGCAGAGTTCGCAGAGACGTGGAAATTTACCTTATTACCAGCACTTGAAAAAAATAGCATATTTATGAGCAAATAGTCGTCTCCGTTCGTTCGTACTCCGTGCGCTCTGCGCCTCTGCGGTTTTATTCCGTATTCCGTAAACCACCAGGGTTAATTATCCCGCTACCCACTCGATACAGCGAAGAGCCAAGAGAGATAGTGGCAACCCTATTTATCCTATCCCGGCCATATCAGATCTCATGGCCATACTAAGAGATGACAAAGACCTGAAAGATGCCCTCACCAGCTGCCGCACCATCTGTGTAGTCGGCATCTCTCCTGACCCATACAAGCCCAGCTACTTCGTATCCGAGGTCCTGAAAAGGCACGGCTTCAAGCTCTATCTGGTGAACCCCAACTGCGCCGGCCAGACCATCCTGGGCGAGAAGGTCTTAGCCTCCATCCAGGACGTCCCGGAAGATATCGATATCGTCGATGTCTTCCGTCGGCCCTCTGCCGTCCCCGCACTGGCCGAGGAGGCGAAGAAGAAGGGCTTTGGGGTATTCTGGATGCAGCCGGGAACAGAGAGCCCAGAGGCCATAAAGCGGCTGGATCGGGAGGGATTCCGGGTGGTTGCGGGAAGGTGCGCAAAAATAGAGTCTAACAGACTACTTTGATTTATGTTTTAAAAAAAATGAATATTTAATGGAAGATCAAATAAGAATGCTGCATTCTTTTTCTATGATCGTCCTGGTCTTTGATGGGCTGGTAGAGGTGGGGCGGAAAGTGACGCTGGCAGTAATTCCTGTATCCTTCTTGATGATGAAAGGTCCTGCTACACTATTTCTTGGACGAATATTTCCCCATTTCTTGGATTCAGTTGGATCCACATTGAACTCAGATACTACATTTCTATCTGTCAATACATCGAAGAATTCAATTTTCCCTACTGCAGCACTGCTTGCTCTAGTTCCGCTATTATATACATAAACATATATATTCCTTACAAAGAGGAAACCTCTTCTCGCCAAGACATCTTCAAAATCTCCAGTATAACAATCCACCCATAATGCAGGTCTGAGATCTGCTCCCGCAAGGGGAGCGACTGCTGATGCTTGAGCAGTATCAACCACTGCAATCGCTGAAGGGACTTTGGCTGGTGTGGCTGAGGCAGCTAAAGAGTCTGGAGCGGAAATTTCCTTCATCAGAATATTCTTATTGAGTTCTGCTGGCTCTTGGGCCATTGAATTTGCTGCAAAAACCGCACAGGTGATGAGCAAAAGCAATATCATTTTTTTGTGCATCTACTCCTCCTCCCAAAATTTTCTTAAATATCAAGGTGATTGATTACTATTAATAGTTATTGATATTCGATCCATCGCCTCAATGTCTTCCTCAGCAAAAGCTAAATAACCTGGCCGAGACTACTTGGATCGATGTTCTCCGCCCGGGATGAGTACCATCTCATCAATAAAGAGCTTGCCGCACTGGTGAGGGACCTGCCCGATTCCCCTCTGGGGGAGATACTGAGCTATGTGCTTTCCGCGCCGGGAAAGAGGGTCAGGCCGCTCATTCTTATTCTCTCTGCAGAGGCTCTCGGCACCCCTCCTGCCCAGTCCATAAGCGCTGCTCTGGCCATTGAGCTGGTCCATGCTGCATCCCTGGTGCATGACGATATTCTGGATCATGGCATAGAGAGAAGGGGCTCGCCCAGTGCTCTGGAGCGTTTTGGTCCGGAGGCTTCGCTCCTGGCGGGCGACTGGCTCATCTCCAGGTCGATCGACCTGATATCCGGATACAGCCAGCCGGTGATAAGGGCGTTCTCCCGGGCCTGCATGGACATGTCCGAGGGGGAACTGATGGACCTCTCCTGCGCGGGCTCGCCTGAGGATTACTATCAGTGCATCACCAGAAAAACGGCCTCCCTCTTCTCCGCCTCGGCCAAGATCGGTGGGCTGATCAGCGGGGCAGGGGAAGAGGATGTGGCCAGGCTGGAGAGCTATGGGCTGCATCTGGGCCTGGGCTATCAGGTCCTCGATGACCTGGAGGAGTTCCTGGGCCTAGATCAGGGGAAGTCCTCCCAGAAGACCTCGGTCACCCTTCCCAAGATCTATGCCAGCCGAAGCTCTCGTTCAGCTTCTCATGATACCGATTCTGATGCTGGTTTTGATGCTGATTCGGACATTGGATCTGATACCGCCAACGTGGTGCAGATGTGCATAAAAGTCACCGATGATCACTGCAACCAGGCCAAAAGCGCCCTCCAGGCCCTGAATGGAGATGAAGAGAAAAAGCTCCAGCTCCGGGAGATAGTGGATGAGATGACCTGCCGGGGACTGCAAAGATGCAGATCGCAAAAAAGCCTCTGCTGAAGATCGAGGCCTCGGCTGATGGAACGGGGGAAGGAATCCGTCTTTCTGCCCGCGGCCCGGCTGCCCTTCTGGCGAAACCGATAATCGACCAGATCAATAAGGTCTTTGCCACGGAGAAATCCATCAGCTCCGGCCCGGACAGGTTCATCTTTTCCACCTGGATTCCTCCCGCCCCAAGCGTTGCCTTCGACCGCATGCTCAATGCTCAGGTGGGGGCGATGATCCGCCGGCCGGTGCCCGACCAGTTCTCCATTGCGGTAGTGAAGGCCTGCCCCAACGATTGCCTGCACTGTTCCGCCCCCTCCCGTCAGGGGCAGATACTCTCAAGCGACGTGATCAAGGGGGCGATCTCCCAGGCCCTGGATATGGGCTCGTATCTGGTGACCTTCGACGGTGGAGAGCCCATGCTCCGTAAGGATCTGCCCGATCTGGTTTCTTCTGTCGACCAGCGAGCAGTGGCCACCAGCTTCACCAGCGGCTATCACTTAACTTTAGAGCTGGCCAGGCAGCTGAAAGAGGCGGGACTGTATGCGGTGAGGATTAGCATAGATAGCCCCATCGAAGAGCAGCACGACCGCTTCCGGGGGCGCAAAGGTGCTTTTCAGGACGCCTTATCCGGGGTTCGCAATGCCCTGGAAGCGGGCCTTTTGGTGGACCTGTTCATGGTGACCTCCCCCCACAATATCGATTATCTGGAGGATGCATTCAGTCTGGCTGCAGAGCTGGGGGTGCAAGAGCTATCCCTCTACGAGATTGTGGCTGTAGGCCGCTGGGCAACCCATGAGGATGAGGTGCTTACATCTGGGGATGTGGCCAGGCTGGAGAGCTTCCACAAGGAGAAGAACAGAATGGAGGGCCCCAGAGTCTCCGCACTGCCGTATCTGTTGAGCCCGGAGATGTTCGGCTGCTTTGCCGGGAGAAGATGGATTCATGTTGATGGAGACGGAGTGGCCCTGCCCTGCGCCTATATGCCTCTGGGCTTTGGAAACATCAAAGAGAAAAGCCTGGAAGAGATCTGGAGAGAGATGACCCGCTACCCCTGGTTCAAGGGGAAGTGCTCATGCCAGATGAGGGACCCCGGATTCAGGGAGGCGCATAAGGAGATACTGGGGAAGTAGTTGAAGAATCAGCAATGCAATGGAATTCAACATTATCATAGAGAAGGACGATGAAGGCATATATGTTGCCGAGTGTCCAGACCTTAAAGGATGCCTTTCTGAAGGAGAGGGCCTTGAGGATGCTCTGGAAAACATAAACGAGGCAATAATTGGGTGCCTGAAATCCCGGCTCAAGGACGCAGCGAGGCGGCTTAAGATAGCATAATTCGATCGCAGGCTGGACAATAAATCATATTGAAGGCAGTCACTATATCTTTATCAAAGAAGGAAGCGACATCCATTTATCAATGCCTGTTCATAGAGATAGAGATCTTGGAGTTGGGCCTTCTTAAAAGGCTGATAAAAAGGCAGGATTCACAAACGAACAGTATGTAGCTTGCTTCTGCAATAAATGAAAAAGTGGTTGCCCTGTCTCAGGGATGGCTCCTCCTGCATGAAAGAGCTCTTTACGAGACTTTTCTACCTCTGCCACTCCGCGAGTTGCAGCCGCACACGCTCCGCAATCGGGCTCTTGATCTGCTCGTAGATGGCCAACGCCTCTCCTGCTAGCTTCACGGCCTCGGCTCGATTCCCTAGGCCATTCAGGACCAAGCTCATGTTCCAGATGGAGTTTCCTTCGCCCCTCCAATCCCCGATCTCTCTAAAAATGGTCCGAGCCTGATCGTAGTGCTCGATGGCTTTGTGCGGTTCCCCTAAATTTTTATAAGCTGTGCCCAGGCTGCCCAATGAATTTCCTTCGCTCCGTCGATCTCCGATCTCCCTGGCAATGGCAAGAGCCTGTTGGTAGTGGTCGATGGCTTTTCGGATCTCGCCTAGATTGATATTGGCTTGGCCCAGGCAGCCTAGGCATATTCCTTCATTCCTTCGTTCCTCAATCTCCCTAGCAATGGCGAAAGCCTGCTCGAAGTACTCTATGGCATTGTGGATTTTGCCCAAGGCGGCATAGGCAATGCCTATATTGCACAACGTAGTACCTTCGTCCCGCCGGTCCCCTATCTCTTTAAATATGGTCAGTGCCTGATCGTGATGTTCGATAGCTTTACGCGGCTCTCCTAGATTGGCGTAGGCCCGTCCCAGGTTGCCTAGTATAGCACCTTCGTCCTGTCGGTTCCCTATCTCCCTGGTGATGGTCAGGGCCTGCTGGTAGTAGACGATGGCTTTTCCCGTCTCGCCTCGGTCGGCATAAGCCAAGCCTATGTTACCAAAGTGTGCGCCCTCAGCGCCTCGATCCTGCATTTGTTTTGCCGCATCAGCGGCCGTCTCCAGCCAACGAATTTGTTCCTGAGGATGCAGGCGCAGATTCAGCACATATGCTCCTGCACCTGGGTAGGAGCTGCAGAGCGAGTCGGCAGCACGGCTATCCTTAAGGTTCCTCTCCGCCCAGCTCCATCCTGCCAGGATGTTGGCTCGTTCCCGATCGAAAAGCGCCAGACCTGCTAGGAGGTTCTCCCCACCCTGCTTGTATTGCTCATTGGAAGCAGAGAGTACTCTCCAGTAGTGTTCAGCATGGCGCTCTTCCGCCTCCCCCATCTCCCCGGCTTGCAAGCAGGAGGCGGCATAGATTCGCACTATGTCATGCAGGTGATATCTCCCGTACTCTACGCCCAGTGATTGGTACTCAACCAGGCTCCAGCGCATCAGCTCTCTCAGGTGCCGGTGACCCTCGTCCCGGCAGACCACCTCTTCTGCAGCGGCATCGAAGCCCGCAGGGAAGACGGAGAGCAGGAGAAAAACGCGGGCGGTCTCTTCAGTCAGACGGCTGTAGCTCAGGCCGAAGCTGGATTCAACATCCAGGTCCACGCCCTCCTTGCCGATGCGCTTCAGCCGGGTGCGCTCGTCCCGCAGATCTCGGGCTAGCTGAGCCGGGCTCAGGTCAGGGCTGTTGGCCAGCAAGCTTCCCGCTGCCCTCAGCGCTAGAGGCAGGTAGCCGCAGAGGCATGCAATTCTGCTCAGATCTTTGTCTTTAAGTTGTTCTGTGGATGGCGATGCCTCGGGATTCCATAATCTCAGCAGAAGCTCCACCGCCTTATCCTCCGGCAGGACATCCAGGTCCATTGGCACCAGACCGGGGAGGGTGAACTTGCGGCGGGAGGTTACAATCACTCCGCAGCCCGCTGGCGGCAAAAGAGGACGCACCTGTCGGTCGTTAAAGGCATTGTCCAACAGCATCAACACACGCAAGTCGTGAAGGAGAGAGTGGTAGATCCTGGCCAACTCCGCCTCGCTCCCTGGCAGCTTAGCCTCCGGATAATAGATCCTCACAACCTTGGCCATGGCCTCGGCTGGGGTCATGGGCTCCGGGCCCGTGCCCCTCAGCTCGACCAGGATCTGGCCGTCAGGATAGCGCCTGGCAAGCTTCTCGGCTAATTCGTAAGCTAGAGCCGTCTTGCCGATGCCTCCCATGCCACGCAGGCCGGTGATGGTGGCTCCCCGATCAAAGTCTGCCAGAAGGTCTTTTAGCTCCTCGTCCCGGCCGGTGAAGTCCCTTGGTGGAGCGGGCAGGTGAGGGACGAGGACCAGAGGAGGAGGCGGGAGAGTAGCGTCCCCTGCCACATTGATCTGCTGGCCGATCACCTTCTGGCCACGCTGGTCGAAACGGGATTTATTATCTGGCATGGTTCGCTTTTACTTGGATTTGTCCGTGTTCACCGGGCCGCTGAAGTTTCCAGAGAGAACAGGCCTGTTGACATTTCCCGCAATATTGGTCTGCGAGCCGTGCACAGTCTGGCCCCGCTGGTCGAAGGCCGTCCTGCCGCCGCCTCCTTTCTGCAGATCGTCCACCAGCCTCTGCACCTTTGCTGCGAAATCCTGGTCGTCCTTTAGCTTCTCCGCCAGAATCTCTTCGAGCGCACTCTGCTGCCCTTTGGAGTCCGGCCTCTTCTGGGCGAGGGCCAGAGTTTCCTCTGCATCGGAGTCGCCCCTGAACTTGTCTATCACCGCCTGACATAGCTCCCCGACCTTTGCGCCCAGCTTATCGCCTGCCGAGCTGGAGAAGGCTTCCGCCCCTTTGGCCACAAACGGGGCGGCTATGACGGCCAGCGTTAATGGATCCATCTGCATCACATCCTTGATGGTGTGTTGAGAGGGCTGAAATGATAAGCCTTTCTGGATTTGATGCTCAGGTAGGATGATCTGGGTAGCTCTGACCGGCTCAGGTCCAGGAACTCGCTCAACTCTCGATAGCAGGCTATTTTCCACCCATGTTTTAAATATCAAGAATCCACAAGTAGTATCTATGTGTGAGAGTTCAGGGGAGACCTCGCAACTTCCTTGCGATCTGTCGGAGCTTGGCGAAGACAGAGCAATTACCAGAGGCCTTATGAGACTATCCGAGAGGGCTTTAGCCTCGCTTCTCGAAAATGAGCCTGATATTTATACCGTAGAGGATCTTAAAGTCAGATTCAGGTAGCATGCAAGTTCCCAGAATGCCTAAGGGAAGCATAGTTTTAGTTCACTTTCCTTTTACAGATCTCAGTTCCACAAAGCTGAGGCCTGCTTTAGTCCTTCATGAAGGACATTTGGATGTGACCATAGCCCCCATGACTACACAACGTCCAGATCCTCCATTGCCATCGGATTTGTTAATACGCAAAGGCACGCTCTCCTTCAAAGCAACAGGATTGAAAGAGGAGTCTTGGCTCCTAATCGACAAGATAGCGACCCTGGAGAAGATGTTCATTGAGGGCATACTCGGGAAAGCAGATGATGATCTCAAACGAGATGTAAATGCGAAATTGGCTGAATGCTTGATGTTCAACGACGTTTCTGCTATCTAGGGCCATAATTATAGAGCGGGATAGTCCCTGGACATGCCCTTGCCACCTTATCCCGGCCATTCCGCCAGCTGCCTCCGCACACGCTCCGCGCAGGAGCTCTCGATCTGCTCGAAGATGGCCAGCGCCTCTTCTGCTCTTGAACAAGCCTGCGGGGCCGGCCCGCAATTATCACATTAACTATATAAAAATATTATTAGAACTATTATTGGATTATATCCATTTACATTTGCGTCTGCGCAAATGCAGTCGATCCGCCAATGATCTCAATATCTGGTGGCTCAATCGTAAGCAATTCCCTCCCTTTTGAACTTATCTCAAAGAATTTGTAGAAAAGCTCCAATTGAACTCTGATTATGTCTGCAGCTGGTATGGATGGCGTATTTCCAAAATATTCGCTCTCTTTATCCCATAGCTCGGTGCCGGGAAGTATTTCCAAAACGTTAGGAAGCACTCTTCCCGATGGCATAGTCTCTTCAACAAATCTGATCATCTCGTCTATCGATTCCACGGTCTCGTTCGGCAAGCCTAGGATAAATGAACAATGTGTTTTTATTCCCATTTTCTCAGTGAGCTTTACCATCTCCTTTGCTTTCTCAATGCTAAAGCCCTTCTTAACCGTATCAAGTACCCTTTGAGATGCGGATTCTATACCGAAAAATATATTTTTGCAGCCAGAGGAATTCATCACCTCCAATAAATCCTTTGATAATAAGTCCACCCTGGCGCTGCAACCCCATTCAAAATCGAGATGTCTTTCTTTAATGCCTCTGCATAGTTCGATAACTCTATTTCGTTTCATGGTGAAATTATCATCTGCAAAGCTGATTACATTTATTTTGTATTTATCTTGTACAAATTCCATCTCATCTAAGACATTATTTGCGCTTCTTGTACGGTATTTGCGACCGTGAAGTGCTGCTGTGGAACAAAATATGCAATTGAAGGGGCATCCTCGAGTAGTTATTATGGGAAAGCCCTTCTCTTTTCCCTCCCCTATGTAATGCTCAATCGAGGGCTCCAATAGATGAAAAGCGGGGAATGGTATGCTATCAAGATTCTCTATCCTATGCCTAAGTGGTGTGGAAAATACCCGATTATCATGGCGAAAGCTGATTCCTTTGACATTTTCTAGCTTTCTTCCCCTATCCAGAGCATCACAGATTTCGCATATCGCTCGCTCTCCTTCATATCGAACAACTATGTCCACTTCAGGAATCGTGTGCAACACATCTCGATGGATGAATGTAGCATGTACGCCACCGAATACTATTTTGATATTAGGATTGTGCGATTTTGCTGCTTTGGCAATGTCCACAGCATTTGCATAATTGGAGGTGAAGGATGTTATTCCTATGATATCAGGATCGAATTTCGATATCATATCGACTAATTCCTCTTTGGAAAAACCACCCCAATCCATGTCAACGATCTTAGCAGTTATGCCTTCAGATTCCATAGTTGATGCAAGGTAGCCCAAACCCAAAGGCACCGATGGCACTAGATCGTAACCTAACGGGATTCTATCTCCAACCCAACCAGGGGGATTAATGAGCAGTACCTTCAATTTTCCGCCCCACAAATTCTATTAGATTCATCTCTTCCAGCAGCATCAGGAAGGATAGTCCATCCCTTAATAATACATCATCGGCAACTGAAAACCAGATTTCTTTGAGCTCTTTTTGTATCTCTTTAATACTATTTTTTCCTGTGCAAAGGCGACAAATGATTGAGCCAGAAGAGTTAATAAAAAAGGGAAGACTGGATTTAGGGTGTACGCCTGCAAGATGATCTCCATCATCTACCCAACATGAGGGATGCAAGCGAATAGGATGAGCAAATGCGTAGTCCGGATAATTTACCACCAATTTCTCCTTTTTGGGCAATACCACCTCGCTTTTGATCAACTTTCTTTCGCTTAAGATGGAACCTATATTATTGATCAGATCTCTATACGGATCTTCAGCATCCTTAGACCTCAGAGGCGAAAAAGTGGCGACTGCGGGTTGATCGTACTCGATCTCTTGCGGCATTTAGACTGTCCTCTTCATCAGCTTTTTATCTGGATCATCCTCTTCGTCGGCTTATTATCTTCTTCGTTGCCTTCTCATCTCCAATCCTCGCGGCTGAAACTCAATACCCTCCCCAGACCAATAATAGCCGTAATCCTTGATTATTGGTGGCATTCTATATCTAGGCCACCATGGCCACCATGGGCCTAATACGATGTCGATATTCCTTTCGAGCTCTTCTTCTGGGATTTGCTTTATGTTCTCAGTCAAGGTCCTAAGCACATTTTGTCTCAACTCATACTCTGCAAAATCCCTTTCTTCCTCCGGTGCATTGGATGCTTCCAAGTATTCATCACCCAATTTCTTAAGGACTTCCGGCTTTTCAGAGAGCATGTTTAAAATAGCCGCTGCGGTTTTCATATCTTTAAGCTGTGCCTTTGTTGCTCTGAATTTCGGAATCTTTCTTCTGGGAATGTCCCCAGACGCTTCACTTATTGACATATTTAATACTTGCATTATTCGTATAAGTATTTATCTAAATTTGGGTACGCAAGTGTTCTAGCTATTTATATATAATCAAGCGTGTGATTTTGTAATATATAATTTTTATTGCATAACATGGACCATTTTTCAGCTCAGATATTATTGACGACTTGACGAGAAGCAAGGGGCTCTTCATAGCGCAGATATCGATTTGATTGGATTAGCTATGCTTTAAAAAATGATCTAATCGATCTAAACGATCATAAAATGCCGTATTGACGGCTTTGCCTATGTCCGGCCGCCAAACAGCAACCGTTCGGATTCATTTCTCATGGACAACAGGCTTTCACATAAACACAGGCTGGAAGCCCCGCTCTTCAGGGCGGGGAGGAAAGCCGTAAGTAGCCCACCAAAACCTATATATCACTTAGTGACTATACTGCCTACTGATGACTGAGCAGGTGTTAACCGTCCGATGCAAGTTAAGTCCAACAGACTCCCAGGCCGAAGAGATGGAGGATACTCTGAAAGCCTTTGCGGATGCCTGCAATTGGATAAACCAGAATACGCCTGCTAAGCTTAGAAATAAGGTCCGTATTCAGGGCATTGTATACCAAGATGTTCGAGCTAAGTTTGGTCTTTCTGCCAATCTGGCAATCAGGGCTATCAATCGCGTTGCATCTAACCGTAAGACTGCCATGAAGGATCATTCATCAGTTAAGAACTTTGAACCAACCAGTGAGGGTTTCGATTTAGCACCAATTAGAAGAGCTTTAAATTCCTGCGTTAATATTTTCAATCTTTATGGTTGTTTTTAGGTCAATTCATCCATTATGTAGCCTCTTTTTCTGCATTTTGCCTTGCTTTTTCTCTATTCTCTCGTGCACTTTCATAGCCTCCGCTATGTTGAAGGAACACGCCCTAAATATTTCAACTGCTCTATGTTGTAAACGATTGAATTCATCATGAATTTTATCCCTGCTCTGGCGATAGTCGTTACAGAAACATGACCTGCATTATGGGCTCGTTTCATAACCGCAAAACATCTTTCGATTTGCGATCGCTTTCTACTGATCCTTTTATTTCTCAGAATGTCTTTGATTCCCAGCTTATGACCTCTTGCAGCTTTTTTCATCGCAGCATCGTATCCTTGTGTCTTGGCACCGCTATATCCTTTATCGGCGTAACGTGGTAATCCATTGATTCCAAGGTCCACCTGACTATCATGAAGAGATGCTGTTGTTGTCTCGATTTTTCGGATAAGATGGTACTCGGTATCGATTAGAATATGGCCCTTATAACCGAAAAATGATTTGCTGCCCTTTTTTGCCCAAGTCCCCTCATTTATTGGACCATCATCGAGTCTCTTTGGTTTGGCATTGCTGCTAACGATATTATTAGAAATATTGAGCAAGTCTTTATCAAAATCAGGAGTCGGTCTCGCCTTGATGGCTTCTAAATTGGGATCCTTTTTATCTTGGTCTTTCTGATCTTTTTTATTCCTCTTTTGCCCTGGATCAGATGTTATGAAAGTAGCATCCTGAATTGTGCCCTTCTTTACGGCAAATCCTTTCTCATCAAGCTGATTCTGGAGCTCTTTCCAAAGATCCTCGTATCTGCCACATTCGATCAGTCGCTCGCGAAATAGCCAAACTGTGCTGAAATCTGGAATCACTTCTGTGGTGCCAAGAAAAATTCGAAATGAGATTCTGTCCGTAACTTGGCGTTCCAGTTCTGGGTCTGATAAACCAAACCAACTCTGAAGTACAAGTGCCTTCACCATAATTACAATATCAATGTTTGGACGACCTCCACGGCTAGTTTTATTCTTATAGATCAATGGTTCTAAAAATCTGAATCGATCCCAATTGATTAAAGAGTTAATATCGGAGAGATCATCGCCGAGAGCTTTAACCCGAGAATATTCTTCTCGCATGGCAAAATCTATGAGCGTCCTCATACATCAAATATTATGATATTAATAGTATATAAACATTTCGATTGATTAGTTTTTCGAAACCCTCCCTTATCTGGGCATGATCGTGCTGATTGTATCGATTGGCGGGATCTTTTATCCCAAGCTTGGCTACATCCTCCTGCTGGTCTTCGCCACCCTTCTGATCATTGCCCCCTTCAGAGGCAGATGGTTTTGTGGCAACCTCTGCCCCCGGGGCAGCTTCGTTGACTTCTGGCTGGCCCCCCTTAGCCGAAGGCTGGCGATCCCTCTTTTCCTGCGCAGCATGTGGATCAGGATTCCCATCTTCATCGCCCTGATGGGCTTTATGATCTACCGGCTATTAGGAACCCAGGGGGTGGTGGACCGAATCGGAATGGTATTTGTCACCCTATGCATAATCACCACCTCCATTGCCATACTCTTTGGCGTGATCATCGCCCCCCGGACCTGGTGCACATTCTGTCCCATGGGCACATTGCAGAGGATTATGGGAGGCAGCAAATACCAGCTCAAGCTGGACGGGGATTTATGTATTGACTGCAAGAGGTGCCAGAAGGTCTGCCCCATGCAGCTTCGGGTATTTGAGCTGCAGGATTTGCCGGATTGCATAAAGTGCGGCCGCTGCGTAGATGCCTGCCCAAAGGACGCCCTGATCTTTCACTGATTGTCGAACTTTTGACGCAAGTTTAAATAGGATGTGTCGAAACCCATTTGCGGGTGAAATGAGATGAAACAGGTCATATTTCTTATCTGCATAATGGCAATCAGCCTTCCATTACCGGCTTTTGCCGCAGATACAGGCTACTCGAATCCCAACATCGGCCAGTCTTATGGTCGTGGGACTCTGGACGAGGGCCTGGCGGGAATGCTGGACTGGCTGGACCAGCCCGTGCCCAGCGCCAGATATCCCCTGCCCTCGGACGCGTCCCTCTACATTGCGGGTGCAGCACAGAGCGCATTCATTCCCTATAGCGAATATTTTGCCGCTGCCACAAAGACTGCCGAGGGCGGAGTGATCGGCAAACCTGCTCAGTATGATATATCTGGGAAAGAGCCGATAGCAGTCTATTATGGCGATGGTCAGGGACTGGCATATTCTCAATATGCATCTGCTATGGCCACCAGAAGCGATCTATGGATAAGGGGAACAGCTAACTGGTCGCAGTATGCAGTCGTGCCCCTGGGAAGCAAGCTGGAGCTGGTAGCCTATGTACCCCAGAGAGGAGATGCCGGATTCTACCAGACCATTCAGACAAATAGCATATTTCACGATTACGGCGTCTATCAACTCAATCCTGGCTACAACAATATGAGCTTTGATGCCGATCAAGCAGGAAGACACATGCTCTACTTCGTGATCAACAACCAGCCGAGCAACGTGGTCATAGTGGACGTATTCCCCCCGCAGGCTGAAGTGGCATCATCCAAGCCCGCCCATACGATATCGTAGAGATCTAAATATCTGGAGATCCATAGCCATATTCTGGAGATGGTCCATGAGTGGGGCTCTGAGGATTCTGGGTCTGGCGGACCTGCATGACTGCACTGAGGGGATCAGGAATCTAAAGGACCTCAAGTACGACCTGATTGCCTTTTGCGGCGACCTCCATAATGCCAGTTCAACAGAGGGAGCGAAGCCTGCTGCCATGGCCCTCGCCCGCCTTGGTCCGCCAGTGCTGATAGTTCCCGGCAATATGGACCACAGAGATGTCGTCCCTGATCTCTGGGAGAAAGCGGGTTTTATTGTCCTTCACCGATCCTCTTTTCGCCATAAGGAGTACGGATTTCTTGGCATGGGAGGAATGATAGCCCGAGATCCCCGCAGACTTGGCGATCCCAATAGGTACTACCATCGCGATGATGAGGTCTATTCCGTTCTGGAGAAAGCCTACCAGGAGGTGGCTGGTACCCGGGCCAAGATCGTCATCGTTCATCAGCCGCCCCGGGGGGCTTGTGATATTCTTTACAATGGCGAGAGATCCGGCTCCTCTGAACTGCGCCGATTCATAGAGAACTATCAGCCCGATCTGGTCTTATGCGGCCATATTCATGAGGATCGGGGAGAGTGTCATATCGGCTCCACCCTGGTGGTGAACGTAGGAGAGCTGCGTCGGGGCTATGGAGCAGTGATCGATCTGAACGATGAGATAACAGTCAAATGGATCTGATTAATCTGAGCCCTGCTTTTGGGCGATGATGATGATGGAGTAGGATCCATCGACATCCTCCACAGATGGATAGGCGGCAACATAAGACAGCCAGCGGATCATTTCTTCAGAGTGCATCACCGTCTCGTCGCTCAGCCTCCGCCTGATCCTCCTGGCATTGAAGAGCTGCTGCTCTCTTCGATAGAGCATTCTTGAGCGTGACTGGCCCAGCCGATATATCACCCTCATGCCGCGTCGTTCCACCATCCGGCAGAGCGAGGGAAAGTTAAACCACTGCTTATGGGACCTATTCTTTGGCAGGCCGGCGTCATCTCCCGACTCCGATATAACATTAGGGACGGAACAGATGAAAAAGCCCTCCGGCATGAGGATTCTGGAGAACTGATCCACCGCCCGGCCCGGATCGTTCAGATGCTCCAGGGTCTCAAAGCTGACCGCTGCCCCACAGGAGCCTTCCCGGATATGCCTGCAGAGATCGTCCTCCTCCAGGTTCAGGCAATTGAAGCGAATATTGGGCTCTTGGCATCCAGCCATCGCCCGCTCGATCATCTCCGGGCTGCCATCTATGCCCACTACCTCCTCGGAGGCGGTGGCCAGCTCAATCGATCCGTATCCCAGGCCGCAGGATACATCAGCGGCAAGCCTTATGCTCCGGCTGCGCAGAAAATCGGCGGCAAATAGGTATCGGCCCAGATACTCCGCCTTGCGCCACAGATTGCTGTCGCTGGAATCGAAGGGATCCAGCTGATCAAAACCCGTGCCCTTATAGGCGGAGTAGGATGACAACTTATAGCCTCCGAGCTACCCACAAAATGTGAAATCGAAGGCAGGCCAGGAAAAGATGAACAAGCCCGCCTTGGGAACAGGAAGCCGATCGCTTAATCCCTAGCGAATGTCCAGCTTGGTCCTGCCCATCACCGCTAGGTAGGCTACCTCTTTGCCTTCCTCGATCTTGGATTTCTGGTCCTCTGTTATGGGAACATCGATGGTAGCATAGCTGCCCAGGTCCATTAGCTGCACCGATGTGTCGCCGATGGACAAGACCTGGCCGGTCTTGCGCTCGACAGTTGGCACGTAGATCTTGGTGGTGACCGGCTGGACGATGGATTTCTTCTGGTTGTCGAAGATGCCAATGGCATCCACCCTCGCCTTGGCCGAACCGTGCTTGCCGGGCTTGGAATGGGATATGCTCTTGATTATGCAGGGCTCTTCATCTATGATTACATACCTTCCTTCTTTCAGCTCTCTGACCTCAACCTGCTCCTTCATTTCATCACTCCTGAGGGCGAATGCGACTCACCTATTTAAAGGATATCTTTCATCCTCCGCAGCGCTTCCTCGAGATTGGCCCGGCTGGCGGCATAAGATATCCGGATATGCTCCCTTCCGCCCTCTCCAAAAGCAGATCCTGGAACGGTGATGACCCCTGCTCTTGCCAGCTTGCTGGCCACCAGGTCGCCGTCTCCCACCCGAGGGAAGAGATAGAAAGCGCCATCCGGCTCTGTCAGGTCCACTCCCATCTCCCGGAAGCCTGCTACCAGAAGGTCTCTGCGGCTCATAAACTCATCCCTCATCTGACGAACGCAATCCTGGGGTCCACAGATCGCCTCCAGGGCTGCGGCCTGGGAGATGGAGCTGGCGCAGGCCTGGACATACTGATGAATCTTGAGATGCTGCTCTATCGCCTCGTTCCGGGCGGCGAGATAACCCAGCCGCCAGCCGGTCATGGCATAGGTCTTGGAGACGGCATTGACGGTGATCACATTATCTGAAAACCTAGCCGGGCTGATATGCTCTCCCCGGTAGATGAAATGCTCATAGACCTCATCTGAGAGGAGGGCGATATCCTCGTCATCGGCTATTTCGGCGATAGCCCTCATCTGCTCCTCGGTCTGGACCGATCCGGTGGGGTTGGAGGGGGAGTTGATGATTATCATCCGGGTCTTTTTTGTTATTCGCTCCCCAATTGCCTCCGGGGTTATGCGGAGGTCCTCGTCTAAGGGGACGGAGACGGGCCTTGCCCCCACCAGCCGAGTCAGCTCGGCATAGGAGAGGAAGCTTGGATCTCCCACCAGCACCTCCTCGCCCCGGTCTACCAGGGCGACGATTGCCAGGAATAGGGCCTCGCTGGCACCGCTGGTGACCATTATATCATCGGCGGTGCAGTCGATCTGGTTTTCTCTCATCAACTTCTCTGCCAGTGCCTCTCTGAGCGCCGGCACTCCGCAGTTGGGGGTGTAGCCGCACTGCCCCATTTCTATGGCCCTGATCGCAGCCCTCTTTATGTGAGATGGAGTGTCGAAATCCGGCTGGCCCAGTCCCAGATTGACCGAGCCGGGCATAGCCGACTCGAAGCATTTCCTAATTCCTGATATCTCAATCTCCTCTGTACAACATGCAAACCTCATGGCTTCTCCCTCCTGTTTTGCTCTCCGATCTGATCATCCCTATAGATCACATTGAGAATGCTAAAGCAGCCGAGCGTGCTCAGCTCCTCTTTCATGATGTTCATCCTGACCCTCCCCCCTCTCCAGTAAAGGGTGATCTTCACATCCTCTTTCTCGGTCTCCGTGGATACGGACTCCATAAACCTTTCCAGCGCCCTCTTATTGGAGAATGGGACCACGAATATCGCCCGGTATCTGTCCTTTTTGCGGGCATATGATGTCAGAATATAGCCATTGCTCTCAAACTCGCTGATCTCCTCAAAGCGGCACAAGACCTCCTTCTCATGCTCTGTGGTCGAGTCGACCTTGGAGATCATTAGCAGAATCCTGGATAGAAGCAACTTATCGAATTTTTTGCCGAACCAGATATTGATGGAGCCCTGAGTGAGCAGGATGGATACGGAAGATCCACTGATCTCTATGGAGACCGGTTCCGGCCTTGGGCCTTGAGAAGAGGGCATTATCTCTAGATCCTGGCGGAGCAGATATAACCGTTTCGAGAAATGGTCCCTGGAGAGGAGAGATTTCCATGGACCAATGTATAAAGTCTCTAAAGGAGGAGTTTGCCCGTGAGCCTTATGCCCGGATGTTCGGGATAGAGATCCAGGAGCTGGAGGCGGGGCACGCTATCTTGAAGATGAAGACGAACGAGATGATGAACAACCTCTTCAGGACGACCCATGGTGCGGCAATCTATTCACTCTTAGATGCCGCCTTTGAGCTGACCGTCAACTCCCATGGCACAGTGGCAGTGGCACTGGGAGTGAATGTCAGCTACCTATCTCCTGCTCGTCCCGGAGAGACTTTGCGGGCCGAAGGGAAAGAGACGAATCGGTCCAGAAAGATCTCCTCCTGTGAGATCAGAGTAACGGGAGAGGACGGGCGGCTAGTTGCCACCTGCCAGGCCCTGGCTTATAGAATGAGAGACCGCCTTCCGTTCCTTCCGCCCGAGGCCCCACCGAGCTCCTGAAAAGAGCTCTTGATCAGTGCTCTTGAACAGGGTTTATATTCCATAGCTCCCCAAGGATCTGGCGATGAAGCTAGGGCCCTGCATAAAGAGATACAAGGAGGACACTCACCGGGCGGCATCCCCGGAGGAGACTGAGAAGCGAATCGAGGCCAAGCTGCCCGCTGCCGGGATCACCAGAGTGGCCGATATAACCAATCTGGACCGAATCGGTATACCAGTCTTCTCCTCCATCCGGCCGATGGCCGATCGGGGAGCGGTCTCCGTCTATAATGGCAAAGGGGCAACTCCTGTCGAGGCCAGGGTCTCGGCGATGATGGAGGGGCTCGAGCGCTACTCTGGAGAGGTGCGAGACAGGGAGCTGACAATTGCCCGCTATTCCAGCCTGAAAGCCGAGGCTCTGAACCCTGTCGATCTGATACTCCCCACAGAAGCAGTCGCGGATGCAGACGCTGAGATCCCCTGGGTTTTGGGCTGGGATATTATGAATGACGAAGAGATACAGGTCCCAGCCAATGCGGTATTTCATCCTCTGTCCTCTGACTACAAGAGGCTCTTTCGGACCAACACCAGCGGTCTCGCCTCAGGGAATATGATGGAAGAGGCGATATTCCACGGTCTAGCTGAGGTTATAGAGAGAGACGCCTGGGCAATAGTGGAGGCGACGAGGCACATGGGGCCGCTGATATCTGATGTTGTTGACGAACAGGCACAAGGCCTGCTGGAGAGGTTCGCCGCAGCAGAGGTGGATGTCTACCTGCGGGATATCACCAGCGATATCGACATCCCCACCTGCGCGGCTGCTGCCGATGATATAAAGCTGCGCGATCCCACTCTGCTCACCACTGGGATGGGTACCCACACCAGCGCCCGGGTGGCGGTGCTGCGCGCCCTGACTGAGGTGGCGCAGAGCCGGCTCACCCAGATCCACGGGGCAAGAGAGGATACCGTCACCGCCGATTTCCGCCGGCAAATCGGATACGAAAGGACCAAGAGGCTCAACCGTTATTGGTTTGATATCGGGGAGAAAAAGAGCTTTGCTGATATTCAGTCTTTTGAGAGCAATGACTTCCTTTTGGATATCAAGTTCATGATCAGCAAGCTGGAAGAGGCGGGCCTGGAGCGAGCAGTGGTGGTCGATTTAACCAGAGAAGAGATCGGCGTTCCGGTGGTGAGGGTGATCGTCCCGGGTCTTGAGATCGCTGGGGTGGACAGGGAAAGGGTGGGCAAGAGGATAAAGAATGCCAGAAGTCGTCGTCTTCCTAGGGCCAAGCCTCTCCAGAGCTAGGGCAGAGGAGATTCTGCAGGCTGAATGGCGGCCTCCTGCCCGGCGGGGTGACGTTTATCGGGCTGCCCAGGATGGAGCGCGGATCATCGTTCTCATCGATGGGGTCTTCTTTCAGGACTCTTCTGTGGCGCATAAAGAGGTCATATACGCATTGGACGCAGGAGCGAGGGTCCTGGGGGCGTCGAGCATGGGAGCCCTGCGGGCCTCGGAGCTGGATGTTTATGGCATGGAGGGAGTAGGGCTCATCTATCAGGCCTATAAGAAAGGAATGCTGGTATCAGATGATGAGGTGGCGCTAACCTTTGATCCTTTCACGTTTGAGCCGCATTCAGAGCCTCTGGTGAACATCCGCTTCAATCTGGAGCAGGCCTGGCAGAAGGGAGCGATCGGCACCGTCGGAAAAGACAGGCTCCTTCGCTGCGCACAGGCTCTGTACTTTCCTGAGAGGAGCTATGAGATGATGATGGAGAGGGCGCGGGACTTTGTGGCAGAGGAGGAGATAGAGAGATTTCGCGCATTCCTGGCCTCCAACCGGCGAGACTTCAAGATGGAGGACGCCATCCGGGCCCTGGAGAGGGCAAAGGAGATAGCTATTGATGAGGATTAAGATCAGGTCGTTTGCCGGATTTCGAAATATTCTGGGAAAGGAGAAAGATATCGATCTTCCAGGCGAGGGGGCAATGATAAGAGATCTTCTGAACCTGTTATGCCATGATCACGCCTCGCTGGAGCCGCTTTTATTCAAGGAAGGAAGGCTGCGCGAGGACGTAAACATCTTTCTCTCGGGAAAGAACATCGAGAGCCTGCAGTCGCTCGAGACCCCGCTGGCGGATGGGGATGAGCTGGCCCTGTTCACTGCTGTTATTGGTGGATGATATTCCGATGGTATTCGATAAGTTCAAATGATGCAGATCAGGATCAATTACAGTTTAATTGAGCTAATAATATTCATAAAACCTATCTAAATAGATTGAAATAATAGTTTCCCATTCCCTGGGACTGTTCTCGATGGCTATGATAGAAGAGATTCAAGCTTTGAAGAAGGAACGCCGGGCGACGATTCTGGCCCACAATTATCAGATACCGGCGGTTCAGGATATAGCGGATCTGGCGGGCGACTCCCTGGAGCTTTCCCGGGCAGCAGCGGCCCTGGACTCAGAGGTTATAGTCTTCTGCGGAGTGGACTTCATGGCGGAGACGGCCGCTATCTTATCCCCGCAAAAGAGGGTGGTCCTGCCGGTGAAAGGGGCTTGGTGCCCCATGGCCCACATGATCACCCCCCAGCAACTGGATGAATTGAAGGCTCTCTATCCTCAGGCAGCGGTGGTATGCTATGTGAACTCCACTGCGGAGATCAAGGCGAAGAGCGACATCTGCTGCACATCTGCTAATGGGGTGCAGGTGGTAGAATCGCTATCTGAAGACGAGGTCATATTCGTGCCGGACAGGAACCTGGCTGCCTATGTGGCCCGCCATACGAAGAAGAAGATCATACCCTGGGATGGCTACTGCTATGTTCATGACCAATTCACCCCGGAGATGGTGAAGGCAGCTCGCAAGCTTCATCCTCAGGCGGAGGTTCTGGTCCATCCGGAGTGTCGGCCGGAGGTGATCGACCTGGCCGATTTCGTCTACAGCACCGCAGGAATGTGCAAGCATCCCGATATCAACCGGGCGCGGGAGTACATCATCGGCACGGAGGTGGGCATGATCTACCGGCTGAAGAAGGCCCATCCGGATAGAGAGTTTTATCCTCTGAGCGATGAGGCCATCTGCCAGAATATGAAGAAAACCACCCTTCCCGATGTCCTCCGGGCTTTGCAGACGCTCGAGCCGCGGGTTGTTGTGCCAGAGGAGATCGCTGTGCGGGCGAGAGGGGCGATCGAGAGGATGCTGCGGGTGAAGGTTTGAAGGATTGTGAAAGAAAGGCAGTGTGCAAACGAATCTGAAACTCTTTTTGCCAGCTTTGACGTACTTTATGCCTCGATTGCTGCTCTTAAGGTTTGGCCTTCAATAACCGGGATGGGTAAATCGAATCTCAGACTGAACGCAATCCAGTCTTCTATGGCCATCCTCAAATTATCCTGGTACTCTTGCTGAGTTTTGCCAGTTGCCCAAATGCCCTTTAATTCGGGCACTTCGCCGGAATAAGGCTCTTGGTCATCTATGACTTCATATACCGCCTTGGAGATTGCAGCCTGGATATATTCGCAGAACATACCCTTTTCGCTGCCATGTCCGCTGAAATGCACAATCTGGGGTTTGTGCTGGTTTACCAATTCGAGCAGATCATCAGGCCTGATAGCTCAGGCGGATGAGTGATCGATAGAATCGCGATACTTCTAAGCCCTAATCATAGCAGTGATCTCCCAGATCTCCTTGTCCCGCTCTAAAAGTTGAGTGCCCTTCGGATTGGCTGCCAGAAATATACATTTTATCCTTCTCTGGCCTTCGCTTTTGCTGGATACATCCCGCGCCTTAGAATAGTATCGATATTGCTGGTTGACCGGTCCGGAGGGTTTGTAGATTGCGCCCGTCGAGCCCCGCATGTCTACCGCTTCTCTTCCTAGAGATACTGGACCATTGAACTGGTTGAAAAGAACATTCCCGCTGAAGCTGCCGGCAATATTGGTCTGGGAGCCGTGCATGGTCTGGCCTCGCTTGTCGAAGACCGTCCTGCTGCCTCCTTTCTCTAATTCATCCACCAGCCTCTGCTCACTGACGGCGAAATCCGGGTCAGCCTCCAGCTTCTCTGCCAGGACCTCCCGCAGAGCATTCTCTTGCCTTTTTGAATCCGGCCTCTTTTTGCCAAGGGCCAGGGTCTCCTCTGCATCGGAGTCGCCCCTGAACTTGTCTGCAACTGCCTGACACAGCTCGCCCACCTTTGCGCCCAGCGTTTCACCTGCGCTCTTGGAGAAAGCCTCCGCCCCTTTCGCCAGGAAGGGGGCGGCTACTGAGGCCAGGGTTAACCGGTCCATCTGCAACACATCCTTGGAGGAGTGTTTGGCGGGATAAAAAGATAAGTCTTCTGGATCGGTTTCTCGGATCGTTGAAATTTTTCAGCCCATGCTTTAAATATCAAGAAATCCAAAAGCAGTATCATGGGTGAGAGTGCCAGAAGCTGCATGCAAATTCCTGGTGATCTGTTGGAGCATGGTGAAGATAGAGCAATTACGAGAGGCCTTATGAGGCTTTCCGAGAGAGTTCTAGCCCAGCTTCTGGGAAATGAGCCTGATCTACGCGGTCGAGGATCTGAATCTAAGATTTAGATAGCAATCCTGGTTGAGATAAGAGATCCTGAAACCTGCTCGATTGGATGGTGGCAACTAAAATGAAAACCCTTCAAGAGATCGAGAGAGTCCTTAAAGATCAAAAGCCAATCCTCAAAAAAAAATTTAAAGTAAAGGAGATCGGCATCTTCGGATCTTTCGTGCGAGGCGAGCAAAAGGATACCAGCGATCTCGATTTGCTGATTGATTTTGAGGAGCCAATTGGCCTGGTACAATACGTGGGTTTGCAGAATTACTTGAGCGACAAGATTGGTGAGAAGGTAGATCTGGTCACAAAGTCGGGCCTCAAACCGAGGGTAAGCGGGCATATCCTCAAAGAGGTAATTTACGTATGAAGAAACGGGATTATGGGAGTTATCTCGAGGATATCATTGAGCACATGAACTACGCTGAAGAATTTATTAGAGATATGACATTTGATGAATTTAAAAGCGATAAAAAGACTGTTCTTTCAGTGACAAAGTGCATAGAGGTTGTAGGCGAGGCAACAAAACATATCCCGGATCAAATTAGAGAAAGATACCCAGAGATTCCCTGGCGCGATATGGCAGGAATCAGAGATCGGCTCGTCCATGGCTATTTCAAGGTTGACCTGTCGATCGTCTGGACAACTGTGACCATAGAATTTCCTGAGCTTCGATCCATGCTGGAAAATGTATTGGCTGATATGGACCGGTAGCGAAGTCAGATGAATGCAAGAAATCTTCATCTCCTTATTTATGCAACGGCCATTTGTCTTTCCCTTGGCCGGGCAGGATGTCTTCGGGGAGGGGTGGCATATCTCAGTTAAGATGCATTAGCCTTTCTTCGAGATATAAGTGGAAGGTATTTTCCCGAGCATCTCTCATTATTATCCCGCGAGGTACAGGCACCTAGATCCATCATCCTCTCAGCCTAACCTCCCGAAAAGTTCAGGCGCACAGGTTTAGCGCCTGAAGTATTTCCCTCTGTTTTTTTGTCATTTCGGTGACTAATATCTGTCCGTCCGCCAAAGTGATTTTTCTCAATTTCTCCAATTGCAGAAGCAAGAGTTCAACAGAATACTTATCCAGTAGCTTCGCTTCTCTCATCATATTGATCAACCTCGTCCTAATGATTAGACTCAGGAAAGCGACGAAGATGAAGCCTCTTGTTGTCTTTTCACTATGAGTATTCAGCGGAAGGATATCGATTTCGTTCTTCAGAGCCTTAAAGCTTTTTTCGATTTCATCGCGCTCCCGATAAAGAGAAAGACAATTTAGCCAGTCGAAGTCCCCTGAGTAGAACAGGATATACTTACCCATTTTATTCATTCTTTGAGTCACAGCATTCTGTTTAATCGAAACATCAAAGCGATTATCTACCACATTCCATTCAAAGAAGTTTCCGAATCCTCGCGCTTTCTCTTTAAAAGCCACTTGAGGACTGCTGTTCTTCTTCAAGCGAACCTTGAGCAGCTCTTCTCGAATATCGTACAACCTGCTAAGAAGGGTCTGCTTCTCGTTTTGCTCCAATTTAGGATCATAATACACGTACCCGCGGACTTCCATATTATCAATATTATATGTAATTGGCTTAGCAAAAATTGGCTCGTTGTTAAACTTATGCAGGTATTTTACGTCATCGATGTCCTTTTGCGCTTCGGTCATTAGTTGCTTCAGATCATTCAACTGCAACTTAGCAGCCATGACAAACGAAATTTTATTGTCCAACAACTCACAGAGATTGCCCAAGCTAAAGAATCCCCGATCCATCACAGCAACATAGTTTTGGACTCCGTGAGCTTTAATCTTTTTCAAAGTGCCGGAAAGCGTACTGACATCAGAAATGCTTCCAGGGAAGATGTCATACATCACAGGGATTCCTTTGTCCTTATCCATAATCAAGGACATATTAATTTGCGGAAGATCCGCTCCATCGCGATTATATCCATACTCAAGAAGGTTGATAAGTTGAGAGTAACTTGATAGGCTTGTAATATCGTAAATGAGAGTGCTTTTGGTGCTGGTTCCTTCAATCAGTTGGGACATAAAGCGGTCAGGGATATTGCTTTCACCCACCCGGCAGAGAAGTTCACTTACTCGCTGGCTGGCAAGGTCGATTTGAGGAGATTCAAGAGCAAGAGCGGTCCCTTCGTACCATGAATCGACGTTCTTCATTGCCGTAGGTCTTATGATTCGGTTGAATGCCAATGCGCGAATCATGGACGCCTCGGTTGAGGGTAATAGGTTCTCTAGATAGCGATCTAAGTTAAGTTCTTCCATTATTGACTGGAGCACAAGTATAGAACCATAATCAAAAGATGACTTGACTTCTGCAGTTTTCTTCTTTGTCTTCTCTTTGATCTCAGATGGAGCGGAACGCATCCGGACCGGCTGGCCATCGACATTTCTGCCTAAATATTTTGATCTATGTCTGATCTGCTTCTTCTCCTTATCATAATAGGGTGTTTCTTCATACCAATATTCGATACCATTTTTCACTTTGATTCTTCTAGTGGGTTTCATTATGTGCCTCAATATAAGTAGGCGCATAAAGTATAAATACCTTTCGCCACGCAAGGCTAATATGAGTTATTTCTCAAAATAGAGGCTTCATAATTGATATTGATCGGTTTATGCTCCTATTTGATCCGGGAGGTTAGGTCTCAGCCTTCCCAAGAGCTCGCAGGCCTTGCACCTCTTCCCCACACATGGCTCGCCGCATTCCCTACACTCCGCCAGCTCCATCTGCGCCCAGTCTCCTCGGCACAGCTCCTCGATCCTCTCAAATCCCTGCAGCGTCTTCTGCCGGGTTCCGGGAAAGAGGCTCTCCATCCGGTTCATCATATCCCGCACATCTGCTCTTAAAGAGAGCCGGGCATAGGGGCACTCCCTGGACTCGAAATAGATCCCGTTAACCATGGCATAGAGGGCGATCTCCTTTTCAGGAATGTCTCGCAGGGGCTTGATCCTGGGAATCAGCCCCGGCTGCTCCCTTCTGGGCCGAAAGCGCATCAGACGCTCCATATCCCCCTTCAGATAGTTCATCATCACCGACTGGGCCTCATCGTCCTGGTTGTGGCCGGTGGCGAGCTTTGTCACCCCCAGGCTTTTGGCAGCGCAGTTCAATGCGTTCTTGCGAAATACCCCGCAGTAGGTGCAGGGCGCGACCTCTGCTCCCACCACCATCTCGTCCAGGCTCCAGCCGTACTCCTCCTGGAATGAGATGATCACCTGCTCCACTCCCATCTGCCGGGCGATCCTCTTTGCAGCCACGATGGTATCATCCCGGTAGCCTGCGATGCCTTCATCTACAGTCAACGCCACCATTTCCACCTCTTTTTCGGCTAGAACCCGGCTTAAGGCAAATAGAAGGGCAGTGCTGTCCTTCCCTCCGCTCACCGCCACTGCGATCCGCTCTCCCTTCTCGATCATCCGGTTCACAACGATTGTCTGGACCATTCGCCCCTCAAAATCCTGGATGAAATGATCCTGGCAGAGGTGCCGGCCGAGGTAGCGCTGGGAAACGATCGCCCGTTCCTGACAGAGGGAGCAGATCATTTAGGCGACCTCATTCAGTCAACCTCAAATCACAAACCTCTCCGGATTGGCATAAACGGACAGCCTCTTCCCCCGCAGAAAACCGATGATGCCAAGACCCGTCCTCTGAGCAATGGTTATGGCCAGGCCCGTCGTCGCCCCCCGGGAGACGACTATGGGGATGCCGGCTACAGAGCACTTCAGGGCCATGTCCGAGGAGACCCGGCCGGTGCAGGCGGCAAACGCCCGGCCCAGGTCGAATCTCTCCCCTTTGATGATCAGGCTGCCTATGGCCTTATCCAGGGCATTGTGCCTTCCTATGTCCTCGATGATCGATACAGGCCCGGATTGATCGAAGAGCCCAACTGAGTGAACCCCGCCCGTAGCGATGTGCGTCTCGGAGAGGGATATGGCCTTCATCGCCTCCTGAGCTTGTTTTTTATTGATCGTCAGATCGGATTTTATCCGGGGGAGCTTTGACTCATCGAGAAATGAGGCTATGCCCCCGCAGCCGCTCACAATGGGCCTCCTGGGGACTATCGCTCGAATGGGATTGGCGACTATTGCCCTGGCCACATCTCCCTCCACCTCTATAGATTCTATCTCCTCGACGGCAGAGACGATCCTCTCGGAATAAAGGTGCCCCGCCACGAACTCTTTTCTCATCTGGGGGCTGATCATAGCGGTGGCGAAATGGCGGCCGTTGATGAAAATAGATAAGGGAACCTCCTCCGCCACCGGGCAGATGGCTTTCTCGACCTTGATCTCGTCCACCTTAAGGCACTCAAAGTCTTTTATCATCTTCTCATGCGTTCCCTTAAGCCATCCTGGCGATTTGCTCCAAATTCCCCAGGAGCTTCTCGATCTCCTCATCGGTATTATAAAGATACAGCGATGCTCGGGCGGTGCCATGCTTTAATCCCAGGTGCCTCATCAGGGGGATGCAGCAATGGTGCCCCGAGCGAATGCAGATGTTGGAGGCCTGGTCGAGCATCAGGGCGATCTCATGGGGCAAGAGGCCCTCTATCCCAAATGAGACCACTCCTCCCCGCTCCACGGGGCTATCAGCCCCCGGTCCGTAGACCTCCAGGCCTCCGATCCCATCCAATCCTTTAAGCAGCCTCCTGGTGAGACTCATCTCATGATCGTGAACTTCATCGATCCCTATCCGGGCTAAGTAGTCCACTGCAGCGCCCAGACCAATGCCGGCGGAGATGTCCGGCGTTCCCGCCTCATAGCCCTCATAGCCCCTCTTAAAGGTGAATCCGTCGTCAAAGACGTCCTCTACCATCCCTCCTCCTGCCAATAGGGGCGCCAGTTCCGTGCCACCCAGCTTCTTCCCGGAGTCCTGGTTCTTGCTGGCATGACTGCTCATTCTCTGCCCTTTTGCCCTCCTCTGCTCTCCATTCCTCTTGCCATCCTCCAGCTCCCTGATCCAGAGCACTCCCGATCCCGTGGGCCCGAGCATCTTGTGGCCGGAAAAGCATAAAAAATCGCAATCTATGTCTTTAACATTCACTGCCATATGGGGCAGGGACTGGGCGGCATCCAGCAGAAAGAGAACTCCCCGCTCACGGCAGATCCGGCCGACCTCTCTTGCAGGCAGAATGGTGCCAAGGGCATTGGATAGATGGCTCATGGCGACCAGCCTGGTTTTCTTGTTTATGGCTCTTTCAAGGTCGGCCAGATCGATCCTCCCCATTTTATCCGGAGCTATGACCTCCAGATCGATCCCCACCTCCTTCAGCCTCATCCAGGGCAGGAGGTTGGAATGGTGTTCGAGCAATGTGGTCACAATTCGGTCCCCCCTCTTCCAGTCCAGGCCCCTGGCCACTAGGTTGATCGACTCGGTTGTGTTCCTGGTGAAGACGGCAGTTCCATCTTCTCCCCCCACAAAACCCGCCACCTTGAGATGAGCGTCTCTGTACCTCTGGTCAGCGATCTGGGCCTGGCGGTAGACCCCCCGGCCCACATTGGCCCTGTAGCTGCGGTAGTAGCTCAGGACAGCTTCTAAGACGGGCTCAGGAGTAAGGCTGGTGGCGGCGCTATCCAGATAGATGAGATCATCGAGAATGGGAAAATCGGATCGAATCTCTTGAACTTTCACAAAACCTCGTTTAAGCTACCGCTTCTATAGCCCTCCAGGTCCAGGGTCACATATTCAAAACCAATGCACTTCAGCCTCATCACTATCTCCTGCCTGCAAGCCAGCGCCCTTTCCAGCTCCTGCTCTTCCAGCTCGATTCGCGCCGTCTTTCCCTGCGACCTCACCCGCAACTGGCCAAATCCCAGGCTCTTCAAATATTCCTCCCCCTCTTCCACCATTCGTAAGCCTTCCCGTGTGATCCTCTCATTATAGGGAATGCGCGAGGCCAGACAGGCGGAAGAGGGCTTGTCCCAGACGGGCAGTCCCATATCCTGAGCCAGGGTGCGAATATCCTTTTTAGTGATCCCCGAATCGACAAATGGATGCCAGATCCCCTCCTCGCTGCAGGCCGCAATGCCCGGTCTATAGTCATCGAGGTCGTCGGCGTTCACCCCATCGGCGATGCAGCTCATACCCTCTTTCTGAGCCACCCTCTTGAGAATGGCACTGGACCTCTTTTTACAGATATAGCAGCGAGTGGATGGATTTTGAGAAAAAGCCTGGTCATCGAGAATAGAGAACCTCTCCACCCTCAGCTCCAGACCGAGGGATTCTGCCAGGGCAACCGCCTCCTCCAGCTCGCTTCTGGGATAGATCTCGCTGTCCAGGATCACTGCCACCGCCCCCTCACCCAAGACATCATGAGCCAGCTTTGCCAGGAGGCTGCTGTCCACCCCACCGGAATACGAGATAAGCAGCCGTTCTTTCTCCCGGATACGATCTTTGAGATCTTTTAGCTTGCCGTCATGGCTCATTTTTAACATTCCAAAAACATTCCTTCTCCAGAGGGCATAGAGAATATGGAGATCTGGGATTCATTGGAGATCTATTTGGATTTGATTCTTACTTCCCTTTGCATCGACCTGAGATGCAAGCGCTCTCGTCATCTTGAAGCATGCAGCAGATATCGCAGATCCTCCTCACCAGATCATCGACCTTTCCATCGATAAGATCTTCCGCAAGCCCTCCTATCGCCTCCCTGATATCCTCTCTGAACTCGATATTGTAGCCCCTCTTCTTCGAGACATACTGGGATACCGCAGGGGGGGTGATTCCCAGCATTTTGGACACATCCTTCTGAGAAATTCCTCTTTTGATCAGTTCTTCGGCAATAGCCGCTCTGATGCTGGGAAGCACATTCCAGACGATCTCCTCACATGGCGACTTCATCTATCATAAACCTCAAATCTATGTTTGATCGATCATTATCTTTGGCTTTCTATCATAACCTATACCCATATAAATGTTATAGCAGTCTGTGGATGATGCATCCCCGGATGAAGGAGATGAATGGGGCGATTCATTCTGATCGGTCCGGCCCAAAGGTTATCAGCCAGGAGGGATAAAATAGGCGATGCGGAGGTCTTTCATGCATCAGACTCATATGATAATCGACGGGGAACAGCTCCCCATTTCATCCCATAAGGTGGAGACGATTTGCAATCCAGCAAACCAGGAGCCTGTGGCTCTGGTCTCCGTAGGAACTCGCCAGGATGCCCGGATGGCTTTGGAGGCGGCAAAGAAGGCATTTCCTCTCTGGTCTGAGACCGCCTGCGAGAAGAGGGCAGAGCTATTGCATTCTGCCGCGGATCTGGTGCGAGAGAGGGCGAAGTCCATAGCCCGACTGCTGACTCAGGAGCAGGGAAAGCCCCTGAAAAATGCTCGAGCGGAGATCCTATCATCTGCTGGTATCCTGGACTATTATGCAGAAGAGGGCAGGAGGAACGTCGGGGAATGGCTGGCCACATCCCGTGGCCGGAGCGTTGTCCTCCGCCAGCCTGTGGGCGTCGCTGCCCTCATCACCCCCTGGAATTATCCGGTGGACCTTCTCTCCTGGAAGGTGGGGCCGTGCCTGGCTGCGGGCTGCACTTTTGTGGCCAAACCGCCCAGCCGCGCTCCCGTCGCCGCCACGGAATTCGTTCGGGCGATCTATGACGCCGGTCTTCCTGCAGGAGTGGTCAATGTGGTACACGGTCCGGGTAGTGAGGTGGGAGCAGAGCTGGTGGAAAACCCCATCTCCAGGAAGATCGCCTTCACCGGAGAGACAGAGACCGGACGATGGATAATGGCCCAGGCTGCCCTTCATATAAAACGCGTCTCACTGGAGCTGGGAGGGCAATCGCCCTTCATAGTCTGTGGCGATGCCGATATCGAAAAAGCGGCTGCTGCCTGCGCTCAGCGAGCTTTTTCCAATATGGGGCAGATCTGCATCAGCGTCAACCGGGTATATGTAGCAGATGAGGTGGCAGAGGAGTTCACCGATAGACTGGTCCATCAGACCGAGCGGCTGCGGATTGGCAACGGCCTGAAAGAGAATGTGGACCTGGGGCCGATGTTCAGCAATGAGCAGCGTGAGAAGACCAAAGAGCATATGAAGGACGCCCTTGATAGGGGAGCAGAGCTCCTCTGCGGCGGCCGGGAGCCGGAGGGGGAGGCATTCGAAAAGGGCTACTTTTTCCTGCCCACCGTCCTGGATCGGGCCGACCACAAGATGAAGATCATGAGAGAGGAGACTTTTGGCCCAGTAGCTCCGATTATGAGATTCGAGACCGTTGACGAGGCCATAAAGCTGGCTAACGACTCGAATTACGGCCTGGCCGCATACATATACACTAGCGACATTGCCACGGGCATTCAGGCAGCAGAAAGGCTGGAGGCGGGAGGGGTGGGGGTTAACATAAACAATGTGATGGACTATCAGATGCCTTTTGGTGGCTGGAAGGAGAGCGGCATCGGTCGGGAGCTGGGGCACTATGGCCTGGAGTCATTCCTGGAGATAAAGCACATCCGTCTGGGGATTTGATAAGAGGGGATGAAGCAACAGGGCCCCTTTGCCCGATCAGACCCAATCGCTCTTCTTTTCGATCGCCAATATCAGACCTGCCACCTGGTCCGGGGTCAGCTCTTCGGGCCGCATATTGATCAGAGACTGGTCCAGCTCGGCCAGAGTCATCTTATCTACCCCGTATGCTGCCAGGCCTTTTTTTACCTTCTTGCGCCTGTTTCTGAAGAGAATATCCGCCAGCCTCATAAAGGCCCTGGGATCCACCTGAGGCCTCTCTGTTCGCGGGCGGAGCCGGACTATCGCCGAATCTACATCGGGAACCGGGCGGAAGGCCTTTCTGGAGACGTTCTGCAGGATCTCGATATGACTGAAAAAGCCGGCGACCATCCCCAGCCGACCGTAAATTTTGCTGGCAGGCTCGGCCTTCAATCGCTGGGCAAACTCCTTTTGGAACATCAGCACCGCCAGGTCAAAGGGCCGGCTGAGCAGGCGGTAGGTGATCTTGCTGGAGATATTGTAGGGAAGGTTGGAGACGATCTTATTGTACTGGGGCAATCGAACGGTCAGAGCGTCGGCATGTATAACCATCACATTTGGGGCCGTATTGCATAGACTGGCTGCCAGATCGGGATCGATCTCTACTGCATATACCCGGCCGGCCCGGGCAGCCAGCTCTCGTGTTAGGATGCCTTCCCCGGGCCCTATCTCCAGCACCCAATCCTCCAGCCCAAGATCGGCATGGCTCACGATAGAATCCACAATCGAGCGATCGATCAAAAAATGCTGGCCCAGTCTCATCTTATGCGAGGCATTGTGGTAAAGACCCGGTACTTGATCCGGTCGTCCATCAACTCGTCCTCTATGCGCTTGGCTATGAGCTTCTCTGGATTGTGCAGGCCTTTCACTCTCTCCACCAGATCGGCAAAGCTCTTGAAGGGACCCTTCTTGCGTTCGTTAAGCACCGACCACATAAGCTTCTTGCCTATGCCCGGCAACAGCTCCAGGGCGTGCATGCGGGTGGTGATGGGGCCAGCATCATTGAAGTAGCGGATGAACCTGGGCTCATCCTCAAGCACTATGGTCTGGATGACAAAAGGCAGCTCCAGCTTGGCGCTGTTAGAGAGCTCTGAGTAGTCGATCCTGCGGTTGACATGATCGATCACATCACGGCTACCGCTGCCGATATACACCCGGGCTCCAGCTACAGGGACCACTCCCTCTTTGGGAGTCATCTCCATGAGCACGAAATTGGTCTCACCCACCGCCTGAACCAAAGGCTGCTTCTGATAGGTTCTGCTGTCCGGAGTGCGGCCATAGGGGAGATAATCGAGAACCCTGGCTATCTCTTCTCTCTTCGGCGGTCTCCCCTCAGGCATGCGCCTTACCCCCTGAATGCAATTTCTAAAATATTGCTGAGCTCTTCCTCGCTGAGATTGAATCGCTCCTTGGCGTAGATCGCCCTCAGCTCATCCTTGGTGACGGGCCTGATATCCGCGATCTTAACCGCTATGGTCCTCGTCATCTTCTCCATTTTCATAAGCTCAGCTACCATTGCCGTATTCTCTTCTGCGCTGCCCTTGGAAAAGAGCTCAGCATGCCTTATCGCCCGGCGAAGCTCATAGCCCAGCTCCTCTTCATCAGCTCGCTTCTCTCGGATCTGGTCGAGCATCTCCTTGACCTCCGCCAGGGTCAGGAATTCCTCTTCTAATACGCTCTTGACAATCATCTTATTTTTGCGCCTTAAGATGTTCAGGCAGTGTGATCAAGGTCTTGGTTGCATCGCCATCTGTGACCTTCAGGACGAATGCTCTGCCCCTTTTTCCAACTACCTCGGCAGTCTTCCCATGGAACCTGGGGTGAGGCATGCCCTTATGTATGCTGGGATCGATGAGCACGTGAACCTTTGATCCCGTATCGAACTCTTGAATAGCTCTGACAACGGGAGATATTCCACTGCTCCTGACAGTCTTGCTCAGCTTGTCTCTAGACTTCTTCCGCATTCCGTGATGATGTGCCATCTGATTCTCCACCTACATCTATTACATCTAGCTCTTCAACGACCGCGTCCACTCTGAGGATCTCCGCGAGGTTCGGCTGGGTTCTGCCTCCATCTCCGGAGATCAGCTCCTTGATGTAAAGACCGCTGTCGCCCTTTATATTTATTCGAGCCAGATTGCCTACTACCTCAATAAGATCTGCGCTATAAACCTTCCTCACCCTGAGCTTATCTGCCCTTCGGTGAGACACCCGAGTTGGCGTACGCTGATCGACCTGTCCAACTACTCTCTTCAAGCCAGATTTAAGCTTTTCTTCTGCGACCTCTGCTCCCAATCTGACCAGAGCGGAGTAGGTCTTCAGAAAAGTGGCCTCTTTGAGCCGTTCCACCATGGCGGAATCCGCCACAATAAGCTCAATAACCTCCACCTTGCCCTCTGCATGACGATTGATATTTTCTTGCAGCCCCGCCAGGTCGATGGTCCTTATCCGCGGCCGGACGGCCTCTACTATGAACGGCCTGCCGCTGCCAAGCATGCGGGCGTCGATATCCTCTCGACCGGCTCCGTGAAAGACGGTATCGTCAGCCTCAGCCGCCCGGATCACCGCTGGTCGGATGAGCTCGTCTACTGACTCCTGGTACATGCGGCCCGTGCCGTTGCATCGTGGGCAGCCCCGGCCACGGCACTCGCGACAGGGCCAGCGGGTCTGGGGAATGCCCCTGACGAGCTTTCTGTAGCGGCCGCGGAGGAATAAAGATGCCACCTGCAGCTCTGCCTCGCCCGTCTCCAGGTTCAGGTGCACCACCATATCCGGATCTTTCAGGTCGAACTCCTTTCCAGTGATCGCGGAGAGGCGTTTGCCGACCTCCCGGTTCAGCTCGGACTTGAAAGGCTCGGCATGGCGAGAGCCGCCGTCCGCGAGGAGTAGCTCCTCGTTCTCTGCAAGAAGGCCGGACACTTTTGTGCCCACCAACAGGGTGGAATACTCCCAGCCGGCAAGGGCGGCGGCTGCCCTCTCCGCCCACTTGTCGAGCATTTCTGGCGATATCTCTCCCAGGCAGACGGTGCAGCGAACGTCCTTTTCGCTCTTGCGGCCCAGCTTGAGCCGGGCTGACTGGAAAGAAGGCGCCAGATCTTCCAGCAAAGATATGTCACCCTCTGCGGAGGCCTGCATGGCCAGGACGGTCTTTATAGATCGACCCCGCTCAGCATTGGTAAGGCCGGTGGCCAGCATGGCAAACTGCCTTCCCAGGCAGCTGTCGCAGATGGGACCCAGGCGGACGATCCTCTTGGCCGTCTCCAGGATATCATCTTTGGGATTTTCCATGATCTCTTCACTCATAATGACTCTTCTTTTCCGGAGAGATCGAGCTACTGGTTTATTAGATCTTGCCACATGCCAATCCAGGAATGGTCTTTTCTCCCGGCCTTTTTCCCGAATTTCTGCGTGGTGCAAGCAAATTCATGGGAATCGGGCGCACAGAGAATCCTGACGGTCTATCTTCTGATGAAAAAATAAAGGGCTCTTCGCTGAATCATGTGGGTGAGGTCCGGCAGAGAATATGGCCTCTGTTCCTCTGTGTCTCTATGGTTGGGTCAGTGCATCGCGGTTCACCACAGAGGCGAAAAGATACAGAGAATTCCCGATTTCAAGTTCACCCATTCCAAATAGCGAGGAGCCAAATAGAGATTTCCCGGCACCTCGCCAGGATCACTGGGACTTCCCTGTATCTGGCTTGATACCGGATTATTCAGTACAGATCGTCATTTGCCAATAGAATGGTCATTCGCCAATATATTCACTCAGGAAGTCGAATGGAGCGGGTCTGCCCTTGGCCAGCTGCCAGGCATCGTATGAGCAGAAGATGACGGCCACGATCCATCCCAATCCAGCGCTCATGGCGCCTATCAGGAAGCTCAACAGGAAGAGAATTATTCCTCTCCTGGGGTAGCCCAGATAAATGTGGCCCAGTCCTGCAATGAGGAGGTTCAATATAACCGCAAATATTGCGCTCTTTGAATTCGCCATACAGCATCTCCAGATGATAGTTGATTCGTTAGCCTGTATTATCCGCAATCTGACATAAAGGCATTGGTATCCAGCAGCCAGTTCGTGACCACTATGCAATGATCGGCGTGCAGGCTGGTCGGCCCGAGGGCAACAACCTCTGCCCCGGCTGAGGCGAGGAGCGACTCCTCCTCCGCAGTCATTCCTGTGTGGTCTCCCAGGACGAATGCCATCTCCCTCTCCAGGGGCTCATCCTTCAGGCAGCGGAAATCCCGTCCATCCTCCCTCAGGTACACCAGCCGGACCGATCTCTGCTTCAAATCCTCCAGCAGCTTCTCCAGGCCACCGGTGCGGACGAATATGCCCGAGGTGGACATGGCCCATTCTGGCGTGGCCTCTACTGCCAGGGCCTTTTTGAGGAGAGCAGCAGTTGTTCTCTCATCGGGATTGAGGTGGCGGAGGGTCTCGCCCACCAGCCGGATGGTCTTGGGGGTCTCTCCGCCGAGCAGTACCAGGTACACCAGAACATCCTTTCTGATGCCGTGAGAGAGGACAAAAGCGGCGGTAACGGAGCGGCAGAGGATGTCCAGGCGGCCGGAGGTGCCGGGGATATCCTCTAAAGAGAAGCTGGGCTGGGTGGTAGCCTTGTGGCCGACGACGACGAATATGCGCATTTATCTATCTCCATTGATTCGCAATAGGTTATACATCCACACTGCATCCTCCGCCCTGCCATCCTCGTAGCCCAGTCTGACCAGGTCGGCAATACCTGTGCCCTGAGTGGCCTGGATTATAAGCATGGAATGCATCAAAATTTTCGCCATTATATTTTTCCGTGACATCCTTTTTCACTGGGACTAAGTGGCATGGGCCACTTTATAGCTTTTGACCTTTAATTGTCTGCCTGGGATGCTGGCTGAAAATGCCTCAAGCTCATTTTCTGCATATGATAGTATGGTGGACAAAAGGCGCTTTTGCCTATTAATTTCCTGGATATCCGGCCAATTCGACCATTGACGAGACCGAAATCGTCATATAATATAATCATAATAGACTGCTCAATTGGCTTTCAGAGAGTCTGTGTGATAAGGGCCTTGGAGTGTGGTTAGTACGAAATCCAATGATGTGAGTATAATATGCCATAGATTGATCTCATGCATAACGATTGCCGCCTTCCTGATCCAGGCAAATGCCGACGCTGCCGATCCCCTCGACCCAGGCCAGCTCGGAGAATCGATGTCTATGCCCCTGCCCCAGGAGCTATTATTAAATGCAGTGAAAGCGGGAGTGATAGCAGATTCAGATTCGCTTGACCAACCCGATATCAGCGAGACTTCTATTTCCGTCAGGCCTAAATCGGAGGCAGAGGCATTCAACCCAGCTCATATTAATGTAACCGGCAACTGGCTCCTCAATCTATACGGCGCATCTTTAGAGCAGATGGAGCTTTATCTCTTCCAGAAAGATGATGCGATCTTAGGCCAGGGAGCGATAATCAGAGGAGATGGGAGACAGAACGCTACCGCCAGCGGATCAATATCAGGGGATGAAATGAGTCTGGTTGTGGTTCCCTCAGGATCTTTAGACATGTATCAACTCAATCTATCCTTATCCACCCTGGGAATAGGGAGCTATACTACTTATATGACCAACGGTAGCAGCCGGTCTGGGGAGCTTGCATTCACCGCCACCACCAATATATTCAAGCCTGTATCGCATGAGTCATCGGATAGGTTCGATGCAACGCCTGCACCTGTGCAGCTTTCTGGATCAGCAGGTAGCGACAAGAGGATAAGCTCCAAGACAGCCATCAGCATGATGGATGGTGGGGGTTCCATGAGCCAGGCCACATCCAGCTCTTCGTTTTGAGCCGGCCAATGCAGATGTGACTGAGCGCTATGTTCGTCTTGCCACCCCGCAAGGCGATCTCATGATCCCATCCAAAAGAATAATAAACCTAATAGGCAACTATTTCCTCTTCAACAGGAGTTCAAGATGATTCGCATAATATCCCTGGACATGGATGGCACCCTGGTAAATTCGAGGTTTGTGGACAAGGTCTGGATGGAAGGCATGCCCAGGCTTTATGCCGAGAGTACGGGATTGGACCTTCCCGCAGCCAGAGAATACGTGATTGGCGAGTATATGAAAATCGGCAGCGATCACCTGGAGTGGTACGACCTCAAGTTCTGGATAGACAAGTTCGGCCTCTCCATAGGCAAAGAGGAGCTTTTAGAGCTCTACGAGGACGAGATCGAGGTATATCCCGAGGTAGAGGAGGTGCTGGAGCTCCTTTCCGAGAACTATGAGCTGGTGGTGACATCCAATGCCGCTCGGGAGTTCATCGACATCGAGCTGGATGGCCTGCAGGGCTACTTCCGGGAGGTCTTCTCTGCAACCAGCGATTTCAGGGAGGTGAAGAAATCGCCTCTCCTCTATGGAGCCATCTGCGCTCATTTGGATGCCAGGCCCTTTGAGGTTCTGCATATCGGCGACCACTACAGCTATGACTATGAGTCCGCTTTGGATGCCGGCCTTGATGCCCTCTTCCTGGACCGCAGGGGCGAGCGCCAGGGCCCCGAGGTCATAGGCGACCTGAGGGAAGCAGTGGAGCTGATCGGCGGGTGCGCATGAGGGCTGACCTTTGGTCATCTCTTCATGACTTGATCATCCTGACCTTTTTTTGATGCCTTTCAACGCCGCTCTGGCGACACTACCTGCCGGATGGAGAGAGCGGCCAGCAGGCTGAATGCTCCCAGATAGAGAAAGATGGGGATGAAATTGCCGCCATTCAGATCCAACAGATATCCTGAAAGGGTGGGCCCCAGTGGTCCGGCGAGAAATCCGTAGGCTGCAAAGGTTAGTCCGAATATGGCACCGAAATGGTCCAGGCCGAAGCAGTCCGCCACCAATGGAGCAGAGACGGAGAATAAGGTGCCAAAAGAGAGTCCCACCACTGCTGCCAGGATTGCCGATGTAGGCAGATCTCCTGCCAGGGGAAAGAGAAAATATGCAAGACCAGCAGCAAGGAAGGCCAGGCTCATGACCCTCCTTCTTCCCAACCGGTCGGAGAAGTATCCGCTTGCCAGCCTCCCGGTGCCATTGGTGAGGTTGAAGGCGGTGAGAATGAGAACCGCACCCTCCAGAGGAAGGCCTAAAGATAATCCATAGCCGGTGGAGAGGACGGTCATGGAGACTCCCGCCGCTCCGGCCAGGATCCAGGTTGTCCAGAGAAACCAGAAGCTTCGAGTGTGGAGGGTCTCAGATACTGTGAGTGGTCGCCTCTGCTCATCCTTATCTATCTCATTCCCCTCTCTGATTTGCCGCTTCAAGGCGTCCCTCATTTCGTTTTGCCTTTTTATCGTCTCATCATCCCGCTCCCGGGCGAAATATGCGCCCAGCAGGCCTGCAGTCAGAGTAAGGACTGCCAGGACCAGGCTCATGTTCCTGTAGCCGAATGCATTCAGCATCAGGCCGAATACTGGTGACATGATGGCAGCGGCCAGACCAAATACCATGCTCACCGTTCCCGAGACCAGCCCCTTCCTCTGAGGGTACCACTGCTGCACCAGAGTGAGGGCGGGGATGTAGACAAAGCATGAGGCTGCACCGTTGAGAAAAGCCCAGGCATAGACCATGGTAATCGAATTTGCAAAAGCGGCGAGGATGCAGCCGATGGAGGTGAGGAGGATTCCCAGAATTATCATCCTCCTGATGCCATATCTCTCCTGCCAGCGGCCCGCCAGAAACATGAAGATGCCCACGGCAGAGAGCATGAAGAAGATGGTAGACCCAGTGGCCCCGCTGCCAACATGAAACATCTCCTGCCATAGGGAGGCCATCACTCCGGGAAAGCCGAAGGTGAGGGCGCCCGGCCAGAAAATAGCGATGCAGCAGCCGATTATAGCCAGGGCTCCATTCCTCTCTCCGTTATTTTGATTCATGCTCTATTTGCAGCCAATAGAACTGCCGGGCATTGTTACTTCTTTGCTCCCTTCTCAGGGATTGCCTTGCAGACTGGCCCCTTGAGATAGACATACCAGTAGAGCGCCGCCACGAAGAGGGCCGCTCCCACGATATTGCCCAGCGTTACTGGAATAAGATTGGTGATAAAGAAGTTGTACCATCCCATTCCACCGGCGAGGTTGGTCGTAGCCACTCCAGCGGTCGCCAAATTAGCGGCGATGGCCGGATCGTTGGCGGCGAAGATGCCAAGAGGAATGAAGAACATATTGGCCACGCTATGCTCAAAGCCAATGGTAACGAAGGCCATGATGGGGAACCAGCAGGAGAAGATCTTGCTTATCACGTCCTCTGAGCTGATGGCCAGCCAGACGGCGAGGCAAACCAGCCAGTTGCAGCCTATCCCTCGCAGGAAGGCGGTGCTGAAGTCCAGGCCGCACTTGGTGTTGGCCACGGTTGCCGCCCAGCCCGCCCAGGGGAGGTTATCGAACAGTCCGCACTGGTAAGCAAGGAAGTAGGCGACGAAGACCGATCCCACCAGGTTGCCTACGTAGACGAGCGACCAGTTCTTGACCAGGCCTCCCAGGCTTGCCTCTCCGTTCAGGACGCTGATGGGGGCGAACATGCAGTTGCCGGTAAAGAGCTCCGATCCGGCGATGACGACCAGCATCAGGCCCACGGGGAAGACCGCTCCGGCGGCGAACTTGACCAGGCCCCCTGGCATAGCGATCTTCCAGATCTCGCCGTCTGGGCCGGTTATGGTGCCGTTGGAGAGGCCTCCGGCCACAATCTCGCTCAAAAGGGCTCCAAAGGCGATATAGGCCCCGGCCAAAAAGCCTAAAACCAGCAGCTTCTGCCAGGTCATATTGCATTTCGTGCATCCGGCAGCTATTGCTGCCTTAGCGATATCAGCGGGAACTTTGAATGCTATTGTCTCTCCCTCCCAGACGGGCGAGTGCAGTCCCGACCAGGAGCTGCAGATACTTCATTCCTTGATCTATGCTGCTCCCGGACGAACTGCTCAGTGAATCGCTCGCAATTGTGGACACTCCTTGCCGGGATATGACGTAAAAGGCTTGCGGTTTGCAGTGGGTGACTACTCCCACCCCTTAAAAGGGGCAGGCTTCAACGGTTTTGATTCCGACAGATTGTAGTCCCAATCTGAGAATATTGATTGCCGCATTCCAATCTCGATCCAAGGATAGCCCGCACTGAGTGCAGTTATGGATGCGATCAGAAAGCGGGATGGGGTATGCTTCGGGCCGCGCGCCCGGTTAGCCGGATTTCAGAAACATCCGAACCTTCGGTTTCCTGGATCTGTACATCAGAATAATCTCGTATCAGCGTTCGGTTGCATTATCGCCAGCTAATCAGTCTCAGGAAAACATGAAATCCGGGCGAGGGTTCACTTCATCCCCAACCTAAAGGATGGGGAATTCGTGACCCTCCGCACTCCCGTTGCATTAAACCCCCGCCAGCTTGCAGTTGGCCTCGGTATGCTCTATCTCCTCGACGCTCATTCTCTTTGCAGGGTTGAAGCTCTTCTTATGCCGGCAGTCCATCAATTTATGCCAGTTGTCTCTCTCCCAAATGTTGAAGGACTTGTCCTCCTCCGGTATCAACTGGCGCAGCCTCAGTACCAGCCCATCCCAGTTAATATCGTGCCCCTCGAATTCCGGCCCATCCACGCAGGCGAACTTGGTCTCTCCTCCCACCTCCACCCGGCAGGCTCCGCACATCCCCGTTCCGTCAACCATGATCGGAGTCAGGCTCACAGTCGTGTCCACTCCCGCAGCACGAGATGCATCCGAGGAGACCTTCATCATAAAGGGACAGCCGTGGGCGAAGATCCTGTTGATCTTTTTTCCGGATTGCAGCTCCTGCTCGATGAAGTCATTGGCCCAGGCGGTCTTGCCGCAGCCTGTCACCACATGAACCTCGTCGCTGAATTCTCCCAGCCTGTCCGTCCAGAAGACGAAATCCGGGCCCCGGCCCTCCACCACGGTGATGACATAGTTGCCTTTCTCCTTGAGGGCCTTGACCAGTGGTAGCGAGGGCCCCACGCCGAAGCAGCCGCAGGCGCATATCACCCGGCCGAAGTTCTCGATCTCCGAGGGCTTGCCCAGGGGGCCGGCGATGTTGGCCAGAGAATCGCCTTCACACATGGTGGATAGCTTTGCAGTGCTGGTTCCCAGGACATAGAAGACGATATCTACTGTTCCCTCTTTTTCGTCCCAGCCGGCAAGGCCCATGGGAATCCTCTCCCCTTTCTCGTCCACCCTGATGATCACAAACTGACCGGGCTTCGCGCTGCTGGCGATCTTGGGCGCCTTGAACTTCATATGGATGATATTGGGAGCCACTGTCTCCTTGGTTACTATCTCGTACATCTAGCCTCCTCGAACTTTATTCAGCGAATAGACCACTCCCGCCGGGGACTTTTTGGCGCAGCGGCATAGAGCGCTAGCGCATAAAAGCCAGCTTTTTGGGCCGCTTCTGGAATTGTCGATCCCTTCAAGACCACAACCTCTCGCCCATCGTTGGCAAGCTTGAACTCCGACATGTTCCCGACCGCACCAGAAGATGATGCGGATTGATCGTATTAGTAGGTTGCTCTGAAAGGAAAATCTTTTTTATATAGCAGGGCGATGCTCAGCGCTAAGAGATCATAGCCTCTGAGGCGCGGTGTGGAAGAAATGGCAGAAAAGTTGAAGTTAAACCGGGTGGAGATGCCCAAGCAATCTCCAGAGAAGAGGAGGAGCAATTTCGAGGAGGTTGCCCTGGGCTACACTCCAGAGCAAGCGGCTCTAGAGGCCAACAGGTGCATCCAGTGCAAGAAGCCCAAATGCGTTGAAGGCTGCCCCGTGGGAGTGAACATCCCCGAATTCATCCTCGCCCTGCGGGATGGTGATATGCCCGGAGCGGCATTATCGCTAAAAGGAAAAAACAGCCTACCCGGGATCTGCGGCCGGGTCTGTCCCCAGGAGGTGCAGTGCGAGAGCCGTTGCGTTCTTGGAAAGAAGGGCGCGCCCATAGCCATAGGTCGCCTGGAGCGCTTTGTGGCCGACTGGGAGCGGGTGACGAAAAAGTGCCCGCCCTGCGAGCTGCTGCCTCCCTCAGGCAAGAGCGCTGCTGTTGTGGGCTCCGGTCCCGCAGGGCTCACCTGCGCTGCAGACCTGGCCAGAATGGGCCACAAGGTCACCATCTTCGAGGCCCTGCACGAGGGCGGAGGGGTCTTGGTCTACGGAATTCCCGAGTTCCGCCTGCCCAAGGGGATCGTCCGCTCGGAGATCGAGTATGTCAAGTCCCTCGGCGCTGAGCTGGAGCTGGACTCTGTGGTGGGCAAACAGGTCCAGATAGATGAGCTTCTCAAGGGCGGCTACGATGCCGTATTCCTGGGGATCGGCGCCGGAGCACCACGATTTCTCAATGTCCCCGGCGAGAACCTGAGCGGCATCTACTCTGCCAATGAGTACCTCACCCGGGTCAACCTGATGAAGGCCTACAAATTCCCCGATTATGACACTCCCATTAAAAAGGGTAAGAAGGTGGCCGTGGTGGGAGGAGGAAATGTGGCGATGGACGCCGCCCGGTCGGCATTGCGTCTGGGAGCAGATGAAGTGCACATAATCTACCGCCGCTCTCGGGAGGAGATGCCTGCTCGCCTGGAGGAGGTGGAAAACGCCATGGAAGAGGGAGTGATCTTCGACTTCCTCACCAATCCTACCCGGTTTTTGGGCGACCACCGGGGCATGGTCAATGCCATGGAGGTGGTGGAAATGGAGCTGGGCGAACCAGATGCCTCCGGCAGGAGAAGCCCCAGGGTGAAGAAGGGCTCAGAGCATATAGTGAACGTGGATACAGTGGTCATCGCCGTGGGAACGGTGCCCAATCCCCTCATCACCTCCAGCACGCCTGAGCTCAAGGCGACAAAGTGGGGGACTTTAGTGGTGGACGAACGTGGAAGGACCACCATGGAAGGGGTCTGGGCAGGAGGAGACATCACCACCGGTGGAGCGACGGTGATCAGTGCCATGGGAGCGGGCAAGATCGCTGCCGCGGATATAGACCATTGGCTGAGGAAGAATGGGAAGTGGAGCGAGAGCTGAGCACTAAACCCCTTTTCCATGAGTGACAATTCTCCTGGCACTGGAATTGCAGCAAAGGCAAAAGCAGTGCACGATCTGGTGAAGCCCGAGCTGCCAAGTGCTGCTGGGGTATGCGTTGTGGCTGGCGAGGTGATAGCATCCGGATCAGTGCCAGAAGCCTCTATTGGAATTCTTGGCTTTCTTGCCGGCTTTTTCATCTCCGGCACCGCCATGATCACCAACGACTATTTTGACCTGGAGGTGGATCGGGTGAATCACCCCGCCGATAAGCTGATAAAATAATGGGTTAACATTGTGGCGATGAAGTCAATCTATATCGAAGATAGTTACATACGATCTTTTGATACGACTGTTGCTGATGTAAAGGGGGATGGCGTCATCCTTGAAGAGACTGCATTCTATCCTCAATCAGGTGGACAGCCATCGGATTTGGGGTCATTATTTCGAGATGAGGATGAGTTTTGCGTCTTGAGAGTTGAGCCGTCAGGACCAATCCACATCATGGACAGGACCGGCCTTGCTCCGGGAGATAGGGTATCGGGAAGAATAGATTGGGATCGACGTTACAGATTTATGCGCAGCCATACCGCCTGCCATATTCTCAGCTCGGTAATATTCGATAAAACTGGCGCCAGGATAACTGGAAACCAGATAGATATTGCCCGGTCGAGGGTGGACTTCAGCCTGGAAGCCTTTGACAAATCGAAGATAGCCGAATATGTTGACCAGGCCAACCAGTTGATCTCCGAGGATCATGCTGTAAGGATAAGCCTGCTGCCAAGAGCTGAGGCCATGGCTATACCGGATCTGGTGCGTCTTGCCATGGATGTCCCGGATAGAGAGGAGATAAGGGTGGTTGAGATCGAGGGCGTGGACCGGCAGGCATGCGGAGGGACTCATGTCGGCAGAACTGGTGAGATAAAGGGAATTAAGCTGGTAAAGGCAGAGAACAAGGGAAAGGCCAACCGACGAGTATACTTCGAGCTGACCGAATAAGGTTACAGCATACAGGGTCGGAACCCAGGTCACGAACAGATCTGAAGGTATCAAAAGATTAATTATCTAATCTTTCAATTATGATTCCAGTGATCGGGAATTCATTCTGTCTAATGCTCATCGTGAGTGTGGCGGCAACGGCTCTTGCGGCAGGCTTTTTCTGCGATACTGGAGAAGCAGCAGCAACCGAAATAGAAGATCTTGGCGCCAATCTTCTCAATTCAACTCCCGACCTTGGCCATAATAATCCCATATGTAAGAGCACTGTTGCGGATATGGAGTTTCGTTTTGAAGAATCATCAACGGTGAGGGGTTCGGGCGAGGTTTCCATCAAGGGATCATTTCACGATACTGGAGTGGATTCCAGCGGCTGGATGAAAGGCTCTGGATCGATCAGCCTCGAATCTCTGCGCAACATGAGCAAGATTCGCCAGGAGGTGGAATTCACCCAGAAGGACGATCTGGTCTTCGCTGGCGGACAGCTCAAGAATAGGAAAAGCATGAGCCTGCCCTTATTCGAGAACGGCACCGGCGCAACTGTCCGGGAGAGGTTCAATCTGAGCCATGTGGACCGGAGTGAGACCAATGCGATCAGGTCTTTTGACCGCTTCAATAATTCTATGATCTACGACACAGCGCTCGCCTTTGACGGAAAGTGGGACCTCGAGAACAGACGTGGGTGGTCGATCTATATGAATAGAAGCAAACAGTCCTATTCGGGATCATTCCAGACCCAGAAGAAGATCGTGTTTGATGATTCGGATCAAGGTTAGGTTCGGAGAGGAGCCTTTAATGCCTCTGGCAGCATTAAACCCTCTAATTCAGAGGAGTTAAATATGGAAGCACGATTGAACATCGTCACGCTAGGGGTTCGAGATCTGGATAAAGCCATTCGATTCTATCGAGATGGTCTTGGATGGCCAATGTCCAGCGTTAGCGCAGGAGATTTTGCGATATTCAAATTGAGCACAGGCACTGCATTGGCTTTATTTCCCAGAGAATTGCTGGCCTTAGATGCCAATGTTAGGGATCCTGGAGGATTTGGCGGAATCACCCTTGCCCATAATGTAGCAACCCGTGAAGAGGTGGATTTGGTTTTATCTCAAGCTATTCAATCCGGAGGTAGCATCCTTAAGCCAGCCCAGGCACCCGAATGGGGTGGCTATTCAGGATATTTTGCCGATCCAGATGGGCATCCCTGGGAGATTGCCTGGAATCCTCATTTCGAACTTGAGCAGGGTTGCTTGGTTTTGCCCGATTAGAGAGCGTATTGCAGCGCCAGTCCTACTCCCAGATGACCAGAACGGCAGAGCATCTAGTGGAGCTGAAAACCTAATTGGGGGAAGATTGATTTGCTTTGAGGAAATTTCCACCATCAATGGGAAAGACAGACTCATTGCCCGGCTTTCATCTGCTGGCCAAGCCCACGGGAGCAGCATGCAATTTAGGCTGCAAGTACTGCTTCTTTCTCTCAAAGAAGAGCCTTTATCCTGGCAGCAGCTTCAGGATGTCCGATGAACTGCTGGAGACATATATCCGCCAGTACTTGGAAGCGCAGAGAATTCCACAGGCTACCATCGCCTGGCAGGGCGGCGAGCCCACGCTGATGGGCTTGGATTTCTTCCGGCGTTCGGTCCAGATCGAGCATAAGTACAGCCGTCCGGATATGATTATCCAGAACACCATGCAGACCAATGGCACTCTGCTTGACGACGAATGGTGCGAATTCTTCCGCGAAAACAACTTTCTCATAGGTCTATCCCTGGACGGGCCCAGAGAGTTTCACGACGCTTATCGAGTGGACAAGACAGGAAAGCCTACCTTTGACAGGGTGATGAAGGCGGCCCGACTCCTGCGGCATCATAAGGTGGACTACAACATCCTTACCACAGTTCATGCCGCCAACGGCGATCATCCACTGGAGGTTTACCGTTTTCTCAGAGATGAAGTGAAAGCTAATTTCATCCAGTTTATACCCATAGTGGAGAGAGAAAACGACACCGGCTTTCAGGAGGGAGATGTCGTCACCGATCGTTCAGTGAAAGCGGAACAGTATGGCCGTTTCTTGATCTCTGTCTTCAATGAATGGGTGTGCAGAGATGTAGGGAGGATTTTTGTTCAGATATTCGATGTGGCTTTAGCCGCCTGGTCTGGAATGCCTTCCGGAATGTGCGCATTTTCAGAGACTTGCGGCACGGCCATGGCCTTGGAGCATAACGGAGACATGTACTCTTGTGATCACTTTGTTGAACCGAAATACCTTCTGGGCAATATCTGGAAGAGGGACATGGCCGGATTGGCCAGATCGACAAAGCAGCAGAAGTTCGGTCGGGATAAGCTCGACGCGCTGCCGGAATATTGCCGCCGCTGCGAGGTGAGATTCGTCTGCAATGGCGAATGCCCTAAGAACCGCTTTATAAAAACGCCTGACGGAAAATCTGGTCTAAACTATCTGTGCGCCGGCTACAAGGAGTTCTTCAGGCACATTGACGGGCCGATGCGGTTCATGGCTCATGAACTCCGCCTGGGCCGGGCTCCAGCTAGCATTATGAAATACACCAAGGACGGCAAGATTCCCCAGGTCATCTTCAAGCCAGGAAGGAACGATGCCTGCCCCTGTGGCAGTGGGCTGAAATACAAGAAATGCCATGGAAGGGCGGGATGAATGAATTCCTGTTCCAGTCATCGTTGACCAAGTCATAAAATAAAAATAAAGGTATGGACAGTCTGAAGACTGCCCGTACCTAAGGTTCAGTCGTTAGCGACAGTCATTTCCACTTTCTCCAGATCTCCAGTATACTTGAACGGGCTCTGGTAGTCGTCTGTCACAGGCGTCTGCGGATCTTGTCCAACCTCCAAACCCTCTTCGAAGGAATAGCGTGCGGGCACTGTGAAAGACATATCCACGCTTCCTTCCTCATTGCCATTGATGAAGAGCCTGCCTTCGCCCTTCCACCTTCCGGTCTTCTCGAACTCAAAGCCCAGGGTGGCCTCTCCTTCAGGTACCTCATTTATCGAGGAGACTCTGTAATGCTTCATGTTGAAGAGATTGTAGTCGAAGATGAGGTGCTTATCCTTGACATAGAGCGACAATCCTGCGAACCTGCCACCTATGGAGAAGAGAACGCCTTCGCTATCGTTTCCGGAGGTGTTCACATATGCAGTCAAAGTGTAGGAGCTGTTGCGCGTGTCGGGGATAGCTGGCTCCATGATCTTTTCTACTCCGGGCAGGTAGGTGAAGGTCGATATTCCTCTTGCCTGGAGAGCGGAGTACCTTGCGCCTGCGCGGTCATCCAGGGGCAGCACGTTATACTTACTGGCCTCGGCCCACCAGCGATCCTTCATCTCTTCAAGCTTGGCAGGATACTGGTCTGCCAGGTTGTGTACCTCAGAGACATCGTCGGTGAGGTTGTACAGCTCCCAGGTATCGTTTTGGAAGTCAGGGCCATAGTTCAGGTGGTGGAACGCAACCGCCTTCCAGCCATCGTACCATATGGCGCGGGTTCCCATCATCTCGAAGTACTGGACCTTCTTATGAGTAGGCTCGGTGGAGTTAGCGAAGGTATAGGCCAGGCTAATTCCTTCGATAGGCTTCTGGGTGACGCCATTGTAAACCTCAGGAGCATCGAATTCCAGGACATCAAGAACAGTTGGCACAACATCGATAGCGTGACAGAACTGCGACCGGATACCGCCCTCTTCCTTGATGCCATCAGGCCAGTATATTATCATTGGGTCGTGAGTTCCGCCTTCATGGCTGGTCCACTTGTAGAGCTTGTGGGGGGTGTTGTCGGCCATAGCCCATCCCAGAGGATAGGTCGGGTACGACAGAGGTCCGCCAATCTCATCGATCTTGGAAAGCATAGTGCTGATATTGGTTATATTGCGAATGGGCAGGAAGTCGTTTTGGAATCCGGTCGAGTCTCCTCCTTCGGAAACCGAGTTTGCCCACATGACCGTGTTAGTAAAACCATTGGCGTCACCCTCTGGAGATGCGCCGTTATCAGATATCACCACTATCATGGTGTTATTGAGCTGGCCGCTGTCCTCCAGGTAATCCAAGAACCTTCCAATCTGCTCATCAGTGTAATCGATGTATGCGGCGTGAACCTCAGCAAACCTTGCATAAACCTTCTTCTCGTCTTCTGTTAGGTTGTCCCACGCTTTTACCCACTGGTCACGTGGCGCCAGATCGGTGTTCTCAGGTACGACTCCCAATTCCTTCTCTTTAGCCAGAGTCTGGTTTCTCATGGCATCCCAGCCCATATCGAATCTGCCCTTATACTTATCGATGTAGGCCTTGGGAACGTGATGCGGCCAATGGCCAGCACCGAAGGCCAGGTAAAGGAAGAAAGGCTTGTCCGGCTGGAGGGATTTTCCGTCGCTTATGTACTGTATGGACTGGTTCACCAGGTCCTTGGAGAGATGGTAACCCTCCTCTGGGGTGGCGGGCGGCTTTATGCGGGTACTGCCGGAAACCAAGTCAGGATACCACTGGCTGGTGTGGGACTCAAGGAATCCGTAGAACCTCTCAAATCCCCTGCTCATTGGCCACTGGTCGTAAGGTCCTGCTGCGTTGATAGAATCGGAAGGCGCAAGGTGCCACTTGCCCACGCAATACGTATCGTACCCTTGCCCAACCAGCATCTCAGGCATGGTCGCTGCTTCTTTAGATAGATAAGTCGTATATCCGGGGTAGCCCGATGCAAACTCCATTAAAGAACCGACCCCTACAGAATGAAGATTTCTGCCCGTGAGCATGCAGGCACGGGTGGGAGAGCAGATGCCAGTGGTATGGAAGTTGGTGTACTTGAGCCCTCCTTGAGCCAATCGATCTATATTTGGAGTCTCGACAGGTCCGCCAAAGCATCCAAGGCCACCATATCCAATGTCATCTAAAACCAAGAACACGACGTTGGGCGACCCCTTTGGAGCCTTTACGGTCTCAATGGGACATGGTGTTGAGTCTGCATAAGTCAGGCCAATCTGAGGTACGCATTTCTCACTTGCCTCGGTTGTGCCCTGAGAAGAAGCGGACGTAGATTCGCTCTTTTCAGACTTGATGACCAGTACGGTCTCCTGCTCGGGCGAGATTACGTCCTCATTGGACACATCTGCCAGGGTCGAACTCTCGGATAAGACCTTTCTTCTATTCGTAACCAGTTCCAGGCCAGAGTCTTCCAGCAATCCGTTGCTGGAGCGACCCTTGGCGTCGGCTGCTATCGTCTGGGTGATCAATTGGCTATCAGAAATCGCTAAAGCATCTGATGCTTCAGCAGAATTGCTGCTATCTGCAGAAAAGCTATCTGATGCTGCTATTGCGAATAAAAAAATCAAAAAAGCCATTGTCACTGTGGCTTGATTTGGAATTAGTATTCCTCCTTAATCCAAGGAATGCATCATGGTATAGATAATTATCCGTCCGGTGATCCTGACAAAAACACATTATTGAGAGTATAATAGGGGTGATTTTATCAAAAATCTCATGATAAAATATCCCCTTGCCGATTCCAAAAACCGTCAAATATTTCGAGCTAATTCTTTCTTTTCTCGTAAAAATGATAATATCTTCAATTGATCCGGATGGGGAATACCTTTTGAAGAGGAGAAGACAGTGCAGACACTGTCTGCACAGCTCTCCTGATCACATTTCATATAAATCATCTACATCAAGGATCCTCTGAAGTGCCATCTACCGGAAGCCGGAGGAGCTGGCCAGGCAGGGGCATAAAGCCCTTCACGAGGAGGTTCGCATAACCTTGGATCTGGTCTTATGGGATGGCTCTTCGCTGAATTTTGTGGTGGATTCAAGTTCAACCATACAACATAGCGAGGAGCCTATGGGATCCCATACCTCATGGGCTTCCTGGAGCTGGAGGACGCCAACCGGGCCAGGTGGTCACAGAAGCCGATTCTAACATTATACCTCATGGGCTTCCTGGGGCTGGGGGACGCCAACAGCGAGCGGGACCTGGGGGCGGGTATTCTCAGGTGCTGGAGAGGTTTATGTTTGAGCTGGATCACGGATTTCTCCTTCATCGCCCGACAGAAGCGCATGACCACGGGGAGAAGGACTCCTATCCAGATATAAGCGGCATATTCGTGGATTGCATCACTTCCAAATCAGCAATTTCCCCATCTATCAGCGATACTATGGTTACGTCCTTGTTAGGTATGCGACAGTCATCCTGGTAGCTTATATCCCCTGTCACTCCACTAAACCCTGAAGTATTTCCAAGGGCCTGAAAAATCGCCTCCGGATCGCTCGATCCAGCCCTGTCAATGGCCTCGGCCAGAAGTTTGACTGCATCATATCCCAGAGCAGAGAAGGCGTTCTCAGGAGGATATCCGTACTCGGATTTGTAGGCCCGAACGAATTCACCTGTGCGGGAGGAGTTTTCATCCAGAAGGGCATGTGTCGAAAAGATGATCCTTCCCATCCCATCTCGCCTCAAGTCAAGCGAATCGAGGCTATCGCCGCCAAATATAGGACTATCAATGTCGGCCTTCCGCAGAGCTTCGATCACAGCCTTGGCCTCTTCCGGTCCTGCTGCAAGGTAAATCATCTCAGAATGCGCATCAGAGACTTCCTGGCTCAGAATCGCCTGATCTGAATCATTGATGAAGGCTTCCATGATGATTTCTCCTCCCAGATCTGCATATCGTTCCTTGAAATAGTAGGCCAGGAGGCGAGCGAATTCCATATCCCCATCCACTAGAAGTGAGCATGTTTTGATTCCCATCTCATTAAAGGCATACTCAGCCCCCGCTCTGGCTTGGACATTGTCGCCAAAGCATGCCAAGAACAGGCCTTCATTCTCCTCTGCCAGTCTGGGAGAAGTTGCTCCTGATGTGACAAAAGGTATCCCTGCGGCAGATGTGATTGGTCCTGCTGCTAGGACCATATCTGTGTCACTCAGGCCTATTATTGCCGAGACGTTTTCTGCGATAAGGGCTTTTGCGCATTCACCAACATTTGCAGTATCGCTCTTGCCATCACATAAGATCAGTTCGATCTCTTTGCCATCGATTCCACCAAGTCTGTTGATCTCATCAACTGCAAGCCCAGCTCCCCTGGCGGACGGCAGATCCAAGGGCGATTGCGACCCCACCTGGTTGTATATCGCCCCGATCTTTACCGTCTGTTCAGATGCTCCCTCCATAGCAAATTGATCCCGATCTGTTTGAGCTAATGCCATTGAACCTATGATGCATATCTCCAAGAGTGCAATAAAGGCGAAAGCAGATGCCATTCTACAAATATCTGAACTCAAGACGCGAACCTCCTTTTTTTGATTACTAAAGACAAGCCAAACGCATTATGGCATCTGCAATTTGAACTTTTGCATGCACCTCAAATCGTATGGAGCCCGATACAAAAATGGTTGCGAAATGTTAAAATGCAGTAGTGCCCGTCATTAATACTGACAATTCCAGGAGGGAGAGATATCAGGGTATTTTGTGCATTAAGATATATAGCAATATTGCTTCTAGTGAATATTTCGATAGCTAATATCCCATGCTTGGCTGCTGATCAGACAACGTCAGCGGAGGATCTGACCTATATTACCGAGCAATATCCACCTTACACTTTTCAAGAAGACGGCAAATTGCAGGGGATTTCCGTAGATCTTCTCGAAAGGATATGGCAAAAAATGGGCGTTGACCTTAATAGGAGCATAATATTGCTTCTTCCCTGGACAGAAGGCTATCAGAGGACATTAAGCGAAAATAATACCGTTCTCTTTACAACGGCCAGGCTTCCCGAGAGAGAGCAGCTATTCAAGTGGGTGGGGCCTGCTGCCTCTGGCAGGGATGTTCTCTTGGCAAAGAGGGATAAAAATGTCACCATTGCAGATCCACAAGATCTGAAAAAATATAAAATAGGGGCTATCAAGGATGATGTGGTGGTCGAAAGGCTTCTTAACAGCGGCTTGATGAGGGAGGATCTGATTCTTGAGAACGCATCTGCACCGATTATCGAGAAGCTGGAAGATGGTAGCATTGATGCCTGGGCATATAATGACTTAGCAGGTATCGTGCTTATCCAGGAGGCTGGTGCAAATGTAAGCAATTACGAGATAGCATACGTACTCGCCCAAAACGATGCCTACTTCGCATTTAATAAAGAGACTCCTGATTCAGTAGTGCGGTCTTTCCAAGAAGCTCTGGATAGCATCAGAGAGGAGAAAGATGCAAACGGTGTCTTTATGCTTCTTCAGATTCAGGCGGATTTGCAGGGAAGCCTGAATGATTTAGATTCGGATATTGCTAATGCTGCTCAAAATCTCTCAACAGCAGGCCTCGAGGGAGATGCTGCTCGCAGAGTTCTTGGTGAGCTGATAGGGACTAACTCAAACATAAGCAATGCAGTCACAATTGGCAAGGATGGAAAGATCATCGTAGCTGAAGGCAGAGGAAGCGAGAGAGCCGAAGGAGCCGATATAAGTAACCAGGAACATATTGCCCGCTTATTGCAGACCAAAATCCCTGTGTTTAGCAAACAGCTGCCATTGGTAGAGGGATACAACGGCACATCAATTGCGTATCCGGTATTCTCCCCGCATGGGGAATTCCTGGGGGGCATCAGTGCCATCATTGAACCAGACAAACTGCTAGATGCCATTGTAGCACCCCATCTCTACTATGATGTCTCTAACAGGAGCAATATCACTGACTACAGCTTCTGGTCAATGCATCTGGATGGTCTAATTGCCCACGACCGAGATGAGAGCCAGATAGGGAAGTATCTATTCGAGGACCCGCTTTATGCGCCATATCCCGGCCTGCTGGCCTTGGGAGAGAGGATAATCGTGGACAGGTCCGGGCACGGAAGCTATAGCTTCCAGGTCACTGAAGAAGATAAGAAGGCAGTGACCAAGGACACATACTGGACTACAGCTGGGCTGCATGGCAGGGAATGGAGGCTGGTCATCACCAAGATACTGCAGTAATTTCTTATGTAAGGAATTGCTCATCGTGGGCGTGCCGGTGTACATGGGAAGGGGGCCGGCACTCCTAACCGACTGGCTGCATACAATCAGGGCCTGCCATACCCTGCGGTCTGCGTAATCGTTTATGGCAACCAGACGTTCGAGAAGATGCACTCTCCCGAAATTAAGGATATCCTGGCGAAGGACGGATGCGTCAAGGTCGTCGGAAGGGCCTGGATCGGAGAGCATTCATTCTCGAGGTGAGTGATGCCTGTATCCAGTGCGGGATCTGTGCAGAGGCATGCCCTGTAGGTGCCATCGCCCGGACCACAGCGAGGTGATCGATACAAATAAATGCATCACTTGTTGCGCCTGTATCAAGCTCTGCCCGGAGAATGCGAGGACGATGAAACCTGGCCTGGTCAGGGACGCGCGTCCAAGAGGCTGCATCTCCGGCACTGGAAGCGAAAGGAGCCGGAATGTTTTCTATGATGAGCACCGCATGCTAATAATGGCGGCTCTTCGCTGAATTATGCAGGTGAGTTCAGGCAGAGAATGTAGCCTCTGTGACTCTGTGGTTGGGCCAGTGCATCGTGATTCATCACTGAGGCACAAAAGATACAGAGAATTTGCGATTCAAGTTCACCCATAACAAACAGCGAGGAGCCACAATTTTTTTCGCTGAGGTCAATTCTCTAGCCCGCTGTTTTGTAGTCCTCCATCCCCCGGACCATCTCAGCGAGCTCCGCCACCAGGTCCTCGTCCACCTCAGGGAGCCTCACCCTTCGCACCATGTTCGACACCTCTATATCCGCCATGACGATCTTGAATAGAGAGCTGTTCTTGAAGCCCTCCACCACCGCATAGTCCATCCCCTCTCTCTCCAGCTCCGCCAGGGCAGACTCCAGGTCTCCCCGATCCCGTCTTACCAAAAGGCGCGCCTCGCCCAGACCTATGACCACATCCGCCCCAGCATCGAAGTGCCTTCTGGTGTCCCCCCGGTCCACGGGATGATCGACCATGTTCTTGACTGTCCCCACCTTTCCGTGCTTTGCCAGGGATCTTACCAGCGCCTCCACCAGGGTGGTCTTTCCCGTCTTCTTGGTCCCGACAACCGCTATGACCTTCATATCAGACTACTGCAATAGCTCAATTAAGAATTTGGTATACCCTTCCAGATCAGCTATGCGCACGTTCTCATTTGGAGCATGGATATTGCTCTCCAGCTGCCGGCCCACGCCGTAGACGCAGGTGGGAATCCCCGTCTTCTCTGTGGCATAGGCCTGGTCTAAGCTTCCCTGGGCTGCTGAGAGCTGGGGCATAAATCCCATCCTCCTCTCCACTGCTTCCCTCACCTCATTCACCCAGGCATGCTCCGGGTCAACGCTCATGGGCGGATATCCGGGATAGAACTTCAGCTCAAAGTCGATACCCTCTGACCTCAATGGCTCCAGCGCCCTCTCGATCTCCTCCATCGCCTCTTCCATCCTCTCCTCCGGTATCACCCTGCGATCCCCCCGGAGAACGCACCTATCGGGCACTATGTTCTCTTTGACCCCTCCATTGATCATGGTGATATTGAGGATTGGCATGAGGTTCTCTATTCCCACCGATTTCACCGGCGAGCTGGCGGGAAGGCGGGACCGTCTGGCTTGTACCACCTTCTTCAGGTCTATAAGCCTCTCCATGACCAAAATCGACCTTTCTACCGCATTGACCCCCAGGAAGCTCGATCCGCTGTGGGCCGACCGACCTTTAACCATTACATCCCAGGTTATGATGCCATTGCTCCCGATCCCCACGTCATCGGAAAAGCCATCCATGCAGAGCATCAGATCCCCTTTCACCTGGCCCAGATCAGTCAGATAGCACAGGCCGGAGTAGCCTCCAACCTCCTCATCGGTGGTCAAGAGAATGCTCAGATTGTACTTGGGCTTTTTCTTGGACAAAAGCGCCTTCAGAGCAGCGACGAGGGCCGCGACCGATCCCTTGCAGTCTGAGACCCCCCGGCCATAGACCCGGCCGTTCTTCTGCACCGCACAGAATGGATCGGTGTCCCATTCGCCCTCTGCCGGCACCACATCCAGGTGGGCATATATCACCAGGGTCTTTTCCGCTCCAACCGATAAATCGGCCTGGAGGTTGTACCGGTCTCCTACCAGCCGGCTATCACTGCATTTGGCGGCAAATACCTCCGCGGGCATCTTCATTTTGGTCGTCTCAAATCCCATATCCCTGAATATGGGCTCCAGCCACTCCACTATCTCCTGATAGCAGTCTCCTGGAGGGGCGACCGTCCTGAAACTTATGATATTCTTGAGCAGATCCATAAGATAATCTCGATCTGGAAGAATGGTCTCTTCGGGCTTTGAATCTTCTCGCATCTCTAATCCCTTCTCTAAACAGCTAATTACCAATTCAGCAACCTATAAAATGCTTCTGAGATTTATGAGAGTCCTTCCGGTCATGGCCTCGGGCTGGGGAATATGCATTAGCTCCAATGCAGTCGGTGCCACATCAGCCAAAATTCCGTCCTCTCGCAAGCGGTAGCTTTTCCGGTCAGAGGTGATCAAAGAGATGGGCACCGGATTGGTGGTATGGGCAGTATGGGGCTGGCCTGTATCGGAATCCTGCATCTTCTCTGCATTGCCATGATCTGCGGTCAGAAGGACCGCTCCGCCCAGGCTCAGTATCCGGTTAACGATCTCACCCACGCAGCCGTCCACCACTTCCACTGCCTTCACCGCTGCCTCAAATATGCCGGTATGGCCGACCATATCCGGATTGGCGAAATTGAGTACGACCAAATCATACCGGCCGGAATCGAGACGGGCAAGGAGCTCGTCCCGGACCTCATAAGCGCTCATCTGGGGCTGCAGGTCGTAGGTTGCCACTTTCGGCGAGGGTATCAGCACCCGATCCTCTCCCGGATTGACCTCTTCCTTTCCCCCATTGAAAAAGTAGGTGACATGGGCATACTTCTCAGTCTCAGCTATCCTCAGCTGCTTTAATCCTGCCCGGCTGACCACCTCTCCCAGGGTATCAATGAGGTTCTCCGCTGGATAGGCCACCGGTGCGTTCAGGGTGGCATCATACTGGGTCATGCAGGTGTAATGGACCCGGATCGGTTTGGTGGCGAACTCCTGAAAATCCTTATCCACAAAAGCGCGGGTTATCTCTCGGGCCCTGTCCGGCCGGAAGTTGAAGAATATGATGCTATCCCCATCATCCACCATGCCCTTATCATCCACCACTGTGGGCATGATGAACTCGTCGTTCTCCCCCCGATCGTATCCCTTTCTGACCGCCTCTTCTGCGCTGTCCGCCCGCAGACCCTCGCCATAAACCAGGCAGCGGTAGGCCTTCTCTACCCTCTCCCAGCGGCGGTCCCTGTCCATGGTGTAGTAGCGGCCGCTCACAGTGGCCGTGCTGCCGGTGCCCGTCTGAGAGAATTTCTCCTCCAGATCCCGGAAATAGCCAAGAGCGCTGCGTGGAGGCACATCCCGGCCATCTAAAATGGCATGCACGAATACCCGGGAGAGATCCATGGATCTTGCCATTTCCAGGAGGGCGTAAAGGTGAGTGATGTGGCTGTGCACCCCACCGTCGGAGAGAAGGCCGATCAGGTGAAGCTTACTGCCCCCCTTCCGGGCCAGATTCATGGCCTCATGCAGAACGGGATTACTGGCAAATGTGCCCTTCTCCACCGCCAGGCTGATCCTGGTCAGGTCCTGATAGACGATCCTTCCCCCGCCCAGGTTGAGGTGTCCCACCTCGGAGTTTCCCATCTGGCCTCGGGGCAGACCCACCGCCAGGCCGGATGCCTTGAGGGTGGTGGTGGGATATTCCTTCCACAATCGCTCCAGGTTGGGTTTGCGGGCATGAGCAATGGCATTTCCCTCCTGGGTGGGGCTTATGCCGAAGCCGTCCATGATTATTATCGCTATTGGCCTCATCTTGTCAGATTGATCATTCAGCCGAATATATCAAATCTGCCGTTCTCCAAACCCCTCTTTGCCGATGAGGGGGACGAAGATCACTCCCATCTTTTCCTCCACGGCAAAGCCGTTCTTCCTGGTGACTAAGACCAGCTCCTGTGATGTCTCTCCAACCGGAAGTATCAGCTTGCCTCCCACCCGGAGCTGCTCTTTTAGGGGTTCGGGAACTCTGGGAGCTGATGCTGCAACGCTGATTCTATCGTAGGGAGCATGCTCTGGAAGGCCCAGGCTGCCGTCGCCCTCAACCACGGTGACACCTGCAATTCCTGCCGCCTGCAGATTTTTTCTGGCGGCAAGAGCGAGATCAGGCATCCTCTCCACAGAGAAGACCTGGCCCTCGGGACCTGCAAGAGCTGCCAGCACGGCCGCATGGTAGCCGCTTCCACCGCCCACCTCCAGGATCTTCATTCCCGGCCTGACATCAAGAAGGTCGCACATTATAGCCACCATATGTGGGGCGGAGATGGTCTGGCCAAATCCTATGGGCAGGGGGAGGTCCTCATAAGCCCTATCTCGAAGCTGCGCGGGAACGAATCTATCTCTGGGAACGCGGGCCATGGCTTTCAGGACTGATTCATTTATCCTGCCTCGCATGCCGTCAAGAAGCCTTTTGCCTGGTTCCATATCGTAGGCGCAAGGGGACCCTTCTCCTTTAGGGGAGGGGAGGAATTGTGCCTAGTCACCTCCACTAACCTGCAAATTATTTATTCTCATGTGGTATCTCCTAATTGATGTTTGCTCAAAGAACCTTGCAGATAGTTATCGAGCCGGATGAATCTCTCATCAAGACTCTCGATAGCTTTACTCAGATATGCAATAGCATATCTAAGACTGCCTGGAACTCCGGTAAACCTCTTAAAGCTCTGGATCTGCATCGCAGAGTCTACGATAATATCAAAGGAACCGTATCTAGCCAGCTCACCTGCACAAGCATCAGGCTTACTGCTGGTGCTTATGCTTCTGCCAAAAAGAACGGACACGACTTGGATCATCCTTTCAACTGGCATCGGCCTTTTGCCCTCTTTCTTGTAGGAAAGAGGGGGCGTGATGCCAGTTTCATGAGAGATGGTCTCCTGAGCATTTCTACAATCGATGGCAGGAAACACATTAAGTACACGGTTCCTTATGCATTTAGGGAAGAATTCTGTAATGCCACTGAGATCGATAGCATCATAGTCAAGAATCTTGGAGACAAGATTATTGGTTATGTAGCCTATACAATTGAATTTCCTGATGTTGAGGGGATTCACCCAGTTGGAATCGATCTCAACGAGACTAACGCTATTGTGGCTGTCGATGCAGATGGTAACGAGCTTTTTATAAGCGGCCTGGATCGGAAAATCAAGAACAAGCGCACTTCTAAGACGATCAAGCGACTTCAGAGAAAGCTTGCTCAACGAAAGGCAGAGGGAAAGAATACTCGAAGTGTTGTTCGAGACCTCAAACGGCTGAGAGCTAAGCGATCTCGTAGAACTAAGGATTTCTGCAATTGCGCTTCTAAGGAATTGATCGAATGGGCTCCTGATAATTGTGTTCTTGTCTTCGAGGATCTTAATTTCGGTCAAGGCAAGCATGGATCTAAGGCTTGGGACAGACGGTTCTCCGTCTGGCCTCGTGGTATGATATTCAATATGACCAGCTATAAGATCCAAGGAAAGGGCATAGTTGCTAAAGTCGATCCTAGGAACACTTCCAAGAACTGCTCTAGGTGTGGTCTTCCTGGGACCAGGAAGCGACATTCCTTCAATTGCCCTAAGTGTGGATTCTCGATTCATGCAGACCTCAATGCCGCTTATAATATTCGAAACAGATTTACTAGCTCAAGGGCTAGTGAGGATCAGTCAGTATCCTCTGAAGCCTCGATATAACCAGGAGGCAAGCCCGCTTCCTTCAGGGGGCGGGTAACTGACAATCAGATCTCCCGTCCCCAAACCCGAACGATGTTTTTGGCCTCAGCTGCGTCGGCAAATCCCTCTCCACGCAGCTTGATCTTGACTATGATGAACTGGAAGTTCTCCACCCTCCTTTTCTCGCCCACCTCCAGAAGCTCATCTCCCGGAACTGTGATCTTAAGGGGATGGCTCTTGCCCCCTCGAAATACGGTTATCCTCAGCGGCACCTCGTCCGTAGCCCTTGCCCAGACGGTCTTCACAGTCTCGGCAAGAGCGCTCCTGACACGGCGATCCGTCTCCAGAGAAGTGATCTGGGTCATCACCACATCCTTTGTTGGATCGTCCACCAAAAGCTCATCTCCGACGTTCAGCAACTCATTTGCCCGGATGGTTATAAAATGGGGCAGAGCGCGGTCATCCCAATTGACTATCACCTTGAGGTTGACCAAACGCACCCGTTTCACCTCAACCGGATGAACAGTTCCGCAGTCATCGCAGCGAACTAGGTTCTCCTGTCCGGATTTAATCAGGGTATGGTCGGTATCCGTGCCGCAGGCTGGGCAGAAGATCTGATCTTCAAGCATGGAATACTGTTGTCCTTTGTGGTATTAAGCATGACCGGAGATGATGAGAGAAAAGGAGGCGAGATGATCTGCACTGCTTTTATGCATCCACTTCCGGCTTCTATTCAAGGAAAAATTTTTTAAGCAAGATGTTCAATTAATACTTATGACAAAAATGGATAAAGATGGGCGAGATGGATCTGGCCGGGGAACGGATGAGTGCTGCCTCATAGCAGAGAGCATGATCGATGAATTGCATCAGATCACAATATCTGAGAGAATAGCCACCCCCTCGGGTGGTCGAAGGAACAAAGTCTCATTCAAAAGAAAGATAATGCAGCAGATAAGAAATGCCAGGAGGTTTGCTACGGTCGGTTGAAAATAATACGTGATACTTCTAAATGTTTTATATAATTTATATTCTAAATAAAATCTCTTTCATTCGAAATAACGAACATATTTAATGAAAAATATATTACACTTAATAATAATTTCTTAAAGAGCTTATTCGGAGTATAATCGAGCTATTTGTTATCAATCACAAATTCAAATCATTTAAAATTATTTAAATTATGTGAAAAGGGCCTGCGCCGCGCAAACTATAAATATTAATTTAGCGAGTTACTATAGTGTGAACTCCAAATCATGCTCCATCCCGCAGTCGTGCTCTGAGCTGGAGATAGACCTCAAGAGGCTCGACCGCACGCTTCAGGCCGCTCACAGAAGCTCTATAGACATAAAGGATGCCTATGACTTCTATGTCCTCGCCTTAAAGGAGTTCAACAAGGAGAACCTCTCCGACTCATTTCTCTACTGCGATCGGGCGAACTATGAGCTCACAAGTGCCGTCAACGAGGCCAAGATCAATATCAGAGGCTCCCGGTTCCATAGCCTGAGAACGATCTCCTACTTCTTCCAGCTCTACGGCCTTTATGCTATAGTATTTGCCGTACTGGCCATCCTATTTTTCAGCATGCTGATCTATCAGCATCCTCAAGCGGAGATTCTCGATGTCCCTCTCTGGTCCTCGTTCTTCGCCGGCCTGGGGGCATCAGCTCAGATCCTCACCGGAGTGGCAGAAGACCTGCGCCGCTACGGCCTGGCCACCCGGTACAAGAGGCTCTGGTATATGGCCATACCCCTGATCAGCATGGTCTTCGGTTATATGGCCTATCTGATATCTAGCTCTGGACTGATAGCGCTGAATGACGGTATCGGAGATGGGGTCTTCAGCATAATGTTCATCTGCTTTTTAACCGGTTTCCTGACCAAATGGATAATAAACAGGCTCTCGCGACTGTCCAGGGATATTTGATTACTTGAATATCTCTCCCGCTTCCTTGTACCAGAGCAATAGATCAAGCTGGCCCATCGGAATTCCCGCCTGGGAAGAGAAGGCGGTCATTTGCCTCTCGATCTCAATGTAACGCCTCTTGGTGGGCGATTCGGGAACTTTGTCTATCACTCCCAGCAGGGCTAGATTTTTGAGGATATGCCGGTCGAGAATAGCCAGATCCTCCCCCAGGCCTATGTTCCTCAAGAAATGGCTGGCCTCCTTATAGCCAAGGCCCAGGACGTTCGCCACCAGCCACTCCCGGGCAGCGGCATGACTGGGAAATCCTGCCAGAGTGGTGCGAAGGGATCGATGGCTGAACATTGACCGGGCAAGACATACATACTCCGCCTTCCGCTGGTTGAACCTCACGCCCACCAGCTCTTCTTGAACCTGGCATGGCTCACCAGAAGCGATAAGGCACTTTCTCTCCAGCCTCTCCACCGCCCTCCAGCATATTCTGGCCTTGGACTGAGGGGTGAGAAGGCAGAACACCATCTCACGGAAGAGGTCCTCGTCGCTGGCCGTCTCCCATATGCGCTGAAACTCTGCCAGTCTCTCCTCGATCTGATCTTTTATTGGATCATAGAGCTCATGCAGATCCTGGACGGAGAGGGGCTCGCTTTTTACACTCTCCGGGTTTAATTCTTCTTTGATTTCTGATTTCATCCCTCTTGACCTCTGTCTCCGGATTATTTAGCCATTGTGCAGGGCAAAAGCTATTAGCACCAAGGATTATGCCTGCCAATGAGCATGGCAGAAGATTCATTATCCCAGCACCGTCCGGTTGAGCAGCAGTTCCGCCTCCACTCCAGCTTTGCTCCCTGCGGCTCCCAGCCGGAGGCCATAGATCAGCTTGTTTTGGGCCTGCAAAGGAATGAGAGGTTCCAGACTCTTATCGGAGTCACGGGATCAGGCAAGACCTATACGGTAGCCAATGTCATTTCACAGGTTCAGAAGCCTACCCTTGTGATCGTCCACAACAAGACCCTGGCTGAGCAGCTTTACAATGAGTTCAAGGAGTTCTTCCCGGATAACCGGGTTGAATATTTCATCTCTTATTATGACTACTATCAGCCGGAGTCGTATATCCCCTCAAAGGATCAGTACATAGAGAAGGACTCTCTCATCAATCCCAAGATAGAGCAGATGAGGCTGGCCACCACCGCCTCGCTTCTCTCCCGCCGGGATGTGATAGTAGTGGCCTCCGTTTCATGCATCTACGGCCTGGGCAATCCCGAGAACTTCCAGAGCATGGGGTTTGAGCTGAAGGTGAATGAAAGGATCTCCAGAAAGGATATCCTGGAAAGGCTGGTGGACATCCTCTATGAGCGCTCAGACCTGGACCTCTCTCCGGGACGCTTCCGGGTCAACGGCGAGACCATCGATATCATCCCCGGCTACTTCAACAACATCATTCGAATTGAGCTCTTTGGAAATAAAGTAGAGAGGATCTCTGAGGTCGACAGGATCACCGGCAAGAGAGTCGAGGATATGAGCTACTTCTTCGTCTATCCGGCCAGGCATTATGTCATACCGGAGAACGAGCTGAAAGCGGCGGTCGACTCCATAAAGGCGGAGCTGAACGAGAGGCTTCAAGAGCTTGGGATGATCGAGGCCCACCGGCTCCGGCAGAGAACAATGCATGATATGGAGATGATAGAAGAGACCGGAAGCTGCAAGGGAATTGAGAACTACTCCCGCCATTTTGACCGCCGCCAGCCAGGAGAGCCTCCATACTGTTTGATCGACTATTTTCCCGATGACTTTCTGCTCATAATCGATGAGAGCCATCAGACCCTCCCCCAGCTCAGGGCGATGAACAGAGGCGACCGATCCCGCAAGAAGAACCTGGTGGATTATGGCTTCCGGCTGCCCAGCAGCTATGACAACCGGCCGCTTGATTTTGAGGAGTTTGAGCGGTTCATGAGAAATGTGATATTCGTCTCCGCCACCCCAGGAGACTATGAGCTCGAGCATTCGAAATCTCCAGTGGAGCAGATCATCCGCCCCACCGGCCTTCTCGATCCGGAGGTGGAGGTCCGGCCCATCGACGGGCAGGTGAAGGATGTGATGACGGAGATCTCCGGAGTGATCTCGAGAGGGGATCGAGCACTGGTTACCACCCTCACCAAACGGCTGGCAGAGGAGTTGACCGATTATCTGAGCCAGAATGATATTCGGGCCCGCTATCTGCATTCAGAGATTCAGCCTCTGGAGAGGACGGAGATCATCCGTGAGCTGAGGCTGGGCAAATTCGATGTCCTGGTGGGAATCAACCTCCTCCGAGAGGGGCTGGACATCCCCGAGGTGGGGTTCATAGGAATTTTAGACGCAGACAAAGAGGGATTCCTCCGGGATGAGAAGAGCCTGATCCAGACCATCGGCCGGGCCTCAAGGAACGCCAACTCCCGGGTGGTCCTCTATGCGGACCGGATGACCGGCTCCATAAAGAAGGCGATGGAGACCACGGAGAGGCGCAGATCTCTGCAGATGGCATACAACCAAGAGCACGGCATCATCCCTCAGACCATCAAGAAACCCATCCGGGAAAAGGTGGTGGAGATCACCGACACCAGGCATATTCCAAAATCGGATATTCCAAATGCGATCATCGAGCTGGAGGCGGAGATGATGGCAGCGGCGGAGCGTCTGGAGTTCGAGAGGGCCATTCAGCTCCGGGATACCGTCCGCAGGCTGGAGAGGGAGATGAAGGTGGCTTGAAAAGAGACCATAAGCAGCATCTCTCTTTCCAGAGCTGTGAATTCAAAGGGCCCCAGTGATCGGATGAGCGGTGGGATGGAAGCGAGGGAGGAAGAGGCCCAAAAAGAGATTACCAGAGGGGTTTCCCTGTTGATCGGAGAGCCGAAAAAGGCCCTCTTGAAGCTCTCCGGCCCTATGATCGTCGCCATGTTGATCCTTGCCGCCTACAATCTGGTGAACGCCGTCTGGGTGGCAGGCCTGGGATCGGATGCCCTGGCTGCAGTAGGATTTGTGACCCCCATATTCATGGTGGTGGTTGGCCTGAGCAACGGCCTGGGGGCAGGGGTTTCTTCTTCCATCTCCCGCAGGATAGGGGCACAGGACAAAAGAGGGGCGGATAATACCACCATGCATGCCCTCCTGCTGGTTTTGCTGGTCTCAATGATACTGACAGCAGTCCTCCTCTTAACCCTGGAGCCTCTCCTTTCCGCAATGGGTGCAGGCTCCTCTCTTGGTCTGGCCATGGAGTACGGCAATATCGTCTTTTCCGGATCCATATTTATGGTCTTCACCAACATCGCTTATGCCATCCTGAGAGGAGAAGGGGATACAAAACGCACCATGTACGCCATGGGCGCGGGATCGCTGATCAACGCCGTCTTGGATCCCATTCTGATCTACTGGGCGGGGATGGGGATAGCAGGAGCAGCATGGGGCACAGTCATCTCTCTCTTGATCGTGGCCATGGTACAGATCTACTGGCTGATCGTCAAGAAGGACACCTACGTTTCCCTGTCCCGGAATGCCTTTGTCCCCAGCAGAAAAGTGATGAGTGACATCCTCAAGGTGGGGATTCCGGCCAGCGTCGAGTTCCTCCTTTACTCCATAGATGCCATCATCATCAACAGCATGCTGGTTCGGGTTTCGGGAACGGACGCTGTAGCTGTTTATACTGCAGGCTGGCGGGTGATAATGATGGCCACCATTCCTCTGATCGCCATTGCCACGGCAGAGATCTCTGTGGCAGGAGCAGCAATCGGCGCCAGAAGATATGGCAACCTGCCGGTTATTCATAACTATTCCACAAAGCTTGGCTTCGCCATTGGAACGGTCACCGCCCTCATCACCGGCATATTTGCCCCTCAGATAACCATGTTTTTCACCTATACTCCCGAGAGCGCTCACCTTGCCGGAACAATGGTGGCATTCATGCATGTGATGTGCCTGTTCTACCCATTCATGTCCCCGGGAATAATGTCCGCCTGCCTCTTCCAGGGGGCGGGCAAAGGTCTCACCTCCCTCTTGCTCAATGTCCTCAGAGATGTGGTTCTCATTACAATGGTAGCCTTCATCCTGGGAATGGTCTTGGGGCTGGGTCAGGAGGGGATATGGTGGGGAATCGTGTTTGGAAACATAGCAGGAAGCCTCCTGAGCTATTTATGGGCCAGGCTCTATATATCCCGGCTGATGAAGGTCAAAGGGACAGCATAAAGGATTAGATCACCTATTTATATGATTGATCATATCTGCCAGGTATGGTCGGTAGGACAAAGGAGCGTCTCTACGCTCTTGTGCTTGCGATCGTTGCCCTGTTTGTGTTATGGTTTATCCTCTCCCGGCTCAGGATTATTGTGGTGGCCTTTCTGCCCTGGTGGATGCTCGCTCTTCTTTTCCTTGCCGTTGGGGTGGTGCTGTTTCTGGCAGTGACTGCTCCCCGCCCTAAAGAGCGGGGCTTCCACGGCTTCCTGTGCCGACAGATTGCAATCCCAATCTGAGAATATTTATCGCTGCGTTCCAATCCCGGTCCATCGACAGCCCGCACTGAGTGCAGTTATGGACTCTATCAGACAGCGACTTTTCAATGAGAGTACCACACCTGGAACACATCTTAGACGTATTCCTTGGATCTACCAGGACCACCACCGAACCGGCACTTGCAGCCTTGTAAGAGGTTAAAGTCACTAGCATGTTCCAAGCTACGTCTGAGATGCTTTTAGCCAGGCAATGATTATGAACCATGCCTTTGATGTTAAGATCTTCAAAAGCTATTAGACCAAATCTATCTACCAAGTTATGACTAACCTGATGGGCAAACTCATATCGCTTGTTAGCTATCCGCTCATGGACTCGCTCAACAACCTTAAGAGCTTTCTTGCGATCTGGAGTTCCTTTAGGAGCCTTAGAGAGTTTCCTTTGGGCTCTAGCTAACTCGTGTTCTTCTTCTCGGAAGAATCGAGGATTAGCTATCGTCTCACCATTGGAAAAGGTGGCGAAGCTCTCAAGGCCGACATCAATACCTACTACAGCCCCATCTTTCCAGGGGGGGAGAGGAACATCTTCAGTTTCGACGGAGAAGCATGCAAACCATTTGCCTGTGGCTGTCCTTCTGACGGTCAGCCGTTTGATCTTGCCTTCTATCTGGCGATGGAGCTTGATCTTGATATCGCCTATCTTGGGAAGACGTACCATGCCGTTAACAAGATTGCCGCCCTTCTCAGGTTGTGGATAAGTAAATGAATCGTACCAACCTCTTCCCCGAAATCTTGGATATCCGGGTTCTTCTCCCGCCTTAACCCTTCTGAAAAAGGCTTTAAAGGCTAGATCTACCCGCTCCTGAACATTCTGAAGGGTCTGAGCATATACGTCTCTCAGTTCGGGTTTATCCTCTTTCCAACCAGGAAGAAGAGCGTTCGTTTCATATTTGGAAACTGATTTGCCTTCATTCTCCCAGGCGTTCTTTCTGTATGCTAGAGTCTGGTTGTATGTCCATCGGCACAAGTCCAGCGTTCGCTCCATCTTGGTTATCTGAGACCTTGTGGGATAAAGCCTGAACTTGTAAGCCTTAAGCATGTACAGTTCTACGCTGTTATAGTATATTAAGGTTCATAGCGTAGGGCGGGGTACGATTCATCTCCGGCCTAAAGACCGGAGCCCTCTCTACCCCTGCGCCCCAGCACTGTAGATCAGCTGATGGGTCGCAGCTAGCATATCTGGCGGCTGCGCAAGGGAAAGCAGATCGTTGATCGGTTGCTATATGGCCCGCCGGAAGGGCGGGCCTCATTTGACCTGTCCGGAAACGCATGATCTGTTAAAAATGCTTTAGCTCTCCAACCAGAACTCCTGCGGCCACAGTCCCTCTTCCTGGCGAGCTTCGGTTTGTACCTCCGGCAGGCGGCTGGAGATCATATCTTCTACCTCCTCCAGGTTGATTCTGAATACCTCCGCCAGGATCTCCATTGCTGCCTCCAGCTCCATTGCCTCAAGGCCTCCATGAACTGCCCTTTTATGACGCCTGGTGAGCTGCTCGAAGACTCCTGCCATATTGGGAATCTACTACGTGTAAGTTTAAGTATTTTTGCTAGAAATTGATAGCTGAAAAGCATTTTTACATAATAGAAAGTATGAATAAGATACAAAAGACAGAATGATGATTTCTGGGGCAGGCAATCCAGGGGCTCTCTATGCCCTGCTAATGAAGTGGGGATGGATTGGACAGCTTTTATAAAAAGCGATGGTGGCAGTTCTGGAGATAGAGAGATGGGCCTGAAAAGAATTGTGACCGGCCTTGAGGCTCTATTAGCCAGGTCATATTCATCGGCTGTCGGATGTATGGGGACTGGACTGATCGGTTTATATAGCTTACAGGTCAATTAATCTATTATGCCGGGGAAGCTGAATCCTTCCGGAAGGCTGCTTTATGGCGGAATAGCAGCCTGTCTGTTCATATTAGGGCTCGTTTTGATCGTGCTCTTGTTCTGGCTGGTGTTCCCGGTCATAATCGGATTGGGGCTGTGGTTTTTTGCATTGATATTCCTAAATCTGGCGATGAAGGGGAGGACATTCAGGGACTGGAACGAGGAAAAGATCGCCAAAAGGGTGCTGGCCAAAAAGAGGGGATGAAATGGGTTTATATATTTTATGCGCTCGAGCCAAGAGCAGCGGAGACCTCATTAAGGAGTACCTCTTCCGGTTCGCTGACCGCTACGCCCTGCTCTTTCGCAGCCTCTGCAACCTTTTGTCCTATCGCCAGCACCCACTCTTTGTAGGCAGCAGCCTCTTTTGAAGAGACCTTGGTAAGGGCGGCTGCGGCCGACCTGCAGGCCTCGATGGTCCTAGATCTAAAGCCGTTCTGGTCCTTCTTGAATAGATCCTTCTGCTCATCGATCAGCTCTCTTCCTCTGGATTGGATCTCGCCTGACAGTATGCCGACCAGATCGCTGCTGGCAGAAGCTGCAAGCTTGGCCGGCTCAGTGATCAGCGCCTTAGATTCGTGAAACGTGCCCAGTAATGAGGGTGCGGCCAGGACAATCGCCATTGATACGGCATAAGGAAGGCTGACCAAGCCCCTCCATTCCTCAGCGGTAAAGCTCTCTTTTATTCCCATAATCAAATCCTCTGCATGAATCAAATGAACCCGAATCCATGCTAATGCTGGTATTGCCGTCTTTCTATATATCGATTGTGAGATATCGGTTTTTGGTAAATGATCATACATACTCAATGGTGCAGCACTCCTTATTGACAGCTATATGTTCAGCATTGGCAGACTTAGTAAGAGTTACTTTGACCTTCCCATCAAAGGGAATCTTATCGGCAGGGATCATCAAGTAGCCAATTGCCTGGTAGCCCCAACCCATGGTGTCTGCAGGCATCTGGAACTCAGGATGGGTGTTCTTCAGCGAAACGGTCGAATTTATGTTCCTGGTTCGAGTTTCATATGTTATCCTCACATCGGTTGAATATCCGCTGCCTCCGCCGTTTCCAGAAGGACGAGTTACCAGAGGAGTAAGATAAATGTAAAGCCTCCGATTGGTGGGCAGATTATAAAAAGTCCAGGCTGCAGATTGACCGGGTTGCGTCAGCCAGGTCCAGCCAGATACATTGTTGACGAGGCTTACAAGAAAATCAGCCTCGTTTGTCACAGAGGCTACATTTACTGGGCCGTATTGAGCAACCTTGGCGGGAATGGTTCCTGTGAGTGTCGTCCAGTTGTAGTCATGCGGGCATAACCAGCTGGCGGCATTTTCGGGCATCTTCATCCATCCAGAGAGGAGGGTGCGGTTTGCCGCATCGTCCACAAGGGCGCATTCCCTGGTCAAATCATTTTTAACCAGGTTTTGGCAGTCTCCTGATGCCCCTGAATGCCACTTTGTGCAGCAACGCTCATTCTCAAAGCCCTGGCAATTGCTCCTTACAGTAACCAGTGTGTAGTCTTCCGGGCAAGGGCCATATGGACCCAATATCTCCCAGCCATCGGGCGGCGTGCAGTCCATGCACTCATCCCCTGGCAGGAAACTCGCACATTGCATCGTATCATTGTTGACTATCAACTGAAGTGGCAATGGAGCAGCAACGACAATTCCAGATATTATGAAGAATGCCAGGATGGCCGCAATATTAACGATATTCATACATGACAATTGTTGATAACAAGTATTTTTTATTTTCCATCATGGGGTGAACAGGAAGCGATCAATCGCCTCCTGCATCCATGTGAGCTCTTCCGGAGTCAGGATATCCCGGTAGCGCTCGAACAATCCGGCCATATCCGGCTAGTAAATCACTTCTGGCATCCTAAATCAGATATCGGTTAATATTTGGTTTGGCTTTGAGCATAACTTGATATTCCGGTGAGTTGATAGGTATTTTGGCTCAGCCCATACTGAGCGATTATCGGAACGCGTCCGTTATCTCCCTTCCAAACCTTTTTATATATCCACTCTCTTGTGAGGAGGGAAAACCTGATGACTGGACGCTGCGAGAGAGCCATCCTTATCCCGTCCTCTCTCACCATGGAGAGCAGGGATACGCGTGTCAACACGCTCAAAGTTGGCCAGATCGCAAGGGCAGCAGCAGTCTTCCGTGTAAGCCGCATAGTGATCTACCGGGACCAGGAATACAACGATTCCCGGTTCATATCCATGATCCTGCGCTACATGGAAACCCCCCAATATCTGAGAAAGCTGCTCATCCCCCGCAAAGAGGAGCTGCGCCACGTGGGAATGCTGCCCCCGCTGCGCACAAGTCATCATCCCATCAACTCAAAATCAGAATCGCTCAAGATTGGCGAGTTTCGCGTCGGAGCAGTCGTTGAAAGCGTCGGATCTGATGGCGGCGTATGGGTGGAAATCGGAATCAATCGCCCAATTCCCCTTCGCACCGGAGAAAAGTATCCGGTAGGGCAACGCCTAAACGTCAGAATCTTTTCGCAGGAACCGCTCGCCGCTGAGCCTGTTGACCAAAAGGATATACCCCATTACTGGGGGTACGAGACCGAGGTAGTGGATAGCCTGGAGAGCTATCTGGAATCAATGAGAGATACCCGGATCGTTCTTGCCTCCAGAAGCGGTCGGGCTATAACGCCCCAGGCACTTCTGGAGTTGGTCCAATCGGGCAACAAACGCGACCTTGCGGTGGCCTTTGGCTCACCCGCACGAGGGCTAGATGCGTTCTTGAGTAAAGAATCAATGAAGAGGTATGAAATGATCAACACCATTCCCCATCAGGGAACAGAGACGGTTCGAGTGGAGGAAGCGGTTTTCGCCACCCTCGCCCTTCTCAACCTGATGAGTTTGGAGGACTAAATGGCAACAATACACCGACCTAGACGAGGTTCGCTGGCCTACAGCCCCAGAAAGAGGGCCAAGAGCGAGGTCCCCAGAATCAGAAGCTGGCTCGAGGAGGACAAGGCCAGGATAGCAGGCTTCGCCGGCTACAAAGCAGGCATGACCCATGTTATGATGATAGATGACCGACCGCGCAGCCTCACCGAGGGCATGGAGATCAGCACCCCCGTGACCGTTCTTGAGGTCCCCCCCATGAACGTGGTGGCTGTGCGCGCTTACGAGAGCTACAATGGCGGCCTACGCCCGGCAGGCGAGCTTTGGGCAGAGAACCTAAGCCCGGAGCTCTCCCGAGCGATGACCGTTCCCAAGAAGACCCGAGGAACCGCTCCCGGAGATCTGGTCGCCCTGGGCGATGATATCGCCGATGTCCGCGTCCTGGTGCACACCAATCCCACACTAGTATCCGGAATTCCCAAGAAGGTTCCTGAGATCATGGAGATGCCGATCAACGGTGGCTCGATGAATGACAGACTCTCCTTTGCCCAGACGCTGCTGGGCCAGCAGGTCCCGATTTCCAGCGTATTTGAGCTGGGCGACCTGATGGACACCTCTGCCGTTACCAAGGGCAAAGGCACCCAGGGACCGGTCAGGCGCTGGGGAATCGCCATGGCCAAGAGAAAGCATGCTCGCACAGGCAAAGTCCGCCATGTGGGCAACCTTGGCCCCTGGCATCCAGCCCATATCAGCTGGCGCGTTCCCCAGCTGGGCCAGATGGGCTACCACCAGAGGACAGAATATAATAAGAGGCTCATGTTCATCGGAACCGACGGATCGAAGATCACTCCGGACGGGGGATTCCCCGGCTATGGCGTGATCAAGAACCAGTATATCCTGATCAAAGGAAGCGTCCCCGGCCCCATCAAGAGGCTCGTGCGGATGAGGCATGCCATGAGGCCAGGAAAGAACTTCGTGAAAGCTCCCGAGCTGCTCCATGTGAGCCAGGAATCCAAGCAGGGGGTCTAAGCAATGAAAACCAATGTTATAGATCTATCGGGAAACGCAGCTGGCGAGATAGAGCTGCCAGCAGTCTTTGAGGAGGAGTACCGACCGGATATCATCAAGAGAGCGGTTCTGGCTGCCCAAGCAAACAGGCTTCAGGCTTATGGGCCGCACTTTTATGCCGGCATGAACACCTCCGCCGTCTCCTGGGGCACGGGACACGGCACCTCCAGGGTTCTCAGGCTTAAGAACGGCAGGAGAGCAGCAGGCGTCCCCATGGCAGTGGGCGGCCGCAGATCGCATGCGCCACAGCCAAACGCCGTCTACAGCGAGAAGGTCAATAAGAAGGAGAGAAGAAAAGCCATCCGCTCAGCTATTGCAGCTACCGCCTCATCCGGCCTGGTCGAGGCCCGGGGTCATAAGTTCTCCCGAGAGCTGCCGGTCGTGGCCAAGAACGATCTCGAGGCCCTTAGCAAGACCTCGGATATCATCAAGTTCCTCATGGCAGCGGGCCTCTGGGATGACGTCCTGAGGGCAAAAGCAGGAAGGCACATCCGTGCCGGCAAGGGAAAGCTGCGGGGAAGGAAATACAAAGGCAGAAAGAGCTTGCTCATCGTCGCTGGCAACGACGCAGGCCTGGGAAAGGCAGCCCGGAACCTTCCAGGGGTTGACTTCGTCACCGTGGACATGCTGAACGCAGAGCTGCTCGCCCCTGGAACCCGTGCCGGCAGACTTACCGTATGGACTGAATCATCCCTTGAGAAGCTGGCAGGAAAAGGCTCCCCGGAGGCAAATCAATGATTATCAAGAGCCCCTATGTTACAGAAAAGGTCACCAGCATGATCGACTCCAACGACACCCTGGAGTTCCTGGTGAACACAAATGCCACCAAGCCTCAAATCAAAAAGGCCCTGGAGGATCTTTATGATGTCGATGTCCTGGCAGTCAGGACCATGATCACCTCTCAGGGACAGAAGAAGGCAGTGGTGAAGCTGGCCGGAGAGGGCAGCGCGAACGAGTTGGCCACAAGGCTAGGACTGCTGTAGGTGTAATACAATGGGACATCGAATCATATCTCAAAATAGAGGCGCAGGAGGTCCTAGGTATAGGGCACCCTCTCACCGGTACAGAGCAGACATCAAGCACCTGAAAAGAGATCAGAACGAGACCGTCAAGGGCATCGTCCAGGATATTATGCGAGACCCAGCTCGAACTGCTCCCGTGGGCCTGGTGACCCTGACGAGCGGCGAGATGAGGTACATCCTGGTCCCTGAGGGGGTCTGCATCGGCCAGGAGATAGCCTGCGGCATATCTGCGCCAATCGAGCCGGGAAATACTCTCCCTCTCTCGGAGATACCAGAGGGCATACCTATCTGCAACGTCGAGTCGCAGCCCGGGCATGGCGGCCAGTTCGCTCGCTCCTCCGGAGTCTGTGCCATCCTCGTGGCTCATGATGTAGGCCAAACCGTGGTCCAGCTTCCCAGCGGGGAGATGAAATGGCTCAACCCGAAATGCATGGCGACCATCGGAGTGGTAGCGGGAGGCGGCCGTCTGGACAAGCCCCTGGTTAAGGCAGGAAAGAGCTTCTTCAAGTACCGCTCCAAGCCCAAGAACTGGCCCGTGGTCAGAGGGGTGGCAATGAACGCCGTAGACCATCCCTTCGGCGGTGGCGGCCGTCAGCATCCAGGCAGGCCCAAGACGGTCAGCAGGAATACATCCCCCGGCCGAAAGGTCGGCTCGATCGCCGCACGGAGAACCGGTAAGCGCTAGGTGATAGTTTTGGCAAAGAAAGCAGGATCCAAGCTTCCCAAGAGAAAGGAAGAGTTCTTGTATCGGGGCCGGAAGATGGCCGACCTCGCCAAGTTAAGCATAGAGGAGCTTGCCGGGCTGTTCCCAGCGCGGCAGCGCAGATCGATCAAGAGAGGTCTTGCCAAGGAGAACAAGAAGCTCCTTGCAAACCTGAAGAACAAAGACTCAGTTCGAACCCACATCCGGAACATGCTAATTCTGCCGGATATGGTGGGCAAGAGCATCGAGATCTATAACGGCAAGAGCTTTGAGAAGGTAGAGGTCATGCCCGAGATGATCGGGCACTTCTTCGGCGAGTTCGCTATGACGCGCGGCCGCGTCCAGCACGGAGCCGCAGGCGTAGGCGCTACCAGATCAAGCAAGTATGTGCCGCTGAAGTGAGGTGTGAGATTGGGCAGATTGAACTATTCGCTTACGCCTGCAGAACGCTCTTCAAGGGCCATGGGGATGGAGCTTCACATCTCACCAAAGCATGCCCGCGAGATCTGCAGGACGCTAAGAGGCATGCGGGCTAACCGTGCCCGAGACTATCTGGAAGATGTTATCGCTTTGAAGAGGCCAGTTCCCTTCAAGCGATACAACAGGAATGTAGCCCACAGGCACGGCCTGATGGGCTGGGATGCAGGCAGATATCCCGAGAAGGCGGCACGAGAGGTCCTGAAGGTCCTGGATAATGCCATCGCCAACGGCGAGTACAAAGGCATGGAGTCCGAGAAACTCAGGATCTACCATGCCGGCACTCTCACGGGCAGAACCATCCAGGGCTGGATGCCCCGGGCCATGGGAAGAGCAACCCCTAAGAACACCCAGACCGTGACCATAGAGATGGTCCTGACCGAGGTGAAGAGCTGATGTCCGTCGAGAAGAAGTTCGTGGCCGAGGGCATAACCAAAGCTCTGGTCAATGAGTATCTGGCTGATGAGCTGGAGAGAGCAGGATACGGCGGCATGCAGATGAACCGCACCCCCATGGGCACCCAGATCACCGTCTATGCGGAAAAGCCGGGAATGGTCATAGGCAAAGGCGGCAAACTCATCCGCAAGATAACCCGTGACTTGGATCGCAGGTTCCACCTGGACAATCCCCAGATAGATGTGCAGGATGTGGGTCGGGGCGACCTCAACGGCCGAGTGGTGGCCAACCGTCTGGCATCATCCCTGGAACGGGGCTGGTACTTCCGGAAGGCCGGCCAGTCCATGATGCGAAGGGTGATGGACGCAGGGGCTTTGGGCTGCGAGATAGTGATCAGCGGCAAGCTGACCGGTCCACGATCCCGAACAGAGAAGTTCATCGCCGGCTACATCAAGCATTCCGGCAAGCCGGCCATAGACCTCGTGGATCGGGGCTACTCCGTAGCGGTAAAGAAGCTGGGAGTCATCGGCTGTCAGGTCAGGATCATCCCACCGGATGTCCGGCTGCCAGACGACTTCCAGATTGAAGCTCCACAGGCGCCACCGGCACCAGAACCAGCACCATCAGCCGCTCCTGCTCCTGTGCCCGCGCCAACACCAGCGCCCGCTGAGGAGAAGAAGAGCGAACTGGATCAGCTCCTGGAATCAGAGCCCGAGGCGGCCGAAGTCAAGCCTGAGCCCCTGGAAGAGCCATCCATGCCTGCAGAGAACGCGACAGAGATTGCTCCCCTTTCTGAAGAGAAGGCAGAGAGCGAGTCCGTCCTTAAGGATGAGTGATCCAAATGGCCATCTTCAAGATTGATGAGATAAGAAACATGAACGCGGAAGAGATATCCGAGGAGCTGCATAAGCTCGAGAGTGAGCTCATCCGCGAGAGAGGCGTCGTCACTGCTGGTGGCGCCCCGGAGAAGCCGGGGAGGATTAAAGACATCCGCAGGACGATTGCCCGGATCAAAACGGTCCAGACGGAGCGAAGGAAGTGAAGCTCAACCCCACGAACCTGGCGAGACACGAGCTCATTGGCCTGGATGTTCAGGTCGAGTCCAACAGCGAGCCGGGTATCGTCGGGCTCAGGGGAAGGATTGTGGACGAGACCAGGAACACATTCCTTTTGGAGACAGAGCGCAAGGTCTTGCGCATTCCAAAAAAGAATGCCAGCCTGACCTTCACCCTGCCCGACGGGCAGAGGGCGAGGGTCGCAGGCTCGGTTTTGATCTCGCAGCCTGAGAACAGAATAAGCAAAAGAATGCAGAGGACGAGGTGGAAGTTATGAGGGATATCGGACTGGACGTAGCCCCCCCGGAAAAGGAGTGCAACGATCCCAAGTGTCCCTTCCATGGTACCCTTCCTGTACGCGGCCAGGTCTTCAGTTGCACTGTGGTCAGCGACAAGATGGATAACACCGTGGTAGTTATGCGCAAGTTTGAAAAGAAAGCAACGAAGTACGAACGATTTGAGAAGAGGCAGTCCAAGATCCATGCGCACAATCCTCCATGCCTTGAAGCCAAGGCCGGAGATCGTGTCAAAATAGCTGAGTGTCGGCCCCTCTCCAAGACCAAATCCTATGTGGTAGTGGAGGTCTTGAAATGAGAGGACAGAAGGCCAAGATCCCAAGGGCGATCAACACTGGCGCATACCTGGATTGTGTAGACAATACAGGTGCGCGGACGCTACACGTTATCTCGGTAAAGAACTATCGAGGCGTGAAAAATAGACAGCCCTGCGCAGGAATCGGGGATATAGTGATCGTGTCCGTTAAGAAGGGAACTCCTGAGATGAGAAAGCAGATCTTTAAAGCTGTCATCATCCGCCAGAGGAAGGAGTTTCGCAGGCCCGACGGCCTCAGAGTGAAGTTCGAGGATAACGCCGCCGTCATAGTGGACGATGAGGGCGTACCCAAGGGCTCCGAGGTCAAGGGACCCGTGGCCCGTGAGGTAGCGGAGAGGTTCGGCAAGATCGCCTCCGCGGCATCCATAATTGTGTGATGATTCTATGATTACAAAACAGCCCAGAAAGCAGCGGAAAGAGAGGTACACTGCACCGTTGCATCGGCGTCAAAAGTACATGCATGCTCCCTTAAGCCGGGCCCTGCGTGAAGAGCTGAAGAAACGCAATGCTCAGCTCCGCAAGGGCGATACGGTCAAGGTTGTACGTGGAGATCACGCCGGCACAGAAGGTGCAGTCGAGGACGTAGACATCAAGAGATGCACCATAAAGGTAGCGGGAGTGAGCAACTACCGCGCCGATGGAACTGAGGTGCCCAGAACCATTCACCCCTCGAATGTGGTAATCGTCAAGCTCGAGCTTGAGGATGCAGAGAGGGAGAAGATCTTTGAGAGGCGATCTGAATGAGCCGACATCAGAAGAGGCTGACTATCCCGGTTAGCTGGCCGGTGGCCAGAAAGACCAGCGTATGGGTCCCCAAGAGCAGCCCAGGCCCTCATTCCTCTCAGGAGAGCATGCCTCTCTTGATGGTGATCAGGGATATGCTCAAGCTGGTGGATAACGCCCGCGAGGCCAAGAGGGTCCTTTATGAGGGCAAGGTTCTGGTGGACGGCAAATCCCAGAAGGATCATAAGCTCCCCATAGGCATATTCGATGTGATCGGTTTGCCGCTGCTCGATCAGCAATACAGAATGCTGAAGGACGAGAAGGGGATGTTCTATCTGAGTCTCCTTGAGCCGGGAAGTGCGAGAAAGCTGGCCCGGATCGAGAATAAAACCGTCCTCAGAGGCAATAAGCAGCAGCTCAACCTATCCGACGGCTCGAATAAGCTGGCGGAAGGTGACTACAAAGTGGGCGACTCTCTGGTTCTCTCTATACCCGAAAAAGATATCGATGAAAGGATCGAGTTCAAGGTCGGCAATCTGGCCATGGTCGTGGGCGGAAAGCACAGCGGCCAGACTGGGAAGATCAAGGATATCATAAAGGTGAAGAGCTCTCAGCCCAACCGGGTTATAATATCTGGAGACAAGGAGTTCGAAACCATTGAGGAGTACGTCTATATGATCGGAACGGACAGTCCCGTCATCAAACTGGGGGCCGCCAGATGAATATAATGCTCGAGCCCCGCATCGACAAGGTCGTCGTGCATGTGGGGGTAGGAGAGAGCGGTCAGAGGCTGGTGAACGCCGAGACTATCATGAAGACGATCACCAAACAGCAGCCAGTTCGCTCCATGGCCAAGAAGACTCTGCCCACATTCAACATAAAAAAGAAGGAGCCAATTGGCGCCAAGCTTACCTTGCGAGGGAAAGCAGCGGAGGACTTTCTGGCCATAGCCCTCAAAGCCGCGGGCAACAGCCTGAGGATGAGCCAGTTCGATCAGCAGGGCAACTTCTCTTTTGGTATCGAGGAGCACACCGACTTTCCCGGGATGAGATATGACCCGGAGATAGGCATCTTCGGCATGGATGTCTCCGTAGCTCTGAAGAGGGCCGGCTACAGAATCGCCCGGAGAAGGGTGTCTAAAAAGAAGCTGCCAAGCAGGCAGAGGCTGGGTCAGGACGATACCGTGGAGTTCATCAAAAAGAAGTTCGGCGTTGAGGTCTTGGAGGCAGCATGAAGAAAGGCAAGAAGGTCTATGGAAGAGGAGCAAACGTTTGCAAGCGTTGCAGCCGCAAGAACGGCCTGGTTAGAAAGTACGGTATCTACCTGTGCCGGCAGTGCTTCCGAGAGATAGCCCCTGAAATGGGATTTGAAAAGTATTCGTAGGTGGTTGCGTTGTTATTGGATCCACTGGCCGATGCGATGTCCGTTATAAAGAATGCGGAGAGCGTAGGCAAGCCTGAATGTATCATCCATCCCGCCTCTAAAGTCATAGGCAGGGCCCTGAAGGTCATGGCGGATAGGGGATACATCGGCGAGTTTGAGTTTATCGATGATGGAAAGTCAGGAATGTTCCGGGTGAAGCTCCTGGGAAGGATCAACCGCTGCGGTGTCATCAAGCCGCGGTTCTCCACCAAGGCTACGGAGATGGAGAAGTGGGAGAAGAGATTCCTCCCTGCCAAGAACTTTGGGGTGCTAATACTGAGCACCAACAAAGGGGTCATGGCCCACTCTGATGCCAGGGCCCAGTCCCTGGGAGGACAGCTCCTGGCGTATGTATATTAGGTGGTCTGATGGTCAAAGAGATTGCGCGACAGGTAGAGATCCCGGAAGGAGTTACAGTCTCCGTGGACAGGAATGTCGTCACGGTTAAGGGGCCAAAAGGCGAGTTATCCCGGACGCTCTCCTATCCCGACCTGGAGATCCGCAAAGAGGATCTTCAGGTGATCGTAAATTCCAGGGTCGACCGCAAGCGCCACAGAGCAATGGTGGGAACGCTGGCCTCTCACATAAACAATATGGTTACCGGCGTTACTAAAGGATATGAGTACAGGATGAAGGTCGTGTACTCTCACTTCCCCATCCAGCTCAAGGCAGCTTCCGATGAGTTGATCATAAACAACTTCCTCGGCGAGAGGAAGTCTCGATCTGCTCGAGTTCTGCCGGGAACCAAGGTCGAGATAGGCAAAGACGAAGTCGTGATTACAGGCATGGACAAGGAGAATGTTGGCCAGACCATGGCCAATATCGAACAGGCGACCAGGGTGCATGGCTTCGATGTCAGGATATTCCAGGATGGGATATACCTGATAGACAAGAGGTGAATTCGGATGGCAGAAAGATTGCTAAGAGTCAGAACCAGGCAGAAGTCCAAGAAGCCCGAGTTCAACTTTCATGATTCACATAAAAAGAAGAAGCTTGGCACAAGTTGGCGAAAGCCCCGTGGCCTGCACAATAAGCTCAGGCAGCATATAGCTGCCAAAGGCCGGGTTGTCCAACCTGGCTTTGGAAGCCCAAAGGCCGTTCGAGGATATCATCCCAGCGGAATGGCTGAGATTAGGGTGAACAATGTGGCAGAGCTGGCAGCCGCTCAAGGTTGCGCAGTGCGTATTGCCTCTGCCGTGGGGATGAAAAAACGGCTGGATATTCAGGCTAAGGCTGCGGAGATGGGGCTCAAGATCCTCAATCCCAAAGGAGGGGCCTGAACATGCCGGGATTTACCACCCAGCGAAGGCTGGCGGCATCTGAGCTGAATATCGGCGAGAGTCGGGTCTGGATCAATCCCGATCCTGAGTTGGCAGGCGCCCTGGGCGATGCTATCACCCGGGAGGATATTCGCTCTCAGATCAGCGATGGCAACATCAAAGCCAAGCCCAAGAAGGGCAACAGCCGGGGAAGGATCAGGGCCAAGAATGCCAAGAGAGCCTACGGCCATTGCAAGGGACCTGGACACAGAAGGGGTGCCAAAGGCGCTCGCAGCCCACGCAAAGAGCTGTGGATGACCAAGATCCGGGCTCTGCGAAAGAGGCTCAGGGAGCTGCGGGATACTGGTCAGATCGACCGGCATGCTTACCGACTGCTCTACCGCAAATCCAAGGGTGGAGAGTACAGGAGCACAGCGCATATGAATTCCTTTATAAAGGCCAAGGGCCTTGCTCGGGGTGAGTGACTTGGCAACTGGACCGAGATATAAGGTTCCTCTCCGCAGAAGGAAAGAGGGCAAGACCAACTATCATGTCAGATACAAGCTACTGCTATCCAAGAGACCGAGAGTTGTAGTCAGGAAGAGCAATGCCAGCACCACTCTGCAGCTGGTGGTGGCAGAGCTTGAGGGTGACAAGACCCTGCTGACGGTCAACTCCCGGGAGCTCAAAGGATTCGGCTTCTCCTCAGCTGTCGGCAATCTGCCTGCAGCATACCTTACAGGCCTGCTCTTCGGCAAGAAGATGCTAGCTATTGGGGTAGAAGGAGGAGTAGCAGACATAGGGCTGCATGCCTCCACCAAAGGGAACAGGATCTATGCCGCCATTAAGGGGGTAGTAGATGCAGGAGTAGATGTGCCCCACAGCCCCGAGATCTTCCCGGATGAGGAGAGGATCCGAGGGGAGCACATAAAGAGCTATACTGGAAAAGACACCGTAGCCCAGTTCGAGGCTGCTAAAGAGAAGATACTGGGGTGAGTGTATGGATCAGAAGAAGAAACGCGATTTTTACCAAGAGGAGTGGGTCCCCAAGACGAGGCTTGGAAAGCTGGTCTATGAGGGTCAGGTAACCACTTTCGATGAGGCCATTGCATCCGGCCTGCCCATAAAAGAGGCCGGACTGATAGATGCGCTCATTCCAGGGCTCGAGGACGAGGTTCTGGATATCAACATGGTTCAGAGGATGACCGACTCCGGAAGGAGGGTCAAGTTCAGGACCACAGTAATTGTGGGCAACAGAGACGGCTACATTGGACTGGGCGAGGGAAAGGATGTCCAGGTGGGAAAGGCCATCAAAAAGGGCATCGATAACGCCAAGAGGAACATTATGAAGGTGAACCGGGGCTGCGGCAGCTGGGAATGTGGTTGCGGCCAGCCTCACACTGTGCCCTATCAGGTAGTGGGTGAGTCCGGAAGCGTTCGGGTAGTTCTCATCCCTGCGCCTCGTGGCTTGGGCATTGCGGCCGGAGATACCAGCAAGAAGGTCATGGATATGGCCGGAATCAAGGATGTCTGGACCAGGACCGCAGGCTCCACCAGGACCACCATCAACTTCGCTAAAGCGACATACAACGCGCTCATCAATACCATAACTGTGAGGGCCTGAAGATGTTTGCCATAGTGAGATTGAGAGGGGAGGTGAACCTCAGGCCGGATATCAAGGACACCCTGGCTATGCTCCATATTCATAGGGTCAACCACTGCGTTGTGGTCAAAGAAGACCCCCATTACCGGGGCATGATCCAGAAGGTCAAGGACTACGTGGCCTGGGGCGAGATCGATGATGATACTCTGGCAATGCTGTTAGAGAGAAGGGGCAGGCTGAGCGCCAACCGACGCCTGACAGAGCAGTATTTAAAGGAGAATACACCTTATTCATCTTTTAAGGAACTGGCCAAAGCCATCAACTCCGGCTCTGCCAGTCTGAAAGATCTGCAAATCAAGCCCATATTCAGGCTGCACCCTGCTCGGAAGGGCTTAAGAACTACCAAGAAGACCGCTCAACAGGGTGGAGATCTGGGATTCCACCAGAATTTGGCGGATCTTATCAAGAGGATGAGGTAGAAAAAATGGTTAGACCAAAGACCAAAGAAAAGAGAGGTCATAGAACCTACCACGGCAAGCACAAGAACATGCGCGGAGGAGGAACCCGTGGCGGCCGTGGAGATTCAGGCAAATGCAAGCATCACTTCATGAGATCCATCCTTCTTGGCACCGAAATGGGTAAGCATGGCTTCGTCCGGCTGCCTTTAGCTGAGGAGGTAGATGTGGTCAATGTCGATGAGCTGGACCAGCTGGCCGGCCAGGACGGCAAGGTTGAGATCAATGAATTGAAGGTTCTCGGTCGAGGTAGGGTAACCCGGAAGCTGGAGGTTAAGGCTTTAGGATTCACTGCCGCGGCTAAGAGCAAGATCGAGGCTGCTGGTGGTCAGGCAGTAGTAGTATGAACCAGCAAAGTTTCTTTTATGCGATAGAGCCCTTTGTGCGCCGGCTCCCTTCGGTGGAACGGCCCACAGGGCACGTCCATTTTAAGAGAAAGCTAAGCTGGACTCTGGCCATATTGCTCCTTTACTTCATCCTTGGAAACATACCTCTATTTGGCCTCTCTGCGGCATCTATAGACCTCTTCAGCTCTTACCGTGCCTTTTTCGCCGGATCCTTCGGCACGATGATGCTTTTGGGCATCGGTCCCATCGTTACCGCATCCATTGTGCTCCAGCTTCTGGTTGGCGCGGAGATCATCAAGCTCAATCTGAGCGATCCCCGGGATCAGGCCATCTATCAGGGCACCCAAAAGGCTCTGGTCTTTCTGATGGTTGCCGTAGAGGGCTTGCCCCAGGTGCTGGGCGGCTATCTCCTGCCTGATGAGGGAGTAGCGAACGCTTTAGGCGTATCCCTGGGCATAATATCCTTATTGATATTTATTCAGGTCTTTATTGGCGGATCCCTTATTGTTTATATGGACGAGGTTGTGTCCAAATGGGGCGTAGGATCAGGAGTGGGCCTGTTCATCGTGGCGGGAATCAGCCAGCAGCTGGTCACCGGTCTGATCAATCCGGCTACAGGCGAAGCCGGCCTCTCGGTGGGGATCATCCCCAAGTGGATTGATATCATCAGGCTGCAGCTGATCAGCTTTGACACACTCTTCACCTCTGAAGGCATCCGGTTTATCATGATCACCGGAGGAATTCTGGCCCTCATATCCACCATTCTGATCATATTGCTGGTCGTTTTGGTGGAGTCTACGAGAATTGAGATTCCTCTGGCCCACAGCCGGGTGCGGGGTGCAAGAGGCCGGTTCCCGGTTAAGCTGGTCTATGCATCAGTCCTTCCCATGATCCTGGTGAGGGCTATTCAGGCCAATATCGAGATGCTGGGGGCATTGCTGGCATCAAGGCTTGGAACAGTCTCCACAGCTACTGTGACTGGCGAGGGAGTGACCACGGTCTATACCGGCTACTCCAGCCTCCTGGGCAATTTCATATCTCAGTCCCAGTTTGATGCCGCCACCGGCGCTGCCATCAGCGGACAATCACCCCAGCCGGTATCAGGGCTCATGTATTTCCTCTCGCCCATAGGAGGGCCGGAAGACTGGATTCCCAGCATGGTGACCACCTCTACTGCGGGGATGGCAGAGCTTGGATTCTCGCCCATTGCCGGCTGGCAGATCCTCTTGCATGTGCTCACAGATTCCGCTTTCCTGATCATCGGCGGCATTCTGTTCGCCATATTCTGGATTGAGACCACTGGTATGGGACCCAAGAGCGTTGCTGCCAAGATCCATAACTCGGGACTGCAGGTCCCCGGTTACAGAAGGAATCCCGCTTCAATTGAGAAGCTAATGGAGCGGTACATTCCTAAAGTGACTGTGATCGGCGGCGTGATCATTGGGGTTTTGACCCTGATTGCCAGCCTTATGGGAACCCTGGGTGGTGCAGGAGGCACTGGTCTCCTTCTGGCGGTGAGCATAGTCTACCGGCTCTATGAGCAGATAGCCAGCGAGCAGATTCAGGAGATGTACCCGATGATGCAGAAGTTCTTTGGAGCTTCCGCATGAAGCAATCCATGTCCAGTACGCTGGACAGAGCGGCCCTGGTACTGGGCATCCTCTTTTTTTTGGGGGTGATGATCGAGGATTACAGGAACCTCTTAGGGCAGGTCATGGATCACCTTCTGGGATGGCTGCCCCAGACGGGGCTGTCCTTTCCGGTCATCCTCTTCATCCTGGCGGCCATTACCGGCCTTTATGCCAGCCTGGTTCAGAAGTACACTATGGACTGGGATTTTATGCGCCGCCAGCAGGAGAAGATGAGAGCCCTGCAGGCCAACATGAAGGCAGCTCAGCTGGCTGGGGACCAGTCTAAGGTTCAGTCTCTGCAGACTGAGCAGATGAAGATGGTCTCGGAACAAGGAAAGATGATGCAGATGCAGTTCAAACCCATGCTCTACATCGGCATCATATCTATTCCCCTCTTCATGTGGATATATTTCTACATTCATAACTCCGGTGGAATCAACATGACCTTTCCCTTCTGGGGGACGCATAGTATCACCGAAATGGTTCTGGGGCCGATCCTCTACTGGTTCTACTGGTATTTCGTCTGCTCTCTGCCCGTATCGCAGATCATCAGAAAGGCTCTGGATATAGGGAGCATGAGCTGAAGATGATAATATGATAATCACCGTTAGCGGCTCGCCGGGCACTGGGACCACCACCCTGGCCCGGGCTCTTTCTGTCCAGCTTGGCCTCCCCTGGGTCAACTCCGGGGAATTGTTCCGCAAGATCGCCAGCGAGAAGAACATATCAGTCAAGGAGATGAACCGCATGGCAGAGAAGGGACCGGAGATCGATTATCTGATCGATGATGCCCAGAGGTCTCTGGCCAAAGAGAGACAGGGAGTCTTCGAGGGCAGATTGTCCGGGCACCTTCTGGATGCCGATCTCAAAGTGCTCTTGAAGTCCGATCTTAGGACAAGAGCGGAGCGCATATCCAAGCGGGAGTCCAAGCTGCTGGAGGATGCCTGTCAGGAGACGAGGCTGCGGGAGGAGAGCGAGGCCCGCAGGTACAAGAAATACTATAACATCGACATCAATGACCTCAACGTATACGATCTGGTGGTGGATACGGGCAGGTTCAATGAATCGGGAACTTTGGCCATAGTGCTGGCGGCGGCGAGGTCAAGGCAATGTCCGTGATTCACAGGCCTAAAAGGGAGGGTTCATCGTCATCCGGAGATCGAGGCTCCCGGCCACCCTCAAAATCCTCAAACCGGTCTGATAGACATTCGTCTTCCACTCGACCGCGCTCCTCTTTTCCTGAAAAAAAAGGTGCATATGTCGCATCCGGCTCCAAGACCCTTCCTGCGGACAAGAAGAGGTCGGTCCTGGTCAAAAGGAATGGTAAGACAGATCCCGCTTATGGCACTCCACCTCTCGAGCGGAGCCTGGAGATGCACCTTCGTTTAGGGGCGATCAATCTGGACAAGACCTCCGGGCCGACCAGCCATGAGGTTGTGGCCTGGGTGAAGAGGATTCTTGAGGTGGAGAAGGCTGGACATAGCGGCACTCTCGATCCCAAGGTGACTGGCATCCTGCCCGTTCTCCTGGGGGATGCAACAAGAGTTATGGATACCCTTCTTCTGGCGGGAAAGGAGTACATCTGCCTGATGCATGTTCATAAGCCAGTGCCAAAAAAGCAGATCACCGATGTCTGCGGTCAGTTTGTCGGACCCATACTGCAAAAACCTCCCCTGAAGTCATCCGTGGTCAAGGAATTGCGCACCAGGACCATCTATTATCTGGAGGTGCTGGAGATCGAGGGGCAGCATGTGCTGATGAGGGTGGGCTGCGAAGCTGGAACCTACATCAGAAAGCTATGCTACGATATCGGCCTTGCCCTGGGCACGGGGGCGAACATGGAGGAGCTGCGCCGGACCCGGGCCGGTCCTTTTCGCGAGGATGAAACCCTGGTCACCCTGCACCAGCTGATAGATGCCCATGTAAAATATATGGAGACAGGGAATGAGAACCTGCTTCGCAGGGTGATTTTGCCGGTGGAGGCAGCTTTAGTGCATCTGCCCCGACTGGTGATAGCGGACAATTCGGTGGATGCCATATGTCATGGCGCGCCCCTTGCTGCCCCCGGCCTATTAAGTCTGCAGACGGAGATCAATCGGGGCGATGGTGTGGTGCTCTTCACGCTGAAAGGAGAAGCAGTGGCCGTTGCCCAGGCGGAGCTCTCGAGCGAGGAGATGCTTGCCTCAAAGTCTGGAATCGTGGCTGCGACCGAAAGGGTAATAATGGAGCCGGGCACCTATCCGAAGGCGTGGAAGCTGGCTGAAAGGGACGGCTCCACCCAGCCGGAAACGAAGCGATAAAACCAAAAATCCAAACCTGTGCCGAGGTCGTCTAGCGGTAGGGCGCCAGCCTGGAGTGAGTTTCTCCTGGATAGCTGGTGACTCGCAAGGGTCTCGTGAGTTCGAATCTCACCCTCGGCGCTATTTTACCCGTAAGATGCTTGGGCAGTACGGGCTGGATATCAACGACCCCAAGGAGACGCATGTTCTGCTGGGCTGCTCGCCTGGATATCTCATCTTCATGACAATTGCGATTCTACCAGTTGGTGATGGCATCTTGAACCTTCAAATCTGTTGGAGTGAGGAACTCGTATCCCACCACAGTCAAGTCCTGTGGATTCAGCTTTATACATCTTCTTTTCTCATGGCGGCTTGAGTCAATCTTATACCGCATGAAGAGGGATCTTATGGAAGCGAGCAAAACCTTGGCATCCTGATGAATCCTATAATCTTGATAGAATTCAAAGAACTCATCCTCCCAGGCAACCAGGTTCTGCCTATTCAGTATCGCATAAATCTCAGAAGCATCTTCTCTGGAGATCCTGCCTGCACTAAGTGCAGCAAGAATCATGCCTCGAAGCTCACGTTGGTGCTTGGAGCCTGTCTTTTGGGCATTCTTCGCATCTAGAGGAGAATTTATAATCGATATCAGCTCCTCTCTGGCCTTGGCATCAATTCCTTTGAACAGCCTAAAAGCTTCTAAGCCTTTCAGTGGGATATGCAGTGGATCGTTTTCATCGCATTCCATCCTTTGAAAGATCCAACTCACATCATTGTAGTGCTCAAACCTTTTTCCCTTGAAATCATAGAATAAAAGATGTATTCCCTCCAAGGATTTAATCTCTCGGTAAAATATGATCAAGCCACTCTCCTTAGAGATCTTTCCGCTTCTCTTTCCTGAGCTTATGCCTTTTAGCCCTTTTTCGCCCTCTTTTCGCAAATGAGTTAGGATCATCTGATAGGGGGTTCTTGCAGGCAGAAGCTCAGAATCTCTTTCCATGTCATCCAGAACTGTCTGATCTTGTTTTGCAATCCTGGCCAAGGCATTAAAGTTCTTAGGGGTCTCTTGTTCTCCAAGAATGGTAGAAGGCTCTCCGATTGTCTCGGAGATCTTTTTTATCTTCTCCTCAAGTCGCCTCACCAAGCCGAGAATATCTTCAAGTGCATTCTCTGGCCAGAAAACCGCTGCAGTAACAATTTCGTAATCGCTACCGATACGATCCACTCGGCCCACTCTCTGCACTATGCGCATGGGATTCCAGGGAAGATCGTAATTTATGACGTAGTTGGCGTCTTGCAGGTTCTGGCCCTCAGATAAAACGTCGGTACTGATGAGAATATCCGTCTCCTCTGGGATAGTGCCGGAATCCAGCTTATTGGCCTTTGGAGCGAAGGCCATGATGATCTTCTCTCGCTCGTTGGCTGCGGTCTTTCCGGTAAGGATGTTGATTTTTTTCCCCTGCTTTTGTAGATGCCCTTTGAGATTCTTGTAGATGTATTCGGCGGTGTCCATGTACTGGGTGAACAGCAGGCACTTCTTCCCGTCGCTTTCGAAGACTCTATCCTCAGCTAGAAGCTCTCCTAATGCCAAGAGCTTTTTGTCGGCGTAAGCAGGTATCCGATCCAGATCTCGCTTTAGGACTAGCAGTCTCTCCAGATCTTCTTTGAGGTCTCTTTTCATCTGTAGCTTATCGTACTCCGCGGTCAGGGGAACAAGTTCGATCTTTTCCATTTCAGCGAAGAAAGCTGCTTCATCCTCTAGAGAATTGCCTATTTGATTGAGAGCCTTTCTGAAGGCCTGGCTGCTCAAGATCTTGCCTGAAGCCAAGATCTTGTCGAAATACTCGTAGAATTTCACCAGCCGGATGATGCTGGTTCTTATAGCCTCTACGCTGCTTTCAAACCTCTTGAGAAGACCGAACTTCTGCAGCTCTGCACGCAAATCAGCCTCTTTCCTTGCTTTGTCCTCCAGGGTCTTGATGTAGAAGTCAGCTCGATAGGGCACAAGGTGGAGACCTTCGATGGTATCCAGCACTTTATTGTAGATCTGGTCTCCGAAGAGAGCGGTAAGGCTGTACTCCACTTTTCGAAGCTGTCTCTTAGGAAAGCGGACCGGCTTTCCGTTGATGGTGGTCTGTGGGTAGTTATCGATTATGAATTGTCTTGTCCTTCGGATCATGATCTCGTCTAAGAGGCGCACTATTTGCTCTATTCCTTCCGTCAGTTCTTTTCGTTCTGCCGACAAGAAATGGCTTCTCAGATCAGGAATTCCCAGTTCTGCAAAATAGGAATCATCTCCGGCTGTGATTAGAGTAAGCTGATGATAGAGGTCAAGGAGGGAGTTGTTCACGGGCGTGGCGGTCATGAGCACCACCATCTTCCTCTTGCCTCCGGCGATGAGCTTTAGAAGATTTGCGTACCTATTGGTGGAAGCGTTGCGATAGTTCTGGCTCTCATCGATTACCAGGAGATCGTAATCGATGTACTTCTCCGGTTGGAAGCTCGCCGTACCAGTTCTCTCGATGGTGACGTTCATGGTCTTTATGCTCTCCTCCATGAGCTTTGGCTCCCAGACGGCCTTGAGAACCTGTGATGGAGCGATCACCATGGCCTTCAATCTTCTTACGGCAACGTACTCTCGCAGCAGCTCCAGGGCTATGTGCGTCTTGCCGAGGCCCGTAGAGTCCGCGATTAGCACGCCATTGTACTTGGCGAGAATTCTTTTGGCAGAGCTGAAGGCGTCCTGCTGAAATCCGGCCAGCTCCAGTATCTTGCCCTTATCCTGCTCCAGTTCCTCTAGCCTTGGCCGGTAGTACTCGTAGAGGAACTTCATGTACATCTGGAATGGGTCTAGCGGGTGGCCGAATTTGGAATCCTCCAGGACTCGGATAATCTGCTCCTTGATGTCCGCTCCCTTAGACCATCTTCTCTCAAACCATTGCTCTACCAGATTTTGGGCAGATGGCTGGTAGAGGGCGGCATTCAGCTCGATATTTTTTTTCAGGCCCGGCCTGGTGAAGTTGCTTGATCCCACGACGGCCAGATCATCAAATATGTAGCACTTGGCATGGGAGAAACGTTCAGGATTCTGGCGCAGCTCCACTTTCTCCTGCCTCAGGAATTCGACCAGATCGCTCACGAGAGCAGCGTAATTATCATTTATGGTGAGCCCCTCCAGCTCCTCGGGCAGGGAGCCTTCTGCCTCAGCTTCGCACTGCGGTGTGGCATCCTTCTTGACCACGGCCTCATTGCCGATCAGAAGGCGGAGATGAAAATCATTCTTCTTGGCGGCTTCTTGGAGGGGGCTTCTCAATTCAGCATAGCCCTCCACGTTGAAATAGCCCGTGGCAATGGAGACTCGGCCGTCGTTATCCTTCAAGGCGTTTTTTAGGAACTCGGCCATAGTGCCGTCCTCGTTGTCGATGATCTCCTTTTTGCTCTTGCTCAATTTAGCACCTCTATCAATTCGTCTCCCCACGTCACGGATGACGGGCAAATCCATCTGTGCGTCACAATTGCGTAGATATGACGCGCAAATTCATTTGCTCGTAACGAATGACGTGCGATTCATTTACCCTCTCTCTCAGTTATATCAAGAAGCCCAGAGAATAGATATACTGGAGAGCGGCTTCCCTTTCCCTCACGAAGCAGCCGCAAGATTCCCTTCTGCTCCAATCTCTCAACAATCCTCTGCGCAGTTCTGTTCGGAATCCCGGATTTTATTGCGAAGTCGCGGGAGCTGATGACCGGGCTGGAGAACAAGACATCAATTGCCTGGACGGAGTATTGCGAGCGTGTGATCTCTGGAACCTGCGTTTTCATGTCGTTGAACAGATTCAGAATCGACCTTGCTTTAACGCTGTTCTCTTCTGATTGTAGAACAATGGCTTGAAGGAAAAAGGATATCCATCCGTTCCAATCCCCATCCCTGGATATCGCAAGCAATCGCTCATAGTAGGTTTCCCGGTTTCGTTCTAAGTAGGCGCTGATATAGAACGTGGGCCGGGAGAGTATTTTCTTGTGATACAGGATTATGGGCACAATCATTCTTCCGATTCTGCCATTTCCATCCAGAAACGGATGAATCAGCTCAAACTGGGCTTTGAGGATGGACAACTGGACGAGCGGGTCTCTTTCATTGCTGTAGAGGTATTCCTCCCAGTTGGATAGGGCATCCATCAGAATTGAGGGTGCCGGCGGAATGAAGGTTGCTCTCTCGATGGGAGTGCCAGGAGGTGCAATGTAGTTTTGGATGTGCCGGATCTCGCCGGGGTCCTTGTGCCCTCCTCGAACGCCTGTAAGAAGTATGCGGTGGAGGTTTCGAATGGTGTTGATGCTGAATGGTCGGGCTGCCAGTTCCTCAACCGCTGCACCCATCGCTCTTCGATAGTTGATTATCTCGTGAATGTCCCTGATCTGAGGGGTATCAGGAATTTCTTGATCCGGCCTGGGCTCTCCAACATCGGCCTCGTATTGCAGGACCTCCTCCAGCGATGCTTGAGTGCCTTCAATCCGCGATGATAAGACGGCCTCACGAGTGGTCAGCGGCGATAGCAGCACCTGAGGATTTACCATTCCCAGAAGAATCCCATCGTATCGAGCTAGAGCGGCGTTGGCCTTGCCGATGAGGGTTACGTGCCTCTCCCAGTCTATGATCTTCAGGGGCAAAGTATCGGGAATATAGGGTTCGATCATTCCGCACCCCCATGGGCAGGGCTTTTTTCCAGAGCATCGAAGTACCCCATGACCCTCCGCCGCACCTCACCATTGAACTTACGCATGAGGGTGTCGCTCCATTTTATCTCCTCCAAGCTCTCAAGCCCCGGGTCCTCCTCGAAGCTGGCAAAGCTCTCCAGGATTACAGCCAGATCCTCACGAGAGAGGCCGTAGTGACGGGCTACCAGGGCGTTTAGCTCCGCGGTCATCTCCAGACGCTCCTTCATGGTGAGGGGACCAAAGGGCACGTCCATCGCCTCCGCTAGCTCCCGGAAACGCTCGTCTGGGGAGCTAAGGCGGGCGGCTAGCTGGATGATTTTTTGGGCGGTACTATTATGATAATTAGCGGGGATGGGTGTTTGGTATACGTAGAAGAAGTTGAGATTTATGCTAACGCGAGTTCGAATCAGGAAATCAAACACAAATGAATCGAAAACGCCAGCTAAATAGCCAATAAATTGCAGATAACTCTTCCCCTTTTGAACACAGTTGTTTTCGAGTGGAATTGTTAACGGCGCCTTATTCGAACAGAGTGTTTTTGGCGGCAAGATGCAAGCAATCATGCTACGCACATTTGTGCTGCTTGCTATATCTCTAAAAGCCAATCTAGGCATCATATGCAGGAATCCGTTCATTCCGTCTTTGTAAAATTTGCACCTTGCTGTTCTCTTCAGCCCTTGGTCAGGATCTACGGTAAAGATGGGCTTCTCGTAATCCGGCAAGAACTGGTGGAAAGATTTGCCTTCGATGAGTGGCCAGCCCTGACCATCGCTGCGGAAAAGCTTGCTGTCATTGGTTCTGTGCAGTTCGGCGACAAGGCCTACATGCCATCCCTTCTCCGGGTCTCCCAACAGGGGATGCGCCCTGCAAAGCTTGGTGAACACTCGCAAATGCTGCTGGTTTCTCACCTCAGGAATGGAGAGACTATCTGGGGCACAAATCCGGACTAACTCCATAGGCATCTCCAGAAACTTCTCCTGCTCTGCCTTTCCCTCCAGGGCCCTTACATCCTGCAGGTAGAAAGCCGCCGGAAATACGGGAACTGGCTCGTCCTTGTCCCAGAATAGTAAGGCAAATTTATAGCTTCGATGAACATCCGGAAAAATTCCTCTTTTGTTCTCAAACTCAAAAATGCCTCTGATCTTTCCCTCAAACAGCTTCTCCCTAAGCGGTTTTCCCCCTTCATCCGTGATTATGCCGGATGGCACAACGACAGATAACGTCCCGCCTTTTGCCAGAAGGCGCATGCCTCTTTCCATAAAGAGCTTCCAGAGATTGGTGTCCCCGCTTCCTCTCAGAGAATACTCAGAAGACCGATAAAAATTGATGCGCTGCTCGATCTTTTTTCTGTAATCCAGGTAAGCGGCTTTGGCTGCTGGGTCCAGGAGCAGCTTCTCCATCACTTTTCTCTTCTCAGGTTTGCTCTTTATTCTGCGAAAACCCGGGGATAGGTTGGAGAAGAAATCGTCATCCTCTGGCTTGACCACATCCCAGGGTGGGTTCATCACCACCAGGTCAAAGCCCCACTCCGTCTCTATAAAAGCATCCGGAAACTCATACTCCCAGTGAAAGGCTCGGAACTGCCGGGTCAGGCTTGCGTCTTCGGCCTCTGGATCGATGATGGATGCCACCTGCAGGTCCAGCAGCTCCTCCTGGGGCTTTGTCATCTGCCTCGCCCGCTCGTAGCCCTCCTTGCTTTGTCGCAATTCCTCTAGATTCAGGTCATGGGACTGGCTGACACTATGAAAGAGGGCTTTGCCTGCCGCTTCAAGCTCTCCTGTCCACTGTCGCAGGCGGGTCTGCCGCTCCTCCTGCAGGCTGTTTCGCCATAGTCCCATGAGGCTGTCTCCGCAGCGCATGTGATGATCCAGGAAGGTAAGGGGCGTTCCAATTGTGAAGGACTCCAGCCACAAGGAGAGCTTGGCCAGCTCCACGGCCATGGGATTGATGTCCACGCCAAAGACGCAGCGCTTCATTACCATTCTCTTCAAGATGACGGCATCAGTGAGTTGATCGGCATCAAGCATTATGCCCCTATTGGCCTGCTCCTCCAGGACCATCCTTCTATCCTCTTCCACCTGGGTATTGAGGGGAGCATCCGGGTTCTCATGCAGAAGCGAGATGGCCCAGGAGGTTATCTCATTGGCGGCCGCCACCAGAAAATGACCGCTTCCCATTGCCGGGTCCACGACCTCCAATCCCAGGAGATCGTCGATGCTCTTCATCTCAAGATTTGGGTCGCTGCCCTTCAAGGCGCGGAGCTTTTCCATGTCCTGGCGAAAGAGCGCTTCTCGGCGCCGGAAATGAGGCTTGAGCCCCTCTTTGGCAAGAAATCTGACAATACCGTCTGGGGTGTAGTAGCTGCCGGTCCCTTTCCTAGCCAGTCCCCCTACGGTCAGGTAGATCTCGCCTGCAGGGATGAAGCTCTTGGGCTTGGCCTGCAGATCTGAGGCGAAGGTAGCATCAAGGATGGTCAGGCCGTTCTTGCCGGCACTATCCTTATAGACCATCAAATCGGTGGCAGCCTGCTTGACGGAATATTCGAGCAAGGCCTCATAGATAGAGCCGAGCTGCCGGACGCCCAGGTTCAAGTAGTCGATGCCGGTTCCCGAAGAGAGCATCAGGTCCTTAATGGCTGGGAGGAGATGGTCGTTGACGATCTTTTTGCCATCTACTTCATCTTCTGCAAATAGTTCTCCATCATACTCCGGCATCTGGGCGGCCGGGTTTCCGCAGTGGATCATGCGGAAAAGTGCCTGCAGCGACTCCCAGGCCTCTGTCCCAGAATGAACCTTCTCCAGAGCATTTAAGCGCGACCGCATATTTTCCAGGGAGACTGCACGATAATTTTCGTTTTGCATGGGCAGCAGCCCCCTGGCCTCGGCATAGAGTACGAATAGCAGCCTATACAGCAGCTTCAGCGCCGTTTTCTTGCCCTGCTCAAGGTCAGCTTCGCTGTAACGTCTTCTTTTATCGAAGACAAGCGTGCTCCTCACCAGATTGAGGAATAACTGATCGTTGAATACCTTGCTGCGCAAATCCTCTTCCAGGCCATGGCCAATTATGATGCTTCCTTCGTAGATGAGATCTATATCCGAAATCCCGCCCTTCCGGACAAACGATAACGCAGAGAATATTGCAGCCAAGAAAATCAGGCGCTGATCCGATGGATCCGATAATCCCTCCAGGTTCAGCTCGAAGAAGCTGGTACTCTCAGAGGGCGACTTCTTGCAGTATATCCTCCAAAGAGGGCCATTGCTCAAGAGTGCCCAGTTGAAATCCCGCAGCTTGGCAACCGCCTGGTAGCTGGGCGCAGCCATCTCTCCAGTCCTGAAATCCAAGGAGTCAACGGGAGCAAAGATGCAGCAGACGTCCAGCTCTTCGCCTTTAAAGTCAAGAGCGTATTCAGGATATCCGGAACTTGTCTTTTTATGGGCATTGAAGCCCAGGGCCTCCAAGATGCTCACTGCCTGCAGAGGATCCGAGAAGACACACTTATCAATTTTTGAAAAAAGATCTTGAGCCTCCTTGGAAAGATTGCGCCCTCGCTCAGACATCTTCTTTGTCAGACGCTCCTTTAAGAAGTAATTGGAAAATAGGCCCTTGTTTATGAAAATGGCTCCCACGGACCTCTCCAGAAGCTCTTTGGCCGCCTGAAGCGAGGCATGGGCCATCAAGTCGTCTGATTTAAGATCAAATTTTCGAAGAGCATTCGCCGCTTCATCATAGTCCTCGGACTTTCGCAGAAGCTTGAACAGAGGCTTTTCCCCCTTCCCCTTCCCGAATGTCTTTATCACTAAGACCGCGGCTTCTCCCAGATCGGCTAGGAGCATGAAGTTCTCGGCAGATATTCCAGAGCTCAATCTTCGTATCTCAGATTGCCTTGCGCTGGGGGCATAAATATGCCAGAAGGGAATTGCCAAGTCGGAGGTGAAGCATTTCCAGCTTGTGGGAATGGGCTTGGTTTTAGAAAAGGCAAAGGAGCAAGTTGACCTTTCGCTCTCAGCTACTTTCAGTGCCTCAAAAATTTTTTGAATAAACCTCTGTGCGAGCACGTCTGTCATATGATTAGGCGCCTCCTTCTGGAAGAGATTTTGTAATATCGTGGAGATAGAAGCGCACAAGGTCTGCTGCAAACCCAGATAGATAATAATCGACTCTCTTAAATACTATGCGGCGTTCGCTCATCCTTCCCATCCCTTCGACTTCTTCAATTCTGAATTATCTCTCGATATAGCTTTCGGTAGCTGCTATTTCCTTGACTTTAGCGGGAGGATGCTGTCATGAGCCCAACAAATCGTTCCGGGCTCTCTTCCTGAAGGGAAAACGGACGGTCGTGGCCTGGTATGACCACATCCGCAATTGCGATAATCTTGTTCATGCTGGCCACCGCCAGGGCGCGATCGTAGTGCACTGCCGGAGGAACCTTTTTTTGGAAGTTGCCTAAAGTGGGCAGGGCGTCCCCTGCTATCACCACTATCCGGGTCGCCGGCGCCGTTCCATCCCCTCTGGGAGGATGGATGGCAGCATCGACCAGCACGGATATGCTGTCCGGGCTGTGGCCGGGCGTGGCCAGGGCCCGAACGCCGGGTGCGATCAGCTCTCCATCTTTTGGATATATCGTCTTAGCCCGGGAAAACAGCCGGTTGTTGGCGCAGTGGTCGGGATGGGAATGGGTGTTTACAATTATGTCGATATCCGACTTCTCCAGCCCCAGGTCAGCCAGAGCCTTCAGTATCTCTTCCTCATCTCCCACCTGGCCGGTGTCCACTATGATCCACCCCCTCTCTGTCTTGATCAATGTCACTGAGGAACGGGCGTCCAGGATGTTGCCCCCCTGGTCCCGCAGGATCGAGCCCGGCTTGAGGAGAAAGACCCTGGGCAGCATCTTATCCGGCCTCATTCCCATCGGAGTTCACTTTTTCCGGCCGATCTAAGCCAGGTAGAGCTTTTTCAGCTTCTCGTTGAGCCTTTCCACCTGCAAGACGGCAGTGCCGATGTACTGATGAGGATCAAGAAGGGCGCTGATCTCCTCAGGCTTCAGGAAACTTCTGACCGTCTCGTTCTCCAGGAGAACGTCTTTGAGATCCTTTTTCTCTTCAAAGGCAGTCATGCTGCTCTGGCGCATGATCTCATGGGCCTGCTGGCGGCCCACTCCTTTTTTGGCCAGCTCCACCATCACGTTCTCCGCCATGTTCAGGCCATGCAGGAGCATGAGGTTTCGCTCGATGTTATCCGGCCTCAGCCTCATATTGCTCAGGGTGCGAACGGCCAGGGCGAGGATGTGGTCGGTGAATATGAAGGCCTCCGGAAAGACAACCCGCTCGCAGCTGCTGTTGGTCAGGTCGCGCTCGTCCCACAGGGGAATGTTCTCAAAAGCGGGGATGAGCTGCGCCCGTACCACCCTTGCCAGGCCGCAGATCTGCTCGGACTTGATCGGATTTCTCTTGTGGGGCATGGTGGATGAGCCCACCTGCTTTTTGCCAAAGCCCTCTTCCACCTCGGCGATCTCCGTCCTCTGCAAGGTCCTCATCTCGATGAATATCTTATCCAGGGTGGAGGCGACGAGCGCCATCCAGCATACCATCTCTGCATGCCTGTCCCTCTGCACCACCTGATTGGAGACGTCCACCTCGAACAGCTCCAGGTGGCTCATAACCCTCTCCTGAATCTCCATGCCGAACCGGCCATAGGCGGCCTGGGTCCCCACGGCGCCAGACATCTTGCCCACTGCCGCCCGGGGTCGCAACTCCTCGAGCCTCTGGATATGGCGCCCAACCTCAGAGGCCCAGATGGCGAACCTCAATCCGTAGGTGGTAGGCACTGCTATCTGGCCGTGCGTCCGGCCGGCGCAGACCAAATTTCTGTTCTGCATGGCCAGGTCCAGGAGAAGAGCGAGCATTTTTTTCAGCTTCTCCTCCAGGATTTCCAATGAGGCCTTGATCTGCAGTCCGGTAGCGGTATCCAGGATATCATTGGAGGTCGCCCCCAGGTGGATCCACTCCCCAAACCTGGGGCTCTCCTCGGCCAGGGCGAGCACAGTGGCCATCATGTCATGGCCGATCTCATCCTCGATCTCCTTGGCCCTCTGGGGCCGGGTAACCTCTGCCGCCCGAGCGATCTCCTCTGCCGCCCCGGGGGGAATCATTCCCAGCTCCTCTTCCGCTTGAGCCAGGGCCGCCTCCACCCGGAAGAGACAGCGCAGCCTGAAATCCTCTTCCCAGATGGCCTTCATCTCTCGTGTGCCATATCTGAACTCCATGGGGCGAATAGACATGGCAGGATGGATGGCAGAGGGGATTGATGGAGCTTTTGGTCTGAGAGATAATCGAATATCTTATCCTCTATCTCTTCATCCGCCAAAGGACGAGGATCAGCACAAGGCTTGCGGCCAATGCCCCTGGAGCGGGGCTCTCCTTCTGGCTTTCAGCGGGCTTGTCGGGCTGGGCAAGAGGTTCCGTCTCAGGCTCTTGGAATTCTCCTTCTTCTGCATCCTCCAGGGCGGGCTGATCCACTCTCACAGGCTCAGAGGCACGATTGCCACTTCTTCCAATGATGTTGACATAGCCGGTCTTCTTTCCGGAAGGGGCACCAGCGACGACCACATCTGCCACAAAGGAGTAGTTGCCGGGAAGAAGATCTCCCGCCGCAACAATACAATCATAGTTGGTCACTCCCTGAGGGAAGATGTTCTGGATCTTCTTGGGGCAGGTGATCGTCAGCCCCTCTGATACATTCCTGAAGACCAGTTCCACATAGGCTCTGTCGCTTCCCAGTCCCTTGACCGAGACCGTGAAGTTGGCCTCGCTATTAGGCAGCATCTCCACCGGTGTGATATCGATCACCTGAAACCAGTACGATGCATTTGCCTGGCCCGGAAGAAGCAGAAATACGGCCAGCAGAAGGAGGAAAAAGCAAGCTCTCATAGGATTTAATTGTCTGGATGATTATAAAGATGTTTCGGAAAGCGGCGCAATATCCATCATACGACTCTTTCACCCCCATAAATTGGGAAAGGCGAGAGCTCTGAATTCTAATTCAAGTGGCGAAGAGTAGCAGCAGCAGTACAAGCAGCCTTACCATTATGCTGATGCCCGCTGATACGGCGGTCAGGGAGACTCCCAGCCTCACGCCGAAGATCGACGTATAGTTGGGCAGAGTTGACCTGATGGTGAAGACGGGCAGCATGAACATGCTTCCCAGCATCAGGACCATCAGGGCTTTCAGCTCCGATATACCGCCATTCTGGATCAATGGTCCGAGGAGGACGATTCCCGCCTTGGGGCTGGCCACATAGATGGTCAGCGGTATCACAGTCTCTGCTGGGATCCGGAAGATGCTGGCAAGAGGCGCCACGTTCAGCGACTGCAGTAATCCCGCATCGCTCAAATAGAGAACGAGAAATGTCATAATGAAGTAAAGTGATGCGATCCGCAAAAACAGCTTTTTCTGACCGCTCAGTGATTTTCGGCCAGCATCGATGATGCTCTTCTCCTTTGCAATTGGTGAAGGCTCTAAAGAGGAGATGACCTCTCCTGCCAGATAGGCTCTGCCCAGGATTATGACAATCAAGAGCTTGATCAATCCCGTAGACAGAGACACAACAGCATAAGCTCCTCCCACATAAAGGCCCAGCACCGGAACTACAAAGGCCAGCTGATAGGTGAAAAGCTCTCTGAAATAGACCGGAACGCTGTTCATCAGAGCGGAGAGAAAGGCCTGACGATCGCTCAACTGCCCATCATGCCGGAGCCTGGCCGTCATGGCATTTGCTGCCAGGGCAGATCCCAGGCCTACCACAAAGGTGGAGGCTGCGGCTGCAGGCAGGCGGGATAATGAGACCAGGGGACTGGCAAGATAGGAGAACCTCTGAAAGAGGCCCATCTCATTCATGATGCCGGTAATAAAAAGCATCAGGAATACGGTGCCCATAGTATAGACGGTCCCGTCCAGAGTCTGCCAGAGTATATCGATCAATTCCGCTCCCAACCTCCGAGCTGAATGAACCTTCAGAATGGACTCGAGGTCGAATCAGCCCTCATATCCGGGCAGCACTGTCCTCTTGCGGGCCATATCCGCAAGAGCTGTCCTCCTGCTTCTCCCACCATATCTTCACCCGGATCGATGAGCCGTTCAGAACAAATGCCCCCTCCTCCCATTTCATAGCCTTTTCCAGATAATCACGCAGCACAGCCTTTTGTTCTTTGGTATCAGCCCGGGCCTGGGGGGCAAGCTCTGCCACCGCATCCTCCAGGGTGGAGTGGCGCTGATCGTGCTTCATCCTGAAGGTGGTGATATTCGGATAGATGCCCATCTGGTAGAGCACATTGTAGAGCACGTCGCTCATTGGACCGCAGATATAATTCCTTCCATGCAATCTGGGCCAAAGCTCCTTCCACATCCCGCTCCAGGTGCTCTCCCCGGCGAAATGGTAGAGATAGATGTATCTGGATGAAGCCTGGATCATCTTCTCAATGGCATCGCGGATGTCCATCATCCCTAAAGAGAAGGATGCAACCACTACATCATAAGGAGGATCCAGATCCCTGGCCACATCCACCTCCTCCCAACGCTTCTGGACGATTGTGATGTTCTCGACGCCATACTCGGCCATCTTCTCTCTCATGACGCTGCACATGCCGTCTGCCGGCTCCACCGCCGTTACATGTGTCGCTTTTTGGGCTAAGGGGATGGCCAGGGTGCCGGGCCCGGCGCCGATATCCAGCACGCGAGACTTTTCTGTGATATCCGTCTCCCAGATAACTCTTTCAATCCTGTTCTGCTCCTTTTTGCACATATCCCAGAATCTAAGAGCGCTCTCTTTGCTGCTCCAGATGCGGGCACAATCCCTGCCGGGGCTTGACTCTCTGCTCCGCTTCATCTGGCTCTTCCAGATCTCGTTCCAGTCGATATCTTTTCCTGGGTCGATCATTGTTGCTGCATCCTCTCCTATTTTAAATCGCTTCAGCTCTCCTCATATATTGGCTTCTCGGGAACCAGGTAGATCGTCCAGAAGACCAAAAGAGTGATCGCTGCTTTGACGATAATATTGGTCCAGATCATCTGCACCAGCCCTTGAGTTCCCAAGATACCCATAAAGGCGATCACCGGAAAGAGAAGGCTATCTAAGGGTATGGAGACTGCATTGGAGGCGAAGACTCGCGTCCATTGGGGCCAGCTTTTGCGTGCTCCCTGGGTCCAGATACGATAGACCCTGGTGTCGATCAGCTCCGCCAGGAGTGCAGTGAGAATTGAGGCTAAGACGATTCTCATCTGCAGGGAGAGGACCGACTGCCACCCCTGACCAGAGCTGTCCAGGATCCCGAATAGAAATGTCCAGGCCGCCTGCCCACCGCTATTTGCCCAGTCCGTCTGGGCGGGCAGGAGGACCACGAACTGAAAATAGATGGCCGCAAGAAGATTAAAGCCCGCTGCCAGCCAGATGGTGGTTAAGGCCGCCCTCTCCCCCAGTTGCTTGTGGATCAGGTCCCTCCAGGTGAAGGTTAGAGAATAGATGAAACCGGCATCCATGACCAGGCTGCCGAAGCTTGTGACCTTGGTGGCGGCGATGTTTCCCGCCAGGGAAAAGAAGAGGTAAAAGCCGCAGAGGATTATGGTGGCCTGAGTCTTATCGAGCTTCAGCCGTCCCCATGCGATCAAAGATCCTTCCTTAGCTAAATCGCTTTTAGCCATCTGTCCCTGAGCTCCATGAAGCTGCCACATCTTATGCTTTCCCTTATACTCTCCATCAGCCGAAGCATGAAATGGAGGTTATGCAGGGTGGCCAGTCGGAAGTAGGAGAGCTCTCTTGATACGTATAAATGGCGGAGATAAGCTCGGGAATATGTGCAGCAGGTGGGGCAAGAGCAGGCAGGATCAACGGGCAGATCGTCCCCCTTGAACCTGGCGGACTTGATATTCAAGCGGAACTTGTTTTGCCGCGATCCACCGGACTGGGGCGATAGGAGAAGGCTTCCTCTGCGGGCGATCCTGGTGGGAGAGACGCAGTCGAAGGTATCAATCCCCCTGGCCACGCACTCGAAGATGTCATCAATCTCCCCGATCCCCAATAGGTGCCGCGGCCGGTCGTCCAGCCTGGGGATCGTCCAGTCCAAGACCTGATGCATATCCTGCTTGCTGTTCCCCAAAGATCCGCCGATGGCTATGCCGTCAAAGGGCTGGGAGACGATAAAGTCGGTGCTCGTCCGCCTCAGGTCCTCAAACCACCCTCCTTGGATGATTCCGTAGATGGCCTGGCTCTTATCATGATAGCGAATGGACTCTTCCGCCCAGTCATGAGTCCTGTACATGGCCTTTTTAGTATAATCGTAGTCTGACAGGGGGGAGGTGCACTCGTCAAAGGACATGATGATATCTGAGCCCAGGTTTGATTGAATCCTCATCGACCTTTCAGCATCCAGGAAATGCCAGGCCCCATCGGCCATGGACTTGAAAGAGATGCCCTGGTCTGTGATCTTTGTCAGGTTCTCCTTCCTGGCATTCTTCTGCCCCTTCCCGTCCGCCCTTTTGGATCCTTCTTTCGCTCCCCCTCCGTAGCTCTTCCTGTAGTTTGATCTGTAGATCTCGCTCTCCAATGGCTCCTCTTCGCACTGTTCATCGCCCTGCTGCTGGCAATCATTTCCCCCTGGAATAAGGTTCAGCTCCTGCGGGAAGATGTTGCCGATCTTGGCAATGTTATGCTCTCTTCCAAAGCCCAGGGAAAAGGCTTGAAAGCCGCCCGAGTCGGTGAAAAGGGGGCGGGAAAATCCCATGAACCTGTGCAATCCCCCCAGCCGCCGGATCAGCTCGTCTCCGGGCTTCAAGTGAAGGTGATAGGTGTTGGCCAGGGCACAGGAGACGCCCAGGGACACCAGGTCATCGGAGCCCAGAGCGCGCACGCTGCCCAGGGTGGCCACGGGAACCAGATAGGGAGTCTGGATGTCACCCCTTCGGGTTTTTATCAGCCCTGCTCGGGCATTGCTCACCTGATCCCGGTCCAGTACCTCAAAGGAAAATCCGCTCATCTCGGTCTGCATCCATGCAACTATGTCATTAATGGACTTTATGGCTCTTTTTGCCCTTTTTCTCCTCCGCTACTGAATCGGATCATGGGCAAACTTATTTAACAGGATGCATTAAGGTCTGGGGAGGTGTTAAACATGTCAAAGAGCCGAATGGTTTTATTCATGCTGCTGTGTATATCTCTTCTCTCCATCAATGCCTTGGCAGATGATGAGAACTTCAGTGTGAACATCTCCGCGAGCAAGTTCCTGGGAAGCTATCTGGTGAACGAGACGGGATTTGCCCTTTACTACTACCAAAATGATAGCAGTCTCGATGGAATGAGCACCTGTAATGATGATTGTGCAAAGATGTGGATGCCCTTTTATGTCGAGGATCTGACCCTGCCTGAGAGCCTCAATCCATCCAACTTCGCCACCATCGAGCGAGCTGATGGTTCTAAGCAGACGACCTTCAAGAGCTGGCCATTGTACCTCTATTCCCGGGACAGTTCACCAGGAGATGCTCGCGGGAATGGCCTGGAGGATGATCAGTGGCGCGTCATCGATCCGGCCAATCAGCCCGAGCTCATCTGAAGAGCAAAAAATTGGTGATTAAGCTCTAAATAGCGATTTAAGGCCCCAAACAGAGGCCTCATACCCTTTTATGATGGAAACATCTGGAACCCGCGGGGGAATTTGAAGCCTCTCTTGCCCAGCTCCTCATCCGCTGCCCGGAGGGCTTTTGGATCGTTTCCGGCAGCCAGCACCCTCTTCAGAACACCGTCCGAGGACTCCTCCTCTTCCACCTGCTCGTCCACATACCACTGCAAGAATTTCCGTGTCATTGCGTCCGATTCGCTCTCGGCCACTGCCACCAGATCATGAATCATCCTGGTCACCGCCCGCTCGTGCTCCCAGACGTGAGCAAATGCCTGCTGGGGCGACTCCCAGCTATGCTGTGGCGCCTCCACGGCGAGCATCTTCGCCTTCTCGCCGGAAGCGGCAACATAGTCCAGCAATTTCATGGTGTGGACCAGCTCTTCTCCTGCCTGAACCCTCATCCAGCTGGCAAACCCCCTGAATCCGATGGATTCAAAGTAGTAGGACATGGAAAGATACAGATAGGAGGAGTATAACTCCCGATTTGCCTGATAATTGAGGGCTTCATTCATCCTTTCGCTGAGCATAGTGATCTCCAAGCAGACAAAGCAGCAGATTCTGAGCTTTACTCCACCTTATTGAACAATTCCTTTCCCACGCCGCACTCCGGACAGGTCCAGTCATCCGGCAAATCCTCGAAAGCCGTCCCTGGTGCTATGCCGGATGCCGAATCCCCTTTCTCTGGATCGTAGATATATCCACAGACAGTGCATACGTATTTGTCCATTTCTGTCTCACCACTCCTTCGTTTTTGCCTTCTTGCTAGATGAAACTTTCCAGCTTGGATCCGATCTTATCCCCTCTCGCCAAGAGCGGCTTCGTCTGGCTGTAGGCCTGATCGAATCGCGGTGCGTCAATCTGATAGAACTTGCCCAGGGGTATGGGCGACTCGGAGTCGTCATAGCTCCAGCGGCGTATGATCTCCTGGGCCTGGTCAAAGCTGGCGGCATCGTTTCCTTCCACGGAATAGGTTCTCCTGTTATAGCTCTCATACATATTGAAGTAAGAGACGCAGACCTGTAAGACATCCACAAATGAGAAGCCTTTGTGCAGTATCGCCTCTTTAAAGAGGGTCTGAAGCTGCTCAATCCCGTGAGAGTAGCCCCGGGCGATGAAGGTGGCGCCGGCAGAGAGCATAAGGTCCAGAGGGTTCAGGGGTCGCTCAATGGATCCCTCAGGAGTGGACTTGCCCCGGAATCCGGTTGGTGAGGTGGGCGTGTACTGGCCGGTGGTCAGGCCGTAGACCCGGTTGTCATGCAAGATCAGGGTTATGTCGATGTTCCTCTTGGCGGCGAAGATCAGATGGTCCATACCCTCAGCCAGGCTGTCGCCGTCTCCAGAGAAGCAGATCACATTCAGATCGGGGTTGGCCAGCTTTATGCCTGTGGCGACGGGAATGGTCCGGCCGTGGATGGAGTAGAAGCTGTTCACATCCAGATAGTCCACGATCTTGCCGTGGCAGCCGATGCCCGAAACCAGGACGGTGTTCTCTACTGGGAATCCCTCCTCGTCCATTCGGGCGAGGACCGCTTTTATTGCATTCAGAATGGAGAAGTTACCGCAGCCGGGACACCAGGTATTGCGGGCAGTGGTGGATAGGTCCTGAGGCTTCATGCTTCCCTCCTTTCCAGCTCGATTTCAAGATCGTTCAGGGAAAAAGGCCGGCCGTCGTATTTCAGGATTCGATCATCGACATCGATGCCATACTGGCGGCATAGAGTTGCCAGCTGGCCTGTGGCATTGCATTCCACAGCGATCAGCCTCTCCACACCCCTGAGGGCATCCTTTAGCCTATTCTCAGGGAATGGCCAGAGAACCAACACCTGAACTGCCCTCAGTCCCAGACTATCGGCGGCCTCTTTGCATACCCCCTTGTTCGAGCCCCAAAACAAGAGGCAGGTCCTGCTCCTCTCATCACCTAAGAGCTTCACAGTCTCGTATCCCTCCAATTCCCTGGCCAGGGATTGAGCCTTGAGCACTCTTTTGTCGCTCATCTCCCTTGTTATCTGAGGGTCCTCAGTGGTTATGCCTGTGGCATCGTGCGCATAGCTGTCCGCCTTTATCACCTGCCCCCTCTGAGGAGGATAGGCCAGTGGAGAGACGCCGGTATCGGAGTGGCGGTAGCGATGGTAGTCACCCTGCTCATTCCATAGCTGTGCCGGTCGAGCAGTCTCTGCCTTTCCTGTAAGCCCGAGGTCAAGGCTATACTGGCTCTCGCTGACGATCTTATCCGAGAGGATAAACGCGGGAATCTGATATTTCCAGGCCAGGTTCAAGGCTGCAGCAGACCAGAGATATGCATCCTCTGCGTCACCCGGGGCGATCACCAACCTGGGAAACTCCCCCTGGCCGGCATTGATTACAAAATGCAGGTCGCCCTGTGCGGTATAAGTGGGAAGGCCGGTTGAGGGCCCGGTCCTCTGAGCCACGACGATGGCCAGGGGGATCTCAGCCATCCCCGCCAGGCTGAGGGCCTCGGTCATGAGACAGAATCCTCCTCCTGAGGTCCCCACCGCCGCCCGGACACCGGCATAGGCGAATCCCTCTGCCATGAGGATCACGGCGATCTCGCTCTCCGGATGGACGACCTTCAGGCCGAACTCCTCCGCCGAATTGGCCATGAAGTCAAGAATGGCCGAGGATGGGGTCATGGGATAGGCCACATAGGCCTCAAGACCTGCCCTGATCAGGCCCAGGCTGATGGCCTGGTTGCCGGTGATGATGGGCTCAGGACTGTTGTCCAGCCATGCGATGCGGCAGAACTCCGAGGCCTGGTCATATCCCCGGCGGGCGACCTTGAGGTTCAGTTCCAGCTTCTTTGGGATATGCTTTTTCAAGACCTCTTCCAGCACCGTCCATTCGATGCCTACCGCATGACAAAAGGCACCCAGAATGCAGCTGTTCTTCATAACTGAAGGGGCCCCCTCCTCTTTCAGGATGCCGGTGACGGAAATGCCGCAGCTCTTCTCGGCTATGCCCTCTCCCATTACGTTATCTGCATCGAAAATGAAAATTGAGCCCTCCTTGAGGCGGCCGGAATGTCTATCCACGGTATCCTGATTGAGGGCGATGAGCAGGTCTATCTCATCTCTGCAGACGCCGATCCTCTCGGATGAGGCTCTGACCATCGAGAAGTTGTGCCCGCCTTTGATCAGAGAGGGATAGTCGTAGTACATGAATATGCGATAGCCCAGGCGGTTCATGAGCCGGGCGGCAGTCAGACCCGCCTCGTTTATGCCGTCACCGGCGATGCCGCCTATGAGGATAGAGAAGTCTTCCATCAAATCACCCTGTGCAATTCAATGCAAATAATTTGTCTTTATCTTTGATTGTATAAAGCCCCTCGCATTGGTGCTATCATATAACATATTGAAGAATTCTTCTCTGTTTAACTTGTAGGATTGCGAAGGACGAAGCGGGAAGTCCCCATCCTTCAGGGTGGATCTCCCGGACTGCGAGTCCGGGGGAGTTGCGACGAAGTCGCAACAGGATGAAAGCGGAGTCCTTTGCCCCAATTACATTTGTCCGCGCAGAACAACTATATATCTCATCGTTCCCTCCACTTAACTAAGATATGATTCCATGCAGGCTTCAAGTGCTACTTGGATGATCGATCACTTCTCCCTCGGGGAGATTTTGAATTCGCCAGACGATTCCACAGAGTAGGGAGGGAACACCCCGAACCTGTCCGATGAGATCTGAACCTCTGCATTGCGAATCTGATGCAAGTTTGGGCCAATGAAACGAAAACCGAAAATTCCCGCGAAACGCGCCCCGATGCCAGAGGGCTATGACGGCGTAAAAGCGAAGAAGCAGCAGGGAAGCCCCGGCCTTTAGGCCGTGGGAGGAGTTCACGTAGCATATCCTTCATAGTGATCCGCAAGGTGGCAGTCATGAACAGCAAAGGCATCTTTTTCCGATTATCCTGGCTGGCGATTGCATTGCTGGCAGCGTCTTCCTCACTCATAGCCGCCTCGGCAAATGAGCTCGAGCCCATCGAGGATAAGATCTTGATCCTCTTTCCTTACCATGCCCTCCTGGTGTTATCCGGCCTTCTCTTCCTAATAGCGGGAATGGTCTGTGCTAGGTACCTGAAAGGGAAGAGATGGTGGTTGAAGGCTCATAGGACCCTGGGGATCGCCGGAGCCGCATTGACCCTTTCCGGGATTACCGTCGCCATCTATATGGTCTCAGCAAGCGCGGGATTGCAGCCCCCAGGAGGACCTCATGCCTATCTCGGCATCATCGTCTCCTTAATGGTGATCTTAACTCCCGTTCTGGGTTTCATCCAGCTGAAGAAAAGGGATAAAAGGCTGCAGACAATTCATAGATGGTCCGGCCGGATGACCATAGCTCTTATGATCATCAATGCCTACCTAGGCTGGATGATGATCCAATCATTCCAATAAAATAAAATTTTGTGATGGCGAAAGGTGATAGATGGATGGCACAGATAGGCTACAATGAGACAGTTATGGATCACTTCATGAACCCCAGGAACGTGGGGGTGATCGAGAATCCTGACGGCTACGGCAAAGTGGGAAATCCCGTCTGTGGGGATCTCATGGAGATCTTCATCAACGTCAAGGACGACCGGATCGACGATATCAAGTTCAGGACCTTTGGCTGCGGCTCGGCCATAGCCGTCTCCAGTATGGTCACGGAGATGGCAAAGGGTAAGATCTTGGACGAGGCGATCAAGATCACCCGCGATGATGTAGCCGGTGAGCTTGGCGGGCTGCCCCCGCAAAAGCTGCATTGCTCAAACCTGGGGGCCGATGCCCTGCGCGCTGCTATCAAAGACTACTGGGTGAAGATCGGCAAGATCAGCCCCCAGGAGGCTGCGGTGGAAGAAGAGGTCCAAGAGGGAGATCATTGCGATACCGATGAGGGTTGATTGCATAAAATGAGTCCCGGGCAGGAGGGACGCCGAAAGCGTCATCCTGCCATCCTGAAGATGCCCAGATCTATTGTTATAGCAGCACAATTCAGCTTCTGCTGATCATCGTACCGATTCCTTCTGTGGTGAGCAGCTCCAACAGGATGGCATGGTGCTTTCTGCCATCGATTATATGGGCTTTCTCCACTCCACTCCGCACCACCGATACACATGCCTCCACCTTGGGGATCATTCCCCCCTTGATTATGCCCTCGGCCACCAGCCGGCCGAAGTCCGAAGCAGGGAACTCGGAGATGACGCTCGCCGGATCATCCGGATTCATGCGCACTCCTTCCACATCGGTGATGGAGAAGAACTTCTTCGCCCTCATGGCTATAGCTACTGCTCCCGCAGCGGTGTCGGCATTGACATTGAAGTTATTTCCCTGATCATCGGTGGCAATGGGGGATATAACCGGGATGTAGCCCTTTCCTGCCATGATCATCAGGATCTCCGGGTCCACCTTCTCCACGTCTCCCACAAATCCCAGGTCCACAGGCTCCTTTCCCTCCACCATCTGCAGAGCTTTCTTCTTGGCCTTCAGGAACATGCCGTCCTGGCCGGATAGGCCTATGCCCTTGCCCCCATGCTTGCCGATGAGGTTGACAAGCTCTGCATTGATGTGACCAAGCAAGACCATGCGGGCAATGCTCAGGGTCTCCCGATCGGTCACCCGCAGGCCGCCTACGAACTCCGCCTTCTTGCCGAACTTCTCCATGGCCTGGGATATCTCCGGGCCGCCCCCATGAACGATGATGGGATGGATGCCGATATAGCGCAGGAGCACCACATCCTGAATGAAGTCCTCCAGCACTGCGGTGTCGGACATGATAGAGCCGCCGATCTTGAAGACCATGATGGAATCATAGAACTCCCGAATGTAAGGCAGAGCCTCAATGAGCACCTGTTCTCTCTTAACTGTCAATATTCATTCCTCTCGGATTTAGGGTTCCTCTACTCAATGGATATCAAGACATCGCCGGGAGCGACTGTAGTCCCTTCTTTGACATAGATCTCTCTTATCTTGCCATCCTTATTGGCCAGGATATTCTGCTCCATCTTCATCGCTTCCAGGACTGCTACTGGATCCCCTTTGGCCACCCGGTCGCCCTTCTTGACCTTATAGCGGATGACCACGCCCTGCATGGGAACGGTCACCCCATCAGTGGGAGCCTTGGGCTGGGCTTCTTGAATGGTCATGCCCGCTGGAGCCACCTTGACCAGATAGGCCTCGCCATCGATCTCGACATTGAGGGCCAGGGGCTCGGCTTTTAGGGAAGCTCCCAGATCCGATGCCATATCTTTTTTAACCAGGGATTCCTCTGTGGCTGCTCCCTTGAGGAACTTCAGGGCCACCTGGGGATAGAGGGCGTATGTGAGGTAATCCTCCTCCTTCTTGGCGAGGCCGAGGGCGTCAACTGCTTTCTTTGCCTCCTCATATTCGGGGGGCAATAGGTCTGCAGGCCGTACGGTGACTGCGTCCTCATCGCACAGGACCTTGATCCTGACCTTGGGGTCGATCATGGCGGGCGACTTTCCATACAGGCCTTTGACGTAATCCTTGACCTCTTTGGGAACCATCTTGTAGCGGTCGCCTGTGACCACATTCAGGACCGCCTGGGTGGTCACTATCTGGCTGGTGGGTGTGACCAGGGGAGGATATCCCAGATCCTTGCGAACCTTTGGCACCTCTGCCAGCACCTCCTCGTACTTGTCCATGGCCTTCTGCTCATTCAGCTGGCTGACCAGGTTGGAGAGCATGCCCCCCGGAATCTGATAGACCAGGACATTGGTGTCCACCCTGGAGGCGATGGCATTGAATACCGGGGCATAGATCTCCATGATCCGTTCGAAGTATCTTTTGATCTCAGTCAAGAGCTCTAGATCCAGGCCGGTGTCATAAGGGGTTCCCTTCAGAGCTGCCACCAGGCTCTCTGTAGCCGGCTGTGAGCTGCCGCCGGAGAGAGGAGACATGGCAGTATCCAGGATATCTACTCCTGCCTGGCAACCATGGAAGTAGCTCATCTGAGCCATGCCGCTGGTGCAGTGGGTGTGCAGGTTCACCGGGAGGTTGACCTCCTTTTTTATGGCCCGGATGAGGTCATAGGCATTCTTGGGGGTGATCAGGCCGCCCATATCTTTGATGCAGATGGAGTCGCAGCCAAGCTCTGCCAGCTGGACGGCGAACTGGGCAAATTGCTCATTGCTATGCACGGGGCTGATGGTGTAGCTTATTCCGGCCTGGACATGCTTGTCCATCTTCTTGGCAGCCTTGATCGATCGCTCCATATTTCTTATATCATTGACCGCATCGAAAATCCTGAAAATATCGACCCCGTTCTCGGCTGCTCGCTTCACAAATCTGTCCACTAAATCGTCTGCATAATGCCTGTAGCCCACCAGGTTCTGCCCGCGAAGCAGCATCTGCATAGGGGTGTTAGGCATGGCCTTCTTAAGAGCTCTCAACCTCTCCCAGGGATCCTCATTCAGATAGCGAATGCAGCTATCGAAGGTAGCTCCCCCCCAAACCTCCAGAGAGAAGAAGCCGACCTGGTCCATCTGCTCTGCTATGGGTAGCATGTCCCTGGTCCTCATTCTGGTGGCCAGCAGAGACTGATGAGCATCTCTAAAAACCGTTTCTGTAAGCATTACCCTGCCCATAAAGATCACCTCTTATTTGGTCCCTCTTTAAAATCCCTTCGCCTAATGAATATTGTATCAAGAGCTTCCATCGATCAAGCTGCCATGGATCAAGCGCTTGCATCGATCTGGGATATCATGAGTCAACTGTCGCGAGCCCCTCCATTTTAGCCTGGCGGTGGTATTCCTCTCCTGAGAATCGCGATGCATTTTTTTTTAGCTGTAATGTGTTAAAAAATCTCATTAGATGACTAATTTCCACCAACTCTGCACATTTGCATAATATTTCTTAAAAGTTATTGCATAGAAGCTTTTTTTTTGGGAATTGAATCAGAAAAGCCTCTAATATGCTGGCTGAACTTATCGCAAAGCGAATCAATGGCACTTGCGAAAGGTTTTATTAGCAATCAACTCAGGAGCTTGGGACTATTTGCCTGGAGCGATGCGAACGCAAATGCTTCTTTCTCTCTCTTTCAAAAGAACAGATGAACTAAATTTTTGCCGCTATTAAGTTATCTTGTGCTCGATTTGTACGGAAGTGTACAGCGGAAGTATCTATTAATAATACTACTGCCCTTTAAGGGTTGGAGCTGATTAGAGATGAGACTTAGAGTTGTAAGTGCTAGAAACGAGATATCAAACCTTAATCCAAATGAGAAGACGGTTCATCTGGCATTCAGGGCCAGCAATGTAGATTTTCTCAACTTGATGCAGAGATGCCCAAGGCTAAGAATGATTCAAGTACCACCCTCCTACCGTAAGACCATGTCCAACGCTATCCAGGTGTTCCTCGATATGCAGGGCATAGAGCTATTAGAGGGCGATGTTTGGGGCCACAGAAAGGATCTGGATGAGTACTTCACCGTGGATGATACCACTATCGATGAGATCCGCTCCCTTGCAGCCAGTGGGGCCAGCATGGACGAGGTGGCAAACCAGATTCAGAAAAAGGCCAGGCTCGGTCCAGAGCTGATCAAGTATATCGCCCGGACAAAGATCACCGCCTGATTCTGGCCCAGCCAGATATCAGGTTTGGCTTTGCCTTCTATTTCTGGGAAAGGTTCATCTCATCTGAATATATGATCTATTTTTGTGAACTGCGATGTACTGGTAGTGGGCGCCTCATCTGCTGGTATGATGGCGGCCATATCCGCTGCGGAGGGTGGGGCCAGCGTTATGCTGCTGGACAGAAACCTCGGCCGCCTGCACCATGATGCCAACACCCTCTTCGAGGGAATGGCGGCAGTCTCTGGAATCGAGATCAAGGACTGTCTGCTGAAAAAGGAGCTAGAGGGCATGCGCATTCTCAGCCCCTCGGGCAGGGGGGTCACCATTCCTGCCAAAGGCTACTTCATAGACCGGGATGCCTTTGACCGCCACTATCTCCATCTGGCAGAGAAGGCAGGAGTCGCCCTTCTCTCCGGTGAGGTCCGGAGCCTCCACCTGGAAGGCAATGGAAGGACGGTCGGCCTGAAGGGAGTCCAGATTCATGCGCGAGTGGTGATAGATGCCTCTGGGGTCCAGTCCGGCCTCTCGGAGAAGGCAGGCCTCAAGCCCATGCGCCACCCAGAGGATATAGCCTGGGCAATGGAAGCAGATATAGAATACCCCTATCTGGGCGAGGAGATGTTCTTCCAGTACTGGGTGGGAAGCATGGCACCGGGCTGGAAGGCCACATTCTCGCCCGCCGGAGGTGATCGGGCTACAATAGGGGTGTTCGTGCGCGGCCACGGCCAAAATGTGCAGCCATTCTTCGATAGATTCAGCAGGCTCTTCAAGGCCCAAAAGGCTTCCCAGTACAAAAATATCGACCGGATGAAGGTACTATCTGTCAGGAGGGGAGGCGATCCCATATGCGTCATGCCAGGAGAGATGGTGGCCGACTCCCTGATGGTCGCTGGCGGCGCAGCCGGCCAGAGCGGCCTGGCCTACAGCATGCGAGCCGGCACCATCTGCGGCATAGTGGCGGGGGAAGCCGTCTTGAAGGATGATGTATCTCATCGCTCGCTCTTTGAATATGTGCGGCGGTGGAAGCGGGAGTTCTACTGGCAGTACCGCATGGGCCGGTCATCTCTTCAGACCCTCGGCCAGATGAAGGATGAAGAGATAGAAAGGCTGATTTGCGGCCTCTCTGGAAAGGGGCTCGTCTCCAAAGGACCCTTCTTCAAAAAAGCGCTCTATGCCGGGGCGCTCGTCACAATGATACGCCCTCAGACCCCCTATGACCTGCTTGTGAACCTCATACGATAGTGGTTTTTGCCCTTCTGGATAAATGGGCACTGGGCCGATGGATTGGAGGGCCGCCGAACCTCTGAGATTGTATACTCAAAATGGAGATGGCAGTATCCTTGGAAAAGTCCATTTAGCAAAAGATCGAAAAGGTCAGTTATGATCGAGCTGTCAAGCGACCCCTATGTTCTGAAGACCAGGAACACTCCTCTGACCGAGGCGGACTTCAGGATTCACCTTAACATAAACTGGTGTCGCGGAGTCCTTTTCAACGTGGTGGCATTGAAAAACTCAATCGCTGTAGTGGAGTATGATGCTATTCTATGGTCGGAAGACTCCATAATGTTCATTGAGTACAAGGATTCGCCCGCCGCCTATAAGGATCTCTCTTCCCGAAGGGTCCAGCAGATGAACAGCTTCGCCAAGAACATCGCCCGTGGCCTGGGATTCAAGAGCTTTAATTTCGTGGTGGTGGTAAAGGGTCTGGAGGAATCGACGAGCAAGGGTGGAGTGGTGGTCATGCCCCTGGTTGAGCTGGGAAGCTACCCGCCGAACTTCGTCTCATCAATCGCCGAACTGGAGTATCTTGATAAGATGATTGCCAAGTACTCACGGGCGGGTGAGGTGCAGTTTGCTTTGGATCTGGAAAAGCTCAGGAAGATCTTCGAGATAGAGCAGGCCTGAGGATTGGATCTGATGATGAAAATGAAAGGATACGGATGGTCGAACGGTGCTGCCTCCATTATAAATGCCGTGGCAACCTGGAAGGGCTCGGCCTTTGCCATCGAGCTTGTAACCCGGGCCGTGGTTGAGCTGGACCACTCTTCTGGAATCAAGGGAGAGGTCCCAGGGGTGGATACCCGCTTGATTGAGCGCTGTGTGGAGAGGGTCTTGGACCATCTGGGCCTTGAATACGGGGGTCGGGTGAGAACATCCAGCGAGATTCCCATAGCTAGCGGCCTTAAGAGCAGCAGCGCAGCCGCCAATGCCGTCATCCTGGCAACACTTGATGCACTTGACGTGGATATGGATCTGGTGAGTGCTGCCAAGATCGGGGTTGAGGCGGCAAGGGAGGTTGGAGTCACCATAACCGGCGCCCTGGATGACGCTCTCGCCTCGATGCTCGGCGGGGTGGTGGTCACAGACAATCGCGAAATGTCCCTCCTTCGCAGGGATGAGCTCAACTGCAGTGTTATGCTTCTGGTTCCCGATCAGAGGATCTTCTCCCGGGATACTGATATCTCTCGATCCAGGATCATTGCTCCGATGGCGGATCTGGCCTTCGATCTGGCCATGCAAGCCGACTATGGCCGGGCTATGACCCTGAATGGGCTGGCCTATTGCGCCGCTTTGGGCCTTTCGTCTGAACCCCTGATCCTGGCGCTGGAGAAGGGGGCACGGGGCACAAGCCTCTCGGGGACCGGGCCCTCTTATGCTGCTCTGATCGATGAGAGCAAGATGGATGGGCTTGAAGAGTCCTGGAGGGCATTGGGCGGAAGAGTGATAAGAACGAAAGCAAATAACAGGTGCGCATCCAGGGGGCAAGGATTTTGACGGATCTAAATAAATACAGGAGTGATATCGAGGAGGTCGACCAAACCATCATAGAGCTCATCGATAAACGAATAGGAATCACCAAAAGGATCTTCGAGGTCAAGAGGAGAGAGGGAAAGCCGATCCGCGATCCTGAGCAGGAAGGCCGAGTCTTGAGACGGGCGATGGACCTGGCCACGGAGAAGAATCTGGATGCTGGTGCCGTAAAAAATATCTACGAGATTCTGATCCGTATGAGCACCCAAAAGCAGCAAGAGCTTCAGGGCGAGAATCAGAGCTGAGCTCTCGATGAAACCCTTGATGTGATGGAAGGATTTTTGGCCAAAATTGATCTCTTGGAGCAGCCATGGTTGATATTGCTGTTATTTCGGGGTCCAAATCAGATCAGCTGATTGTGGACAGGATTTTGGGCAGGCTGAAGGATGAGGGCGTCTCCTTTGAGCATCGAGTGCTTTCCGCACACAGAAATCCCAAAGAGCTGGAGGGGTATGTATCTGGAACCGACGCCCACGTCTTCATCGCCGTTGCCGGCCTCTCTGCTGCCCTGCCGGGAGTCATCGCCTCCCAGACTCATCGCCCAGTGATAGGGGTTCCAGTTAGCGCGAAGCTGGGTGGCCTGGATTCATTGCTCTCCATTGTTCAGATGCCTCCAGGCGTTCCAGTGGCATGTGTTGGCATCGACAATGGTGAGAATGCGGCGTTGCTGGCTATTAGAATTCTGGAATCTGGAAGATAGCTATTTATACAATGTCCGTGAGATAACGGCTCAAAGGTGGGATAGGATGTACAAGCGGATTTTGATCGCCACAGATGGCTCAGAGAAATCTAAAGCAGCCGCTAAGGAGGGCATGGAGCTCGCAAAGGCGCTGGGAGCACAGGTCATAGCGCTCAATGTTGTCAACGAAGTCGTTATTGCAAGCGCCGTTCGCCAACTTGGATCAGATAGAAAGGATGTCGAGGCCAGGCTGAAGGCTGCAGGAGAGAAGGCAGTAGAAGAGCTCAAATCCATGGGTGCCTCTGCCGGCGTAAATATCGACACCGTGGTGAGAATCGGCGCACCCGCAACAGCAATCATAGATACCGCAGGGGCAGAGAAAGCCGATCTGATCGTCGTGGGAAGCCACGGGGAGTCCGGTGCCACTAAGCTATTGATCGGAAGCGTTGCACAGAAGGTTCTTTATTGGGCCACGATTCCTGTCCTGGTAGTGAGATGATCTGAATGGAAGCTCTAGTATTGGGAACTCCCTTGCTCTATGCCTCCTTTGCCATTGTATTCGTGGTGGGTGTAGTCCTGGGCTACTTTGTGATTAGCTTGATCGGCTCAAGCTGAAAGGTCGAGGAAGGTCACCGGATCACTCCGGTGAAAACTTTTTCTTTTTCATATTTAATTAAAAGGTGCTATCTTTTGAAACTGCAGAATAAAGCGAGCAGAATAAAAAAGAGTTGAGCCGATTTGACGGCAACGCCTCATTCTTTGAAATATCTGGACGCCGTCTCCAGGCTTCTGGCCATAAGATCTGCTGCCCGTTCTATATCATTTAAATTCAGCACCTCTACTGGCGAGTGGATATAGCGCGTGGCGACGCTGATCACGCCGGTGGGAATCCCGGATCGAGTTAGGTAAATGGAGGTGGCATCAGTCGTCCCGCCGTCCGAGGCCTCGAGCTGCACCGGAATCTCAAACTCCTTGGCCGTCCCCACCAGCCACTCAATCACCTGCGGAGTAGCGATCAACCCTCTTCCCGAGCCGTCGGCCACGACCAGTACCGGGCCTTTGCCCATCTCTATGGGCGCATCCTTCTTCTCAATCCCCGGATGGTCTCCGGGTATGGTCACATCTGAGGCGATGGCGATATCCGGGTCCAGGCCGAAAGCGGCGACCTTTGCTCCCTTCAATCCCACCTCCTCCTGCACTGCGGCCACTGCATAGATGGTTGATTTTGATTTGGTCCTCTTAAGAGCCTCGATCATAATAACCAGGCCGGCGCGGTTGTCGAAGGCCTTGCCAGTTACAGTGTCTCCATGCATCGGTACGAACTCTCGATCTATGGATATTGGCGTGCCCGGCAGGATTCCCAGCTCCTCTACCTCTGCCTGGTTTGAGCAGCCGATATCGATGAACATATCTCTGGCCTCTACCACCTTCTTTCTGTCCTCATCCTTCATAACATGAGGAGGCTTTGAGCCGATCACGCCCACCACCGGGCCGGAGCTGGTATGGATGATGACTCTCTGATTTAGCAGGGTCTGGTCAAACCAGCCGCCAATGCGAATGAAGCGGATGAAACCCTTCTCATCAATCTGTTTTACCATCAGACCGATCTCGTCCGCATGGGCATCGATCATAATCGATGGGCGGTCTCCCTTTTTCGTGGCAATGAGATTGCCAAGCTTGTCCACTCTCACCTCATCTACATAAGGAGAGATCTCTTCCCGTACGATCTTCTGCACCGACCCTTCCCATCCGGATATGCCGTGGGCGTTGCTCAGCTTTTCCAGCAATGATTTGATGTCGCTCATTAAACCCACTCGTGATTATGGGAATAAAGTTTTTCCCTTCTCAGTGTCATCCAGATATCTGATAACGATGACCTCCAGAATACCAGGATTCTACAAGCTTCCTCCAAATGAGAGGCTCAAGGCTGTGGCAGAGCAAGTGGCAGTTGGATCAGAGGAGATCTCTCAGGTTGAGAGGGGTCTGGTCCTTGATCAGGCTGAGAAGATGGTGGAGAATGTGATCGGAATGTTCCAGGTGCCCTTGGGCATAGCCACCAACTTTGTAATCGATGGCCAGGAGGTCCTCATACCAATGGCCACTGAGGAGCCCTCGGTGATCGCCGCCGCGAGCAACGGCGCCCGCATGGCCCGAGGAGGGGGGGGTTTTTTAACCTCCAGCACCGGGCCGGTTATGCGCGCCCAGATCCAGGCCACGGGAATTGATGATCCCTTTGCCGCCCGCCAGGCCATCCTCCTCCACAAGGATGAGCTGATGGCGATGGCAAATGAGTTGGATCCCATGCTCGTCAAGTACGGTGGCGGGGTTAAGGACATCGAGGTTTATGTCATCGACTCCCGGCTGGGGCCAATGGTCGTCACCCATCTCATAGTCGACTGCCGGGATGCCATGGGGGCGAACGCGGTCAACACCATGGCCGAGGCTCTGGCCCCCAGGATAGAGCAAATAGCTGGGGGCCGGGTCTATCTCAGGATCATCTCCAATCTGGCTGATCTTCGTTTAGCCAGGGCTAAAGCGGTATTCAGGGCGGAGGATATCGGCGGCCCGGAGGTGGTGGACGGCATCATCCTGGCAGCAGAGCTGGCGGTGGTCGATCCCTATCGAGCGGCAACCCACAATAAGGGAATCATGAACGGGGTGACGGCAGTGGTTTTAGCCACAGGAAACGATACCCGGGCAGTGGAGGCAGGAGCTCATTCCTATGCCTCCCGAACTGGCCGCTACATGTCTTTAACCAGGTATGAGAGGAACAGGGATGGCGATTTAGTGGGAACGATTGAGCTTCCTGTTGCGGTGGGACTGGTGGGAGGCGCGACCCGGGTCCATCCAGTGGCGAAGACTGCAGTGAAGATCCTTGCGGTGAAAAGCGCAGATGACCTCTCCCGCAAAATCGCTGCGGTGGGCCTCTGCCAGAACTTTGCAGCCCTCAGGGCCCTGGCCTCAGAGGGAATTCAGAGGGGGCATATGTCTTTGCATGCCCGCAATGTGGCCGTCCAGGCGGGAGCGAAGTGCGACCTCATCGAGCTGGTTGCTGCCCGCATGGCTGCGGAGCGGAGGATCAATGTGGACCGGGCGGCTGAGCTGATACGGGAGCTGGAGGATCGTGGGCAGGAGGGAGTTTGAAGACTAGGATCGGAGTCCTCGGCCCTGAGGGGACCTACTCAGAGAAGGCGGCTTTAATCTGGTCAGAGGGCATGCCCTCCACAGTCCTAGTCTATTTCAAGGACTTTGATGGAGTCTTGCAGGCGGTGGAAGAAGGCGAGCTGGACTATGGAATCGTCCCTTTGGAGAACAGCCTGGAGGGTGCGGTGACGGTGGTCAATGATCTTCTTCTGCGCTTGAATGTGGTGATCGTGGGGGAGGTTAACGTTCCCGTTAGGCACTGCCTGGTGGGCCAGGGAGAGAGCGAGATAAAGATCATTCTCTCACATCCCCAGGCTCTGGCTCAGTGCCGCCAGTTCATAAGGGAGCACTATCCAGGAGCGGAGACCAGGACCACGGGATCGACCAGCCATGCCGCCCGCCTGGCCCAGGAATTTGGGGAGATGGCGGCAATTGCCGACGCAGGCGCAGCAGAAAGGTATGGCCTGCGCGTCCTGGCCAGAGATGTCCAGGACGTGAGGGAAAACGTCACCCGATTCATAGTAGCAGGGCGGCAGATCCCCGGGGCCACGGGCAAGGATAAAACCTCGCTCGTCATCCATCTGGCTAAGGACAGGCCGGGGGCACTTTATTCCATATTGCAGGAGTTCGCCCAACGCAGCATAAACCTGACCAGAATCGAGTCCAGGCCCAGCCGTCGAGGTCTGGGAGACTACTACTTCTATATCGACCTGGAAGGGCATCAGGATAACAGCGTGGTTTTGGACGCCCTGGAAAAAATTAGGGAAAAAGCGGGAATGGTCAAGGTTCTGGGGTCCTATCCCCGGGACAGCTGATTAGGATAGTTCAAAATTGCAGCCCTAGTGGTATATACGGGAATAAACCACAAAGAGCCCATGATCCTCAGGCGGGGATCATGCCCAAAGCATGAAAAACCCATAGAGCCATAGGCAAGGCTGATATGGGCAGTGAAGGTTGATCTGTGACCTGAGACATGATCTCGACACAAAGACAACCATGATCTCGTGGATGCCCAAATGCGTCTTTGAACGCGTATGTGAAGTTGCACGCACGAGTGATCATCATCTGCCCATATCAGGCAAGTGAGACGATGGACTCAGATAAGGAAATAGTTTGCGGAGCAGATATCCACAAGGATTTTCTTATTGCTACAATGATATCCCGAAGTGGATTGAAGCTCCAAGAACGTTTTAATATGAACCAAGATGGCCTCTTGGCATTCAGATCCTGGATAATAAACCACAGATGCCAGAGGCTGGCTGTAGAATCCACGGGAGGTTTTTGGTATCCTATCTTCACCATTCTAGAAGGTCATGTCGAATTTATCCTGGCCAATGCATATCAGATCCGGAATATTGAGCACAAGAAAACCGATAAACTTGATTCGGAACGAATCGCGATATATTGTCTCAATAATCTCATCACGCCCTCCAGAATCTATCCAAAAGACTACCGAGATCTAAGAAGCATAACTCGTGCTCGTGAGACACTGGTCAATGCAAGGTCCAAAATCAAGAACCAGATTCATCAATCACTTTCGACCTGCTGCATCAAGCTCTCCTCAGTCATATCCGACTCTTTTGGCAAATCTGGAAGATATATCATTGATAGGCTTCTGGAAGGAAAGACGATCGATCAGATCATATCTGGAATACCTTCGAAGAGGATTCGGAAAAAGGAGGACGAACTCAGAGAAGCCATCAAGAATGGATTAGATCCCGTTCAGGTATTTTTGATCAAGGCAAATCTTGATGTCATAGATGATATTAGCAAGAAGATAAAAATTCTGGAAGCTGAGATCGCCGAAAAAGTCAAACCCTTCGAGGATGATTTGAAAATTATTTTGTCTGTTCCAGGTGTTGGATTCATTTCGGCAGCTACCATTATTGCAGAAATGGGAGATTACAGGGACTTTCCGAGTGCGGATAAGATGGCAAAGTACTTCGGTATTGTGCCTTCGGTCTACCAATCGGCAGGGAAGCTGCGAACTGGGAAGATCACTAAGACGGGATCTAAGCATATGCGAAGGATCTTGGTGGAAGTTGCAAAAGCCATATCCAGGACCAAGAAGAATTCAAGGTTAATGAGATTCTTCCAGAGGATATTGGCGAGGTGCGGAAAGAAGAATATTGCAACCGTTGCGCTCGCCAGAAAAGTGCTCTGCATCATCTATCATTTGCTTATGAATCACGAGAATTATCAAGAACCAGAGGTCACGAAAACCAAACCAAAAATTCCCAGCTCTGTTTCGCCCATAAGAATGATGGATATCGACGAGATGATAAAGATCATCAGTCAGGCAGGATACTTGGTGGAGAAAGATTTGAAGGAGGGATGCGGATGATCCGCAGCATCTTGTTTTTTTAAGTTTTTCATGTGGAGTCACAGAGCGCACGGAGGACGACAACCCAAGGGGGGCTTTTCAAGATTGAATGGAGGGATAATTCTACGTCCGGCGCATTGGAACGGATCATAGCTTATCATCAGCAGACCAAGCACCAGCCCAATCGAATGGCACGCGGCCCGGGGAGGATGGACTGGTCAAATCAGCCAGATCCCTTCCGCAGCTATGAGGGATCAAAGCGATTGGCTCTTGATCGCCTGGGATTCGAAGGGATGACTGGAAAGCTCAGGCCATCTCCTCTTACAAGCGAAAACCTCTCTCGATTCTTCTTCGAAAGCCTTGCCCTCTCCGGCAGGAAAGCAGTTGCGGGCGCAGAATGGACGTTAAGGGTCAATCCATCCAGCGGCAACCTCCATCCCACGGAATGCTATCTTTTGGCTGGAGGGGGGGAGGAACTGGATCTCTCTCCAGGCGTTTATCACTATCAGCCGAAGGATCATTCCCTGGAGCTTTTGGCTGGCATAAGAGAGGAGAGCTGGCAGTCTCTTCACCTTCCCTCGGGCACCATTTTGCTCATCCTCACCACCATCTACTGGCGTGAGTCCTGGAAGTATGGAGCGAGGGCTTTTCGCTACTGCATGCTGGATCTGGGGCATGCTCTGGCTGCGGCTGGCGAGGCGGCATGTTGCCTGGGCTGGACGCTGTCCCTGCAGGAGGAGTTGGGCACGGACGACCTGGCCAGGATTCTATGGAATGAGCCGGATAAAATGACGGATGGCCCCACAGGAAAAGAGCGACCCGATGTGATGCTAGCCTTATTCAGCGATGGTAGGGTCCACAGAATAGATGAGTGCCTGATCTCCGGGATAGAGACTGAGCCTCTATCCCTTCGACCCAATATCCTGAGCCCAAGCATCGTTCCCTGGCAGGAGATCGATATGGTAAGCGAGGCAGCGAAAAAGCTCACCACCCCTGATATCTTCTCGCGATCTGATGTCAAGGCAGAAGAGATAGCGCGGTTTTCATTAAAAGATAACTCAGATCCATCAAAAGAAACAACTGGCTATGCATCTGAACATGCAATCAGGGAATACTGCCACCTATTTCGCAGGCGGCGCAGCGCGCAGGCCATGGACGGGAGGGCCACGATGCCACTGGATAGTTTTCATGCCATCCTGAAGGCGACGATGCCCGAGCGGGCAAAGCCCGGCCTGCCCTGGAGGCTACAGGTCAATCCGGTGCTCTTCGTCCACCGGGTGGAGGAGATGGACCGGGGGCTGTACATCTTCTTGCGAGATGAAAGGGCAAAAGAGGATCTGCGAGGAGCGATGGATCCGGACTTTTTCTGGGAGAGGCCATCGCGCACGCCACCGGGCCTGGAGCTCTACCAGCTGGCCCAGGGCGACGCCCGTCTGGCAGCCAAAGAGTCGTCCTGTGGGCAGGGTATTGCATCGGACGGATGCTTTGCCGTCGCTATGATATCCCGGTTTGAAGATCCTATTGGGGAATATGGTCCCTGGTTTTATTCCCGGCTCTACTGGGAATGCGGCATGATCGGCCAGGCACTCTACCTGTCAAGCGAGGCAACGGGCTACAGGGGTTGCGGCATAGGCTGCTTTTTCGATGATATGGTTCACCGCATGCTGGGCCTGTTCGATTTAGGGTACCAGGACCTCTACCACTTCACCGTAGGCCGGGCGCTCACCGATCCCAGGCTGATCGATCTGCCCGCTTACGGCTGATCGACCTTCCTTCTTTGGCCGGATCGATCAGCTGGCGGGATGATGGCTGACTGCAGTATCCAGGGCCAGACGCATCTGCCTGCTACCAAAAGGATAAAATGGGTCCCAGGAGAATTGGCCTTTTAATGATGATGGCGGCACGAGCGATGCATGAGAAAGGAAAGCTATTCACTCTAACCCTTCTTATGGTGTTGGAACTGGCCTCTTTGGCCTCTGCAGCTCATGAATCCGGGCCGGTAGGGCCCTACAATGTCTCTTTTGATATGAACACCACTGAGGACTACATCGTGGTGGTTGAAGCACCCACTCAGGGCGTTACATCAGATGGGATCAATTTCACCCGATACAATCTGACTGTAGACGGCAGCGATCACTTCATCTTCCTCATTCTCACCAGATATGATGTGCCCATGCTCGCCAATACTACTGCCAATGCGTATATCGTCTGGGACGCCCTCATAAATGCAGGAGCTGACGAGCCGGCCATCTATCAGCCTTTGATCGATGGAAAGCCAGGGGTGCTGGGCAACTTTAGGTTCGAGAGGCAGAATCTGGGCGGGGGGCAGTATGAGGAGGGCGATCTGATCGTCGCGGCCAGCTACTCTCCCGATGGCAAAGAGTATGAGGACGGGATCTACAGGGGAAATACCGACTGCCGGGTCATATCCACCTTCCCCTGGGAGGTTATAAGGGATATGCTGAACACCCTGCATATAGAAGTGCCTGATCAATGACCGGCGCGCACAATGAATGACAGGGTTACTACTGATCTGATTTTTTATGGATCTTCGCGAGGAAGATTACTGGTCGATTGATATCGAAAAGGCTACGCCTCCATCGGAGAAGAGCATTAACGCCCTGTCAGGATATCATGACCGCTGAGGGGTGCCATGCCGATTGATATCGTTTATGTGCCAGCAAGTTTTAGAGCGGCAACACTATTTTTTTTAATTCCAGATTGCCCCCTCCTGCCTCCGAAATGGATTAATTCAGCATCAAGAGGTTCATGGAGGATTCATATAGAAGCTAGGTGATATCTACATAAAAACCACCTTTTAATATTTGGCTAGGGAACAAGGTGCATGGAGGAATCAGAAATAAAAGCAATCAAGTTGATATTGGCAGTGCTCGCATTGGGACTCTTAGTTGCCGTAGGGGCAGCCTTCGAGGATTACGGCGGATCTCATCACCACGGAGGCCCGTCTGATGGTTATCATGACTTCGGCGGATTCTACGACTGGCTCAGCCCAGGTGCATATTACTACAGCTATAGCTATTATCCGACCTATACCTACTACCCAACCTATTACTATCCGACCTACTATTACCCGACCTACACTCCCGTCTATACATATACTGCCCCTGTGGTCTACGATCCTGTGGTCTATGATCCCTGGTGGGCAGCAAATGTCTACGGGCTGGGCGCTACCACATACTACTACACGAACAGCTGGTCCTGGTCGTCATATCGCAGCGGATTCTACTTCCGCTGAAGCATGAATAGCATATAGAATATCCGATGAAAGATCAAAGGGCGCTGGCATTAGATGGCGGGCCCGGCTGAATATGCAGCCCGGGCCTCTCCATGCAATACGATACAAACCAACGGATGCAATGCCTTCGAAGCCCTATAATCAAAAAGTAAAAGAAAAAAAGATTTTATAATTTTATTTATATCTTGGTCTTTTAGACCGCCGCATCACCAGAGACCGAACTCTCCTCTGCTGTCTTTGATTCCATATCCTGGGGCCCCTCAGATCCGCTCTCTTTTCCTGGAGGGGATATGAGCTCAGCCCGGACCTTCTCTCCCGTGTGCTTCTCGATATAGTGCACCTCTTTCATGCCCAGATGCTGGATTATCATCTCAGCCAGACCGCGGCGGATCATAACCCATTCCTTATAATAGTTCAGCTCCCAGGGTACGGTGATCACCGCTACCTCATCCTTTATCTCCGCTTCAAGATCCACCCGGCCAAAGGTCTTGATAAGGGCTTTCAGCCTCTCGGTCTGATCCTCAACCGTTTCCCTTATGGTGTACTCGTAGACTACAGTCTTTCCTGCCAGAGGATGGTTGAAGTCTATGCTCACTTTTCTGCCGATCACCCTGGTAACCGTACCCGTCCGGTTATCCATGCCCACCCGCATTCCGGGAACTGGCCTTTCTTCCTTGAACCTGTTCAACGGCACTAGTTCTATATTTTTGGGATCATGCAGGCCGAAGGCATTCTCGGGATCCATTTCCACCCTTCCAGAGTAGCCTATCTCTTTTCCGACCAGATCGCTCTCAAAGCCTTTTACCAGCTGGCCTGCTCCCACCACCACCAGATGTGGGCCGTACTGGATCTCCTCGCTGAAAATTCCCTTTTCCTCTGCCAGATCCTTAACGGTGGTGGCTATTGCCTGGCCATCAACGAACTCTGTATAGTCAATTCTGATGAAATCGCCATTTTTAACCGTCATTTCTTACTCCATCCTGATATTACTGGAACTTTATTCTCAACCTGGGCCGTCAATTTGCGACGATCCTATCTTATACTTTCGCATCCCCTATGGCTTGGGCGGTCGGTTCTCCATCCGGCCGCCCCACTAGATCAAGTATTCTGCAATCCCATTTGCAAGGGGCTGCTCGCAGTAAAGGCAGCGGAGCAATACCGGATTTTTTACTTTGACCAGCATTCGGGATTTTATCGGCTCATGAGTATTGGATATGCAGTTGGGATTCTGGCAGCGCACCACGCCCACGATCTCATCGGGCAGGTCCACCGGTCGCTTCTCTATCACCCTGCAGTTACGAATGATATTGATGGAGGCAGCAGGAGCTATCAGTGCGATCCGGTTCAGCTCCTCCTCTCGCAGCTCCCGGTCCTCGACCTTGACTATATCCTTCTTGCCCAGCTTCTTGCTCTCCACATTCATCACCACGGAAACAGTAGCTCCTGTGGTACCGGATATGCCCAGGATCTTGAGGACGTTCAGCGCCTGACCACCGGCAATGTGATCGATGACCGTTCCATTATTGATGGGCTTGACCCGGAGCCCTCCGGGCTCTTCTTTATTTTTATCGATTTTTTCGTTATTTTTATCTGTCATCGCGGAAAAATCAGTCAACCTGATCACCCTCTAGGAGCATCTTCAATAGAGCCATTCTCACCGGAACCCCATAAAAGGACTGCTGGAAATAGCGAGCATGAGAGCTGTCGTCGACAGAAGGTGAGATCTCATCCACCCTGGGAAGGGGATGCATGATGATCAGATTCTGCTGTGAGCCGGCCAGAGATTCAGGGGTAATCCGGTAGCTGCTTGCCACCTTCTGGTACTCCACCGGGTCAGGGAATCTCTCCCTCTGGATGCGGGTCATATAGAGCACATCCACATTGTCTATCACCTCGCCCAGGTCGGCTGTCTCGCGCACAATGGTGCCTTTGCTCGATAAGTCGGCCTTGATGGGATCGGGCATCCTCAGGGTGGGCGGGGAGACCAGGGTGATATCTGCTCCATAAAGGGAGAGGGCATAGGCCAGGGAGTGGACGGTGCGGCCGTACTTCAGATCGCCTACCAGGGCGACATGCAAATTCTCCAGGCGGCTCTCCTTTCTGATGGTATACAGGTCCAGCAGGGTTTGGGTGGGATGGTGACCTGCTCCATCACCGGCATTGAGCACCGGCACGGGCGAGAACTGGGAAGCCAGGCGGGCTGACCCCTCCTTGGGATGGCGGATGACCAGGGCATCGGCATAACCACCTATCACCCGAACCGTATCTGCCAGCGATTCACCCTTGGAGATGGAGCTGCCTTCCGCTGGACCCAGGTTGATCACGCTTCCTCCCAGTCGCTTCATCGCCGTCTCAAAGGACATTCGGGTTCTGGTTGAGGGCTCGAAGAAGAGGAGAGCCAGAATCTTGCCCGCGAGCATACTGCTCTTCTTGCCTCGAGCCAAGGGCTCCAGAGACTGGGCAAGGTCCAGAACGGAATCGATCTCCTCTTTGGAAAACTCTCGCATGCTGAGCACATGCCTCTTCCTAAACATATTCGATCCCAACTCATCTCTGAGATAATAAGTCTTCCACTTAATACCACTACATTGATAAACTGTTGAGCCTAAATGCTATTATGTTTCAGAGAATTCTCATTCCAACCGATTTTTCCAGGTATTCGCAGAACTTGCTTGAGTGCATAGCCGAGCTTCCCGGTGAGAAGACTGTGGTGCTCTTGCATGTGATTCAAAGAAAGGCCGTGGAGCGGGTATGGGATCCGACAGCCGAGGTCGCAGAGGCCAAAGAAAAGATCGAAGAGCAGAAGCGCTACCTTGAAGCCCTCAGGATCGAGGTCAAGACCAGGGTGGAGACGATAATGGAGGGAAGTATAGCAAAGACCATCCAGAGGGTAGCAGATGAGGAGAATGCTACGCTGATAATGGTTGGGGCGCGGGGAAGGGGGCGGATAAGCGGCCTACTTCTTGGGAGCGTCTCCCGCGATGTTCTGCGCTATGGGCAAACCGATCTTCTGATAATGCGATACAAGGTTTTAGAGGGAGATAACCTGGGCCGGTTCTGCAGGAGCCTCTTTACCAAGGTCATTTGCCCCACGGACTTCTCAGATCCCGCAAAGGATGCGATACTCCTCGTCAAAGGAATGAAAGAGACAAGCGAGATCGGGCTGGTGTATGTCGTATCCAGCGGCGAGAGCGACGAGCAGATAGATGCTGCTGTGCGGGTGGCTGGCAGCAAGCTCAACTCCATCGTCAAGGAGATTGATAGGCCTGGGCTGAAGGTTACGACCCATGTCAAGGTGGGAGATGCGCCGCATGAGATCAGCTCATTGGCAGACAACGAGGATGCATCATTGATTGCCATGAGCTCACACGGAGCCGGCTGGCTGGAGCAGATGGTTGTCGGCAGCACGACCTATGACACCGCCAGGATCGCCAACCGCCCGGTTCTGATCGTGAGAACAGAAAAGAGGGCCTGATTTCAATTTTTCTGGAATCGCCTTCTTTTTGCTGGCTGCCGGTTTTCAGTTCGATCCTTAATTGAACCAACCCGATCCACCCGTTTTTGAGCGGAAAGAAGAGGTGTTAAAGAGTTGGAGAGATGGTCTTCTCGCCTGGTCTTCGTCCTGGCCGCCATAGGCTCGGCGGTGGGCATAGGCAATATCTGGCGCTTCCCAATGGTTGTGGGACAGAATGGAGGCGGAGCCTATCTAATTCCTTATTTTTTGGCGGTAGTCTGCCTCGCTGTCCCCCTCATGATCCTGGAGATGGCGGTGGGAAGGCACTGGAGGAGAAATCTGGTCGCCTCCTTTGGCCGGGCCGGAAAACGGTTTGAGATCGTCGGCTGGCTGATCTGCCTGATCGTCCTCTTAATCCTGAGCTACTACCTGGTCATAATGGGCTGGACCCTGGCATATCTGCTCTTCTCTCTTCTGGGCTCTACAGTCACCTTCTCCTCCTTCACCTCATCGCTAGAGCCATTAGCATATTTCTTGATCTCAGTGCTGGCGACGGGATTGATTGTGAGCCTGGGGGTGAACATGGGAATTGAGAGGATCGTATCGATCATGATCCCGTTCGCATTTCTCATTTTAGTGGCTTTGGTCCTGTTCTGCGTCAGCCTCCCCGGATTTCATCCCGGCATGGACTTTTTTATCCAGCCGGATTATTCCATGCTCCGCCGTCCTGATGTATGGAGCGCGGCTATTGGCCAGGCATTCTTCTCCCTGTCAGTGGGCATGGGCATTCTCATCACCTATGGCGCCCACCTGGAGGACGATATGGATATACCACAGTCAGCATTGATCATCACCTTCTCCGATCTTCTGGCCGCTATGCTGGCGGGGATAGCCATCTTCTCTTTGGTCTTCACCTTCGGCCTGGAGCCTGCCGCAGGTGCAGAGCTTGCCTTCACCACCTTGCCCAGAGCATTTGAGCTGATGCCTTACGGCCAAATATTCTCCGTGGCCTTCTTTGCTCTCCTGTTCTCCGCCGCCCTCACCTCGTCGATATCCATGATGGAGATGAATGTGGCTGCCATCATGGGCCAAACCAAATCGAGCAGAAAGAGAGCGAGCATCCTTCTGATGATCCTCCTCGTAGCCCTAGGTACCCCCTCCGCTCTGAGCTACAGCTCCCTGGATCTGAGATTTTTTGGATCAAGGATCCTGGATCTGATGGATGTAAGCGTGGGGACAATTGGACTTCCCATTGCCGCACTTCTGGTGGCGATAACCTTCCGATGGCTGATAGATGATGATGTATTGGCCGGCCAGGTACATCTCTCGGAGAGATGGCTCAGAACTCTTAGCATCCTCACAAAGTATGTGATACCAGCTGCCTTGCTGCTGATAACCGCGGCAATGATAATGGAGCTTTAAGTAAGCTGATGCTCCGAGCCGCTCTCTTCAGCGCTGACTTCACTGCCGTTCTCATTATTGGGATCGATCAGATCAGGCATATGGACGGCAGAGGCAGGAATTCCCATTGTCTTTGAGGTTTTCCTAAGCTCTCTTATGATTGATCCTATCCTCTCGAAGGAGAAGAGGATATCTGAGAATATGCCGCCAGAAGAGCTCTTTGCTACCAGTTGGATAAGATATGTTTTATAGTGCCAGTTGAGCACCTGGCGGAGCAGCTCGTCATTGGAGCGCATCTCTTTGTCGATATATTCCGGCATCTCGGGAAATACGCCTATGAGCTGCTCGGTATTCTCTCGGCAGAGGGCCGCCATCTCCTCGATTCCTCGGAGAGATTCAGGAGAGAGCGTGATCTTCTTCTCGTTCATCTGCTCGAAGCTCCTGGCCATGGAGGTCATCTGATGGGCCATCAGAGCGGATAGATCGGTAACCCTTGCCAGAATGGCAACATGAGCCGCATCTTCCACTGAGATGTCACGATTGGTCAGATTAATAACAGCAGACATGATCTGAGTGCGCAGATAATCGATGTAGTCCCGCAAATGGGCAATTCTCGAGCACATATCGGTGTTGCCCTCAGCGACCTCTAGAGTGTTATCGAAGATATCCTTGCAGATGCTGAGCATATGCACGATCTCTCTTTCCACTAATGATGCCGCAATAGGGATGTCGTCCGGCAGTCTGGAGGTGACGTGCTCGGTGACGAAGACTATCTCCCCATCCTTTTGGGGCAGTATGTGCATGATCAGTCTGCTGAAGGGCTTAATGGCCAGCAGGAAGATGACTGCACAGGTGGAATTGAATATGAGATGGGCATTGGCAACCTGTTGAGCAGCTGTGCCTCCCAGGTCCTCGATGAGCAGGGAGAAGTTGTCTATGAAGGGCAAAAAGAGCAGAACTCCAAGGAAATTGAAGAGAAACTGGGCAGTGGCGGTGCGCTTGGCAGCGGTGTTCATGTTCAGGGATACGACCAGTCCGGTGGTTGAAGTGCCAATATTGGCTCCCAGCAGAATTGGCAGGGCCTGAGATGCATTGATCAAGCCGCTTTGGGCCATGACCACAATCAGCCCAGTGGTAACCGAGCTGGATTGGAATAGATTGGTGATGATAAAGCCAATGATAATTGCTATCAGGATATCGTCCGTCATGGAGAGCAGGGAGAGGACCTCAGGATCATCCTGCAGGGGAGCAACTATGGATGAGATCAGGTTGAGGCTATAGAACACCAGGCCGAAGTAGAATACTGGCTTTCCATAGGCTCTATAAGGGGTGCGAATCAGGCTCAGCATAAATCCGGCGATGACGATCAACGGGGCAAATGCGGTCAGCTTGAAGGCGACCAGTTGCGCGGTCAGGGTTGTGCCCACATTGGCACCGATGACAAGGCCCAGGGAGGCCAGAAAGGAGATCGCTCCCGCGTTCACTAGGCCCACGGCGATGATGGTGGTGGCAGTGCTGGATTGGACCAGAGCGGTGACCGCAGCCCCGGCGAGAGCGCCACGCAAGGAGGTCTTCGTCGCATTTTGCAGAATCGTGCGGAAGCGTTCGCCGGCCGCATGCCGGACCTCTTCGGAGAAGTTCTCAATGCCGTAAAGAAATAGAATCACAGCCGGAACAACGGCAATAAGCAGATCCCAAATCATACAGCTCTCATTTCTCTAGAGCATGGAAAAGACGATAATTCCATTCTTCGATTCAGATGCTCATCTCTTGATTTTCTTCTCGGTATCAATTCCACGATTCCGGTAGCGTGCCATATCTGCTGTAATTTCACAGTGGCCCTGTATCCTGATTCCACTCTACTCTTCCAATGATAAATACCTTTTACCTGTTATCCAATCCTCGTTAATGTCCATCATGATGCAAACCGCCACCCTCAGAAGCGACTGATCATTTGAATAGGCTCCAGCCACACGACTTCTTCGTTTCAGCTCCTTGTTGATTCTCTCCAGGACGTTAGTTGTTCGGATCCTTTTCCAGTGCGATCTGGGAAACGATTTATAGTTCCAAAGGTCAAATCGGAAGCTATCAATCGTATCCGCCGACTTTTTGAATCCTTTATCATCAAGAATGACAGCCAGCTCCTGCATCTTGAACTCATCTTCAATAGCATCCTTCAGCATGTAGGCGACCTCCTTTTTCTCTTTCTTAGGTATGTTCTTGAGCACAGCACGCATAAAGTGAACATTACACATTTGCCAAGATGCTCCAAGAAATGACTTCTGGACGGCTGCTTGTATCCCTTTATGCGCATCAGATATCACCAATTTGACTCCTTTAAGTCCTCGAGCCTTCAAGCTTTCAAAACAGTTTTCCCAACAGGATTCATCTTCGCTATCATCCACCGTGGCACTGAGGATCTCGCGATATCCATCATCATGAATGGCAACGACAACGAGCAATGCCTTATTTACGTATCTGCCATCTGTTCGGACCTTGAAGTAGCTTGCATCCACGAATATGTAGGGGATTGATCCTTCGATGGGCCTGTTCAAGAAATCTTTGACCAATTTATCCAGCTTTTTAGCAATTCTTGAGACTTCAGATGCAGATATGTTCTTTAATCCAAACTTCGAGAATACTTTCTCGACTTTTCTGGTTGATACTCCCTCAAAATAAGATTCTGCTACAGCAACTCTTAATGAGTCTTCCACACGAGAAAATCTCTCGAATACTGCGGTTTCGAATGGGAATTCTCGGATTTGAGGTTTATCAAGCTCTATCTCGCCGTAGATGGTCTTTAGTTTTCGCGATCTCGTTCCGTTGCGGTGTGCTCGTCTCTTGCCAGTCCGTTCATAGGGACGGGCCTGGATTTGATTTTCAGCCTCAAGCTGCATTACCTCATTCAGAAAACCCGCGGTCAGCTTCTTCATGCCCTCTTTTCGATCGATAAGATAATCATCTGCTATGTCGGATATATTCATGGCTCTGTGTCCCTCCCAAAGTTTCGACGACTTGGGGATACAGGGCCAATTATAATATCTCATGAAGAAATAACTTGCTGTTATCTCGTGAAGAGCAAGTCAGTTCTTGTTACTGATATTTCTGCAAATTTTACAGCAAAAATGATACGCTACCACGATTCCTGAACGATTTCCCAGAACAAAAGCTTTATGATCACATAGAAAAGGTTTTAATGAATTATCCCTTTTAATGCATATATCTGAGAATGCCTATATCTTGAGGAGCAAATAATTAAAAGATGTATTTTTATTTATAAGGAGTGGATGCGATGGCGTCTGATGCTAATAATAACTGGCATGCATTAAGTGCTGACCGGGTTCTGCAAAAATTGGATAGCACCACCCGAGGCTTGAGTACAGAAGAGGCAGCCAGACGCTACAAGGCCTTTGGCCCCAATGAGCTGGAGGAAGGCGAGAAGCTGAGCAAGCTAGATATTCTCATCGAGCAGGTTAAAAATCCTCTCATTGCCGTGCTCGGCCTGGCGGCGGTCATCTCCTTCATGGCTGACAAATTCATAGATGCTGCAGTGATACTTGCGGTAATTCTCATCAACACATTGCTTGGGTTTTTTAAAGAATACAGCGCGGAAGAGGCCATCTTGGCCCTCAGATCCCAGGCATCAGCCGAAGCCCGGGTCTTGAGGGATTGCCCGGAGACGGGAACCTGCCAGGAGATGCGCATCAAATCCCAGGAGGTAGTGGTTGGGGATATAATTCTGGTAGAAGCGGGGGCAAAGGTCCCGGCAGACTCCAGGATCATAGAGCAGGCGAACTTGGAGCTGGACGAATCCATGCTTACCGGTGAATCGGTACCGGCGAGAAAGATGGCGGAAGCACTGCAGGAGGATCTGATCACTGCAGAGATGGACAATATCATCTTTGCGGGAACTGTGGTCACACAGGGAAGGTGCAAAGCGGTGGTCTTTGCCACCGGAATGGATACCGAGATGGGCAAGATCGCCCACCAGATAGCCAGAACGGAAAAGGCAAAGACTCCTCTCAAGAGGCGCACCCTGGACCTATCCAAGAAGCTGATGATCCTGGCTCTGGTCGCCAGCAGCCTGACCCTGGTAGTGGGCTTTTGGCGCGGATTTGAGCTGATTGAGCTCTTTCTCTTCACCCTGGCCATGGCGGTCTCGGCCATCCCCGAGGGCCTTCCTGCGGCCATAACCGTTGCTTTGGCTGTGGGTGTCAGCCGCATGGCCAGCCGGCATGCCATCATCCGCAAGCTGGATGCAGTGGAGACGCTGGGATCGATAACTGCGGTCTGCACTGACAAAACCGGTACCCTGACCACCAACCAGATGACGGTCCAGAAGCTCTTCCTGGCGGGCAGGATAGTCGATGTATCGGGGGTCGGATTTCAGCCGAAGGGCGATTTTGAGCTGGACGGAGTGCCGCTAAAAGCCTCAGAGGATAAAAGCCTGAGCATGTTCCTGAAGATCGCCTCCCTCTGCAATGATGCCTCCCTCAAGAGCCATAAGGAAGAAGAGGATCGATGGGAGATCCTGGGCGACCCGACTGAGGGCGCCCTGTTAGTGGCAGCGGCAAAAGCGGGCCTGGATAAGAGCGAGCTGGAGGAAAGCCATCCCCGGGTCGATGAGATCCCCTTTGATCCCAAGAACCGATACATGTCAACCTTCCACCGCACCGGCTCTGCTGAGCTGCTGGCATTGCTCAAAGGAGCGCCGGAGACCATCCTGGACATGTGCTCATATGTCCTGGATAGGGGAGAGGTAAAGGAGCTTGACCAGAAGAGAAAGGAAGAGTTCTTGAAGGCCAGTTCGCAGATGGCAGCAGAGGCTCTGCGCGTTTTGGCCCTGGCCTATGTCACCATTAAGCCGGAAGAGGTGGATGAATTCAAGAATAAGGGTCCAGCTAACCTGATATTCACCGGCTTTTCCGGAATGATCGATCCGCCCCGGCCGGAGGCCATAAGATCGGTTCATCTGTGCAAGAGGGCGGGGATCAAGGTGACCATGGCCACCGGGGATCATAAGATTACCGCACAGGCCATAGCCAGGGATATTGGGATCTATGAGGAAGGGTCGAAGGTCCTCACCGGCTCGGATTTGGATGATCTGAGCGATGAGGAGCTGGACGGTCTGATTCAGGATACCTCCGTCTTCGCCCGGGTATCACCCAAACATAAGCACCGCATAGTCCAATCCCTGCAGAGGAAGGGGCATATCGTAGCCATGACCGGAGACGGGGTCAACGATGCTCCTGCCCTCAAGGCGGCAGAGATCGGCATCGCCATGGGGATAACTGGAACCGATGTCACCAAAGAGACGGCGGACATGATCCTGACGGACGATAACTTCCAGAGCATAGTGAACGCAGTGGAGGAGGGCCGGGTAATCTTCGAGAATATCCGAAAGACAGTGAAGTATCTCATCAGCACCAATGCTGGTGAGATCCTCACCATCCTGGTGGCCCTGGTCTTCATGGCCATAAATGTGCTGATCTTCACCCCGGTGCAGATCCTATGGGTTAACCTGGTTACCGACGGGCTCTTAGTGGTGAATTTGGCCATGGAGCCTAAAGAAGAGGATGTGATGGACCAGCCGCCCAGAAACCCCAAGGAGAATATAATCAACATGGATATAGTTAAGAATGTGCTCTTCGTTGCCGCCTTTATGGCTGCGGGCACCCTCCTGGTGTTTACCAGGGAGCTTAACGGTGGAGATATACACCGCGCTCAGACCCTGGGCTTCACCACCCTGGCCATGTTCCAGATCTTCAATGCCCTCAACTGCCGGTCTGAAGACAAGTCCGTCTTCAAGATCGGCCTTTTCAGCAACAAATACTTGATCGGGGCAATAGTTGCATCGATAGCCCTGCAGCTGATGGCGACGACCCTGCCATTCTTCCAGATGGCTCTGGGAACGGTGGCCCTCTCGCTGTATGATTGGGCCATCATCTTCGCCGTCTCAAGCACGGTATTCATCGCCGACGAACTGAGGAAGCTGATAAAAGGGAAGAGTCTTATACGGATCTAGATGATAATAAGCTGAAAGATCAGAAAGGGAAATCCGGGTGGGCTTGAATTCTCCTCAGGCTCAAACATCCCATTCTCTTGGATTGCAGCCTGTGCTTCTACGGGAATGGGGATAATTGCCCTCTTGGAGAATCGCGCCTAGAGTGAATAGTGCGGAAAAAGCATTTATACTTGTTTTGGCGTAAGGGTTCTGGTTTGTTCCTTATCATCTCGGAGGATTGAAAAATTGACAACTGTTTACGACGTACCTCCCCATGACTTGATAGCCGCCACAGCTTTAGAGCTGAAGGCAGCGGGCAAGGTCCAGCCACCTGTTTGGGCTGAATTTGCCAAGACTGGGGTAAATAGGGAGATGCCACCCACCAATCCAGATTGGTGGTTTGTGAGGTCGGCATCCATTCTGCGCAGAATATATATCGATGGGCCGGTGGGAGTATCCCGGCTCAGAACCTTCTACGGCGGAAAGAAGCGCAAGGGAGTGGCCACTGGAACCTTCGCCAAGGGCAGCGGTTCGGTGGTAAGAGAATCCCTGCAGCAGCTGGAGAAGGCAGGCCTAGTTAGGAAGCTGAAGAAGGGACGCCAGATGACCCCAGAGGGCCAGGCATTCCTCGACGGCATAGCCCATAAGGTGGCCAGCCAAAAAGAGGCTTCAATTGCACCCGCATCCGAACCAGCCGCAGAATCGACAGCATAAGGAGGAATCAAACAATGGCTGATGATGAGCTTGCAGAACTGAGACGAAAGAGGCTGGAGCAGATCCAAAGGCAGCAGGCGGATTCGCAAATGGCTGCTGTTCAGCAGGAGCAGGCCCAGCAGGAGATGGAAGCCAAAAAGGCGGCCATAATGCGGACCATCCTCACACCTGAGGCTCGCGAAAGGATGAATGCCATTCGCATGACCCGGCCTGAGTTCGTCTCCCAGATCGAGGCCCAGCTCATCATGCTTGCACAAAGCGGCAGGCTGAGAGGCCCGATCACTGACGAGCAACTCAAGGCGATACTCACCCAGGCCCAGCCCAAGAAGAGAGATATCAATATAACAAGAAGATGAAAAATCTCGGAATCGGTCGATACATGAAGGTTGCAGTCCTATTCTCCGGCGGAAAAGATAGCAGTCTGACGGCCCTCCTTCTCGAGCCATTCTTCGAGGAGATAGAGCTGGTGAATTTCAGCTTTGGCCACGACGATTCCTGGATGAGAGCAAAAGAAGCAGCAAGAGAGCTGGGATATCCCCTGAGAAGAATGGTATTCGATGCGGATGTCCTGGAGAGAGCCCTGAAGATATTGCAGTCCACGGGCTATCCCAATGATGCTCTCAATTATGTTCATCCCATTGCAGTAGAGACAGTAGCAAAAGAGTGCGAATTTGTGGCGGACGGTACAAGAAGGGATGATCGCGCCCCGAAGATGGATTTCGGCGCCATCCGAAGCCTGGAAGACCGGTTGCATGTGCAATACTTGAGACCTCTGGCGGGCCTGGGTGGAAAGGCCATCCGGGCGATGGCCTCGCGCTATTTGGACTTCGAGGAGGAGCTCTCCGAGAAGCATCCTGCCTCAGACTTTGAGGTGGGCCTGAGATATGCGCTAAAAGAGAGGCATGGCCAGATGGAGGTCGACAGGATATTCCCCTCCAATCATACGCACACGAGAGTAATTCGGAGGAAGAGATTTGTCCAAGAAATTAAAGGGCAAGAAGATCAGGCTTGCCAAAGCATTCAATCAGAATCGTAGGGTTCCCTCCTGGGTCATAGTCAAGACCATGAGGAAGGTAGTCGCTCACCCCAAGAGAAGACATTGGCGAAGAAGCAGTCTAGAGAGATGACAATGGCGGACACAGAAAGAGTTTACACCATACCCCTGGGTATTGTGAAATGCGTTCCCGTTTACAGAAGGTCCAACCGGGCCATGGCTGAGATAAGGAATTACCTTGCCCGGCATATGAAGACCCCCGCAGAGGATGTGAAGATCGATCCCGGCCTAAACCAGGTTATCTGGAGAAGAGGGGATATGAAGCCACCAAGGCGGGTAAGGGTGCGGGCGGTCAAGTTTGAAGACGGCGGAGTGGAAGCAGAGTTTGCCGGTGAGAGATAAGAGGATCAAGATTGCAGGTAGCAGTCTGCTGGGTGTATTCGCCCGCTGCACAGATGATATAGTACTGCTGCCAGCAGTAGTCGGGCCAGAGGATCTGGCATTCATAGAAGAAGGGCTTCACGTAAAGGCAGTATGCATCCCTGCTGGCATCGGATCGGTCACAGGCTCGCTCATTTCCGCCAACAAGAGCGGATTTGTGGTCAGCCGCCATGCGGAAGCTGAAGATCTGAAGATCCTCCAAGAGCATGGAAAGGTCTCCAGGCTGCCGACCAGGATCAATGCCGCCGGCAATGTCATCCTGGCCAACGACAGCGCCGCTATGGTTCATCCCGGCCTCTCCACCAGAGCCTGTCGGGCGATAGAGGAGACGCTTGAGGTCAAGGTGCAAAAGGGCACCATCGGAGGCCTGAAGACCGTGGGAATGGCTGGTGTTGCCACCAACAAAGGCCTTCTTGTCCATCCCAGGGTATCCGAACAGGAAATGGCAGTGCTGGAGGAGCTATTCGAACTGCCTGTGGATGTGGGCACAGTCAACCTCGGCTCGCCACTGGTGGGCTCAGGTCTGTTGGCGAACAGCTACGGCTACCTCGCAGGAGACGAGACCACCGGCCCGGAGCTGGGCCGCATTGAAGATGCATTGGATTTCCTGGCGTAATAGAGGTGAAAATTCATGACTAATTTTGAGATCAAGGGAAGATATAAGGGAGGGCTTATTGGCAAGACCTGGCTTCCTTTCAGCAAGGTAGTGGATAGCCAGAACGAGAAGAATGCCAAAAATATGGTCTACTCCCTGATGGGAAGTCAACATGGTCTGAAAAGAGGCCTTATCAAGATAGACGAGGTGAAGACAGTTGAGTAGCTCTCCTGGGAGCGAGGAGGAGATCAGAAGGCTCCTGGCCGCATATGAGCAGTACCAGGCTCAGGCAGAGGGAATCTCCCATCAGCTCGGCCTGAGCCAGATCGCTGCCCAGGGGCTAGAAAGTGCTCTCGCAGCAGTTGATGCTCTGCAGGAGGCTGAGGTCGGTCAGGAGATTCTGGTTCCCATAGGCTCTGGATCTTTCATCCACGGCAAACTCGCCTCCAAGGAGAATGTGATCTTGAATGTCGGGGCAGGTGTGAGCATAGAAAAAAGATCTGAAGAGGCCATAGAGATCCTGAGGACTCGGAAGAATGAGGTTCTTGAGGGCTCGAAAAAGCTCACGGAAGTTCTTGCCAAGATCGATCAAGAGATGCAGAAGATTCAGGGCATAATGCAGCAGTACGAAAGCCGCCTCAGCGGTGGCCAGGGGAGCGAAGGGGTTGTTTAACCGGTTCAAAGAGAAGCTCTCCGGCTTTAAGGAGGCCCTGTCTGCCAAGGTCGCTGAGAAGGTTTCAGCCAAGGGCTCGAAGGGAGCAGCACAGCCAGAGGAGATCGAGGCAGAGGATCGGCCTGCTCTGGAGGCTCCGGATGCCGGCAGGATGGATTCGAAGGCAAAGGAGCCCAAAATGGGAGCATCTTCTGGATCTGCTACGAAGGAGCCCTTGGCCAAGCCCTTGGATAATGGAGAGACCAAAAATAAGAAAGGCAGATTCTCATTCCTGCAGAAGGCCAAGACCCTGGTCTTCGAGCAGGAGATAATCTTAGAGGAGAAGGATCTGGAGGAGCCCATGTGGGCATTGGAGATGGCCCTCATGGAGAGCGATGTCGCCCTTCCGGTGGCTGAGGAGATCGTAAGAGAGGTCAAGTCCGATCTGGTTGGGAAGAAAAAGAAGATCGGTTCGGATACCGGCCAGCTGGCTGAGGACTCTCTTAGAAATGCGCTGATAACCCTTCTATCCAAGAACCACCTGGACTTCGATGAGTACATCCGGGCGAAGGATAAGCCGGTCAAGATCCTGTTCGTGGGAGTGAACGGCACCGGTAAGACGACCAGCATCGCCAAGGTGGCAAAGTATCTCATGGATCAGAGCTACTCTGTGGTCCTTGCCGCTGGCGATACCTTCAGGGCGGGAGCCATTGAACAATTAGAGGTGCATGGCAACAATCTGGGGCTGAAGGTGGTCAAGCACAAGACGGGCGGAGATCCGGCAGCGGTGATATTCGATGCCATCGAGTATGCCCGGGCCCATAACAAGGATGTAGTCCTGGCGGACACGGCTGGCAGGCTGCATACCAACATCAACCTCATGGATCAGATGAGAAAGATCGTCCGGGTCACAACCCCCGATCTGCTGATATTCGTGGATGAGGCAATAGCAGGCAACGATGCCGTGGAGAGGGCGCGCCTGTTCAATGAGTCGGTGCCCATCGATGGATCGATCCTCACCAAGACCGATGCCGACGCTAAGGGCGGATCTGCCATATCCATCGCTTATATAACCGGCAAGCCGGTGCTCTTCCTTGGCGTGGGACAGACCTATCCCGACCTGGTGAAGTTCGAGCCCGAGTGGCTGGTGAATAGATTGATGGGTGAGGCAGAGGCATAAATTCTCGATGATACAAGCCACCTCTGACCTGGTCAGGGCAGCGGCCGCCTATGAGTCCCTTCCCAGCTCCATAAGTGCCGCCTCCCTGCAGCTGTAAGCCTCTACCATATCCGGGTCGATCTGGATGGCCTTCTGGGCAGATGATAACGCCAGATCGTACTCCGACCGGTTGATCAGCGAATTGCAGCGGTTGCACCAGGCCTGGGCAGAGTGGGGATCGATCCCGATGGCTCGATCGTATGCTGCCACCGCCTGCTCATGCCTGTTCAATTGAAAGAGCACATTTCCCTCATTGATCCAGGCCCTGGCATCTTCACCATTCAGCATCGTGGACCTATTGGACGCCTCCAGAGCCTCCTCGTATCTTCCCAGGATGTACAGGACCACTCCCCTATTATACCAGGCCTGGGAATTTTGCGGCTCGATATCGGTCACCCTGTCGAAGGCGATGAGGGCTTCTTCGTACTTGCCCTGCTGGGTTAGAGCAACCCCCTTGTTGTACCAGGCCCGGGCATAATCCGGATAATCCTGGATGTAGCGGTCAAACTCCGCTATGGCCTCATCATATCTGCCCTGCTCGGCCAGGTCTATGCCCTTATTGTAGCAGCTTATGCCTTCCTCATCATGCGAAGCGGGTGCACAGAAGCCCGATTGAGCTATGAGTGATATCTGCATTAAGATAACGCCAGAAACCAGGATACAGATAAAACTCCCTTTAAAGATCATTCCTCCTCAAGGATGTCCATTCTGCATATCTGAAGAAAAAGATTTTGGAGGCCCTTATTGCTCTCCTTTCCCTCAGTGCGACGGGAATAGATGCCGTCTCATGATTGTCTTGTAGGCAAAAGCGAGCAGTAATCCTGCTATGAAACCTCCAATGTGAGCCCAGTAGGCCACACCACCGCCTTCTGCCACCGCTCCCAACGAGGCCACACCGCTGAATAGCTGGATGACGAACCAGACGGTGATGAAGAGCAGCGCTGGTATCTTGGTGATTCGGTAGAAGAATCCGAAGAATATAAACAGGCGTACAGTGCCCGTGGGCAGGAGGACGAGGTACCCGGCCAGAACCCCAGAGATCGCCCCGCTGGCCCCCACATTGGGGATGATTGAGGAGGGGTCAGCAGCAATCTGGGCGGCTGATGCCGCAAGGCCGCAGAGCAGATAGAAGATGAGATAGGGGATGGGGCCCAAGAGGTCCTCCACGTTATCGCCAAATACGGCCAGAAAGACCATATTGGAGAGGATATGCAATATGCCCGCATGGATGAACATGGAGGTGAAGAATGTTGAATATGGTGGCAGCATGCTGCTCTGGACGCTTGTGACATCGGCAGGCACCAGGCCGAAGGTATTGAAAAAGGAATTCAGTCCCTGTGATCCATCTGTGATCAGAATATAGATCTCATAGATAAAAAAAAGGACGTTAATTGCCACTATCACTGCCGTAACTATCGGAAAGCTTCGGCGCGGTATGATCTCCTCTGTGCCCACCGGTGCAAACATCATTCACCTCAAATTATCTTATCCTGTACTCTCTCAGGCTCTTGTGCTCACAATCAAATTACCTGTCAATATACTTATCCTATGCATCGAGTATGGACAACTCCTCTCCCCAAAAAACTGCCTTTGAGGACATCCATTCGATGGTATCCGATCAGCCAATAGCAAAAGATAAATAACTCTCTAGACGAACCAATACCTATGGCCAATATGATCAGAACGACCCTATTGCTGGCCGGTCTGACAGGAATTTTGCTGCTGATCGGCGGCTACTTTGGTGGAAGAGGTGGCATGCTCATAGCCCTGATCTTCTCCATTTTGATGAACTTTGGAACCTATTGGTACAGCGACAAATTGGTCTTAAAGATGTATAAAGCCCGCGAGCTCACAGTAGCGGAGGCTCCGGAGCTCTTCGGCATGGTGGAGAATCTGGCCGCCAACGCTGGCCTTCCCATGCCCAGGCTTTATATAGTCGATAATCCCATGCCCAATGCCTTTGCCACGGGCAGGGATCCCAAGCACGCAGCAGTCGCCGTTACCACTGGGATCACCAGGATCCTAAATAGAGACGAGCTGGCAGGAGTGATCTCTCATGAGCTGGCTCATGTCCGGAATCGGGACACTCTGATCAGCACCATAGCGGCTACCCTTGCCGGAGTGATCACATTTATGGCCAATATGGCCCAGTGGTCGCTGATCTTCGGCGGTGGGGACGATGATGGCCCCAACCCCCTGGGAGTTTTAGCCATGGCCATCCTGGCTCCTTTGGCCGCCACCATCGTCCAGCTGGCGATATCCAGGGGCAGGGAGTTTGAGGCCGATGCCGGTGGAGCGAAGATAAGCGGCAAGCCCCTCTCCCTGGCCAGTGCCCTGGCCAAGCTGGAGTCGGGCAATAATGCAGTGCGTTCGGACGTGAACCCATCTACGGCTCATATGTTCATCGTCAATCCCCTCAAAGGAAAGGCAGTGGCGTCACTCTTCTCCACCCATCCCAGCACAGAGGAGAGGATCGCCCGGCTCAGATCCATGTAAATCAAGTGATTAAGACTGGTATCGACAAAAAGGCTTATAACGATTTTTACTCGGCCGATATTGATTCTGCCGGTGGGGAGGCGCTTTTCAGGGCATCCTTTGCCCTTCGACCGCACAAAGCGCAGATCCCCTCCAGATCAAAGCTCGATCCGATTACAGTGAAGTTCGCCTTGCTGGAGACATTTTTCACCAATTTCTGCATTATCGGGTCCATCCAATCGGTGACGCTGCCGCACTGAAGGCAGACCAGGTGCGCATGGGGCTCTGTATTGGGATCATACCTGGTTTGAGATTGAGGCAGGTTCAACTCACAGATCAGGCCGGTCTTTTTTAGAATTTTTATTGTGGTGTAGATGGTGGCCAGGCTTACGGTAGGATGGGTCTTCTTGACTTCCTGATAAGTCTTCTGTGCTGAAGGATGCTCGTGATTGCGCAGTATGTATCTGCTGATGGCTATTCTCTGGGGAGTGGCTCTATAGCCGCTGTTGCGAAATGTCTTTATGATGGTTGAGTCCAGGCTGTCTGCACTGATCATAGTAATTATTAGCTAATAATCACTCTTAAATAAACATATCCCCCACTGGAATTCAGGGCAGAGAAAGGACTGATTGGTTTGGGAGGTGGGCAGGATCAAACCTCGCGGGCTATCTCCAAATAAAGTGTGTGAGTTCATCTAGGATTTAGGGCAAGAACAGCTGCACCAGCGAGATCCCTGTCCGATCTCAGGTGGAGCTCAAGTGGCATCATAGCTGCAAATTCTGCCAAATGGAAGAGTATTGAAGAAACTGAAAGGCTTCATCTAACAGAACCAAATATATATGATAGAGAGGAGTTATTAAATATGTGCGAATCAGATAGATCCGGCCCCTCGAGGGGATTTGAGCATAGCGGTTTTCACCATATGAGCTACCATATGGGCGACAAAGGTGGCTTCCCATTGATTGGAGATAAGTTCCCTTCCATGGAGGTCAAGACCACCCATGGCATGGTCAAGTTGCCAGATGCATATTCCGGAAAGTGGTTAGTCCTTTTCAGCCATCCTGGGGACTTCACCCCGGTCTGCACCACTGAATTCGTGGCCTTCCAGAAGATGAGGAGCGACTTCGATAAGCTGAACTGCGAGCTTATCGGCCTTTCTGTTGATCAGGTGTTTGCTCATATGAAGTGGACCCAGTGGATCAAGGAGAACCTGAAAGTGGAGATCACCTTCCCCATAATCGCCGACGACCTGGGCAAGGTGGCCATGAGGCTGGGGATGATCCATCCTGGCAAGGGCGCCAATACCGTCAGGGCGGTATTCATCATCGATCCTGAGGCCACAATTCGCCTAATACTCTTCTATCCCCAGGAGATAGGAAGGAACATGGGCGAGATCATCAGGGCTCTTGAGGCGCTGCAGGTCGTGGACAAGAATAAGGTAGCAACTCCCGCAAACTGGCCCAACAACGATTTCCTCGGCGACCAGGTGATCGTGCCCCCTCCGGCGGATGAGAAGGCTGCTGCCGGCAGAAAGACAGGCGGCGGCATGGTCTGTGAGGACTGGTGGTTCTGCCATAAGAAGTTGTGAGCAGACAATTTATGAGGTTGAAAATCAAGGTGATTTTATATGGCTGATAAGAAGAAATACACCCTGCCCGAGCTGCCCTATGCTGGCAATGCCCTGGAGCCCCATATCACCCAGGCCCAGCTGGTGCTGCATCATGACAAGCATCATGCCGCCTATGTGAACGGCGCCAATGCCATACTGGAAAGGCTGGACAAGGCGCGGGAATCCGGATCGGACATCGATATGAAGGCCACGCTAAAGGAGCTCTCTTTCCAGGCGGGGGGCCACGTGCTGCACAGCTTATTCTGGGCGAACCTCGCTCCCGCCTCCAAAGCGAAGAAGGAGCCTGAGGGCGCTTTAGCCGAGGCCCTGAAAAAGGAGTTCGGATCCATTGAGCGCTTCAAGAAGGAGTTCACCACTGCTGCTGTGAGCACAGAGGGCTCCGGATGGGCGGCCTTATCCTGGTGCGGCATGACCGGCAGGCCGATCATTATGCAGATTGAGAAGCATAATGTGAACGTCTATCCCATGTTTCGCATCCTCATGGTCCTGGATGTCTGGGAGCATGCCTACTACCTGGACTACAAGAACGAGAGGGCCAAGTTCGTTGAAGCCTTCTGGAACATTGTGAACTGGGATGAGGTAAACCGAAGGCTGGAGGCAGTAATTAAATAATCACCTCCTTTCACCCTTTTTTTGGGCAGAGTCCTGAAAGCCTGGCATTTTATCATGAAATTTGGCCCTGTGCAATTAGCCATTCTTCTAGCTGAAACCTTCTGCTCGCGGATGACTGAAAACAAAGGCCTTAAGATGAAGGAAGGCATTGACACATTCATGGAGTCGGTTGAAGAGAGGGCAAAAATGCAGCTTTTGGCGATTGAGATGGCCTACAACATCAAGATCCGGAACAAGGATGATGTCGCCAGGATCATTGCAGCCAAAAGCAGGGATAAGTCGGATGTCTTGATGGCATGCACATCCATCAGCACCTGGATTGCCAGAAACGGCATATCTGGAGAGACTGTGCTTCCCATCGATATTGTGATGCAATCCATGAAGGCGGTCAATGACATCGATAGAGGTTGACGGCAGACGGATCGAGGTGCCTTCTGGCTTCTCAGTTAAAGAGGCTCTGGAGAAGCTCGGATATAATATCACATTGCATCCTTCCGACAAAGGATTATTCATGCCCTGCCAGGTGGGAGGATGCTGGGCCTGTGCCCTGAAGATAGATGGAGAGGCTAGGCCGGCCTGCACTGCACAGGTGCAAGAGGGAATGAGGATAAGGACTGCAGCGCCCATGGGGACGCCTCGCAGGATGGTGGCAGGCTTCATGGGCCATAAGACGGGAGGCGTGGGCACACCATGGTGGCTGGAGAGCGGCCTGGGCTTCATAGAAGCGGTCTGCTTCACCTCAGGCTGCAACCTCTGCTGCCCCCAGTGCCAGAACTGGCGGTATGCCTTTATGGATGCAGGCGAGCTCCTCACCCCAGAGGAGGCGGCGGAGAGGATGACTGAGACCAAAAAGCAGTGCGGCGTGGAGCGCATAGCCATCTCCGGCGGGGAGTGCACCCTCAACCGGCCGTGGCTGATCTCTTTCATACGTCTCCTCCGGGAGCAAAACCCAATCGCTCGGATTCATGTGGATACCAACGGCACAATTTTGACCGAGGACTATATCGATGAGCTGGTCGGAGCAGGCATGACCGACATTGGCATCGATCTGAAGGCCCTTAGGATATCCACCTTCATGGAGATAACCGGCCTTTTGGATGAGGGGCTGGCGACCAAATATCTGCAGACCGCCTGGGAGGCAGTGAAATATCTGCACGACAGCCATCCCCAGGTCTTCTTGGGCATCGGCATCCCATTCAATGAGGAACTGATCAGCATATCAGAGATCCAGGAGATGGCGGAGAGGATCGTCAGCATCGATCCCTGGATTCAGGTCTGTGTTCTGGACTACCGGCCGGAGTTCAGAAGGTCGGATCTGGTCCGGCCCAGCCACTGGAAGATGCTGGAGGTCCATTATATTCTTAGAGACTGCGGTCTGGAGTCCGTCGTCTGCCAGACGGAGCGGGGAACGATAGGGCCAGCGGGCAGGCTCCTAGGGTGATGATCGAGAGCAGATAAAATGGGTTTCGATCGGAAATCTTTTCAAGAGCTCTGGCAAGCTTCTCTGGGGACAGAACAGGCAGCCTAGGCATTTGCTTCGACAGTTATGGTGGCTTCGATCTGATCTTCCTCCACCGGTATATCTATGCCTCTGGCGGCGAGGCTTTCGATATATGCTTCGATTGCTTCCTTTGCCATCTCTAGTGCTTCCTCGATGGTATCGCCAAAAGTCAAACAACCAGGAAGAGAGGGAACGATCACCGTGTAGGTTCCGTCAGTCTCCGGCCTGATCGTAATTTTATAACGAAGCGTTCTCATCTGATTTATACAATTGTTCAATGATAGTATTTAATCCTGCGCTGCAACATGTTGCCTGGGATAAGCTGAATCCTAAAACTTAAGGCTCGTGAAGATAACCTCAAAAATATGATCTCCTGCAAAAGCAGCCTTCCTAATTTCCAAAAGAAGCCGAGAATAGCATTCGCCTCCCTTCTCTTGATCTTCGTCCTGTTCTTTTTAGTGTCAATTCCATGTGCTTGTGCCCAGGAATATGTGGCTCGTGACCTGACTCTAGAGCTTGAAGACGGCCTCCAGACCGATGCCCAGCTCACCCTGCCAAAATCTGGCACGGGCCCCTTCCCCGGGTTTCTTCTCCTCCAGGGCAGCGGGACAATAGACATGAACGAGTACCTGCCCCCAGAGGTCACGGGATCGGATGAGCCCTCCCGGCCTTTTTTGCAGATCGCCGAGCACCTCTCGTCTCGAGGCATTGCCGTCCTGCGGTTCAACAAGCGGGGCGTGGGCCTGAACGGCACTATCCTCAATGCCAGCATTGTGGCCAACTCCACCTACCAGAGCTATAAGAGCGATGCCGAAAAGGCGCTGGCGATCCTTAGAGCCCAGCCGGAGGTGGACAAGAACGATATAACCCTCCTCGGCCACAGCGAGGGGGCCATCGTAGCTCCCAGGGTCGCCCGGGAAGATGCAGAGATCCGGAAGATGGTATTATTGTCCGCACCGGCGGGGAATCTGAGGGATAATCTGCAGTTCCAGCTATTGGCCAGGCCGCTACTCTATGCAGAAGAGGTGATAGACAGCAACCACGATGGCCTCCTGACCATAACTGAGGTAGAGGCGACCATGGGAACACCGGGCGAGAGTCTGGCTCCGCTTCAGGCTATAGGATTGGTGATGTGGAACAGTACGACCGAAGAGCACCAGTGGCATTCGGTCATAGCATCTGATCCGAGGGGCAATATTAGCATCAGGGGCGACCTGGAGCCTCTGATCAAAAAGCAGGTTCAGCCCATGCTCTCCAATGAGTCGGTCAAGGCCAGTCCCTGGCTGGCATCCTACTTCGCCCTGAACAACACTACGGACATCATAGGGGATATATCTGCCAGCATCCTGATCCTCCAGGGAGAAAACGATACCCAGATCCCCCTCCCGGAGGCCATGTTGCTGGAGCAGAAGCTGACGGAGGTCAAGCACCCAGATCATACATTGATCATCTATCCGGGGCTAGGTCACAGCTTCCATCCGTCGAAGAACTGGATTCAGCCCCTGGGGCCGATGGAGGAGGTCGTGCTGGAGGACCTCTATGCATGGCTGACGAGCCCGGATAGAAGGATAAGGGAGGGCGCTGGCTAGAGGTGGAAGGAGCCCAAAGCTGGCTTTTATCTATCGAGTGGCTTGGGATGATTAAGATGGAGAGGTTGGACGAGCCAGCCATTTTCGCCCTTCCCTCCAAATCAGGAACTGCGTTATCCTCTGGCTTTGATGGCATGAATCGCATTATATGCCATTTCCTCTCTTCAGCTAAAGATTTACGTCCTTTTCATCAACCGGTTAAGATGATATAAAGCGATCATTATCAGTGCCATTCCAAGGACCTGCATCCAGGAGAGGGTATCGTGCAAGATGAGATAGCCGAAGACCACTGTCACCACTGGAATGAGGTTCAAAAAGGCCGAAACCACCGTTGCTCCCAGCCTTCTGGTGGCATAAATATAAAAAATGTAGGCGAAGCCGGAGCAGAAAACCCCTAGAAAGAGCAGATTAGCAAATACCGGCAGAGAGATCTCGGATATCGCGGGCCATCTTTCGATCTCCGGGATGATGAGGGGAATAAATAGAATTATGCTGACTGTTGATTGAGCAGCGGTTAAAGCCAGGCAGGGGTAATTCTCAGAGAGCCTTCTATTCAGCAGGGTGTAAAATACCCAGCAGATGATCGCTCCCATGACCAGCAGATTGCCGAAAAACCTGGCAGATGATAGATCCACCTTCCCATCGACTGTGACCACCAGAGCCACCCCAATGGTGGAAAAGATCAAGCAGAGAATCATCTTCCAGGTGACCTTCAGACGGAAGAGCATAGCTTCGGCAAATAGGGTGAATATGGGAAGGGCGGCCACGATCATCGAGGCATTGGATGCCGTGGTATACAGAAGCCCGGTATTCTCCAGGGAAAAGTACATCACTATTCCAAAGAAGCTGGCGAGGACGATATATCCCATGTCCCTTCGACCTATTTTGAATGAGGTCCTGGTAAAAAGAACAAGCATTATCAGAGTCGATGCAGCGATGATCTGCCTGAAGAATGCTATCGATACAGGCGGAATCTGTGACAGGACCACCTTGGTGCTTATAAAGGAAAAACCCCAGAATAAAACATCCAGGATTATGAACAATACCGCCAATTGATACTCTTTCTGCCCGCCCATTAAACCTCTCAATTATAATGGATCCTCACGATTTGGCATGGGTAAACTTGAATTGGAGATTCTCTGTGTCTTTTGTGCTTCTGTGGTGAACCGTGGTGCACTGACCCAACCACAGGGACGCAAAGGAACTGTGGCTATATTCTCTGCCGGACCTCATCCACATAATTCAGCGAAGAGCCATTATAATATTGTTGGCTCGGAGGATTCAGCCCCAATTGACCGCAAAATCCCTCATTCTTCACCTGCAGTATCCCCTGAATTGCAGGATGCCACCTGGATTATAATCCTTTCCTTTCAGCATTGATCGACCGGTAGACGGCGAGGAGGAAGCCGTAGAGGGTAGGGCCAACTATCACCCCGATGATTCCAATGACAAATATGGGTGCGGTATAGGCGAGCAGGGTGAGTATGGGGTGTATCCGGGAGCTCATCATGGCCAGGTGTGGGCGGATAACGTTTTCAGGAATTACCATCAGCACCACCGTTCCAAATACCAGGAGGATCAGGCAGCGGAAAAGGTCTCCCACGATCAGATAATAGACTGCTATGGGAATGAAGACGAACGGCGGCCCCAGCAGGGGCAAGAGGGTGAATACCGCCACCACCACCCCCATCAGAAATGGATAGGGGATGCCTAGCAATGAGAAGCCAATCGCTGCCATCACACCGCTGAGCATGGAGGTGGAGAAGTATACGGTAAAGAGAGTATGGTAGATGCTGTAAAGCTCATCCAGAAATCGCCTGACAATACCCTGCTTTTCCTGGGGGACCAGATCCACCGCCTGATCAATAAAAACCTTGCCGTCTATGAGCAGATAATAGGTGAAGAATACCACCACGATCAGATGGGCAAAGAGAATGGGCAGGTTGGAGCCAAAGGCGGTGAGCTCACGCTGCAGAATGGGAAATACCCAGGTGGCGAACGCTATGGGAATGTCGCTTATCTCCTGCGCATAACGCAGAGCGATCTCGATTATGGAGTTGTAAAGCCAGGCGGGGATAAAGCTCTTGGACCAGGCATCGATCTCATTGATGGTCTTATCAATCTCCACATCTGATATGGCCCCTGATGACTGCAGATAGGACAGCTCCACCAATAGGGCGCTGGTGATCCCCAGAATCAGGGAGAGGATAAGGATGAAGACCAGCATTATGGATAAAAATGAGGATATCTGCTTTTTTTTAGTCAGCCTGAAGAACAGGGCATAGAGGGGCTTGAGGAGAAAAACGAGCACCACGCTCAAGAGGATGGTTGTCAGGAAGTTTAAGGTCAGGTAAAGGGTGAGAAGGATTATCAGAAAGACGAAAATTCCCGCCCCTATGTCGAACCTCCGCCCAAGATTCATGCTCTCTTCTCCTCCTTTTTACGGCATAAGCCTTTCTATGTTTTTTCATCTGATCAGCCGAAAGGATGATGATGGCCGCCAGTAATCTTCTTTGAGATGTCTTGCAGAGAGGGGAAGATCAATGGGATACGATATAGCACTGGGCATGGCCTGGGAGGAGCTGAAAGGACTCGGGCTTCCATCCAGCAATATCATTTCACTGTTCCAAGACAGATATGAGATTAAGCAGGCGGAAAGGGAGGTTCTCTTCCTGCCCAGTCGCCGCCAGGCTATTGAGACGGTATCGGTGCTCCTGCTCCATTATCTGATCGGCAGATCGAAAAATGGTTACGAACCTGCAGGAGAATGGATATCCATCAAAGAGACCTATGGAGGAAAACTCTTCTGCTCCAATTTCTCCCGCCGGGCAATCAGGCCGCTTGCAGAGCGATTCAGTCAGAGCCCGGAGGAATTGGTCAGGACCTTGCAGGATGATTTTGCCGGCAGGATGTTGGAGGGGGCGGATGTGGCAGTGGAGGTGGAGACCTTTCCCGGCGTCATTGTCCGAATCCTTTTTTGGAGGAGCGATGAGGATCTGCCAGCAGATGCAACGATGCTCTTTGATCGCGCACTGGCCCAGATCCTAACCATGGAGGATTTGACGGTCTTGCTGACGATTCTGGCAGATGATGTCCTGGAGGGCTCCGAGCAGTCTTCGCAATGATGCAAAACCCGGATTGAAAAGATTTTAGGGAAGGCCGGTTATAACGTCGGGGTGTAGGGGCAGAGAAGACCCCTCTCCTTCAGGGGAGGGGATGAATCGTGCCCCACCGTTGTGCAGAAAACGATAAACACAATCAACCGCATAAAAAGTATCTATGCTCAAGGCATATAAATTTAGGATCTACCCAACAAAGTCCCAAAGGACGAAGATGGAGAGGACCCTAGATCTATGCCGGTGGACATACAATCAGACCTTAGCATACCGAAAAGATGCTTGGGAGAAAGAAGGCAAATCCGTATCCAAGTACGAGACGCACAATCTTCTTCCAACTTGGAAAGAAGAGAAGCCTGAACTTAACGATGTCTTTTCCCAAACCCTTCAGAATGCCCAGGAAAGGGTGGATCTTGCCTTGAAGGCGTTCTTCCGAAGAGTCAAAGCCGGAGAGAATCCTGGATATCCAAGATTTCGGGGAAGAGGTTGGTACGATTCTTTTACCTATCCTCAGAAGGGGTTCAAGCTCAATGCTGGTAAGCTCTATCTTTCCAAGATTGGTAATATCAAGATCAAGCTCCATAGATCCATAGAAGGCAAGATCAAACGGCTGACCGTAAGGAGAGCTGCGACAGGTAAATGGTTTGCCTGCTTTTCTGTGGAGATCGAAGATCAACTTAGGCCTCCCTGGAAAGACGGTTCTCTCGTTGGTGTAGATGTTGGTCTGGAAAGCTTTGCGACTCTTTCCAATGGTGAGACGATAGCTAATCCTCGATTCTTCCGAGAAGAGGAAACGGAACTCGCCAGAGTCCAAAGGAAGCTCTCAAAAGCACCGAAAGGCACTCCAGAGAGAAAAAAAGCTCTTCGGATGGTTGAGCGGGTCCATGAAAGGATAGCTAACAAGCGATACGATTTTGCCCATAAGGTTAGTCGATATCTGGTTAACAGGTTCGGCTTGATTGCCTTTGAAGATCTTAGTATTCAAAATATGCTCAAAAACCATTGCCTAGCAAAATCCATCTCAGACGTGGCTTGGAATATGCTTGTGACTCTGACCTCGTACAAGGCTGCAAGTGCCGGTTCGATGGTAGTACTGGTAGATCCAAGAAATACGTCTAAGATGTGTTCCAGGTGTGGCATTCTGGTTGAAAAGACGCTTTCTGATCGCGTCCATAGCTGCCCTCAGTGCGGGCTATCCTTGGATCGAGATTGGAATGCGGCAATCAATATACTCAGATTGGGACTACAATCTGTCGGAATCAAAACCGTAGAAGCCTGCCCCTTTTAAGGGGTGGGAGTAGTCACCGTTGGCGCTGATCCCAAAGAGGGCAGGGGGCGGGGCGTTGTTAGCAGCGCATCTTATGAGGCCTACCTTGACCTCTCCGGTCGAGTGGAGGATCTCGATCAGGCCGCCAACCTGGCCAGGACAATAATGCAGGAGGTCCTGGATAGAGAGGATCTGAGCTGCTCGGTCGGAGTCGCCCCAAACAAGATGCTGGCTAAGATCGGCTCGGACTTCAGAAAGCCCTATGGATTGACTGTCATCAGTGAAAAGGGAGCTAAGGAGTTCCTCTCTCCTCTGGGAGTCAGGAAGATACCCGGAGTGGGGCCGAGGACGGAGGAGATACTGCTTGATCTGGATATCAGGACCATCGGCCAGCTGGCGGCAGCTGATCCCGACCGCCTGGCAAGGCAGCTGGGAATCCTCGGAAAGAGGCTCTATGAGCGTGCCCAGGGCATCGACCCCAGCGAGGTTGTAGTGAACTATGAGACCAAATCCATTGGCAGAGAGGTGACATTTGAGAGGGATATAAAAGATGCTGCCCCCATCTTGCAGATGATGGACGGGCTGGCAGAAGAGATTCATGGTGAGCTGATCGAGTGCGGCTTTCGCTTCAAGACCATCACCGTCAAGGTCAGATACGAGCACTTCGATACATTTACCCGCGCCAGGTCTCTCTCTTTTTCCACCAATGACCTGGATATTCTCCGGAACAATGGCAAACGACTGGTTGATCAATTCTTGAGAAAGAAAAAGAAGGTCAGGCTGGTTGGACTGAGGGTCTCGGCCTTAAGCAGGGTCTAACGGGCTACAAGCTCCCTCATGCTCCGCAGCTCTGTGCAAATGCCACACCTCACCTGCTTTTTCTTTTGTGTCCAATCCTCCTGTTATCTGCGCAATATCTCAATTCGATGTGGCAATACTCTAACGACCGCCGAGGGCAGCTCCCGCAGACCGCGCCATATCCAGCAGTTCCCCTTTAGCCAGGACGGCATCCGGGGTGATGCCATCTACCATACGAATAATATCCGCCACCTCAAATCCGAGCATCTTCAGGGCGAGGGCAAAATCATCCGCTGCTCTGGCATAGTTCTCAACTTCCGCATCTGCCTGGCTGGTCACAATGATGGCCTTCTTTCCTGGGCGGAGGCGGGGGACGAATGCCGCATCGATCAATGAGTACATCCTGTCCTCCATCAGCTTGAACTGTCCGCTGAACAGGGAGAAGTATATCGGCGAGCCGAAGACCACGGCATCCGCTTCTTTCATCTCCTCTAAGAGCTTTGTGACGTCATCATCCAGGCGGCAGTGATCATGAGACTTGCAGTACTCGCAAGCCTGGCAGCCGGAGTACTTCATCTCATTGAGCAAGTACTTGGAGGTATCAAGCCCCGCCTCCCTGGCTCCTTCCAGAACCCTTGATACCAGGATGTCTGTGTTGCCGTTCTTTCTTGGGCTTCCCACAATTCCTATTGCTTTCATCGCAGTTCACACTCGACAATTATTGGGCCTTCGTATCATTTCAGCATTTCGCATAGCCGATTATGGCCGTAGAATGAAGAGATTGAGCAATGGAGCTGGCCCCAGGAATAGGATGACCGTCCAATTCCATCTTCCAAAAGACAAATAAGCTTGAACATCCTCGCCTTGCCCATGGCCCGCTTCATCGTGGTGCTGGGCACCACCTCCCACTCCGGCAAGAGCACTCTTGTCGCTGCACTCTGCCGCCTTCTGTCCGACCGGGGATACCGCGTAGCTCCCTTCAAGTCCCAGAACATGAGCCTCAACTCCTGGGTCACAAAAAGCGGTGCGGAAATCGGCATCGCACAGGCGGTGCAGGCCCGAGCCGCCAGGGCCGAGCCTACGGAGTTCATGAACCCCATCCTCCTCAAGCCCAAGGGGGATAGAACATCCCAGGTCATAGTCCTGGGAAAGCCCCTGGCCGACAAATCGGCAGAGGAGTACTACCGGGACATTGAGGGTCTGAAAGAGGTGGTGGACCGCTCGGTAAGAGAGCTGGAGAATGAGTACGATTTCATTGTTGTGGAGGGGGCAGGAGGAGCAGCGGAGATCAACCTCTTCGACCGGGATATCGCCAACATTTACGTCGCCCGGCTGCTTCAGGCCCCCATTATCCTGGTGGGTGATATCGAGCGGGGAGGTGTCTTCGCCAGCTTATACGGCACAGTTCAGCTCTTGCCCCCGGACGTTCGCCCTCTGGTCCGGGGCCTGGTGATCAACAAGTTCCGGGGCGATCCCGCGATCCTCGGCACTGGTTTGAGGTCGCTAGAAGAGCTCACTGGCGTTCCCGTCCTGGGAGTCCTGCCCTATCTCGATTTGGACATACCATCTGAGGACTCGGTCTCCCTGGGCGACAAGAAGGCCCGCTTCTCCTCCGAAGCGGTGGAGATCGCGGTGATCAGGCTTCCCCGGATCAGCAACTTCACAGACTTCGAGCCCCTGGAGAGGAGGGCTTATATCAGATATGTGGATCTGGACGAGCCCCTGGGCCATCCGGATGCAGTGATCATACCGGGAACTAAAAACACCATATCTGACCTTCTGGAGATGGAGAAGAAGGGCATGGCGGATCAGATCAGATCCCTGCAGGGGACTCCAATCCTCGGCATCTGCGGGGGCTATCAGATCCTGGGAAAGGAGATCATCGACTGCGGGGTAGAGGATACCGAAGGCAGCCTGCCCGGGCTGGGATTGCTCAATGCTACCACCCGCTTTGACCAGTATGAGAAGAGGACGGTACAGGTGAGAAAGCCAGTCACAGGAGGTGGCCCAATACTGGATAGAATCAGCGGCCAGGAGGTCACAGGCTATGAAATTCACATGGGAGTGACAGCTTCCGTGGATCCGGCTGCCTTTGGAGATGATGGCGCAGTGGCGAACTGCGGCCTGGTGATAGGCACCTATCTGCACGGCATCTTTGACAACCAGAACTTGAGGGACGCATTCCTGGATTTCCTCTATGAGAGAAAGAATTCAACTGGGATCAAGGCGTCAGGCCTAAAGGCAGAGGGCAAGTCTCATCGGGCAAATGCCCAAAAGGGCAGTGGCTACAGAGAGCTTGCCCTGGCGGTAGAGTCCCACCTGGATATGGAAAAGGTCTGGCAGATGCTCGAATTGGAGATGCCAGAAGCTGAGGACAAGGCGAGATAGGCCGCCTTCGCCGCTTAAGCCGACAAGAGAAAAAGGTGCAAAGTGGAATCTATGAGGCTAGGGGTGTTGTTTTCCGGGGGAAAGGATTCGGTATTTGCCTGCTGGAGGGCGCAGGAGAGGAATACCGTAGCCTGTCTGATAACCCTTCTCTCTCAAAATCCGGACAGCTATATGTTCCACACCCCAAACATCTGCCATACCCATTTTCAGGCCGAGGCTATGCACATCCCCCAGCTCTGCCGGCCCACTCAGGGGGTAAAGGAGAAGGAGCTGGAGGACCTGAAATCAGCCATAGCCGAAGCGCGGGACTGTTATGGCGTCCAGGGAATCGTCACCGGGGCGATCGAGTCGATCTACCAGGCGGCCAGAGTGCAGAGGATCTGCCATTCTCTTGACCTGTGGTGCTTTGATCCCCTCTGGCAGACCGATCAGATCGATTATCTTAAGACTCTCTTAATTGAAGGCTTTCGGGTGATCATCTCTGGGGTCTATGCCTACCCCTTTGATGCCAGCTGGCTGGGAGCGGAGCTCACAGAGGAGAAGATCATGAGGCTCGCCCAGCTGCAGGAGAGGTATCAGATCAATCCCTCTGGCGAGGGAGGGGAGATCGAGACCTTTGTCCTGGACGGCCCCATCCCCCTCTTTCGAAAGAGAATCGAGATCTTAAGAGCATCCGGGACCTATGCCAACTACCGGGGCCAGTACATCATTGAGGAGATGAGGCTGGTGGATAAATGAACGGCAAAGCAAAGATCCTCCTGGTGGACAGCTGCTACGAGGCCGATTCCCTCTCCCAATATGAGTTCGTCCGTCCGGTTCAAAGGATCCTGGAGAGGACAGGCTTTCCCTGCCAGGTCTGCCATATCTCCCTGCTGAATGAAGAGCGTCTGAAAAGCTGCGATAAAGTGGTTCTCTGCGGCACTGCCTTGAAGGATAACGAGTACCTGAATCATCTGGAGAGATACACCTGGCTGAAGGAAGGAGACCGGCCCGTCCTGGGGATCTGTGCCGGCATGCAGATCATCGCCGCCATCTTTGGGGGAGAGGTCAGATCGCGACACAAGCCCGCCATCGGCCTGGAGATGATCGAGGTGGTCGGGGAGTCGGATATCCTCGGTCCCTGCCGCAAAATCGAGGTCTATCATCTGCATGGCCTTGATCCCACCCTGCCCGAGGGATTCATCCGTCTGGCAGGGACAGAATTGTCTCCAGAGGCCTTCTCCCACTGCTCTCAACCCATTTGGGGACTCCTGTTCCACCCCGAGGTGCGCAACCGCTGGATTCTGGAAAATTATGCGAATCTCTAACTCTGAACTTGCCGGAAAGCTCATTCCTTCGAAACCAATTTATGTAATGAATCATCATTTAACCGCATTATGCAAGACTATTCCCTGAATCAATTTCTCAGTCTGGCCGGGACTCCGCCTCTGGACATAGAGATCTGCGATGTAACTTTGCGCGATGGGGAGCAGATGCCGGGAGTGGTCTTTAGGGCCGATGAGAAGCTGGATATCGCTCTCCGGCTGGACGAGATCGGCGTGGAGGTCATTGAGGCGGGCTTTCCTGTGGTCTCTGCCGCAGAGATGAACGCGGTGAAAGAGGTCTGCAACCTGGGGCTTAAGGCCAAGATCTCTGCTCTCTCCCGATCGGTCAAGAAGGATGTTGATGCTGCTATTGACTGCGGCGTGGACATGATCAGCGTCTTCATCGCTACCTCGGACCTCCATCTCAAGCACAAGCTTCACATGAGCTGTCCTGAGGCCATAGCCTGTGCTCTCCAAACGGTCGAGTACGCCAAGGATCACGGCCTGATAGTACGCTTCTCAGCGGAAGATGCAACGCGCACCGATTTTGAAACCTTAAAGAAGCTGTACAAGAAGGCTGAGGAATACCATGCAGACTACGTGAGCGTCGCGGATACTGTGGGCATCATGAACCCCCGCACGACTTACTATATGATAAGCGAGCTTCGCAAGTCCATAAAGACCCCGATCTGCATGCATTGTCATGACGACCTGGGAATGGCCCTGGCCAACACCCTTGCTGGGGCAGAGGCGGGGGCCAGGCAATTGCATACCACAGTGAACGGAATTGGCGAGCGCAGCGGCAACACTCCCTTAGAAGAGCTCTTGATCGCCCTGAGGTTGCACTACGATATCGAGAGCTATGATCTCTCCAAGATAAAGGACCTCTCCCAGCTGGTCCAGACCTATTCCGATGTTCCAGTGGCCAAGAACAAGGCGGTAGTGGGGACCAATGCCTTCTCCCACGAGTCAGGGATTCACGTGGCTGCGGTGTTAGAGGAGCCTAGGACCTACGAGCTCTACTCCCCGGAGTTGGTGGGCGCAGCAAGGCATATCATCATCGGCAAGCACACCGGAGTCAAGGCCCTGAAGTACATCACCCAGAGGATGGGCTACTATCTTAAGGATCAAGAGCTAGGCGACCTATCAGAGAGGGTGAAGATGTGCAGCGAGTACAAACATGCCATTAACTGTGAAGAATTGAGAAAGCTGATATTGAACATGGAGAACATCGAGGTCATATACCCGGGTCCTTGAATTGGCTGCCAGGCCAATCGGATTTGCACCACTTTTATCAATGATCTATTCAGCAGATCGAAGGGTATATCTTGCCGTTATGTACAACCCTGAACCCATGGATGCAGAATTAAGGGCTTTTTGAGGTGTGAACTGTGAAGGCGCTCATACTTTCAGGCGGCTCAGGGACGAGACTGCGACCTCTGACCTATTCGCAGCAAAAACAGCTCATTCCCGTAGCCAATAAACCAGTTCTTTTCTATGCCCTCGAGGATGTGATCGAGGCCGGGGCGGACGAGATCGGCATAATCCTGGGGCCGAACAAGGAGCAGGTCATAGAGACAGTGCGATCCGCAGATTGGTCGGTCCCCATCAAATTCATCTATCAGGGTGAGCCCAAGGGACTTGCCCACACCATCCTGGTGGCGGAGGATTTCCTGGATGAAGATTTTGTTATGTACCTGGGGGACAATATCCTAAGAGACGGCATAGTCAGCCATGAGAAGCGTTTTCATAGTCTGGGCAGCAGCGCAAGCGTTCTGCTCACCCCGGTCGACGATCCTCAGCGCTTCGGTGTGGCCGACCTGAACCCGGACGGGAGCATCAGGCGCCTGGTGGAGAAGCCCAAAGTCCCTCCCTCCAATTATGCCCTGGTGGGGGTGTACTTCTTCACCCCATTGATCATAGAGGCCTGCAAATCCATCAAACCATCCTGGAGGAATGAGCTGGAGATCACCGACGCCATTCAGTGGCTGATTGAGAATGGCCATAAGGTGGATGCCTCCTTTGTGGAGGGGTGGTGGAAGGATACCGGAAAGCCAGAGGACATATTCGAGGCCAATCGCCTGATCCTGGACGATATCGATGGAAGGTGCGATGGCGAGGTGGAGGAGTCCCGGATCATGGGAAGGGTGGTAATGGAAGAGGGAACCAGAATCAGAAGGTCGGTGGTAAAGGGGCCCTGCATCATCGGAAGGGACAGCATTATATCCGATTCATATATTGGCCCTTACACCTCAATTGGCATCGGCTGTCAGATATGCGGCACGGAGGTAGAGGACTCGATCATCATGGATGAAAGCAGGATAGTTAATGCTGGAAAAGTGGTAGAGAGCCTGATCGGCAGGAACGTCAGGATCAAGGAATGCGATAGCCTGCCAAGAGGAAGCCGGATGATCGTGGGAGATAACTCCGATATATCGCTGTGATCGCTATGAATCTTCTTGTTACCGGGGGCCTTGGCTTTATCGGCAGCAACTTCATCCGATTAATGCTGAACCGGCATGATGACTGCAGAATCCTGAACCTGGACGCCCAAGGTTTCGGCTCCAACATCCAGAACCTGGCGGACTATAAGGATGACAGGAGGTACACCTTTTTCCGGGGGGATATAGCCGATAGCAGCCTGGTATCCAGTCTGGTGGAAAAGGCGGATCTGGTGGTGAACTTCGCTGCTGAGACCCATGTGGACCGGTCCATCTCCCGACCCGACTCATTCCTGCATAGCAATGTCAATGGGGTCTTTTGCCTGCTGGAGGCCATAAGAGATCATAATCCTTCCGTCAGATATGTCCAGATCTCAACCGACGAGGTCTATGGGGACATCCTCAGGGGCTCATCCACTGAGGATTCGACATTGCGGCCCTCATCCCCCTATTCCGCCAGCAAAGCGGCAGGGGACGTATTCGTCCTGGCCTATGCCCGAACCTACGGCCTGGAGGCCATGATCACCCGCTGCACCAACAATTACGGGCCCTACCAGTTTCCCGAAAAGCTGATTCCCAAGACCATAATAAGGGCTAAGGAAGGGCTGAAGATCCCCATTTACGGCACAGGAGAGAATGTGAGAGACTGGATCTATGTGACAGATCACTGCCGGGCGGTAGAGCAGGTTCTCAATAGGGGGAGAAGGGGCGAGATCTATAATATCTCTGCCGGAGAGGAGAGGACCAATCTGTTTATCGCTAAATTCATTCTCGAGATGCTGGGCAAAAGCGAGGATCAGATCGAGTTTGTGGAGGATAGGCCGGGACACGATGCCCGCTACAGCCTGGACTCGTCCCGGATCAGAAAGGAGCTGGGCTGGCGGCCTGAGCGGAGCTTTGAGGAAGGGCTTCAGACGACAGTGGAATGGTATCTGCAGAACCCTGATTGGTACGGCCCGCTGGTGAACGATTCGGTATTGAGTGCCACCCCCTGGCGGCTGAAGTGGTAGGGGCGATATTCCATGAGAATCTTCATAACCGGTGGCAGCGGCCTTGCGGGAAGCAAGCTGGCAGAGATGGCCTTGGCCAGGGGAGAGCAGGTCTATAGCGGATATGCTCATAACCAGCCCCCCTATGGAAAAGAGGTAAAATTCGATCTCTTGGACGCAAATGGCATCCGCGATACCATCGAGAGGATGAGGCCGGATGTAATCGTGCACAGCGCCGCCCTGACCGATGTGGATCGATGTGAACGGAAAAAGGATTTGGCCTACAGGATTAATGTGGAAGGGACTCGGACGATAGCAGAGGCGGCGAGAAAGGCCGGCTCTTATCTGGTCTACATATCGACGGACTACGTCTTCGATGGCCAGCGGGGGCTGTACCGGGAGGAGGAGGAGACGAACCCGGTTAGCTATTACGGCCTTTCCAAGCTCCTGGGAGAGCAGTTCTGTCTGGATCAGGGGTGTATTGCCAGGACCTGTGTGATCTATGGCAGCCGGCCGGCCAGCGGCAAGGTCAACTTCGCCCTATGGTTGTTAAACGCCCTTAAATCAGGCAAAGAGGTGAGGGTGGTCACAGATCAGTTCATAACCCCCACCCTGAACAGCAATCTGGCGGCAATGGTACTGGAGGCGGCGAACCGGAATCTATCCGGGATCTATCATCTCTCAGGAGCCGCCAGGGTATCCAGATATGATTTTGCCTGCGAGCTGGCCAGGGCATTCGACATTGATCGCCGACTGATCATCCCCTCTCAGATGAGCGACATCGGTTGGCTGGCAAGAAGGCCAATGGATTCATCCCTGGATACCAGCAAAGCCAGCAGGACGCTGAAAAATAGGCCCCTCAACCTTTATGAATCCCTGCAAGTGTTAAGAGATGAGATTCTATAGGGGCTCGAAGAATAGAAGATCTCATGGGATTGCTCTATAGAAAGCCTGAATAATCGGCTGAAAGAAAGCATGGCAAAGGCCAAAAAAAATGGCCTTCGAGAGCTGAAAAAACACAAAGATGATGAGGTCATGTGATGCTGCCAGGAATTGTGATAAAACCCTTGAAGAGATTCGCCGATGAGCGTGGATTTTTCACTGAGATCATGAGGAAGGACTGGAAGGATGTTATTCAGGATGACATTGTGCAGGCCAATATGTCTCTGAGCTATCCGGGCATGGTAAGGGCCTGGCACCGGCATGAGAGAGGACAGGTAGATCATTTCCTTGTAGTTCGAGGCGCGCTTAAGATCTGCGCTTACGATGATGATACCCGGGAGCTTGATGAGATCATCTCCGCGGGAGACAATCCCCAGATGGTCAGGATGCCAGGGCATTACTGGCATGGCTTTGGGGTTGTGGGAAATGAACAGGCCACGCTGATTTATTTCGTAAACCGGCTTTATGATTATGCCAGTCCCGATGAGGAGAGAAGGCCCTGGAATGATCCGGCTATCGTTCCGGATACGATCAATGGCAAAAAGGACGAGCGCTGCAATAGAACATGGGATTGGTTTCTTCCAGCGTTCAAGTGATTTGCAGTGAATACCATTCAGAGGATAGCCAAGAACACCATATTTTTGGCCTCCTCAAATATCATTGGATTTGTATTCAGCTTCTTCTTTTTGGTCTACACCACCCGTTATCTGGGAACGGAAAGGTATGGCCTGCTCTCTTTTGCCATCGCTTTTGCCTCGATTACCATCTTCCTGGCGGATATCGGAATCTCCTCGGTGATTGTCAGAGATGTAGCCCGAGATAGGTCCAAGACGGCAATATATATTGGAAACTCCATATTAATGAAAGTCGTCCTGGCTGCGATCACCCTTATGAGCACGGCCGCCATAGGATTTGCCCTGGGCTATCCGTTCTCCACCATGAAGATAGTGATGGTGATCCTCCTCTCTCTCATCGTCATCTCCTTTTCCGGCATCATCAGCTCAGTCGTTTCCGCTTATGAGATAATGGAGTACATCTCAATAGGCACGGTAATATATAATTTAATTATGCTCACCTTCGCCCTCCTGGCCATAAGTTCAGGGGTAGATGTCTACGGCTTTGCCTATGTATACCTCTTCTCGAGCTTCATCTCTCTGGGCTATTTTGCCCTTGTAGCTCTGAGAAAGCTTCCTCGGCCCAGGTGGAATATAGATATAGACCTCTGGAAATATATGATAAAGGAGGCCATTCCCTTCGGCCTATCCTCAGTCTTTGTGAGGGTGTATTATTATGTCGATACAGTTATGATATCTTTATTGATATTAAATCCCAATGAGGTTATGGGATGGTACAATGCGGCATATCGTATGGTGATCATCCTTTCCTTTATTCCAGTGACTTTTTTGGGGTCAATATATCCCATTATGTCAAAATTTTATGTCTCTTCAGACCAATATTTAGGATTCATGTATGAGCGATCTTTCAAGTATCTGATGGCGATTGCCATTCCTATTGGAGTGGGAACAACGGTATTAGGAGAGGATTTGGTCTCCCTTGTGTACGGGCCGGCCTTCGCTCCATCAGCCATTGCCCTGCAGATATTGATCTGGTCTGAGGCATTGATCTTCATCAATTCAGCTTTTGGGTATCTATTCAATTCCATTAACCGCCAAATGGTCGTGGCCAAGCAGACCATGCTAGCCGCTGGATTGAATATAATCTTGAATCTGTTTCTGATACCTCAGTACAGCTACATAGGAGCGAGCAGCGCAACAGTGGCCACGCAGCTCTTCTCATTTCTCTTCCTCTTGCACATTGCTTCAAAAGAAGGCTATGGGCTTCCCAGGAATATGATTTCCTCTCTCCTCAAGATTCTAGTTGCCTGTCTTGCAATGGTGCTTTTCATAAGAGGATTTGACCATCTTCCGGTACCGTTATTGATAGTGATATCCGCCATTATCTATTTCTTCCTGATAATCATTTTGAGGGTAGTGGATAATGCTGATATCCAGATGGCAGGGCAGCTGCTGAGCGGGATAAGAATACCTCGCAAGAAGGGGTGATTAAAAGAATGACAAAGCCAATCGACCAACAATTAGGCTGCTTGCAGGAAATATCTATGGCCCTCGATCCTTTGGTTTCAATAATTACTCCTACATACAACCATGAAAATTTCATCTCAGAGTGCCTGGAGAGCGTCCTCGCCCAGAGCTATGCCAACTGGGAGCAGATAGTGATCGACGATGGGTCCACCGATAGGACTGCCAAGATAGTCTCCAAGTTTAAAGATGATAGAATCAAATATATTCGTCAAGATAATAAGGGCATTCTTAGGCTTGGCGAGAGCTACAATTTAGCCCTTCAGATCTCAAAGGGCGAGTACATAGCCGTTCTTGAGGGGGATGACTTTTGGCCTTCTGATAAGCTGGAGATCCAGATCGATGCCATGAGGGGCAGTGATGCCGTCTTGAGCTGGGGGAGGGCAGAGGTGATGGACGAAAAGGGCGATCTTCTTGCCGTCCTTCCCAATGATATGGAGCGCTTTATGGGTCTGTCCAGGGAAGAGCAGTTGGGTAATCTGCTCATCGAAAATCCCATGCATTCCTGCACCATTGTCTGCAAAAAGGTTGCATTGCAGTCGATTGGAGGATTCAAGCAGCCCCAAGGACTTCCTTTCGTGGATGGATCGACATGGCTGGAGCTTGGCCTCATAGGAGATTTCTTGCCCATAGATGCCGTTTTGGGCTGCTACCGAAGGCATGATCGCCAGATATCGTCAACCATGAAAAGCTCGATGGTCCGGGCCGGGCTCTACTTCACAGAATTCTATAAAAGCCTTCCTGCAGATGTCAAGGCATCTCTTGCCCATGAGGACAATGATATTGCTGCCAGAATGGATCGGAAGACGAGGGAGATCGATTATTATCTGGGAAGAGCGTACTTGAGAGAAGGCAAATGGTCTGATGCCCGGGAATCTCTCCTAAAGGCCATCAAGGAGGATAATCTTCCCTCTATCAAGGCAAAAGCCATTTTGGGGATCTTATGCGGCCTGCTGAGGACGGATCTGGAGTGGCTGGCTGCATTCATCGATCCAAGAGAGGGCAGGAGATGAGATTAGAGGCTCAGCCATCATATATAATTCAATGCTCTTCAGCCAATTTCAGCCTTCAGCCAGCTCATTTATCGTCTTTATCAACCCATCCTCTCTTCTCTTCTCTGGAAATAGCTCAATTATCCGTTCTCTGGCTTTTTTGCCCCTATTGCTCCGATCCGCCAGGGCTTTTTTGATGGCCTCCGCCGCAGCTCGTGGATCACCATAGGGCACAATAAAGCCAGTATCTCCAATTGCTCTGGGAATGCCGTTGCGATCTGTGCCCACAGGAATGCACTCGCAGAGCATCGCCTCGCACAGTGCATTGGGCAGCCCTTCCCTCATGGATAATTGGCAGAAGACCCTGGCCCTCTGGTAGGACTCAATGAGATCATCATGGGTGACAAACCCCGTGAATTCCACATTATCCGGAGCAATCTCCTTTAACCTTGATAAGGCATCACCTGTGATCCCCACCACCTTGAAGCCAGCCTCCGGAAGATATTTTGCTGATTGTACAAAAACATCGAGCCCCTTTATTACGACCCGGTCCCAGCCCTCTCCCATGGCAACGGTCAGCGCCAAGGGCTCCTTTTCTTCTTTAGGATAAAATTCAGTATCTGAAAAACCTGAAGGAAGATAGTCTATATTATGGCCGTTGATCCCGGCATTTTTTATGGCATCATCCTTTAGGGATGGATCGACCACCAGCACCCTGTCCGCGTACTTTAGGGCAATTTTGGTGAGGATGCTCTTCAACCTGCCCTGAGCGAAACGGCCGTAGTTTATCTCCGGGATGCATGCAACATCGAAGCCGCCAACCACGATGATGGTCTTTTTTCTCAGAATCTTTGAAAGGAGGACTGTGGCTGCTGCATGGCCTCCAGCAAACCATATCAAGGCCATGCGGCATCTTATCATCGCCCCTGCCAATTTCACTGCATCGCCAAGGGAAGATAAGCTGACCACCTCCACATCATAATGGCGGGAGAGCATATCGAGATCTTTTTGGATGAAGGAAGAAAAGTAGCCGTAGTAAACAAGGACGATCTTCATTTGCCTCCCCTTCGTTGCAGTATGATTGGATCGGTCCATACTGCTGCCATCAATCGTTTTGCTTTTCTATTATAAGATAGTTCCTGATAGAATCTACAAAATTAGCTATTCATCAGGCTCTTCAGCAGAGACTGCAATGCCTCCTCTCTTCTCCTCAAGCTGAACCTCTCTTCCACCCGTTTTCTCGAGCCTATCCCCTTTTTTGAGCATAAAGCCTTCTCTATTGCCTCAGCCGTGGCCTTAGCACTGCCGTATGGAACATAATAGCCAGCGTCTCCCACAACCTCAGGGATGGCTCCTCTCTCTGTCACCACCGGCACGCATCCGCAGGCCATGGCCTCAGCCAGAGCCATTCCAAAGGACTCCCGATAAGAGAGCTGGCAGTAGACCCTGGCCTCTTGATAAAAAGCCAACAATTCTTCCCTAGATACATATCCGAAAAGCGAAACGTTTTCCGTAGATCTGGATTGCAGCTCTCCTCGGTCCTGGTCGGATAGTCCCACAATCAGAAATCGGATCTCGGGAAGCAGAGCAGCGGCCCCGATAAACGCATCCAGTCCTTTAAGCTTTATTATGCGACCCGAACCGGAGGCCACCGTCATCACCAGATCCTTTTTCTCCCCACCGGGCTGGAATCTGTCCAAATCGATCCCCGGATAGAGAACCTGAACTCTTTTCGGTTTAGCTCTGGCCAGGACCTCCGACTTGGTGAATTCAGATACAGGAAGGACAATATCCGCATTTCCCAGAACAAAGTCAGAATACACTCTCTTGAGTCTGCCTAAAGTATACTGGCCATAGCTTATATCCGGCTCAAAGGCCACATCGTAGCCCCCTACGACGACCGCTGATCTCTTTCTCAATAGCTTGGAGAGCAGCACGGCAGCGAAAGAATGTCCGGAGGCAAACCAGGAGAATGTGAGATCTGATTGCCAGATCGGCCTCATCATTTTGAGGATGTCGCCGGCGCCGCTGTAGCCCAGCCTTTCGACCAGGAAATGCCCGGACAGGGATGAACAGTCCTGCTTTACGAATGAGGAGCGTGGGTAATATACAAATGCTATATTCATTCTATATTATCCATCACAGTGTTATTTTAGTCGCATCAATCAGCAGCTTCAAGCAAGACCTTCTGATAATCTTTCGAAATGGCCCTCCAGTCATACCGCTCTGCCAGAGACCGGAATCTCTTTGTGGTCGGCTCCACCGACAGAATGCTATTCACCTGAGCTATAAAGCTCTCCACATCATCAAAATAGTATATCTCATCCCCAAGCAGCTTTTCCAATGATATCATCCGGCTGGACAGCACCGGCCGGCCGCAGGCCAGGTAATTGAAGACCTTCCCCCCGGCAGCATACTCGTTCTTCTTCATCATCTTGAGGGGATTCAGGCCGATGTCCATGGCGCTGATGTACCTGGAAAGCTCATTATATGGCACCGCTCCGGTACAGACCACCCTTTCCGCCACCCCTAGATCCTCTGCCATCCTCTTTATCCCATCCCCATAATCGGTAAAGAGCCCTGGCCCCACCACCAGAAGGGTAGCATCCAGGCGCGGCAAAGCCTCGATCACCGTCTCCAGGTCCACCCAGTGCTCCAGAGAGCCGACATATCCCAGGACTGTGCCCCCAAGGCCCAGAGAGCTCTTGGCCTCTGACATGGGAAGCGGTCGGAGGACTCTGGTGTCCACGCCGTTGGGTATCACAGCTACATCTTTTACTCCCACCCCCAGGAGATACTCCTTCAGCTCTTTGGTGACGGTTATGACAGAGCGGGCATGGCGGAGATTGAATTTGGTGATGAAGCTCACCACATACTTGACTATCTCTCCTAAAGCTGAGCCGGGATAGTAGATCGATGCAGACTCCTCCAGGTGATCCAGATAGTCGAATACGATTGGCGTTCGGGAGAAGTTGGCGGCAAAAGAGGGGAGGATATTGGTGGAAAGAATGACATCGATCTTCTTTTCTTTCACAATCCTTCTGATCTTCCAGATATGGTAGGGGAAGTTCAGGATATAATAGAGGGATGGATCCTGGGTCTCTATCCAGCTTGCTTTCAATAGCTGGCATTTCGTCTCTCGCTCTCTCAAATTGCTAAACCTCTTCAGGCCGAAGTGCAGCACATATACCTCATGCTCTTCAGCCAATGTATCGAAGATGAAGTTCAGACGGTTGGGAACGGGATGCCTGATCCAGTCGGTGGTGGGTATTACCAGTATATTCATATTTTGCCTTCATCATGCCGGTTTGCCTTTATCTGCAGGATATCGATCCATTCAGGCGGCATTATCATCTTGCCGGACGACTTTGTCAGGGCTTCTATAAAAGCCTGGGCCTTCCTACTGCTTTTCATTATGATCTATTCATATTTTTTAAGTACAATTGACCGAAAAGATCTAGAGCAAGATATGAGCGTATCCATTTAGCATTCTGGCTGTGATAGATTTGAAGGGAGTGATATTGGCGGCAGGAGAAGGCCGCAGATGCAGACCGCTTACCCAGACCCGATCCAAGGTCATGCTTCCCGTGGGCAACCGGCCTTTTATGGAGTACGTCATTCGCGCTCTGGCTGCAAACGGAATCGAGGACATTTATGTGGTGGTCGGATACCAGAAAGAGAGGGTGATGGACTACTTTGAGGATGGCATAGACTTTGATGTTGCCATCACCTACATCGAGCAGAATGAGCTCTTGGGAACTGCTCATGCCCTGCTCAAGGCCGAGCAGTATGTGGACGAGGAGTTCCTGGTGGTAAATGGAGACAACCTCATAGATAAAAGGGCAGTGAACGAGCTCGTCTCGGCGAAGGGAGATAATGTGATCCTGGCTGCCCTCCGCCGCCATACCGGCGACTATGGAGTCCTGATCGTTGACAACGGATTGGTAACGGAGATAATAGAGAAACCAGGGCGGCCTTGCTCGGGGATTTTGAATACAGGCTCCTATAAATTCACCCCCGATGTCTTTGACGCCCTCAAACAGGCTCCCATATCGGAGCGGGGCTCCTATGAGCTTCCTGAGACCATCATGCAGATGATCAAAGAAGGAACCCAGATCGTTCCCCTCATAACCAAAGGGATTTGGGCGGACGCCATATTTGCCTGGGATCTTCTCAACGCCAACAGCCTGGCTTTAGGAATGGATGAGCCAAAGATCATGGGCGATGTGGAGGAAGGAGCGATGATCAAGGGTCCAGTCCATTTGGGCGAGGGAAGCATTGTTCGTTCAGGCTCCTATCTGGTCGGTCCGGTCTCCATAGGAGAGGACTGCGATATTGGCCCCAATGCCGTCATCCTCCCCTCCACTTCTGTCGGCGACTCAGCCCGAATCGGCCCGCACTCCGAGGTCAGAAACAGCATATTGATGAATGACGCCAGGATCGGATCGGGATGCATAATCTCCGACTCGGTAATCGGAGCAAGCTGCACTCTCCGCGATCAGGTGGTGGTTGAGACAGGTTCTTGCGTGGTGGAGATTGAAGGGGTCTTCCAGAGAGCGGAGTTCGGCGCCATCCTTGCCGACGACGTATCCGTCGGAGCCAGGGTCCTGGCAAGCCCGGGTACGGTGGTGGGCACAAAGGCGAGCATAAGCTCTGGGGCGGCAATCCGCGGCACGATCAATAGGGATAGCAGGGTGATCTGTTAATGTGCGGCATTGTGGCGTATATCGGGGATGATAAGGCTGGACCCATATTATTTGATACCCTGAAGAGGCTGGAGTACAGAGGTTACGACTCTGCGGGAGTGGCTGTTATATCTCAGGGGTCAGTCGAGGTGCTGAAGTCATCCGGGCGGATAGTGGACCTGGAGAAGACCTATAAGAGCATGGGAAGCCCGGGAGAGGGCATGGGCATAGGCCATACCCGCTGGGCTACTCACGGCCGGCCCAGCGACATAAACGCCCATCCCCACACATCCGGGGAGATCGCTATAGTCCATAACGGGATCATTGAGAACTACCTGGATCTGAGAGAGCTCCTCACCGAGATGGGATATGAGTTCCAGTCCGAGACGGATAGCGAGGTGCTGGCTCATCTCATCCACTTTTACTATAAGGGGGATCTATGTGCAGCCACCTTAAAAGCCCTGGAGAAGGTGGAGGGCTCCTATGCCATAGCAGTGATGGCCGCCAGCTCGCCTTACATCGTCTGCGCGAGATATGAGAGTCCCCTGGTTATAGGCAAAGGCAGCTCTTCCGTTTTTGTGGCATCCGATGTACCCGCCCTTCTTCCTTATACAAAAGACATCATCCGCCTGAAGGACGGCAATATTGCCCGTATCTATGCGGACAGGATAGAGGTTATGGATTGCAGCGGCGCGCCTTTGGAGTCGGAGGTCGAGCGCATAACCTGGGATACGGATGCGGCTGAGAAGGGCGGCTATCCTCATTTCATGCTCAAGGAGATTCATGAGCAGCCCAGAGCCATCAGGGAGACCATCGCCGGCAGGATATCAGAAATAGATGGGGATGTGAGGCTTTCCTTGGGCATAAGCGAGGAAGAGATAATGTCGCTGGAGAGGGTGACCATCATCGCCTGCGGCACCTCATACCACGCCGGTATGCTGGCCAGAAACCTCTTCGTTCGCGCTGCCGGCCTGCCGGTGGATGTGGAGGTGGCCTCGGAGTTCCTCAGTCTGCAATTGCGACCCAGAACGCTGCTAGTAGGCATCACCCAGTCCGGTGAGACCGCTGATACCCTTCTTGCCTTGAAGAAGGCCAAGACCTGTGGCGGGCGGAGCCTGGCCATAACCAATGTCGTAGGCTCGACGGTGACGGAGCTTGTGGACGGGACCATATTCACCCGCTGCGGACCGGAGATCGGCGTTGCCGCCACCAAGACCTTCACCTCTCAGATGGTGGCCGTCATCCTCCTTGCCATCCGCTTGGGTCGTGCTCGAGGCCATCTGACCCCAGATCAGGCGAGAAAGATGTTAATCGAGCTCACCAAGCTGCCAGGCCTGGTACAGAGGGTCCTGGAGAAAAGAGAGGAGATCAGGAAGATCGCCGAGATGTTTGCAGGGGCAAGCTGCTACTTTTTCATAGGCCGGGACTACCTCTATCCCATATCCCTGGAGGGCGCTTTGAAGATGAAGGAGATCGCCTACATCCCCTCTGAGGGTTATGCCGGCGGAGAGCTCAAGCACGGGCCCTTGGCCCTGATCACCGAGAAGACTCCGGTGGTGGCCCTGGCCACCTGCGGCAAGAAGATTCAGTCCAATATCAAAGAGGTCAGAGCCAGAGGGGCTGAGGTCATCGCCCTGGCCACGGAGGGGGACCCTGACATCGCCAAGGTGGCAAGCAAGGTGATAGAGCTTCCCGAGACCAGGCCCATCTACTCCGCAGTGCTATGTACTGTGGCAGTGCAGCTCCTGGCCTATTATACTGCCAATAAACTGGGACTGCCTATCGATAAGCCCAGAAACCTGGCCAAGTGCGTGACTGTGGAGTGAACTACCCCCAGTTTGGGGCACTATCTAGAAATCAAGTGAAATTTGTTTTTTACCAGCGATAGATTGTCTCATTTATGATATTATTGCTAATGTGGTTACACAAATCGGCCCATTTGGTTTGATTAAAGCAAATTTATCAGAATAATTTATAAAATAATTTTGTATTTTAAAAAAAATTACTAAGCTAACGCTATTGTTTTAGAACCTAAACTCCCCATAAATTAGGCATATTAAAGTAATTTTCGTTATCTATGACCGAAATCTATAAATAGTATTATGTGCCTAAATATGCATATGAAATCGTTTACCCGAATCAAAAAGATAAATGGCCAGGAATACATCTACGAGATTACACCCTATTACGACAAAGAAAAGAAGCAAATTCGCCAGAAGAGCAAGTACCTCGGCAAGAATGTTAATGGAGTTCCTGTCAAGGTCCGCTCCCAAGACCAAGTACCGAAGAAAGTTCTGTCGCATGGCGAATTTGTGCCGCTAAAAAAGATCGCCGAAGACCTTGAGCTGGAAAAGATCCTATCTGGTGTTCTGCCTGGCAAGGAAGTTTGGCCAATTCTGACTCTGGCAATGAATTATGCTACACGTCCTCGAGCCCTAACCCACATCCAGAGCTGGTACGAAGGTACGACCATATCCGAAGACCACCCAGATCTACCCTTATCTTCTCAGAGCCTTTCCCGAATGCTAAGCCGTATCGGCGAAAGCACTGCGAATCTGGAATTCTCTCGCAAACTCATCCAACAGATATCGACATGCAGCACACTGGTCTATGACATAACGTCTCTGTCATCTTACTCCCAGAGCATCAGTCTCCTGGAATACGGTTATAATCGAGATGGTCTCGATCTGCCACAGATCAACTTGTCTCTCATCGTCGATATGGATCTAGGCATACCGGTGATGTACGATCTTTATCCTGGGAGCATCGCGGACGTATCTACGCTTAAGAATACAGTCCGGAAAATTAAGGCGCAAGGCGTTCGAAATTATACAATGATCATGGATCGAGGTTTCTTCTCAACCGATAACATCGAAGAGCTGGTGGCTGCGGATTTATCATTCATCATTCCGCCAACAAGTACACTCAAGAATGTCAAAGAAGCAGTATCCGCCATTCATAGCAGCATCGATGATCCCGAGCATCTGAAGCTCTACGAAAAAGAACCGCTGTTTGTGATGCCCGTGAGCATCGAAGTAGGAGAAAACAAACTGAGCGGATATGCGTATTACGATCAGAAACGAGAGCAGCAGGAAAGGAGCACATTCTATAAACGACTGTATGATCTAATGGAAGTGCTCAAGTCCAAGAACCTGAAACATTGGATGAATCCTGGAGAGGTTTTCAGGGCGACGGCTAAAAGGGATGCCAAGTACATCGAATGGAAAGCAATCGATGGCAGGTTTCAGGTTGCACTCAGGAAAAATGCAGTCTCACAGGCCATTAATAAAATGGGAAAGTTTGTTCTGCTTTATCGAGGCGAGTTTTCTTGGATCGAGTGTCTTTCGCTTTATCGAAGCAAGGATGTCGTCGAGAAAGGGTTCGATGTGTTGAAGAACGACATTGAGTTGATGCCGGCAAACCTACGAACCAACAGCAGTCTGAGGGGTTATCTCTTCATTGCGTTCATTGCTCTGATTTTGAGAATGAAGCTTACGAGACTGATGATCGATGCAGAGTTGAATAAAAGATACTCCGTGGAAGGACTGTTAACGGAGCTTGAAAAGATCAAGATTATGATCTTGCCGGATGGGGAGAAGATCACAACTGAGATCACCAAGAAACAGCGCGAAATCCTGGATGCACTTCACATGTGTGCCTAAACTCTGGGGAGGTCAGGTTAGAATCTGGTTAGGCGATGCCGAATCTTTTAACCCGTATCTAGAAAAGGAATGAACATAAAGAATGCATTGAGTAGAGACTTTTGAGGCCTTCCAAAGACTCCTGCTCTCTTTAGCGCAGAGAGCTTTATCTGCTCTTTGATTCCTGGTTCCTCTAATTGTTTTTTTCTATGAGTCTTGAGACTTGTTGAATAGTAATTTTCTATGGGATTGTTTGTAGCCGGGGCATTATCGGTAAAGTAAAATGCTGTAAGGTTTGGCCAAAGCTCTTCGATTTTATCCAGCCTCTTTCTAACGGATATCATAAACGAGTCGGATTGCATCTTTAAAAATTTAAAATTATTTAAAGCTTCATGATAAGTTCTTTGCTCAAGGTTTTTGCTTTCTCTTCTACGTCTCAATTCCAGACGTCGAACAAAATCATAAAATAGGTGCTTGGCTTCTGCAATCCATGATTTGTATTCCTTGTTGCTTCTCTGTCTCATCATTTTCTCTTCTTCGATCAAGGTGGAAAGGAATTCAATCTCAAGTTCACGGTTAAAAAATATGTTAAGCATTTTGTATTTAAGCAATTCCTGTTCGATGCTTGTTTTTCGAGGAAAATCATTGACTATGAGCTTATTCAAGTGGAGCAAACAGAATTGATGGATTACCTTGTTGCCGAATACTCTTTTAAAAACATTGCTGTATCCTCTGTAAAGGTCTGTGACAATAAATATCTGCTTTTGAGTGTCGAGATTTCTTCGAAGGAAACCTTCGATAGTATCGGCATCTTTTGAATCGAAAAGCTCATCCGCGATTACTTGCCTTGTTACCGAATCAAGGAGTGTCAAACGATACTTTTGGTTTCGTCCTGCCTTGGGATGTTGCTCGTCATAATGCACGAACTGGATATTTTTGACCGAAGGGACATCTGTCTCCTCAATCGCGCACTGGACCATGTTCCGGATGGTATCTTTATCCCGAGGATACAGATAGCCCATTATCGATTCTATCACTTCATAAGATACGTGATTAAGCCTCAGACGTGTGCAGATTTCCGTGACAATCCCGAAGAAGTCTGCCTTTAGCTTGATCCAGAAGTCTCGATCTTCTTCGGTTGACTTCCCGCAAGCGCCACATAAATATTTCCCGACGTTTGCCCCTCCGAGATGTCTCTTCTGGCAGGTGTTAAAACCATTATGGCTCATTGGATGGCCACATTCGGGACATAATGGCGGCACTATTTTCCGAAAAATACCGCTCGCAGTAAATTCAAAGTCGTTTGAGTAATCCTGGAAGATATTTGAAAGCATTTCACGATACGGAAAATTTATCAAGCTTAATTGCATCTCAGTCATTGTAGGGTCACACAGGGTACATGATTATCATAATATTAATAACTTGTGATAGAATGTGCCCTGCCTACATCACTTATTTAGGAGATTGTGCCCAGTTTGGGAGAGATTGGGATCAGGGCAATTTGGATTTAAAGAATTGAATGGATATTAGAGAGCATCAAAGGCACTTGAGCCTGTGAGCGCTCACAGGCTCTCATAGACCTCCTGAATGACCTTATCGTTTGTGTCCCAGAACCTATAATCCTCCCGGCCCATCGGCTCAGGCTCTCGCAGCAGGTTGTCTCTCACTGCTCTCTCCAGATCCCGGGAGGGTACAATCACCAGGTTCTTTCTCTTCTCGATCATGGTCACCCCCGATGCCACCACTATCTTGCCCAAAGCCAGATACTCATTGAGCTTCCAGACGCTTTTGTCCGTGGAGTAGGGGGTAAGGGCATTCTCCTCCCGGGGAATCAGGCACAGGCTGGCTTTGCCAAGCAGTGCCGCGACCTTATCATGCGGCTGCCAGCCCAGATTCCTGACGTTTGCCGGCTTTCTCCACAGATAATAGCGGGCAAAAGGACCGCCGCCCACAATCCAAAACTCCCTTTCCGGAATTGCCCGGGCAAGCTCCAGCAGTTTTCCGATTCCCTCCTGGGTGCATACCCTGCCGATGAATATTATCGGCCCTTTTCCCGGCTGGACAGTGTCGGATTCATCAACCTTCTGGCAGAAAGAGCGCTGCGGATAGTTGGGAACGATGTAGACCTTCTTTTGAGGGGCATACTCTTTCACCTTCTTTTCAAGAGGCTCATTGACGGTGGTGATGACGTCCGCCGCTTCTGCCAGCTCCCTTTCGAAGCGTTCCGCAAATGCCTTTCCCGGAGCTAGAAAGGTCTGAGCGAACTCAACCCCCCAGGGTGAGCGATAGTCGTAGATCAGCTTTTTATAGCCCCTTCCCCGCAGTCCGGCAAAACCGTGATAGATCACGTCAGGGACATTGAAGATATGAACCACATCCGGCTTATGGTCCAGTGCCATCTTCTTCGCCTGCCTGGCAATGCTGATCCAGTTTCTAGTGCCGAAGCTGGGAACGATTACCTCATGCCCCTGGGACTGGAGGGTGCCCCTGAACATCCTGAGCCTGGTGGTCCTCTCCGGCTGATTGGCTAAAAGGAGTATCTTCAAGATCCACCTGACCCGACCAGCTTCTCGACTAGATCCACGATCATAGCGCTCGCCCTGCCCTTTCCAAATACATCCTGGCGCTCATGCCTCGGCCGGAAATCTCTGATCGCAGAGGCGATATCCTCCCCCGGCCGGACGAGGACGTTCCAGCCGTCGTTTACCGTCTCTATCCATTCCGTCGTGTCCCTAAGGGTTATGCAGGGAATGCCCAAGAGATATGCCTCCTTTTGCACCCCACCCGAGTCGGTGACGATCTTTTTGGCGTTCTTCTCCAAAAGAAGCATATCCAGGTATCCCACTGGCTTTATCATCCTGATCTTTTTTTCCAGATCATCCCACAGGCCGAACTTCTTCAGGTACTTCTCCGCGCGAGGATGGCAGGGAAAGACAACATCATCCAGATCCTGGAGGGCCAGAGCAATCGCCCGGAGGTTTTCTGGATCATCGGTGTTGGATGCCCGGTGAACAGTTGCCAGATAGTAGCTCCAGGGCTTGAGCCCCAGAGCCTCAAGGATATGAGATTCGCTCTCGGCAATCCTCTCGCAATCCTTTTGCGCGTCCACCATCACATCTCCCGTCAGATGGACGTTCTGGACAATCCCTTCTCTTTTCAGGTTATCGATCGCAGTCCTTGTCGGACAGAGGAGGAGATCAGAGCAATGGTCCACCAGCACCCGGTTGATCTCTTCGGGCATCCTCTTGTCAAACGACCTCAGTCCGGCCTCGATATGAGCACACTTGATATGCATCTTTGCCGCCGCCAGCCCACCAGCTAGAGTGGAGTTGGTGTCTCCGAATACTATGACTGCATCCGGCACCTCCTTTTGCAGGACCTCTTCAGTTTTCTTGAGCATCTCACCGGTCTGAAATCCATGGCTGCCCGAGCCTATGCCCAGGTGATAGTCTGGAGCAGCTATCCCCATCTGATCGAAGAATATCCTGTCCATCTCATAGTTATAGTGCTGGCCGGTATGGACTATGACCTCCTTATGGTCTCGCTTTCTTATCTCCTTTGATACCGGAGCCAGCTTGATGAAGTTGGGCCGGGCGCCGACAATGGTTGCTATCTTCATGCGATCAAGTCCCTAGAGTGCTTTCCCAGATTCGAAGTTCAATTGGAAGGGATCGAATACCAGGTCGGCCTCTTCGGGCTTGATGCTTTCAAAGCCCCTGGCGGCCACCTCATCATTGTTCAGCAGTGGATCGGCCACATAGACGTCCAGCCCTTTATCATAAAGAAGCCTTGCCAGTGCAAGGTTTCTGCTGTGATAGAACTCTCTGACCCCCGCACGGAATGTTATGCCCTTGATACAGATCTTGATTTCACAGAGCGGTTTGTTGATCTTCATGCATTCCAGCAATATCCTCTCCGCCCAGTACTGGATCATCTCATCATTGAGGATGCGGGAGGTATGAAGAAGACGGCATTTGTCGAACATCTCTCGCTTTTCCATCTCTTTGATCAAAAACCAGGGGTAAACAGGGATGCAGTGCCCTCCCACTCCGGTGGAAGGCAGGTGGATATGGCAGAACTGATGGCAAGCCTTCTCTCTCGCCTCGAAAAAGTCGATTCCCAGATCCTGACAGATCTTATAAAGCTCATTGGCCAGGGCGATGTTCACATCCCTGTAGCAGCCCTCCATCACCTTGATCATCTCCGCCACACTGGCCGATGAGACCAGATGGAGGTTGGAGATGAACTGCCGGTAGAGCTGATATGCTGCCAGGCCGCTCTCCTCGTCCGTGCCCCCTATCACCTTGGGAAACTCCCTCAGCCGGCTTATGCTATATCCGGTCATTATCCTCTCCGGGGAGTAGGCCAGGAAGAACTCACCTTCCCCAAGACCGCTGCACTCGCACAGCAGCTTTTTGACCCTGCCCGATGTCGTCCCGGGAGGGAAGGTGGTCTCCAGGACCACCAGATCCCCCTTTTTCAGTATCCGGCCTAAAGAGAGCAGAGCCTTATCCATAATCGAAAAATCAGGGTTATTGCTCTGGTCTACGAATAGGGGCACAATCACTATGAAGCTTGAGCAGTCTCTCGCATCTTCGAAGCGTGGTGTGGCAATGAAGCTCTTCCCTCCGTGCCGAATTATCAGCTCCTCCAAACCCTCTTCTTCGGGGATGGGGTTGGTTCCCTGGTTTATCAGCCGGCAGCGCTCATCATTTATGTCAACACCCAAAACAGCAATTCCTCTGTCGGCAATGACCGCAGCCAGCGGCAGGCCGGCATTGCCAAGGCCAACTACCGCTATCTTCGCTTTAATATCGGACAATTCCATAGTTCTTCTCCTTCTCCCGCCCTTCTCCCCTTCTATGCCTTTTTTATGTCTTGGTTATGCCCTCTTTACTATCTCGACATCCGTTCCACAGGATGAACATCTATACACGGTCTTGCTGCCGTCATCATGCAAAATCGTATTCAGACGACGGCCGCAGCGGCAGACCCAACCCCTCTGCCGGCCCGGATTGCCCAGGATCAGGGCATGGGATGGCACGTCCTCTGCCACCACGCTTCCCGCTCCGATCATGGCATACTCGCCTATTGTTATTCCGCATACAATGGTGGCATTGGCCCCAATGCTTGACCCCCGGCAGATCCTGGTAGCCAAGACGTGCTCTTCGTCCCAGATAAAGGCGCGAGGATAGAGGTCATTGGTGAATGTAGCCGATGGGCCCACGAAGACATCGTCCTCGATCTTAACTCCCTTGTAGACGGAGACGAAGTTCTGGATCTTCACATTGTCCCCTACCTCTGCCCCGATATCTATGTAGACGCTCTTACCGATATTGCAGCCCTTACCGATCTTAGAGCTAGGGCGCACATGGGCAAAGTGCCAGATCTTCGTTCCCTCGCCGATGGATTCGCTCTCCACAATGGCTGTGGGATGAGCATAATAGGCCTGGGACTCATCCTGAGAATTGCCTTTAGAATTGCCCTGGGATTTTGTCATTCCGATATTGATCCCTTCTTGGCATTCAATCCCGATTTGATCCTCTCGCAGATCTCCAGGTTCCGTTTGCCCTCTTCTGGAGTGACCGGGAAGCTCTTATTCTGCCGGACGCAGTCCAGGAACGTCTTCAGTTCCACCTTGAGGGGCTCTACCTTGTTAACCAGAACCTTCTCGATGATGTTCTCCTGCATATACCTCTCGTCCTCTACCCGGTATTTTCCTGGTTTTCGGTAGACGTATACCTCCTGGGTCATGAAGTCGCCCTCGGTGGTGAACTCCTCTGCCTCCACATAGAAGGTGCGGAACTTCTTGGAGGACAGGCGGCTGGCGGAGATGGAGACCACGGATTCGGAGAAGACCGCCATCGCCTCGCAGACGTTGCGGCTGCCGGCGCTGAAGATCTGGTAGTCCTCCTCCCCTTTGAAGAGGACATTGAAGACTATGTCGATATCATGGATCATGAGGTCCTCGACCACTGAGGCATCGGTTATGCGGTTGGAGGTGGGATTATGTCTCTTGATGGAGACGTAGTCCGGTCGCTCGGCGATCTTCTTGATCTCCTCCACGATTGGATTGAACCTCTCGATATGGCCCACCCCCACCACAAGATCGGTCTTCTCGATCAGCCCCAAGAGACGCTCTGCCTCCTGGACAGTCATTGTGATGGGCTTCTCGATCAGGCAGTTTACCCCTGCGTTTATGACCTTGCTGGCCGTATCGAAGTGGTATCGAGTGGGAACGCATACGCTTACCGCATCTACCTTTGCCAGTAGCTCCTCGGGGCTTGAGCAGACGGTGGCGAGGTCACTGGCACGCTGAGCATTTTCCGATATGGGATCGTAGACGTAGACTGTATCTACCCCTTTAAGCTCCGAGTAGACACGCACATGATTCTTTCCCATGGCCCCGACGCCAATAACTCCAACGTCCATGTTCAGTCCTCGAAGCAATTTATGGTCTGGGCGATATGCTGGAGATCAGAGGCGCTCAATGAGGGATGCACAGGAAGGCTCATCACCCGACGGGATACGTCCTCTGATACCGGGCACCTATCCCGTCCATAACCCAGCTTTTGGTAGATGGGCTGCTCATAGACCGCTTTGGGATAATGTACTGCGGTGGCGATGCCATTGGCATTGAGATACTCCATCAGCTTCTCTCTGGAGACGGGGAAGTCATCTTCCACCCGCAGTACATACTGGTTGTAGACATGGCGTACATCCGCCGTCCGGAAGGGAACTGTCAGCCCATCGATCTTGATCGTTTTATTCAAGGTATCGGCATTCTCGATCCTCTTGGCGATGAATCCCTCCAGCCGTTTGAGCTGGCCCGAGCCTATGGCACCCTGAATGTTCGTCATCCGGTAGTTGTAGCCTATTGATATGTGGTTGTACTTTCCGGTGTCGCCGTGGTTTCGGAGCAGCCGCATGCGATCGGCCAGGGCGTCATCGTTGGTGGTGATCATGCCTCCCTCGCCGGTGGTCATGTTCTTTGTAGGATAAAAGGAGAAACAACCGGTTCCGAATGAGCCCGCCATCCTTCCCCCCATCATCGCACCGTGGGCCTGAGCGCAATCCTCCACCAGGGCAATATTACGATCCTCGCAGATCTGACATACGGCTTTGGCATCGAAGGGCTGGCCGTAGAGGTGAACCCCGATCACCGCTCGGGTACGAGGGGTGATCTTCTCGGAGAGGTCGTCTGGATCGATATTGAACGTCCTGGGATCCACATCAGCGAAGACGGGCACCGAGCCCTGGTAGAGAACGGTATTGGCGGTAGCAATAAAGGTGAATGCCGGTGAAATGACCTCGTCTCCCGGCTCGAGCCCCAATCCTTTAAGGGCCAGGTCCAGGGCCACAGTGCCGTTGCTGACGGCAATAGAATGCTCTACACCCAAATACTCGCTGAACTCCTCTTCAAAATTCTTGACCTTTTCGCCCTGAGTGAGCATGCCGCTCCTCAGCACCTCTCCCACCGCCTCTATCTCTTCTTCCCCCACCGTGGGCTTGGCTATGGAAATAAAATCTCTCATCAAGATCTCCTTGTATCCTGTTCTGGTCGCTATATCCTGTGCTCATCTTCACCCTTGAAAAGGCTTGTCACTAAAGCCCATTATCTTTCATTTCTGGAGATATATGGCCCCGTATGACCTCTGCAGGCTTGCCCCAGTAGCCGGCCTCAATCACCGTTCCCGGATAGATTGAGGTGTTGATCCCGGTCATGACTCCATGGCCCATGATCACACCAAGCTTGCGCCTGCCGCTGTCTACCTTCTCCCCTTTGAGATATGACTTAATGCTACCCTTATCGTGGCGCAGGTTTGAGCAGATGGTCCCTGCGCCGAAGTTGCATCTCTCCCCGATGATGCTGTCTCCCACATAAGAGAGGTGGCCGATCTTGGTGCCATTCATAATGGTGCTGTTCTTGATCTCCACGGCATTGCCTATTCGGACGTTGTCCCCTATGCAGCATGTAGGCCGGATATAGCAGTTGGGCCCGATCTCCGAGTCCTGGCCGATCATAACCGGTCCCTCGATATATGATCCAGAGCGGACGACTGTTCCCCTGCCGATGGAGATCTTTCCTTTCAGGGTCGCTCCCTCTTCCACCTCTCCTAAGATCCGGGGCTCGACCTGAGCGAGCAGCGCAAGATTAGCCTCCAGGATATCCCAGGGCCGGCCGATCTCCAGCCAGCTGTTCAGCTCTACGATCTCTATGGCCTCTTTGTTTGCCGCCCGGTTCAGGCCGTCTGTCAGCTCGTACTCGCCCCGAGTGGATTTGGGTATTAACCGCAGCTCATCGAAGATCCATTTCTTGAAGAGATAGATGCCTGCATTGGCCAGGTTTGAGGGAGGATCTTCGCTCTTCTCCACCACCGACTGGAAGATGCCGTCCTCCTCCAAAAAGACGCCATACCTGCCTGGGTCATCGACCTTGATCGCCGAGACCGCCATACCCTTGGCAGCCAGCTCCTTCAGTGCGCCAATATCGGGAAGAACGTCCCCATTCAATACCATGAAACTGTCCTCGGCCAGGCTCTCCGCCGCCATCAGCGCATGGGCAGTTCCCAGCTGCTCATTCTGGTGAGCATATTCTATCTTCACCCCGAGGCTCCGGCCGTCCTGGAAATGATCCCGCACTGAGTCGGCGCCGTAACCCACCACCAGAACGAACCTATCAATTCCTGCCTCTTTGGCCCGGAGAACGATATGCTCGAGAAGTGGTCTGCCAGCTATTGGGAGCATGACCTTTGGCACCCCTGCGGTCAGTGGGCGCATCCTGCTTCCTTCTCCCGCGGCGAGAATGATCGCTTGCATTGTCTAACCCTGAGATCTGAGGATGCAAGGGGGATAAAAATGCTTCTGCAAAAAAACCGAAAAGGCTTTACGGTTATTTGTCCCAGAGGTCCTCATGTTGGATGAGTTCGCCCGCTATACCGCCCTGCAGCGCGATCAAATGCCTCTGGCAATGCTGCTCGTCTATCTTAAGAGGAAGGGGGGGTTTGTGCAGCTGAACCAGATCTGGCGGGAGCTGGGGCCCACCGGCGGGGGACCATTCTGGAACCAGACCACCCTCATCAATAAGCTGGACAAGCTGGAGAGGTTGGGGGTAGTGGTCATGGAGAAGAGAATCCTCCCCTCTCCCCGTGCCGAGGCTAAGAAGAAGACCAACACCTTTTACCGGCTCAGTCCGGCCACACCCCTATATCCCTACGTCTATGGCATGCTCAAGATCTACAAAGAAGAGCAGGACCGATACTCCTCCCAGCTGGTTGACAAGCCCTTAGACCATCTCTGTCGCCTGGCGGGAAGGTCGAGTGCGTCCGATCCCCTCATCGGCAGGGAGCTGGAGGTGGCGAAGGAATTGATATCCGAGGTCTTCAGCGTGGGCGGCGATGAGGTGCGGATGATGATCAAGGAGAGGATGGTCCGCAAGGGGATGATACGGGATCGAAGAAGGGCCTCGCCAGAGGAGAAAACGGAGGAAAAGGCGAAAGCCGAAAAAAAGGAGGGCGGGAAGGTGCAGGTCGGGAAGGCTAAAAGGCCGACCCGGAGGAAGAGGAAAGAGGCGCCCGGACAGAAAGAGAGTGAGTGATCAGCTCTCAAACAATGTCTTGGTGATGATTTTCTCGCCATAAGGCAAGATCATCACCCTGATCATCTCCCTCTCGATAAGCAGTCATTCGACAAAGATTTGAGCATCAGCGAGATCGTCAGACAGACTGGACACAGCCGGGTTACGGTGCGGAAGTATCTGAATTCGCAGGTCCCTCCTTTGACCCAGAAGAGATCCCGGAAGCCAACCAAACTGGATGACCTCAGGGAATACATAATCGATAAACTCAAAGAGTGCCCTCTTTCTGCTAGCCGCATTTATCGTGAAATCCAGGATAGAGGATTACAGGAAAATATACAATTGTTAAGGATTTCGTGCATGAAGTCCGACCTAAGATCGGAGTTCCAGCGATATACGATACGAGACCAAACCAGGAATTCAAGCTCAGGTTGATTGGGCCGAATGCGGTTATATCGATATCGGTGGAGACAAAAGGAAACTCTACTGTTTCACCATGGTTCTTGGTTATTCGCGAATGAGATATGCCGAATTTCCTCTGCGAATAGACGTTTATTCCCTCATCCAATGTCACATAAATGCGTTTGGGTATTTTGAAGGTTATCCGCAAGATCTTCTATATGATAACATAACACAAATCGTGAAAAAGCAAGCCCTAAAATCATCGAATTCCACCTGGAATTCTCATTTCCAGGACTTTTTCGAGCATTAAGGATTTATTCCCCGTTTGTGTCGTCCCTATCGACCCCAGACCAAAGATTTTGAGACGGGATTTGGTATTTTTTCATACTCGCAATGTATTGAGATAGATCGAATTTGCGCTTTAGATAAGACCTCGGAGAGTCGGATTCTATAATATCTTTCAGATAGGTCCGTTGTGATACACTCTCTGCCAATTCTCCAAAGTATCGTGGCAAATGGAAGGCAAAAATTATAGTTCTCCTGGGCATAGGAAAATTGCAGTTCGGACATTGGGGAATCTTTGTGAAGATATAAATCAAATATATGATGCCCAGACCCCGAATAAAATCGCTCCATCTGCAATGTATATTCGGCTTTGCCCTCTCTTTGCAATTCTTACAAAGCACCATATATCCTCGATTTATTGTTTTCAACACCAATCTAACAGGCGATTCGCATGGAGAGCCTTTGAGATGAAGGTTCAGGCGGCATCTTAAGGTTCTTAAATAGCCCCTAACTTGCCTAATATTATTACTAATAGGATTCGATAGTATTTAAAATATCGTATATGTTTAGCTGGCTAGTCTTGCGGTTAGCATTTGGAGACACCCCAATCCTCTCTGCCCTATTATTTATCGGCTCCACGTCAGGATTGAGAATGAACGTGAACCAGTAGTCAAACCCTATGCTGATTTTGCCGATGAATTTCCGGACCTTCCCTTCCAAGCACTCTCTATCTGGAAAATTTTTCGGAGAGGACGCCGCAATATGAAGCATCCAAATTATATTTCCGTCAAATATACATCACGATCAGGGGCAGCATCAATACTCCCATGGCATGGATCCGGTGGATGCCTGCCACTGGGGCGATCAGCCCCACGATGGTGGAGAGGAAGAAGACGAACAGGCCGAAGATGCCGGTGAAGGCATAGGTCATTGCCAGCAGGAAGACCAGCACAATGATGCAGAGCCTGGGGTAGTTCAGGCTGGATATGCTCCTGGCAGCCAGCTGGGCAGCGGCGATGGTAGCCAGATATGATGCCAGGACCACAATCACTGCCATAATCATCATCTGAGCCATGATGTTCTGGTCCAGGGTGAGGAGCTGCTGGATGGCTGCCGCAGCCCCGCTCCTGGGCCGGTCTATCACATAGAGGGCGACGAGCGAGAATAGGGCATTGGCCGAGTTCACCCCGGCGATGGAAACCAGAAATTCCTCTGCAGTGCCGGGGGACCCCAGGCGGGCGGCGATCGAGGCCACTGAGGGCGAGACTCCTGGAATCCAGGCCACCAGCGATCCGCCCAGGCCGCCGGACAGTACTGCCTTGGCAATGGTTGGGCCCGGCATCTTGATTTTGCTCTCCGTCTGCTTGGGAATCTGGACCTTTGTGGTGAGGCTCAGGATCAGGGATGAGGCTCCGAAGATCCCTGATAGGAGGGGGAGGAGAACCTGTGGCTCGAGATCCAGTGGGGAGTATAGCAGATCTTCATGCTCAAAGGCGAATATGCCCAGAACGCCGCTGGTCAGAAAGAGCATCCCTGCGATCAATTTATACTTCCAGTGAACCAGACTGCCCTGGCCCTCGATCCACGGTCCCCTCTCGGACTTGATCATCATCAGGGAGATGGCCAGGAGGAGAACGCCTACATACTTGACCAGGTAGTCGTAGTAGCTGGAGATGATCCAGGATAGGGGATAGACCAGGAGAAGGGCGAAGGCGATCGAGCCCGCGCTTCCCAGGGCCGAGAGGCGAACCGCCTCAATCCCCCGGCCCTCCAGCATCAATCTCTGGCCGGGAAGAACGGAGAGGGCGGTCTCTGAGTCAGGTGCTCCCAGGAATATCGCCGGGATAGCATCGAAGAACGTTTGGGAGATGCTGGCGGCGAGGATTATGGAGGCCATCTGAAAGGGAGTCAAGCCGAGGAGGAGGAGCTGGGGAGAGATGGCCAGGAGCATGGAGGCGAAGTTGTTCAGATGCAGGCCGGGTGTCAGGCCGCTGATGATCCCCAGGGCAAATCCTAAAGCTACACAGAACGCGAGGGTCATGTCGATGAATTCGATCATTAAATTCGCCCAGACTAACTTAGCCTTAATTTATAATAAGTCTTCGACGGAGCATGCTGGAATATAATATCAAAAGCAATAATATCCTCAGCAAATATTATCAGCTAATACTATCAGCTACTTTCATCAGCTGATAGGCCCCGCAGCCAAATATCCCCCTAGCAAACCCTTAAATACTGGTGGATTGTCGAGCTACATATTCCGCACAGGGATTATTATGCCCTGGGCGCATGAACCACATGGTTCGAACGCGCACAAGACGCGTGAGTCGGCCTATTTCGGCCATGCGGAGGATTCAAATGACGTTTGAGAAGACAAACCCAAGGATAGTCCGCCTTATCGGCGAATTGAAGGCAGCCACCCGTGATACGGGCGCTCCCCTCTGGCGTGATATTGCCCGGAGATTGGAGAAGCCCAGTCGCAACTATGCTGCTGTGAACCTTAGCAAGATCAACAGGCACACCCAGTCAAATGATACTGTTCTCGTGGCCGGAAAGGTCCTGGCCTCAGGCAATCTGGAGCACAATGTAACCGTGGCTGCCCTCAACTTCAGCAGCCAGGCCATGTCCAAGATTCAGCAAGCTGGCGGCAGGTGCATGCGGATAGAGAACCTGATGCAAGAGCACCCCAAGGGATCGGGCATTAAGATTTTGAGGTGAGAGCGATGTTAGTAGTAGATGCAACTGGATTGGTCCTGGGGCGCTTAGCAAGCGTCACCGCCAAGAGCCTCCTGGCAGGAGAAGAGGTCAATATCGTCAATGCCGAGAAAGCTCTCATCACCGGGGACAAGGAGCACATCTTTACGGATTACGGTCAGACTAGGGCGCGTGGCGGCAAAGAGAGAGGCCCCTACTTCCCCCGACGACCGGAGATGATCCTGAAGAGGACGGTGCGGGGCATGCTTCCCTACAAGATGAGGCGGGGAAGAGATGCATTCTCCAGGCTCAAGATCTATGTGGGCATTCCCAGAGAGTTCAAGGGAATGGAGTTATCCCAGCCTGATGCTGCTAAGATGAGAACTGAGAGCAACAACAAGTACATCGAGCTTGGCGCCTTGAGCAAGAGGCTCGGAGCAAACTTCTGAGAGGTTCAATATGAAGATTATTAATACCTCTGGCAAGAAAAAGGCGGCAACTGCAAGGGCCACTCTGAAGGAAGGAAAGGGCATCGTGCGTATCAACAAGGTGCCTCTGGATATCCACGAGCCCAGGCTTGCCAGACTCAAGATTCAGGAACCGGTCGAGATCGCCGGAGACCTATTAAAAGGAATGAACATCGATGTCGTCGTCAGTGGCGGCGGGATCATGGGGCAGACTGACGCCGTCCGCACAGCAATTGCCAAGGGCATAGTAGAGTGGACGGGCGATACGGCACTGAAAGAGGCCTATTCCGAATACGACCGAAATCTTCTCGTCAGCGATCACCGCCAGAAAGAGAGGAAGAAGTTCGGTGGCCCTGGTGCCAGATCCAAATACCAGAAGTCCTACAGGTGAAACTGCTTGATACCAGTCAGGTGCTTTTCCTGCGGCAGAGTGATATCCCATGTATGGGAGGAATACCGGGAGCGCATCAAGACAGAGCCTCCCGGCAAAGTCATGGATGACCTGGGAATAGACAAATATTGCTGCAGGCGTATGCTGCTCTCCCATGTGGAGATAGTAGATACCCTGAGGCGGTACCAGTAGAAGGGGGTTGTAGGGTAGCCTGGTCCATCCTACAGCGTTCGGGACGCTGTGACCTGAGTTCGAATCTCAGCAACCCCATCATACTCTTCCTTTTGAGGTGGCTATTTGAAGGGCGAGAAATATACCAGATATGAACGTGCGCGCATCGTAGGAGCACGAGCTTTGCAGGTTTTCATGGGCGCTCCAGTATTGATCGATACAAATCATACCGACCCTCTTGAAATAGCGCTTGAAGAGATGAGACTGGGCGTAATTCCCATCACCGTAAAACGCAATCGCTATTAAGGTAGGTGAATTAGTTGGAAGAAGATGAGGTGATGACGGTAGCGGGAGAATATGAGACTCTCATACCGATAGATGAGTACCTCGCCGCGGGCGTACATATTGGTACTCAGCAGAAGACAAATGATATGATGCCTTACATTTACCGGGTAAGGTCAGACGGGCTCTATGTCCTGGATGTTCAATCCACAGATAAGCGCATCCGCCTGGCCGCCAAGTTCCTGTCCAAATACGATCCGACAAATATTCTGATTGTATCCGCCAGGCAGTACGGCCAGAGGCCTGCCCTGATGTTCGCCAAGGCTACAGGAGCAACGGCAAATGTGGGACGCTTCGTGCCCAATACCCTGACCAATCCGGCCTTTCGGGGATTCATAGAGCCGGATGTGATCATTGCCACTGATCCCAGCGGGGACGCTCAGGCGGTAAATGAGGCGGTTGATGTGGGGATACCAGTGATCGCCCTGTGCGATACCAACAATATGACCTCAAATGTCGACCTGGTTATACCCACCAACAACAAGGGCAGAAAGGCTCTCACTCTGATCTACTGGCTCCTTGCTCGCCAGGTGCTGCGTGAGAGTGGACAAGAGGACCGGTTCAAGTACACTATCTCGGACTTCGAGATGGAGTTCTGAGTCCGTGAGGCCTCCAGCTGTTGCCGGCCAGTTCTACCCAGGTAGCTCAGCGGAGCTTAGGCGCCAGCTGGATGAATTTATGCCTCCTGTAGAGGAGATGCCAATAGTGGGCGGCGTGGTCCCCCATGCCGGATATGTCTATTCTGGCCGGATTGCCGCAATGGTCTACTCCCGCTTGCCAAAGAGAGAGACCTATGTGATCCTGGGGCCTAACCATCATGGCTTAGGATCTCCGGTAGCACTATCTCGCGATTCATGGAGAACTGCTCTGGGGGTGGTCACGCCAGACCTCGAGCTGGCCGATCTTCTGACCGGGAGCATCATCGACCATGATGAGGCCGCTCACCAGCATGAGCACTCAATTGAGGTGCAGATTCCATTTCTTCAGAAACGGTTTGAGGATTTCAAGATCCTCGCCATCTCCATGGGAATGCAGGATGAGGAGACGGCAGTAGAGGTGGGCGAGGAGATCGCCCGGGCGGCCTTGAAGCTTGGGCGAAAGTGCACCGTGATTGCTAGCAGCGATTTTACCCATTATGAGCCAAGGGAAGTGGCAAGAAAGGTGGATTCACAGGTCATTGAGGCCATCCTGAATATGGATATCCCCCAGATCTACTCCCGGGTCTACCGCTTTAATGCATCCTCATGTGGCATCGGACCGATTGCGGCAACCATTGCCGCCTCTCGCCTCTTGGGGGCCAGCAGCGGCAAGCTGCTCTGCTACGGCACAAGTGGGGACGTGAGCGGCGACTATAGCCAGGTAGTAGGATACGGAGCGATTGTCTTCACCTGAAGAGGGCTTCTCATGACGATGGCATCGGCTCCCGGCAAAATCATCCTCTTCGGAGAGCATGCCGTTGTCTCCGGCACTGCCGCATTGGGAGGAGCCATAGATCTGCGAGCTAGGGCTATTGTGCAGAGCCTGCCGGGAAGGATTTTGATAGAGACTGACGACCTTTCACTACGAGGTTTTTCTCTGGATCTCTCTACCGGGGAGATCAGGTCAGCCAGTGCGGCCTATGCTACCAGATATGTATCAGCTGTTTTAAAGGAGCTTGGTGCAAGGGATGTTAGGGTCATGATCGAGTCGGACATCCCGCCGGCAGCGGGTCTCGGATCATCGGCGTCCATAGTGGTTGCCACGGTAGCTGCTCTAAACGGTCACCTGGGCCTGGAATTATCACAAAAAGAGATTGCAGCTCTCTCCTACCGCATAGAGAAGGAGGTTCAAAAGGGGAGAGGCAGCCCCATGGATACTGCTCTGGCCACATATGGCGGCTACCAGAGGATTGCAGATGACAACCAGCGTCTCGATCTTCCACCTTTAGAGATGGTGGTGGGATACACCAGACTGCCTCATGATACCTTTTCCCTGGTGGAGAAGGTCCAGCTCTTAAAAGAGCGCTATCCAGACCTGGTGGGTCCCATATTCCAGGCCATAGGAGCCATATCCGAGAGGGCTGCTCCTCTGATCCGAGAGCAGAGACTGAAAGATCTGGGCGAGCTGATGGACATCAACCATGGCCTCTTGGAGGCCCTGGGGGTGGGCTCCAGAGAGCTGTCCGAGCTAGTCTATGCGGCGAGGAATACCGGAGGAGCCTTAGGGGCCAAGCTGACGGGAGCGGGAGGAGGAGGATGCATGATCGCCCTTCCCGGGATGGCCGGAAAGGATGCATTATTGGTGGCCTTGAGGCAGGCCAGAGGAATGGCATTTGCAGCTATGATGGGCTGTGAGGGCGTCCGGCTGGAGGTTGCGTGAGTCGGGAGGGCGAGCAATGGTTCGGGTCTTGAAGATCGGAGGAAGCATTCTGACCGATAAGAGCTGTGAGAGAGGCGCCCTGCCCATGGAGATTGAGCGGGTGGCCAGAGAGGTCGCCTCCAGGCCCCACGATCTGGTGCTGGTGCACGGAGCAGGGTCATTTGGACATATTCCTGCCAGACAATATGGCCTGCCACAGAGGTTCAGTCCGGAGGGCTTGAGGGTGACCCATGAGTCGGTGGTCAGACTGAACCGTCTGGTGCTCGAGGCCCTGGCCAAAGCAGGGGTCGGGGCCCTGCCCGTCCACCCCTTATCCTGCTTGATCCTGTCCGGAGGAAGAATAGAGAGCTTTGCCACTGAGCCGATAAAAAAGATGCTGGAGGATGGCATTATGCCCATATTGCATGGTGATGTGGCCATGGACTTGACTCAGAGGGCAGGGATAGTATCCGGGGACCAGTTGGTAAGCCATCTGGCCAGAGCTCTCAAGGCAGAGATTGTGGCCGTGGGCTGCAATGTGGATGGGGTACTGTTCTCTGGCCGTCCCATGGCAGAGGTCAAGAGATCGGATCTTCCGTTAATTGAGGGAGCCATCGGAGGAAGCGCAGGTATTGACGTCACCGGCGGGATGAAGGGAAAGCTGGATGAATTACTGGACCTGGCAGATATGGGCATGAGCTCAATGATATTCAATGCCTCCAAAGAGGGGAACATCGTGCGGGCTCTGCGGGGCGAGGCCATAGGGACCAAGGTCTGGAGGCCGGATTGACCACCTCCAGTCGAAAGCTCGATCATATCAGAATCTGTCTGGACAATCCTGTGGAGTCTGAGGGAGTGGTGGCTAGGTCCTTTGATGATCTGGTGCTTGTCCATAAGGCTCTGCCGGAAATCGACGAGGCAGATATCGATACTTCCTGCCGGTTTTTGGGAAGAAAGCTATCAGCACCACTCATGATCAGTGCTATGACCGGAGGCCATCCCAGCGTCAAGGAGATCAACGTAAATCTAGCTCTGGCTGCATCCGAGCTTGGCATAGCCATGGGAGTGGGCTCGCAGAGGGCAGCTCTTGAGGAAGAGAGCCTGAAGGATACCTTCTCAGCGGTGCGGGATGCCGCTCCCGATATTCCGATCATCGGAAACATCGGCGCGGTGCAGCTGAAGCGGTCCGGACCCGGGATTTTGGATCAGCTGGCAGAGATGATAGATGCCGATGCTATCGCCGTTCATCTGAACTTCCTCCAGGAGAGCATTCAGCCGGAGGGGGATCGAGATGCCTCCGGGGTGGTCAAAGTGTTAGGAGAGGCAGCAAATGGATCAGTGCCCATAATCGTCAAGGAGACGGGGGCGGGCATATCCAGGGAGACGGCTGCCAGCCTGGCAGATGTGGGAGTCAAGATGATAGACGTATCCGGGCAGGGGGGCCTCTCCTGGGCCGGAGTTGAGACCTACCGGGCAGCTGAGATCGGCGATTGTGACCTGGAGGAGATGGGAAGGCTGTTTTGGAGCTGGGGAATTCCTACTCCTGTGAGCATCGTCGAGTGCCGATCTATCGGCCTGGACGTCATCTCCTCGGGAGGGATCCGGAGCGGCCTGGATGTTGCAAAGAGCCTCTCACTGGGGGCGAGCCTTGCCGGGACTGCCCTTCCCATGCTTAAACCGGCAACAAAAGATGCAAAAGCCGTGGTCAGAGCCATGAGCCCGTATCTGCGCGCTCTGAGGATCTGTATGTTCCTCACCGGTTGCAGAAGGGCTGGGGAGCTGAAAGGAGTCCCTCTTGTGGTTCTAGGAAGGACCAGAGAATGGCTTGGGGCCCGGGGTTATGATTTGAATGAGTTTTCTGCTTATAGAGAGTTGACAAAATGAAAGATATTGCGATAATCGCCGTCGGCGGCTATAATGAGATCGGCCGCAACATGACTGCGATAAGGATAGGAAAAGATATTGTAGTAATGGATATGGGGATCAGGCTGGATCGGGTGCAGATTCATGAGGATACCGATGTAGAGTCCCTGCATGCCGCAGACCTGATCAACATAGGCGCCATTCCCGATGACAGCATAATGGAGAACGTTGATGGAAAAGTCAGGGCCATCGCCTGCACTCATGGTCACCTCGATCATATCGGAGCCATATCCAAGCTGGCTCATAAGTACCATGCTCCGATAATTGCCTCTCCGTTTACGGCAGACCTGATAAATCAGGAGATCAAGTCGGAGAAGATCTTCGGGGTGAACAATCCCCTGAAGACCATGAACGCTGGAGAGCGTTTTCAGGTTACGCCGGATATCGATCTGGAGTTCGTGCGGGTACAGCACAGCATTGTGGACTGCGTGTTTGCCGCCATTCACACTCCCAAAGGGATTATTCTCTATGCCAATGACTTCAAGATCGATCGATCGCCGACATTGGGTGAGCCGCCAGACTTTGCCCGGCTGAGGGCCTTGGGAAAGGAGGGGGTGCTGGCTCTCATCACCGAGACCACCAATGCCGCCATCTCCGGAAAGACGCCGTCCGAGCAGATAGCCAAGGACCTGGTGATGGACGTTCTTATCGGCACAGAGGAATCCAGGTCTGGGGTCATGGTCACCACCTTCTCCTCCCATATCGCCCGGATCAGAGCGATAATCGAAGCAGCTCATAAGATGGGGAGAAAGCCGGTGCTCTTAGGCCGGTCCATGGAGAAGTACTGGGGTACGGCAGTGCGGACCGGTTATGCCCAGCAGGGGGAAGTCTCAGTCTTTGGAAGGAGAAAGTCGGTGGACAAGGCCCTGAAGAGGATCATGAGCGAAGGCAAGGACAAGTATCTGCCCATCATGACCGGCCATCAGGGTGAGCCGGGGGCGATATTGAGCCGGGTGGCCAATGGAGAGACCGACTTTCTGGTGGATTCCGGAGATCGAGTGATCTTCTCCGCAGGAATCATTCCCCAGCCTCTGAACGAGTCCAACCGCCATACTGTGGTGACCAAGCTAAAGATGAGAGGAGGCAGGATCTACGATAATGTGCATGTCTCCGGGCATGCCTGTCGGGAGGATCACTGGGAGCTGTTGCGGATGATCAATCCGGAGCATGTCATACCGAGCCACGGGACACTGAGGAGTCATGGCAGCTATCTGATGATGGCTGAGGAGACGGGCTACTCTCTGGGATCAAATATCCATCTAGTGAGGAACGGCCAGGAGCTTCTCATCGATTGAAGCTCAATTTAAATAGAATCAAGGTAGGTTGTGAGAAGGATGATGGAGGAAGAGCTGGAGAGGCGTGCGGCTCTGGTAACGGCAACCATCGAAAAGCTGCTCCCAGTGATGCATCCGCGCGGCCTGTATGAGGCGAGCCGGCACCTGGTGGACTCCGGCGGGAAGAGGTTGAGGCCGTCGATGCTGCTACTTGCGGCTGAGGCTGCGGGTGGAGAGGCTCTCGCCCTGGCTCCGGCGGCGGTATCCATCGAATTGGTCCATAACTTCACTCTCATTCATGATGACATCATGGACAATGCCGATGTGCGTCGGGGGAGGCCTGCGGTGCATAAGATCTGGGGGCAGTCGGGAGCTATTCTGGCTGGCGATACCCTTTACTCCAAGGCCTTTCAGGTTTTGGGGATGACTGCGGCCAGCCCGGAGCGGATCTTAGGGGCGATGAATATGCTCTCCCGGACCTGCACGGCGATTTGCGAGGGCCAGTGGCTGGACATGGAGTTCGAATCTAAAGACCGGGTGACTGAGAACGAGTACATGGAGATGATCGAGAAGAAGACCGGTGTTCTCTATGGCGCTTCTGCAGGGATGGGGGGTCTCCTGGCCGGGGCATCGCCCGAGGTGGTCAGGGCGCTGGATGAGTTTGGCCGGCTGACAGGCATGGGATTTCAGCTCCAGGATGATGTCATCGATCTTTTGACCCCGGAGGAGGTCTCGGGAAAAAGGCAGGGCGGGGATCTGATCGAGGGTAAGAAGACATTGATCATGATCCATGCCTTTGCCAATGACGTAGTGGTGCCTGTCTTCAGCAAGAAGGATGCATCGGCAGAGGAGATCTTCCGGTCGATCTCCATTCTGGAAGGGAGCGGCTCGATTGAGTATGCCAGGTCCAGAGCAGAGGAGATGGTAGTACAGGGCAAGAGGGCTTTGGATGTTCTGCCTCCATCACCGGCCAAAGAGACGTTGCTCGAGCTGGCCGACTACATGATCCGCAGAAGGTACTAGGTCAAGCGAAGAGTGCAAGAATTGAGCCGGTATCGGATTGGTATCGGCTTTGAGTTCTTCTGATACTATTTTTATCTCTAATTCAAAATCATTTGCATCCAATGGAGATTACCTTTGCAGATATCGATGATATCTTTTCTGAGGCTCTTCGCTGAAATATGTGGGGGAAGTCAAGAAGAGAATATGGCCTCTGTTCCTCTGTTTCTCTTTGGTTGGGTCAGAGCATAGCGTTTCACCACAGAGGCAAAAAGATACAGAGAATTAGCGATTCAGGTTCACCCATTCAAAATAGCGAGGAACCTTTTCTGATTTGGAACGATTGCCCCAGCCTAACGATGAAAAAAACGGTAGAGGACACCCTAAAAGGACCATACGCAATCGAGCTTTCTTGGAGAGATATTCACTGCCCTCTGCTTTGGCAGTCAACCACCCTTCGCCCGTCCCGGAAAAGCATGACCACATTTTGAGCATCCTTAATGTCCTGGAGCGGGTCGCCATCTACTACCAGCAGGTCTGCAGCGCGCCCGGGTTCAATAGCTCCGATGCTATCCGTTCTCAGTGCCCGGGCGGCCTCAATGGTCGCAGCTCTCAGGGCCTCCTGTGGGGTGAGTCCACAATCCACCAGCAGCTCCAGCTCGCGGTGAACGCCGGCGCCGAAGGGAACGCCGTTAATGGGCGCGTCGCTTCCCACAACGATCCAACCTCCTGCAGCATAAAGCTCTCCCACTCGCAGTCTGAGCTGCGAAGAGATCTGTGGAGGAAGTACCGCGTCTGTGACTGACAGCGTCGGCGTAATTGGCACGTTTTGTTCCACCAGTCTGTCCAGGACATCCTCTGGCCAGCCATCAAGAACAGCCCTCGCTTCGACATGCTCCAATCCGTCAACCCCGGCGGCGAGAACGTCCTCCAGGTCTTCGAGGGTGCCCCAATGGGCGGTGACGGCAAGGCCTTGCTCGTGCGCCTCAGTCACAATAGCATCAAGGACTTCGGGGGCTATTGGTTCAAGGTCGCGCCCAGGCCCGCCTCGCTCCTGAACCACCTTGATGAGGTCTGCTCGATCTTCGCCGCTGGCGAGCTCCTTCACTGCTCTGCGGGCTTCTTCCGTGGTGCTTGGAAGTCGCACTGAGTCAGATGCCGGATCAACTCCAAAGGTAGCCACTGGATGGCCGCCCGGCGTCGTGAATATGGGGCCGGCAGCAAACAGGCGCGGCCCTTCCAGGGAACCGTCTCGAAGATGCCGGCGAAGCTCCATGATCCAGCCATGCTCGTTCCCCAGGTCCCGGACGGTGGTGACGCCGTTCTCCAGAAATGCACGCCGCGTATCGGGGTAGAAGCGCACCCAGTCGAAGACCAGCTTTGGCATCTCCAGGATGCCCGGCTCTTCATTGGCTTTATAAGTCTGCGGTCCCAGATGCACATGCATATCGATAAGGCCCGGCATCAGGGTGTAGCTGGTCAGGTCGAGAACTTTTGCTCCAGGTGGGATGTCGATTTTGCCCTCTTCTCCGACCTCAATTATCGTGCCATCTTTAATGAGGACCTCAGCCCTATTGATCGGTTCTAAGTCTTCTCCTTCCAGCACAGTCGCATTGGTCAGGGCAAGGTATCCCTCCTGTGCCGCTCCGGCTGTGTAAAGCGTTGCATTATAGCAGATAAAACAGCCTGCAACAAGGATCGCGACTACTGCAAATGCATCCAGCAAGATGCGCTTCAAGTGAAAGGATTCGCTCATTTGCTTTTCCCCCAAGACGTTTTGAATTTTCTGCTATACCCAAGCTTCATATCTCTTTTTTTCTGCTCTTATCTTCCATGCCGCCAATAGAAGCAGCATAACCACGCCAAGTAAGAAGACTGTTCTCTGAACCAGCTCGTCATAAAACATCGCCTCATCAAATGGCACTAAGAGGAAGGCAATCCATGCTCTGGTCAGGAGAGCTCCCCCAGCCAAAGAGAGTGTATGGGAGGCGCTCCAATCTCTGCTCTGCGACCATCGCCATGTCAGGGCAGCCAGCAGGCCTACTGTGAGGATGTTAATTATGAAGCCTGGCCAGTCGATCATGAACATCGAAGGGATGCCAAGCATTTCGCATGCTGTTTCTATGATGTTCGGCAGGCTCAAGAGCATAAAGGCAGCAGTTCCAACCACCCATGGTTTGGGCAGCCGTATGGCGGCAAAGGGCCGCTCTTCTAATCTGACGGAAAACGCCAGGGCGATCAAGGCCATAACGACGATGGCCGTTCCAGCCATCTGAAGAGCAGATGGGAAAAACTGGTCATCTATAGCTATCCCCCAGCAGAGGATTGAGGACGCCAGGATATACAGGAGCGATATAATAGCTAACCCGAGGTTGCCCAACCACGGCGCCGTCCTGCTCCTGGGAACAAAGGTCTCAATTATTGCGATGGGCGCGCTTATGCTCCAGATCACATGCCCCAAAACGAAATACAGTGCATCCAGATAGCTGATGCCGAGTGCCGGGATATATGTGGGATTTGGCATGTCATGCCATAATTCTGTGATCTGATAAGATGGATCGAACAGGCTGTGGTCGATCAAGCCCGCCATGAAGATTCCGAAAGCAAGTGAGAGCAGAATGATCGTCGGCCAGCCACGGCCTGTGCGGCGAGCGCTCTCTCGGATGATGATGGCTGCGCCACCATAAGTCGGCGCCAAGAGCAATAAACCCATGTGCATCTCTGCAAAAGTCATAGACAAATAGCCGATGAGATACTCCGCAGTCAGAGGTGCCAGGAAGAAGAGTCCGAGCACAGGTGCGATGCTGTTCCAGAAGTCCAATCCCTTTTGGGGCCTGCTCAATCCAACTGTTTGGGATGTCGAATAATCCATAGGTTTACCTCCGATCCGCTTTGGTTGCCCTGTCAAATATCTCGAATATCTCGGCACAGTAGGTCTCCAGGCTGACCATGGCGATGAGGTACTGATCTGCCAGATACTCGCCAATGGCCCCCTGGATAGCGCTGGCCATGGCATGGATATCGAACTCGCGGAACTCGCCGCTGGCCTGGCCTTCGGTAAGGAGCTGTTCAAGCGCATATACAACCGGGTCCTCCCCATCATCGGACAGCTTATAATAGGGAACGTTGTCGGGCGTCCTGGCATTGAAAACGATCTCGATCAGGGCGACGTTATGTTTGGAATGCGTTCCCTGGTATGCAAGCCTTGCCTCGATGAATATGCGCAGCTTCTCCCGCGCTGTACTTCCTTCTTTCAATCGCTCTGTTACATACGCGTTAGCCTCAGAGAGCAGTGTCGTCAAAGTCTGGTTTATCAGGTCGTTTTTATCGCTGAAATGGTATGAGATCAGGGGCGTGCTGATTCCAGCTCTCTTGGCTATTTGCGCAAGGCTGGCGTTTACATAGCCGATCTCATCGAGAGTGGCAATCGTGGCCTCGATTATCTGCTCTCGCCTCGCCTCAGCAATGAACGATTGCCTTTCGTCTGCTTCTTTATCGTTTGTCATCTCTTCTCCCTTTGGGATCGGCCCAAACGCTCTCGTTCAAGCGCCCATGCCTTTTTGACTGTATGCTCAATTTTTTGATCATGCGATCAAAAATCCGTTTCAGCATTCATATATAAATAGATTGTCCACAAGTCAAATTTCCGGGGAAGAATCCTGCTGGAGAAATCCTCCCCCAATGTTGCCCGGATCCAATTCCCTAAACTCTGTTGCCGTTTCGCGCTGTTTCGGGCTTCCCGTTGCAGAGGATTTTACGGCTCCTCGCTAATCTTCATTCATTTTCCTTCATTGAGGCGGCGACCTCATGGGTGGCGAGGATGCCGTTCAAGGCGGCTGGAAAGCCGGCATAGATTGAGATGAGCAGCATTATCTCGACGATCTCCGCCTCGGAGAGGCCTGCCCTGAACCCGCCGCCAATATGAAACCGGAGCTGCGATGGGGCCGTCCCTTTTGCCGCAAGCGCTGCAATGGTCGCGACCTGTCGGTCCCGCAGGGAGAGGAGACCCCGTGCATAGATATCGCCATACCCGAATGCAATGACGTATTTTGCGATGTCCGGGTTGATCGGGTCGTATGTCTCCTTAAGGATGCGTTCCTGTTCAGGCGCAATCATGGCAAGCAGATTCTTCCCTCTTTCATACCTCCCTTCGGATCCGGCGTGAAGGGAATCCGTCGGGAGCGCTTGGCCGGTCTCCTGCAGGACCTCGACAAGCGTCTTCATGGCGTTCAGTGTTGCCGGGAACCCAGCGTACCCGCACATCTGAATGATGACCTCGCGGATCTCCTCCGGTATGCAGCCGACATGAAGTGCGGCATGGGTGTGGACCTTCAGCTGAGGCGCTGCAGTGCCCATGGCTGTCAGGGCGGCAACCACCGCGAGTTCTCGGGTCCTGTTGTCGAGTCCGTCACGAGCATAAATCTCGCCGAACGAGTATTCGATGAGGTACCGGGCAAGGTCGGGGCAGATCCTGTTGATGGTCTCTTCGACCTGGATTCCGGCTTCCATCGATCTGGAGCAGTTTTCTCCTTCCAATCTCTGCGTAGTCTTTCATTGTTCCTCCCTTTCAGGCAAATCCATCATGCCAGCCCTACAGCCACGCAACCACGAGTGGCTTGCGGCGCGGAATCCCGTAGATCTCGTGCTGCGGGTGGCCGAATATCATCGCATAGGCGCTTCTCCGCCCGGCGGGGATACTTAGCTCTTTTTGCAGCGGCTTGTACGATGATGCCGCCATCGCAACAAAGCCGGCCCAGCAGGTACCAATCCCGTGTGCCGGCGCCGCGAGATCGAAGTGGGTGAGCGCAATGATGGCATCGGTCTGGGCCACTGGATATTCTTCCGGTATGGTGGCTACGAGCAGGTGCGGGGCGCCCCGACAGATAACATCGCTGCCGCTCTCCCATCCCCTAATGAGCGCCGGGACGTAGCCGCTCATGGGATGGTTTGAGCCGGCGAGCGTTCTCATCCATTCGATGGTCATGGCAGCGATCTTCTTCACCCTCTCCTGATCGTGGACAACGATCCATTCCACTGGCTGTCTGTTTCCCGCGGATGCGGCGTACCGGGCAATATCGAGGAGTTCGAGGATCTTCTCTTTTGGCACAATGTCCTTCGTATAGTGCCGGACAGAGCGCCGCTTCCTCAGGTAGTATCCCATATTATCAGGTGCAATGTTTCCTGCTCCCTCAGGCAGGCGCACCTTTTCGTCCGGGCGATCGTTCAGGATTAGCGCATGCGACGGGCAGTGGGCTTCACAGTGCCCGCATTGGATGCAAATGCCAGCGTTGGTGTCATTCGTTTTCGGCAGTGAGTTCTCATCGGCAAGCTCGATTATGCCCATTATGCAGACCGTGGAGCAGATCCCGCAACGAGTGCAGAGATCCTGGTCGACCAGTATGGTTGTCATGAAAATCGCTCTTGCTATGATGTCATCGCTGTATCAGCTTCTTTCCGGCGCTCCACGCGTCACCGGCATGCTTCCCAAGCGTCCAGTAGCGGTTGTCGGGCATGGTCAGGAAGAGCGGGTCGATCTCCGGGAAATCAGGCTTTCCATCTTTGATTACCCTGCCATCTGCATATGCACCGACTATCTCGCCGATGTAGAGGCTGTTGGTTGGGAGGGGCACGATCTGGACGAGCCGGCACTCAAGCGAGACCGGGCATTCCCGGATCATCGGGGCGGTCTTCAGCGAGCCGTAGAAGATCTCGAAGGTCTCCGATTTGTCGACCTTTTCTCCAGACACAAGCCCGCAGTAATCGGTCTTATCCAGAAGCTCCGATGATGGGATGTTCACTGAGAAGGTCTTTGTCTCTGCTATGCCTTTCGGTGTATAGTGGTGATTCGCAATCCCGCAGACGAGCATAGGCGGAGTTGCATTTGCCCGCGTGCACCAGCCAACAGCCATGAAATTAGCGATTCCTGAAACCTGCGTCCCTACAAGAACCACAGGCATCGGAATGAAAAAGTTCTGTCCGATCTGCATTTTATCCATAGTCTTCTCCTGTAATCTGAACTGTTAGCGAAAAAATTGCGTTAACTGTATATATAGGAAATACAGTCAAAATAGTAACATACTATCATAGGAGTAACTATGACCTTTACCAAGAACGGGAAGACCTTTCACTGCCCGGTGGAGGCGGCGCTGGATGTGATCGGCGGCAAGTGGAAACCCCTTATCCTCTGGGCCCTCGGAGATGCAGTGTTGCGCTTTAATGAGCTGCAAAAAGCGATACCGGGGGTCAATACCAAGATGCTGACAAAGCAGCTTCGCGAACTGGAGGAGGATGGGGTTATCAAGCGAACGATCTATCCAGAAGTTCCACCCCGGGTGGAATACAGAATCACGGATTTCGGAAAGACATTGATTCCAGTCCTTGAAGCGCTCTGTAACTGGGGAGCAAACTATCTTGGGATCGAGGATGAGGATGCATCCGCGCGCCAGTGTCGACAGAAGCAGCAAAGAAGAAATGAGGTTTGCGAGTGATGTGCTCACTCCAAGATCGAGTTCGCTCTGGCTTTCGTTTTATGGCAAATGATTTTGAGTTAATTGAATCCGGCGCAGCGGATATGCTCACCCACTCGTTTATGATGTTAGAAATACAAAACATTTAAATACCCTATGTGATAAATACCTAACATACAGACAGAGAAACGCTACAGTCCATCAGGAAGGATGGCCGATGACCGAGGCCATCGCCTAACGGACAGAAGAGGTAATCATGAGAATAGATAGATTTTCAGCAGGCATGCTGCTCGGAGCGGCATTGATCTTTGCGGGAGTACTTTTAACTCAAGCGGGATACGATGCATTCTTCCTGGTGGCAGGAGGGGTAGCCGCACTGGCCACGACCGCTGTCCGGCGATGGCAGAGAGGTAATGAGCCGGAAAAGGACGAAAGGACGAATAAGATCAGGGCCTTCGGCCTGGCCTATTCTTGGTTGGTGAGCATAATTATAGTCCTGATCATTTTCTGTGCCACAATCATGGGATTCATCTCTATTGATGCTATCACGGCCTTATCGATCACCATTTACATTATGACCGGCAGCGCCATCGTCTCGCTCGCCGTTCTTCACCGCCGGGGCGATGTGGATTGGTCCTGAGAACGCACATCAAAGAGCTGAGGGCCAGACACGGGCTCACCCAGGAGGAGCTGGCCCGAATGGTAGGAGTGCGGCGGGAGACGATTCTCTTCTTGGAGAAGGGCAAATACAATCCATCGCTGAAGCTCGCCTGCAAGATCGCCCTGGCTCTGCAGGCCAGCATCGATGAGATATTCATTTTCGAGGAGGAGGATCTGAAGTGAGACGAAGCCGAGATCATAGTTTTAGCGATCATATCAAAAAGCTTTCAGGATTATTGCTGCTGATTTCCATGCTCATTCTGTTATCCAGATATGGATATTCCAGTCCCAGCCCCCTTGGCGAAGACGGCTCTTTAATCCCCCGTCAGATACTGTTCGGCAACCCGGACAAGACCAGCGTCAAGATCAGCCCTGACGGGAGCCGAATAAGCTATCTGGCTCCGGTAAACGGAGTCCTCAACTGAATTATTGCGGATTGCCGGATTTCCACGTTGATGGCAATGAAAATGCGTTCGCTGCGGCGAATAAATGCGAGGGCGGGATTAGAAATCAGCTATATGAGACGTCTTCTGATCGTATCGGCAATTCTTGAAGGAATGGCTGGGGCAGCCTTGGTGCTGCTGCCTTCGGCATCGATTTTTATGCTACTGGGTGCGCCCCCAGATACGCCGGTGGCGTTTAGCATTGCTCGTGGAGCTGGGGTGGCGCTGCTTTCCCTTAGCGCTGCATATTGGCTGGCTCGAAACGATGTTTATAGCGTGGCTGCGAGGGGACTGATTATAGCTATGCTGCTGTATAATAGTGCCTTCGTTTATTGCTTCACGTCGCACTCGTGATTTGGTGCGTGGTCTGCCTGAGACGAAGACCGCATACCAAAACTCCTGCGACATCTTCTACTCTGTGACCGATCATGACGCTATGCGATCTAGAAGATCAAAACTGTTATGGCAATACGCTGTCGATAAATCACCTTCGTTTCAGTATCCGGAAAAGATGTGCGATATGATTCGCCCTTCAGCCTTGCGCAGGTGCTCTACGGTCGCAGACTTGCCGATCCCCAGCCTCTCTGCGAGCTGGTCTGCGTTGATCCGCCTGGGGTAATCATAGTAGCCGCCCTTCTTGGCCTTGATGAGGATATCTCGTTGCCTGTTGGTAAGGCAGGATAAGACATCATAATGCTGATAGCTTGCCCTCTGGCAGCTGATGCTTTTAATTTCTCCCAAAAATCTTATCCTCTCGAAGAATCTCTTCAGGTTCGGCTGGTCGCCTATGACAGTGTAGACGAGCTTCTCGGAGGTGAAATAGGTGGGCAGATCCCAGATCAGTTCCAGGTCAAACTCTTTAAACATAAGCCTTAACTCATCTGGCACACCTCCCCTCATCAGACATATGGCCTCTTTCCCGTCAACCTTCAGGACATCCATTACTTCAATGCCTGGCGGATAGGGCAGGTCTTCCGGGGAGTATCCATCCCTCATAATACACCTGACTATAGCCGTCTTGATGTCTCTATCAAAATCGAGGCGGATCATCTGCAAGATTTCGGCGTATTCTATCTTCTCAAAATAATCATGCAGCAAATCCTTCAAAAAAGGTTGCGGGACTAACTCCACTGTCGCCTTTCTCATAAAGACTTGATTCTCTACCAGGTATAAAAAGTACCCCACATGAACGGCACAAGCTAATTATCCGCCAGGTAGATTCTATAACGGCCATGAAGTGTGTATTCTTTCTCCTCATGGCTTCAAGCCTTCTCCTTTTGCCCGCTTTAGGCCAGGAGGTCGTTGACCTCTACTCCGACCTCCAGTCCTGCGATGTGACTGTTGCTGGAACAGGAGCGGGCGATCTGCTCAAGCTAGAGCTCTTCTCCTCAGGGAAGGTATTGCAGTCCAGGACCCTAGCTCTGGACGGTCCGGGAACCTGGGTAGCGAGATGGGACAAAATGCCCTCGACGGAGGGATCCTACAGCGCCCGGGCGACGCTTTTCCGGAATGGATCTCTCCTATCAGAGAAGAGCATTGACTTTCACCATGGTGGGCGGGTTCCGGTGAAGTTCGATGTAAGGGACTATCAAGCAGACAGCAGCGGGGTTCATCTTCTGATCTATTCTCCGGACCTGGCGATAGTGGATATCTATCACATGCTCATTAAAGATGGAAAAGCCCTATATGTCGCTCGCGAAAGCCCCGTTTCCATATCAGACGGCATTCGCAATATCGATTTTGACTGGAAGCAGCTTCTTGTGAGGGGCGAGCAATACTCGGGTCGGATTAAGATCGTAGAAAAGGAGACCGGTCAGACCCGAGCCTTCATGAGCTCCTTTCTGGCCCGGTAGGATGCGAGGATTACCGACACTTATGAGGACGAGACAGGTGCCAGCGCCACGATTCTGGGGAAATCCATGACTCCCTTTCACGGTTTCCTGAGGTTCCTCCTCTCGCAGGATGAAAGGTCCCTCGCTACTCTGGAGAAGAAGACCCCCGTTCTTCTCAAAGGAGATGACGAGACGATTGAAGTATCCTGGAACAAGACCCTGAACCCCGGGATATACCAGCTGAAAATCCAGCTCTTGGGTACAGAAGGAGATCTGATAGACTTTACTGAGAGGGTGATCGAGGCAAAGGCCAGGACTAATCTGACCGCCGTCAAGACAGAAACGCCCAAAGACTCATCCTCGAGCATGATCTTAGGCCTGCTTGGCCTGGTCGCTTTTGCAGGGATCATTTATGTAATCCGCGGGAGGCGCTGAGATGCTGGCCTTCTCTTCATTCGAGATCTTCGTGGCCATGAGACATATAACTTACCGCAAGCGGCAAGCAGCTCTGGCCATAACAGCTGTTGGAATGGCGGTGGCCGTATCCCTCCTGATCATAGCAGTTCAAAACGGCTTCTCCGATTACATGCTGGATATAGTATTCAAGAGCCTCCCTCATATAATCATCAAGCCCATAGACGGAGAGAACTACCTCAACCTCTATCAGAATGTCATAGATGGCGTCTGGGGCCTGGAGGGGGTAGTAGGGGTCTCACCGGTCCTGGCGGCCACCGCGACCTTCACCCACGAAGACAAGGTCGCAAATGCTGCAATGCTTGGAGTTCTGCCTTTCGAGGCCGATAAGATCAGCAAGATAAGTGAGAGCATGGTGCAGGGAGACCTGAACTCCATCATTGGAGGAAAAAAGATCCTCCTGGGCAGATCTTTGGCAGAGAAGCTCGACATGAAGCTGGGAGATACGGTGCACGCTGACTTTCCCGATGCCAGGGACCTCAACCTCACAGTATCGGGGATCTTCGATACTGGTTATGCCTCCGTCGATGAGAAGACATCCTACGTATCCCTGGAGACTGCTCAGGTGTTTTTGAACGAAGGGAATGTAGTGACCCAAATCGATATCAAACTGAATGACATCGACCAAGCCCAAGCCGTGGCTGGGCAGATCTCTTCGGATAGGTACGAGGTCCAGGTATGGCAGGAATCCAATCCTGAAATCGTGGAAAGCCTGGCCTATGAGAAGGCCTCTAACATGATCACCCTGCTTTTGATCATGGTCATCGCCACCTTCGGAATAGCCAGCATCATGAATATGCTGGTCCTTGAAAAGACACGGGAGATAGGGATGCTGATGGCAGCAGGGGCTGATAGCTCTCATATCAGGAAGATCTTCCTCCTGGAGAGCGGCCTTCTCGGCCTCATGGGGGCCTTGCTTGGCTGCGCCATGAGCCTCGTTTTAGCCATCAGGCTTCGAAGCCTTCAGATCGAGATGCCCACCGGCGGCATGGTCGATCTGCCCGTAATCCTCTCCTATCAGGATATGGTCACGCTCTCATTAATAGCGCTGATTCTGAGCCTTGCGGCCGGGATCTATCCTGCACATATAGCCTCGAAGCTGGACCCGGTAGAGTCCCTGAGGGGATAGAGATGTTTGAGCTTATCATTGCCTGGAGGCATATCACAGCCAGCCCCAGGATGGTGCTCTTCCCCGTCCTCGCTGTGGCCCTGGCTGTGATGGTTATAGCAGCTATGATGGGGCTCATGGAGAGTTACAGGGAGGAGATCATCAGCAGCACAGTGGAGAACAGCCCCTACCTGACGGTTGAGCCGAAGGAGGGTGAAGACTATATCCACCTCTACAAGACGCTCTCAAGCGTGATCTGGGGCTATTCCGGGGTTGAGGCGGTCTCGCCCAGGCTCTTGGGGATGGCTGCGGCCAAGTACAGAGAACAGGTGAAAGGAGTCTCCATCATAGGCATCGACCCGCTGCTTGAAGATCCTCTCCTGGGTGTGCAAAGCGACCTGGTCTGGGGCGATTTCAATGATCTGGCTTTCAAGAAGCATTCGGCCATCGTTGGAGCCAAGCTGGCAGAAGATCTGAAGCTGAAGCCTGGGGATGGTTTTTACCTGGTTCGCAAGGGAGTGTCTTTAAAGGTAACCCCAGCAGGCTACATCCGGACGGGAACCGGAGCTGATGAGTCGCTAGTGTACCTTCCCCTGGAGACTGCTCAGAGGCTGATGGGAGAAGGAGATGTAGTCTCTGAGATTGGGATTAAAACATCAGATCTCTATGAGGCCCCAGCCATCGCTTCCGGGTTGAGCCGGGACAGTTTCTATAAGGCCCAGAGCTGGCAGGATAAGAGCCGGAACCTCCTGAATCTCCTGGATACACAGAGGTTTTTCACTTACCTCTTTTACCTGCTCATATTCGTCATCTCCGGATTTGGCGTGGTCAACACCATGATTATGACCATCTCCCGCAGGACCAGAGAAATTGGCATCCTCATGGCCATCGGTGCCAACAGAGGATCTATAATCAAGATCTTTATGGCCGAGAGCCTGATCCTCGGTCCTCCATCAGCCGCTCTGGGATGCCTTTTGGCTTATGTAGCTGCCAAGCTGATCGAGGCATTTCCGATTGAGATCCCCGCTGAGGTCTATGCCGCTTCCAGGATGAGCATCCTCTTAAGCCCCGAGATCTTCGCCTATGCCGTAGCTTTTGCCATGATGGTGGATCTGGCAGCGGGACTGTATCCTGCCTATAAGGCATCTCGAATGGATCCGGTCGAGGCCATAGCCTCGGCTTAAATTTAGTGTTAATTTTCAGGAGAATGATATCATGAACATAATCGTCGCCAATAAGTTGAGAAAGGTCTTCGGAAACGGCGTGGAGTTGCTGGCTCTGGACGATGTCGACCTGACGATCCTGGAGGGGGAGTTCCTCTCCATAACCGGTCCCAGCGGCAGCGGCAAGTCCACTCTGCTGAACATGCTTGGGCTGCTGGATAAGCCATCGGGAGGCGAGATATGGCTGAAGGGCAGGGAAGTGTCGCAATCCAGCTCCCTGGAGAGGTCCCGGCTTCGAAACAAGGAACTGGGATTCATCTTCCAGTATCATCATCTCTTGCCGGAGTTCACTGCGCTGGAGAACGTCATGATTCCTCAGCTCATTGCCGGGGAAGACAAAAAAGCAGCTCGCCATAGGAGCGAGGAGCTATTGCGGGAGATGGGGCTCGTGGAACGGCTGAACCACAAACCAAGCGAGCTGTCGGGAGGCCAGAGCCAGAGAGTGGCTGTAGCCCGGGCCCTGGCTAACAGGCCATCCATCGTGATCGGCGACGAGCCCACTGGAAACCTGGACACCAAGAGCTCGGAGATGGTCTATGAGCTGCTGAGAAAGCTGAACCGGGAGATAAAACAGACCTTCATCCTGGTGACACATGATATGAACATGGCTCAGAAAACCGATCGAATCCTCCGGCTGGTTGACGGGAGGATAGTGAGCGAGATGCGCAGAGAGAACGGCGGATTTGTAGAGTGCCTGTGAGGTCAACTACCCCTCCCCTGAAGGGGAGAGGCTTGTCCCTGGAGGATTGAATGCTCCGAGACAATAGGCTGGTTGACACCGACTTGCAAAATCGGTCGAGCCATTTCGTGGTCGAGGCAGCCCGTAAACAGATCATAGCTTCAAATGCATTTCAGCTTAGGCATTGCTGCCTATTCCGATCTGAGTTATTGTGTGTGTCTCTCAGTCATCCCATCGAACCGTTGGCTCCGGAGAGTGTCTTGTGGTCTGAGAAAACAACATATGGAGGTGGATTTGACATATTAAATAGATTTGCAGCGTGGAGTGAAAGTAAACTGGGACATGTACCCAATTCCTCCCACCCCTAAAGGGAGTGGGTCTCCTTGGTGATTTACTATGAATATCACCGAAGCGGCATAAGTGAGCGCAGCCGGACCTGAGCGGGAAGGCGATCATCGAGCTGCCCAGATGATTGATATTGCCGGATTTTTCTTTTGCCGGTTCGTTTAGCACCAGCCTCCCTTTTTCCGGTATAGAAGCAGCACCACCTCTATCATTTCAGGGGTTGCCATTCCCAATGCGCAGATCGTCTCATAAATCCTCCTGAGAATGCAGGCGCTCGATAGATCAAAGCCCTCTTGGACTCCAAAGAATTCACCTGGATCTGCCGCTCCGCTTGATTTGAGATCAAAGAGACTCAATTTCAATGCGCGTACTTGTTTAGCCTATACAATCGTTAACTGGAGACTAATTTTATGTAGTTGTCTCTAATTAGTTTCATAAGGTGGTTAAGGTCACCCATATTGGCCATCATAATCATACGGCATCGGTTAAGGATTTTCTGATACTATATTAATACTTAATTTTACATTTTGCTATTGAGCCAAAAACTCGAATTTGTTGAAATCAGTACTCTGTGGTCTCAAACCTTTTCTGCAAAAATTGATCTCAAAAAGCTCGGAAGCCTAATTCTATGCATGCTGGTCTTAACCGATGACGCATGCCATCATAATCTTTGTATCAGAAATCAGATTGCGACATGTTATCTATGATGAGGAATCGGCATAGGAATCAAATATTGTCGTGGTTTTTTTGCCAATTCATTGTATTCATCGATTTTTATATTTATAATATCTCTTTGCAGATTGTACTTTTCAATATCAGCATTGTACTTATTTACTAACTCATTGTATGGGTCACGCAAAGAGTTGTATTGACTAACGAGAGCGTTATATGGATCTACATTTTGATTGTATTCAGAAGGAGTCATTTTGTCCATTCGCATCTCCCAAGCATCCAATTGAGCCTTTATGCTATCTCTCTCTGCTTTTCTTTGATCTATTTCTTTCTCTTCCAGGGAGATCGTTTCATTTAAGGATGCAATGGCTTGTTTATCCTGCGAGATCTCACTGCTTAATTGATCCATTTTATTGTAATCTCCTTGATATGACGCATATTGTAAAATATCTATGATAATAATAACCGCTATTATGCCTATCAAAATCTTTAGATTCAATTTTTGCATCTCCTGCCAGAATTTCAATATTTATCAATCGATTGCTAAAATGTGTCATAGGATGGCGGTTCACGAAGCTGTCTTGTCATGCTAATAGTTGAATACAGCCAAAGCTACTGCAATTATATTAATGATTACCCTCCTTAGAATCCAAACAAATCGTTATGCATTTAAGCTTTTTGGTTGAGGTCTCTTCTTGTGTAGTGCAGAAGCTATTGACTTTGTATACCTATCACTGGTTCATCGGAAAGAAGAACAAAACCGGGTCGTGTACTCGAATCATTGAATTGGTATCCTGAATGTGGTCGCGTACGTGATATACAGAAAAGTTCAAACAGGTGATATGATGGGCACATGAGGTCAAAATGAACCCTATGCAACCGATTTTAGCAAGAATTTTCGGTAATTACCACCCGCGATCCGTGAATCATTATGGCGATCTGGGTGAGGTAATGCGGATGCATGGAGTTGATTCTCATGGAGAGATTAATACGGCATATGTTGATCGTCTGAATCTCACAATTCGCAATTCATTGGTTTGATCCGTCTGTAAGAGCATGAATTACAGCTGGATCTTGGGGCGGTATACTCATGTGCTGGACATTTTTCCAGGCTTAGTAACCTTGCCAAGCCTCACAACTTGCTTTGGGGGCTAAGAGTGGATCAGGGCAAGGAGAAATGGATGAAAAGGACACCTGCTATGGCAGAAGGTTTGGCCAATCATGTCTAGACCATTAAGGAACTAATGACATTCATGGCTCCTTTTCAGTGATATGAGTATACAACCTGGATATTGCGACGAGATGATCTCCTAACCGAAGACGCATGCATAGATCTGTTCCTAGCTAAAGATATGTATATATTTTAGTTGGTCATTTCCAACCTCATGAGATTGATCTTTGCCATTTTAGTCCTCCTTCTGGCATTGCTGACATCGGCGCAATGTCAGCAGACGGAAGAGGATTGGTTCTATCAAGGAGTTGCTCTCGCTGACCAGGGTAAGTATGATGAGGCCATTAAGGCTTATGATGAAGCTATTCGGTTAGATCCAACCATTGCCGCTGCCTGGTCCAATAAAGGTGTTGCTTTCGCTGACCAAGGGAAGCATGATGAAGCCATTGAGGCTTATGATGAAGCCATTAGGTTAGATCCCACCGATGCAGCGGCCTGGGGCAACAAAGGTGCCTCTCTCGCTGATCAGGGCAAGTATGACGAAGCTATTGAGGCCTATGATGAAGCCATTAGGTTAGATCCAACCGATGCTATAGCCTGGTTCAATAAAGGCAACTCCCTCAACAAACAAAAGAAGTACGATGAGTCAATAAAAGCCTATGACGAGGCCATCGGGCTGAATCCTGTCCTTGCGGAGCCTTGGATTGGCAAAGGCAAATCTCTCGCTGACCAGGGCAAGTATGATGAAGCTATTGAGGCCTATGATGAAGCCATTAGGTTAGATCCGGCCAATGTAGCGGCTTGGGGCAACAAAGGTGTCTCTCTCGCTGACCAGGGCAAGTATGACGAAGCTATTGAGGCCTATGATGAAGCCATTAGGTTAGATCCGACCGATGCAGCGGTTTGGGGCAACAAAGGCGTCTCTCTCGCTGACCAGGGGAAGCATGATGAAGCCATTGAGGCTTATGATGAAGCCATTAGGTTAGATCCCACCGATGCAGCGGTTTGGGGCAACAAAGGTGTCTCTCTCGTTGATCAGGGCAAGTATGATGAAGCTATTGAGGCCTATGATGAAGCCATTAGGTTAGATCCGGCCAATGCAGCGGCTTGGGGCAACAAAGGTGTCTCTCTCGCTGATCAGGGTAAGTATGATGAAGCTATTGAGGCTTATGATGAAGCCATTAGGTTAGATCCAACCGATGCTACAGCCTGGTTCAATAAAGGCAACTCCCTCAACAAACAAAAGAAGTACGATGAGTCAATAAAAGCCTATGATGAGGCCATCAGGCTGAATCCTGATCTTGCGGAGCCTTGGATTGGCAAAGGCAATTCTCTCGATGATCAAGGCAAGCATGACGAGGCCATCCAGGCCTATGATGAAGCCATTAGATTGGATTCGACCGATGCTAATGCCTGGTATAACAAGGGCGTAGTTCTCCATAACCAAAATAGGCCCGGATCCCATGAGGCCTTCGCCAAGGCAAGAGAGCTAAATGCCGCAAAATCAATAGGGGTCTCCAAGAATGAAACGATTTGAAGCCCTTGCCGCTATACTCTTTATCATTTTCGGAACAAGGGGGATCACATATAATTCAGGAAAAGGAACATTTTTTTGTCCAAGCTGCAATGAATTCCGAGACTATGAGCAAAAACGGTGCAGGAGGGTTTTCACCCTCTATTTCATACCAATTATCCCTCTTGACATTCTCCAAGAGTACGTAGAATGCAAGATCTGCAAGTGTACATATAAATTGGAGGCTCTGCAATATGATCCCGCCGCGAAAAAGCAAAAATTTAAGGCGGAGTTTCATAAAGCCATACTCAAAGTAATGGTGACTATGATGCTTGCAGATGAAAAAATAGAGGAATCTGAAAAGCAGCTAATTTCAAGAGTTTACATCAATTTAGCCGGACATCCTTTGGATGAAGTCGATCTTATCCAGGAAATGTACCAAGTAAAAAATTCAAAGCTTTCAATGCAGGAACTATTGAAGTCTATGACCCCTAGCCTAAACGACTATGGCAAGGAGATGGTGATTAAAGCCGCATTTCTAACCGCATCCGCAGATGGTAAGATTGATAGTGAGGAAAAGAGGTTGCTGACAGAACTCGCTTCTGCATTGGAAATGTCGCCCTCCCACCTGAATGCAGTAATTCAGGAAATGGTTTCGTAATTAACAACCGCATTCGCCGAGGCCAAGTAATCAGGATATCCACGCTGATCCCAGTTCCGAGCATTGTGCGTAACTGTGGTTCTATTTAATACTTTTCATATTTTTGCATGCACGCACTGTAGTTTCCATGCTATTCTTAATTTTTTTTAAACGTAATACCCCGCAGCTCGCTGCGGCTGGGATAAAGGGGTATGAGTATTCAACTTGGGCTTGGATCTGCTTAACCTGTTTCCAACATCATGCGGCAGCGCCTTGGATGCCCCGACGCTTGCGGCGGAGATGAGCTGCCGTCATTTTACTGTTCATAGTATATTATTTATTAAATTTTTAATACGTGTTTAGCTGGCTAGTCTTATGGTTAGCATTTGGAGACAATCCAATCCTCTTTGTCCCCATGTTGCCAGCACCGTCATGATTAGCTCATGAATAGCAGTTCCCTTTCTATTTCTCAAAGTTCCCAAGATTTTTCGGTAGTGTGACGATTTTGCTGTAAAATTTACAGGAATATTCCGTAGCAGAAAACGACTTGCTGCTTACGAGATGACAGCAAGTTATTTCTACGAGATATTATAATTGGCCCTGTATCCCCAAGTCGCAAAACTCAGGAGGGACACAGAGCTGATTTTGGTCGCGTGCCATATCTGCTGTAATTCCGCATTGGGCCTGTATCCTGATTCTACTCTACTCTTCCAATGATAAAATAATCAATATATATTGTAATATGTGATAGACTAAAATATTGGGTGGACAAAGTGAAAAGCTGCTGCTTCGAGCCTTTCGCTGAGCGGGTCTATTTTCTCTTCAGGTGGAATATGTGGACGAGCTTTCTCTTCTCCTCCGGGAGGAGTGAATATGCTATTTTTTCCACCTCCTTTTGATCCTGCCCGCCGGCGATTATTATCCCTTCGATTATGGCAAACCAGCCTTCGTTAATGCCGATATCTTTAAGCTTCTTTCGATACTTTCTTGCCTGGACCCTGCCCATCTCCTCGCTGTATATGGGCAATAGCTCTGGTTTTTTACTGAGCAGCTCCTCAATCTCCTGCCAGTGAATGTCTCTGCTCTCCTGGGACCGCAGAAATGCCCTCAGCCTCTCTGCATCGCTGGGGGCGGCATCCTTGGGTGAGAAAGGCAGCGAGGTTATAATTCCATAGCTCGCTTTAGCCTGGCGGAAGCTGTCGTTGATGCTGCTTTTCATCCCTGAACCGAAAAATATATTGTAGCAGCTGAATGAGCCATCGAAGATGATCTTTCCTTTAAAGGGCAGAAGGGTGGCTTGGACGATTCTGGGCAGATTGCCGATCAGCTCCCACTGCATGGCCAGTCCCTTAACGCCGTAAGCCTTGGGTGAACGGCCTTCATTCATGAAGACTGCATGATCCTTGAGAAATCGGACGATGTAGAATCTGCCTTTCACGAAATGTTGCCAGCTGGATATGATCTCCAGCTCTTCTGCTGAAAAGCCCTGAGGATTCTCCCGCACAAATGAATCGATCTGATCGGGCTTGGAGTAGAGCTTCTCTTTGAGCTTCTCAATGTCCTCCAGAGCCTCCTTGAAGAGATCCTCAGGACTCTGAAAGTCCTTCAGAATTTTATGTTTGTTATTTACATAAAGCAATAGTGGATGGTACAGCTTCAGGAATAGTTTCCTGTCATCATCTGGAAGGTTCATGGCAGATTCATAAAGCTACAAATATTTGGCTTTATGCTCCTCCGCGGATAACACCCATGCGCAGTGTCCCAACAAAATTACTCCGTATCCACGAACCGATCTCTCAGGCAATCCATTACATGAGGCAGGGTGGTATACTCCATTTCCTCCATGGGCAGCCGGTGCGGCTCGAAGGGGCCGTGCGCCCTCATGTAATCGGTGATCTCCAGACACCTCTGCCGGACGCGGTCGAAGGCCAGGTCATTGAAGAGATCCACCGGCCCCACGAACTTCCCCTCGGCTAGCTGGAATCCGGCGGCTATCACCCGTGGCGGGCCGTCGAACCTGGTGGGATGAGCGGTATCAAATGAGCAGGGCATAAGTGGCCCGTTGTGGCTGCCCCGCATCCATCCGCTCACCAGGTGCCCGATGGAGAAGGGCTCGAGCACCTCGCCCAGCGCGGGCAGGCCGGACTGCGACCTCACTAAGGCCACGGGATCGTCCTTGCCCACATACTTGCCAGCGGTCTGGTAGAGCTTCTCAGTGCTGATCACCGCCACCGGCTCACTCTGGGGTATCTTGCTGCCGGGCTTGGCAAAGACTCTCTTGATCACATATCGGCTCTTGGCACCGATCAGCGCCAGCATATCGTACATCTCCTCCGGGCAGTTCATGAGGACCTTCTTGTGCTCTAGGATATCCCAGACCTCAAAAGTGAAGCCGTGATGGAAGGAGGGATCTATTATCAGCCCGGCGGTGTTGAATGGATCGGCAAACATCTTGAAGATGGGGAGATTGAAGGCTCCGGGCTCGGTCTTGTCCATCATAAAAGCGATGATGGGCTCTGCCGTGCGCTCGGTTATCTCCATCTCCGCAACCCCTGGACCCATGCCCTTGATGTTTCCGGAGAAGGCGTCCGCCAGCAGGTCCTGGCCATAGCCATAAAGCTTGAGGCCCTTGGCCGTCTCAGTGGCTGCCTCGAATGTCTCCCAGGCTAGGCCGTGGATGTCGCCGCAGTCGCAGCCCGTCCTGTGGCTCATGAGCAGCTCCAGATCGTCGCCGCAGGCCATAACCCTGTAGTCCACCAGACAGCCGGACTTTTTGGCCTCTTCCAGCTTCTCCTCCGCAGTCTTGATCAATTCTGGATGGACCGAACAGTGGCCGGGATAGCCGCCTACATCGGCTTTTATTAAGCTTATAGTTATCTTTGTCATATCAATCCCACCTGACGCTCCCTGGAGAACGGCGTATTTATCACTATTATCTCTAATAGATACGATATATTATGGCCTTTATGGTCATAAATCTTTGTGGACCAAAATCTCTAATGCGGGATCTCCTGAAAAGAGAGCGTCTGGGAGTTCCCCAGATCATTCCTGATGTTCTCCAACACAGCCGCATTTATGCCGGCATTGCTTAATTGATAACTTTTAGCCCTTCAGCATCTTCGGCATTTCCAGCGGCACATCCGCAGGCTTGATGAATTGATCCAGCACTGGCCGGGTGCCCATAACCATGAGCTTATCGAATAAAAAGGCGAATTTGCCTTCCAGTTCTGCGCAGATCTCATCCCGGACGTCAGTCGGCAGCTGCCACAGCTCAGGCTTGAACGGTCCGAAGCCCTTCTTGCGGGTCTTATAGATGAACTGCTCTTCCGTATCCTTTTCCTTCCATTCTCCTTTCAATTCTCCCCGCAGGTGATCATAGATCTTAGACCGCAGCTGGCCAGGGAAGCTCCTGCTATCATAGATTATGTTCTGAAAGCCTGTCGCCAGGTGAATCTCGGCCGTTCCGGTAGCTGGAAAGCGATCAAAAGCCTCATCTGGAAGGGTTGATGCCCCGTGCTGAACCGCCCCTGAGAGGCCGTATTCGGCGCGGGCGGTCTCCGAGAGCTTCTCCAGCACCTCAAAATCGATCTTAACCTTAGCCACTGTGCCGTCGGCCAGGGGCACGCCGCCATGGGTCGTCCCGGTCTGCACGCTGATCTTGCTGATTCCCTTTAAAGCCGGTCCACGCTTTTTGAGCTCTTCCAGGTAGCCGTCCATGAATGTCTGCAGCTCCTCGACTGTGCTGTTTTTGCCGCCAACCTCACCGATCTCCCCACCCACGGAGACGGTTATGCCTTCCGGCTCCAGATCGCGAATCAAGGCAGTCAGCTCCGCCGCCAAGGTGTAGTTCAATCTCTGCTGATCTTTGATGGTGGCCTTAGATAGATCAACCAGGGTGGAGGTATCGATGTCGATATTGTAAAAGCCGGCCTGGATGGCTTCCCGGATCAAATCCTTGACCGACTGGGTCTCCTTTTCCCCGTCCGCGGCGAACTTTTTGGCGTTTATCTGAAAATGATCGCCCTGCAGGAAGACCGGGCCCCGCCATCCGGATTTGATCGCTGCCGCCAATACGGCACAGGCATACTCCCGCGGCCTTTGCTTGGTATAGCCTATCTCCGAACGGGCGATTTCGAAAATGACCGGACCAACATTGCCTTTCATTGACGCCCTGAATACCGCTTGCGCCACGTGGTAAGTGATGCCCCGGATATTTATCGCTGGAACGGTAAACCCGCTGACCTCTTTTCTGCCCATGGCCTCATACAGGGATTGGATCGATGCAGGCAAAATTCCCATACTGGCAGCGCCCCGACGAATCAGATATGCCGCTGCTTCTTGAATAGCCGGGTCGGGGCTGAAGACGGCAGTATAGATCAAATCATCGATTAGCTTTTCTCTAAAACTGGGCTCATTCAGGACGCGAACATCACCCTCTTGACAGGTGAGTATGGATTCGCATCCCCTTTTCAGCTGATCTTCATTCTGGTAAATCATTGCTGCACCTTTCCCTCTAATGTATTTATTATTTATATGTTAATTATAACTCATTTACTGCGACAGGAATTCTCTCGCCATGGTCACTTCCGTCCTCGAACCGATATAGATGGGCGAGCGCTGATTAACTGAATTCACTTTGAGGGATAGTATATCGTCTTTCCCATCAGTTGCCATGCCTCCTGCCTGCTCCACAATAAAGGCCATGGGCTGAAGCTCAAACAGCAACCGCAGCTTTCCCTGAGGCGATTTTTTCAGTGCCGGATAGGTGAACAACCCTCCCCTCTTGATGATGACCTGATTAATATCGGGGACGAAACCACCGCTATAGCGCAGCTTGTAGCCATCTGCCTCCAGCTTATCGATATACCTATGATGGCTGTCCGTCCAGTCTTTGCGCAGACCGCCAGGGGAAAAGATGGATCCTCTCTCATTGAGCCTGATATTCTCCTCGGACAGGACATACTCTCCTTCGCGATCCAATACGAACTCATGCACGCCCTTTCCTGCAGAGTAGATCATGGTGATGAGCGGGCCGTAGGTGATATAAAGAGCGGCGACCATCGAATTTTTGCCGCAGTCGAATATTGAATTTCTGTGGATGCCGATGATCGTCCCAATGGCCAGATTGGTATCCACCAGGGAAGAGCCGTCCACTGGATCAGCGGTGACAATATACTGTTCCTGCCCTTGACCGATGGTGATGATATCCTCCTGCTCCTCGGAGGCATACTCGCGGACAAATCCGGAGTTCCGCAGCATATTTTTCAATATGTCGTCGGAGATGCGGTCCAGCGCCAGTTGGTCCTCGCCATAAACGTTTTTGAAGCCGGCCAGCTTTCGGTTTGATTCGTGGATCTTTGCAGAGATATACTTGCCAACAACAGCAATCTGCCAGATGAGCCGCCGCAGTTCCACCTCGATGCCACTCATCCACATGTGCCGCCTCAGATCAACGATAAATCGAGTATGATTATTTATGCCGTCAACCATGGATTCTCCTCGATATCTTTTAGCAGTCTGCAAGTTTTTCCTCGATAATAAAGATGTTGCCCCATACTGAAAAAAATGTATTATCGATTCTCTAATTGCCGTTTTTTGATGAATGTGAATCGCAAATTCTCGGTATCTTTGCAGAAGTACTTGTATTTGCCAGAGATATCTATCTGCGGAGTCGGCCAATGAAGCCTAATGCTATTAATAGCGAACGATCTTGCTCGGTCTGATGGGTGGCTATGATTGATGCCAGGAGCGGTAATGGAACTTGCTGCAAAATATCATGTTGAAACCGACCTTCCCATCTAAAAGGCGGCGGAGGCCATTGCTGCCGAGCAGCCGACCGGCAACTGGACCGATGTGCGGGGCCAGGACAATCCGTTGGCCGCGCGGGTGATATCCGTTCAGGGCAGTGAGGTCGAGATCGCATTTCCCGATGATCTCTTCGAGCCGGGAAACGTCCCCCAGTACCTCTCGGTGGTGGCAGGAAACCTCAAGAAGGTGCGCCTGCAGGATGTCATCTTTCCTCAGAGCATAATCCGGGCGCATAAGGGTCCCCGGTTCGGGATAGAGGATGCATGAAGGATTCTGGGCGTCTACGACCAGCCCCTCGTCGGCACCATCGTCAAGCCCAGGATGGGCCTGGTCAAGGACGACGAGGCCCTCACCGATCAGGGCTTTTGCCCCCTTATTCTCAGGCTGGAGGCGGTCATGTCCGCTCTGGGCCGGGTGGAGAAGGAGACGGGCAAGAAGGCCTTCTATGCAGTAAGTGTCACCGCTGGGGCGGACAGAATCCTGGAGCGGGCGGAAGAAGCAGTGGACCATGGGGCCAATATGGTCATGATCGATGTCCTCCCCGCAGGCTTCTCCTCCCTTGAGCCCCTTTCCCAGAACCTGAACGTCCCCATACATGTGCACAGAACCTTGCAAGGCGCCTCTGCCAGGGACAAGAGCCACGGCATCTCCATGCTGGTCATAGCCAAGCTGGTGCGCATGGTGGGAGGCACTAACCTGCATACCGGAAGCTGCATGGGCAAGATGTCTCTTGAGAGGGAGGAGAACGACCTGTGCCGCGACGCTCTGCGAGAGGAATGGGTAGCTATAAGAGGTTCTTCCCCGTGGCCTCGGGCGGGATCTATCCAGCAAAGGTCCACGGGAACCTGGATGGCTATGGCATAGACTGCATCGTCCAGGCAGGGGGCGGCGTCCACGGCCATCCGGATGGTACCACCGCTGGAGCGCGGGCAATGGTGCAGGCGACAGAGGCCTGGTTAAAGCATATTGACTTAAAAGAATATGCAAAAGACCACAAAGAGCTGGAAGTTGCTCTGAAATTTTGGGGATGTTAAGCGATGAGGCAATGGCCCCTCCTCTCTTCAAACCAAAACCGAAGAGTTTATATTGGTAGATGAGGATGCAAAAGAGCGTTTATCACGAGCCAAAAGTGATGTAGCGCTGTTTGAAAAACAGGAGTGGTGTAGTGAGGGAATATGTAGAGGGATCAGATGGCTAGAGACGAAATCTTATCGAAAATCAAATCGGCAGAGGCCCAATCCAGGGCTGCAGTCCAGCAGGCTCTGGAGGAGAAGGAGAAAAAAATAGCCGCTGCCACTACCGAAGCAATGAACCTCGTCAAATCCGCCGAGATTGATGCACAGGACTACTATGACAAGAGCGTTGCCAAAGCAGAGAGCGATGTAAAGGCAAAGAAGCAGTCAATCATCCAGAGTGGCGATAAAAACGTCGCCTCAATGAGCGGCAGCGCCAGTGCCAAGCTGGACAAAGCAGTTGAATATTTGCTAAAGGAGTTTATGGGGTCGTTACATGCTTAGGCCCGTTAATATGAGTCGTGTGGTCGTAGCCGGGTCAAAGGACGTAATATCTCCAGTAGTAGAAAAGCTGCATGAGTTGCGCTTATTGCACATTGTGAATTACAATGGCAACCAGCCTGAATTTGCATTGGGAAAGCCCATAGGCAAAGCCAGGGAGTACTCTGAGAACCTCATTAAGCTCAGATCGGTCACCAGGTACCTTGATATAAAGAACAAGGCGCCTGAGAAGACATATCCTGAGTCACAGGTTCTATCCGAGATGGACAATCTTCTCAATAACGTGGGGGGCGATGTCACTGCCACCTACGAGAGGATCGTTGCTATAGAAGCAGAGATCAAGTCCAAGCAGGATCAGATCAGGGCTTTAACTCCGTTATCCATATTGCCGTTGCCCCTGGAAGCTTATCATGGTTATGATTCTCTGGCGACATTCGTAGGCACTGCTGTTACGCCTGTGGATGCAGATGTAGCCCGGGTCTCTCCAGTAAATGAGATCTTTACCGGCACCGCCAAGAATGCGACTTATGTGGCAGTATTTGTGCCTGCAGAAAAGGCCAGCGAGGTATCTGCGGTCCTTTCCGAGCACGGTTTCTCTGAGATGTCCGTTCCCAAGCTCGAAGGCAGTGTTGATTCAGCTATTGCTTCACTCAATGGCAGCATAAAATCTCTGGAAGGCGAGCTAGCGCCTCTCCATAAGAAGCTTGTCGATGTGAAGAAGCAATATGAAGATCTGATGCTGGCGACGGATGAGTATCTGTCGATGCAGGTCAGCAAGACTGAGTCTCCTCTCAGGTTCGCAGAGACGGACAACGCCTTTGTGATAGACGGCTGGGTTCCTAGCGATCAGTACGGCCGGCTGAAGAGCGAGTTGGAGAGTGCTGCTGGAGGAAAGCTGGACGTCCAATTGATAGCCGACAAAGAGGCCGATGACCTTGTCAAAGGCGGCGAAGACGTTCCAACCAAGATGGACAATCCAAGCATTGTCAAGCCATATGAGTTGATCACCAGGCTATTCGCCATTCCGGAGTACAAGGAGTTCGATCCATCGCTGCTTATATTCGTCTTCTTCCCGATCATGTTCGGCATGATCCTGGGAGACGTAGGCTATGGCATTGTGATCCTGCTGATTCTGACTCTGCTAAAGAAGAGATTCAGGACAGAAGGGTGGCAGCAGCTGATCAACATCGTCATGATTGCGGGAGTATGGTCAGTCATATTCGGCATATTCTACGGTGAGATCTTCGGGCCCCTTGGCCTGTGGAACTATATGGTAGGAATGCTATCTCATCATGAGATGATTGAGCTTCAGGAGATGGGCTTGTTCTTCGGCGAAGGAACTTTCGGCCCGCTGGGAAGGCTTGGCCCGTTGGGGATCTTCCCGTTATATAGATTGGCAACGAATGCTGTTCTGCTTTTGATCGGCGTGAGTCTGTTCATCGGCGTGATCCATTGTTCTGTGGGATCCATTCTGGGAATCAAGACGGAGTTGAACTATGGCGAGAAGAGGCATGCCTATTTCGAGCGGCTTCCTGTGATGCTCTTCCAGGTGTTCTTCGCCGTGGCGCTTCTTGGATTGGTCATGGGACAGATGATCATGGTGTACATCGGTGCCGCAGTGATCGTATTATCCATAGTGATGATGGTCATGGGTCCGGAAGGCGCCATGGGTCTGGCACACGTGCCATCCTATGTGAGCAACCTGATATCCTACCTTAGGCTTCTGGCCATTGGCTTGGCTTCGGTAGGTCTGGCATATGCTGCCAACCAGCTATCGTTCTATGTCATAATGCCCATGTTGAGCGGTGGAGCGACTAACAGTGCCGATTTCTCGATACTTGCGATCATCGTAGGCATAATGGTATTGGTAGCAGTGCATTTCATCAACATTCTGCTGGGAATTCTCTCTCCCTTCATGCATCCTCTCAGGTTGCATTATGTGGAGATGTTCACCAAATTCTACAGCGCGCATGGTGGTGGAGTGGAGTATAGCCCCTTCGGACATGTCCGGAGGTTCTTGAAGGCATGAAAGCGATCTTTGAAATTAGAAATATGAGCACAGATTGTAATATTCATAAAAAGGAGGATTGAGGAAAATGGTAGTTGTAGCAGATGCGGGAATACTGTATGGATTGATAGCTGTCGGCGCTGGCCTCGCTACTGGATTAGCAGGCATCGGTGCAGGTGTTGGTGAGCAGGGTATCGGAGCGGCTGTGGTTGGTGTAGTGGCTGAGGAGCCTGGATTCCTGGGTAAGGGTCTTTTCCTCATGCTTCTGCCTGAGACCCTGATCATCTTCGGCCTCGCTGTATCGCTGATCCTGATGTTCGCCTGGACGCCCTTCTCTGCAATAGTGACACCCTGAGCTGGCCATTTCCAAAGGGTGAGAGGCAATGGCACTAGATGCAGTGGTTGAGTCGGTTCTGGCAACCAGTAAGGACAAGGTCGCTCAGATAACGAGCGAAGCGGACCTTGAGGCTGCAAGAATACTCAATGAAGCTAGGGAACGTGCCGCTGAAATCAAATCCAGGAAGGAGTCTGAGGTCGGACACGCCATAGAGGCTATCGAGCGCAGGGAGATCTCCAGCGCCAATCTCGAGGTTAAGAGATCGGAGCTTAATGTTCACAAGGATCTCCTGGAGAAAGCAAGGACGAAGCTCCTTGAGAAGATATCCAATCTTCCCAAGAAGGATAATGAGGCCATGCTTAAGAAGATGCTCGAGCCATACGATCTCAAGGATATGAAGGTCTACTCCAACAAGCGAGATGAGGCCTTCCTATCCTCTCTCGCCCCCAATTACGGCGGGAACCTGGATATCATCGGCGGCGTTGTGGTTGAGAGCGGTGATGGAGCTCTACGTTACGATTTGTCATATGAAACTCTTGCGCGTGAGGTCTTTAATAACCGCATGAAAGAGGTTTCCAAGGTACTATTCGGGTGAGGACTATGCCTGTACTACGTTTGCCGAAGTTCGGTTTACCGGTGAAGTACGCTTACATCACGGGCAGAGTCAGAGCGATGAAGACCAAGCTCATTCCTGCGGAGATGTATCCCCGCATGATGAACATGGAGATGTCAGAGATCGCACGATACCTGGAAGAGACCCAGTACAAAGAGGAAATCGACGCGCTCGCCAAGGATTACTCCGGAGTGGATCTGATAGAACACGCCACATTCGACAATATGGCGAAGACCTTCAGGAAGCTGGCGGAAGTCTCCATAGACGAGCCATCATTCCTGATTCTGGAGTATCTGAGGCGCTGGGATGTCTGGAACATCAAGACACTCCTGCGAGGAAAGTTCTCGGGAGCCTCCGACACAGAGATCATGAAATATCTCGTGCCTGCGGGCGAGCTATCCCCAGAGCACCTCGAGGAGCTGGCGAAGAAGGATAGCATTCAGGATATCATCTCCGCCTTTGATGGCACCGATTATGCCAGCGCTCTGGCACAATACGATGGCAAGAATCTTGCATCTCTGGAGAATGCACTGGACAAGCTCTATTACTTCAGGATGGAACGCGCTGTAGGCGGCACATTATCGGTAGGAGGAGGACTGCTGCTCAAATACGTTCGCAGGGAGATAGATATCAAGAATCTGATCACTCTCTTCCGGATGAACAAAGCAGGCATCGATGCAGCCGTAATACAGGAGAACCTTATTCCTGGAGGAAAGCTGCACGATGAGCTGTCCCGCATGGCAGGTCAGCCTTTTGGCGAGTTTCTGCGCGGATTGGAGGGATACCCCTTCTGGTCGTCAATATCCGATATCGCAACATCAGATCTTGACGCCGTTAGCAGAGTCGAAGCCAGGTTAAAGGCTTATCTCATACGGTATGCATGGGCTCTTTCCAATTATCATCCGCTATCCATCCTGCCGGTGCTCGGATATATGGTGAGCAAAGAGACAGAGGTTTCCAACATCAGAAAGATCGTTAGGGGCAAGGAAGCTGGACTCCCCTCTGAACTCATAGAGGAACAAGTGGTGGTGGCCTAAAATGGAGATTGCTTTTGTAGGTGGAAGCGAGAGTGTCCTCGGGTTCAATCTGGCAGGAGTCAAGAAGTCATATGCTGCCAACACGGAAGATGAGATGGTCTCAAAGATTGGCGATGTCATGGCCGATTCCAGTGTTGGAATTCTGGTGTTGAAGCAATCGGATTATAATAAGCTGCCCAAGAGGCTTCAGGAGCAGTTATCCGAGTCTATCAAGCCTACCATGATTACCATCGGAACCGAGCAGAGCACAGAGATGAGAGAGAAGATTAAAAGGGCAATAGGTGTTGATTTATGGAAGTAGGGAAAATTAAGCGAGTCGCCGGACCACTGGTTCAGGCCACTGGCCTGAAGGCTTCCATGTACGACCTGGTATTGGTCGGCGAGGAAGGCCTGATGAGCGAGGTCATCGGCATTTCCGGCAATAAACATATCATTCAGGTATACGAGGATACGGGCGGCGTCAGGCCTGGCGAGCCCGTCAAGGAGACAGGCGCTCCTCTCGTAGCACAACTGGGACCAGGCATTCTGACCCAGATTTACGACGGTATTCAAAGGCCGCTACCCAAGCTGGCAGAGGCATCGGGAGATTTCATCAGCCGGGGTCTGTTCGTAGACGGCATCGACCACAAGAAGAAGTGGGAGTTCAAGTCCGTAGTGAAAAAGGGCGATACGGTCAAGCCCGGCCAGGCCATTGGCGAGGTCCAAGAGCAACTTCTTATCAAGCATAAGATCATGGTCCCACCCAACCTAAAGGGCGGTGCCATCAAAGAGATCTATGATGGAAACTTCACCGTTGATGAGACCATTGCGGTCTTGGATGACGGAACCAAGCTCTTCATGATGCATAAGTGGCCGGTAAGACAGGCCCGACCAGTTACAGAAAAACTGGCACCCACCATTCCTCTGAGAACAGGACAGAGGGTCATAGACGGATTCTTCTCCCTGGCCAAAGGCGGAACGGCAGCCATTCCCGGCGGATTCGGCACCGGAAAGACGGTTATGCAGCAGACCCTGTCCAAGTGGGCAGATGTCGACATTGTGGTCTATGTGGGCTGCGGCGAACGTGGCAATGAGATGGCCGACCTGCTCCATGAGTTCCCCGAGCTGCAGGATCCCAGAACCGGCAGGCCTCTGATGGAGAGGTCCATCGTTTACGCCAATACCTCCAACATGCCTGTGGCTGCTCGTGAGGCTTCTGTTTACACAGGAATGACCACCTCAGAGTATTACAGAGATATGGGCTACGATGTGCTGATGACCGCTGACTCCACCTCCCGGTGGGCAGAGGCCATGAGAGAGATGGGCTCTCGTCTGGAAGAGATGCCTGGTGAGGAAGGCTATCCCGCATACCTGGGTGCCAGACTTGCTGACTTCTATGAGCGTGCCGGGCGTGCCGAGGTTTTAAATGGCGGACAGGGTTCCGTTAGCATTGTAGGCGCCGTGTCCCCGGCCGGCGGAGATTTCACCGAGCCCGTTACTCAGAACACACTGAGAATGGTCAAGGTATTCTGGGCTCTTGACTCCAAGCTGACGCAGCGCAGGCATTTCCCGTCCATCAACTGGCTGGATTCCTACTCGCTATACGACCTGGACCTCGAGCCCTGGTTCGTAGAGAACGTCAGCGCTGACTGGAACAAGAACAAGAGACGGGCCATGGCTATACTGCAGGAGAACGCCGAGCTGGAAGAGATTGTGATGCTCGTAGGATCCGATGCGCTGCCTGAGGATCAGCAGGTCACACTGGAAGTAGCCAGGATGATCATCAACTTCTGGCTGGCACAGAGCGCATTCCACCCGGTTGATACCTTCTCTCCCTACAAGAAGCAGTTCGACCTGTTGGAAGCCATCCTGAAGTACAGGGACTACGCCTTCGAGGCAGTCCAGAAAGGCATACCTGTTGGGCAGATCACATCTGTTCCATCCAAGGATGCTCTGGCCAAGGTAAGACTGGAAGCTGAGTATGAGCCCATACTGGCAAAGGTTCTGACTCAGATGGATGCCGAGTTTAAGGCGCTGAAGTGAGGAGGGTTCAAAATGACAAAGGAATACAAGACGATTACTGAGATCTCCGGACCACTCATCTTCGTGGAGAAGACCGAGCCAGTGGGCTACATGGAGCTCGTCGAAATCAGAACTGGCGGAGATCTGAAAAGAGGACAGGTGCTGGATTCCTCTGATGACATCGTGGTTATTCAGATATTCGAGGGAACCGGTGGTCTGTCCAAGGATTCTGCCGTCAGTTTCACCGGAGACGTCATCAAGATGCCATTGTCTCCCGCCATCGTGGGACGCGTTCTGTCCGGATCTGGAAAGCCCAGAGACGGCGGCCCTGAGATCGTACCCGATGTATTGAGAGATATTGCAGGAGCTGCCATCAATCCAGCTTCCCGTGAGAAGCCTCGTGCATTTATCCAGACGGGCATCTCAACTATCGATGGCACAAATACCCTGGTGCGCGGCCAGAAGCTGCCCATCTTCTCGGGCGCTGGTCTGCCTCACAACGATCTTGCTCTGCAGATCGCCAGGCAAGCCAAGGCCCTTGGTGAGGCCGAGTCCTTCGCAGTTATCTTCTGCGCCATGGGCATCACCAACGAAGAGGCTCAGCACTTCCTGGCTGACTTCGAGAGAACTGGCGCTCTGGAGAGAGCAGTCGTTTTCCTCAACCTGGCCGATGACCCGGCTGTGGAGAGGATTCTCACCCCCAGGCTGGGGCTGACCACCGCCGAGTACCTGGCATTCGATCTGGACATGCACGTGCTCATCATCTACACCGACATGACCAACTATTGCGAGTCGCTCAGACAGATGGGTGCTGCTCGTGAAGAGGTGCCCGGACGACGTGGCTACCCAGGTTACATGTACACCGACCTGGCCTGCCAGTACGAGAGAGCAGGGATCATCAAGGGCAAGAAGGGATCCATCACCCAGTTCCCCATCCTGACCATGCCCGGCGACGACATCACCCACCCCATTCCGGACCTGTCCGGATACATCACCGAGGGTCAGATCCTCATCTCCCGAGAGCTGCACAGAAAGGGCATCTATCCGCCCGTTGACATAAGGCCTAGCTTAAGCCGGCTGATGAACTCCGGTATCGGAAAAGGCCATACTCGAGAGGATCACAGAGCAGTGTCCGATCAGCTCTATGCTTATTATGCAGAGGGCAATGATCTGCGCGGCCTGGCGGCTATCGTGGGCAAAGAGGCTCTCTCTGAACGCGATAAATTGGTCCTGGAGTTCGCCGACAAGTTCGAGAGAAGATTCGTCAACCAGAGCAGAGATGAGGATAGGTCCATATTCGAGACCCTCCAGATCGGATGGGATCTCCTGGCCGACCTTCCGGAAGCAATGCTCACCAGGATTGACGACAAATACATCAAGCAGTATCATCCCAAGTACGCAAGCACGGCGAAGAAGTGAGATCATGCCCGTAATTCCTGGAACGAAACCGACCAGGGCGGTCCTGATCGCTCTCAAGAAACGAATGAAGGTAGCTCAAACTGGCCACTCGCTCCTCAAAATGAAGCGAGACGGCCTCATGATCGAGTTCTTCGAGGTGCTGAATAAGGCCAAGACAGTCCGGAAAGAGCTGGTCGAAGCTCTGCTCATAGCTGAGCAGAGGCTTCAAATGGCCATGGCCATCGAGGGAACAGTTGCCATCGGAAGCGTGGCCTACTCCCTGCAAAAAGAGCCAACCATCCAGCTCGAGTCCCGAAACATCATGGGCGTAGTGGTTCCCAAGATCGAGGCTGAAGCCGTGCAGAAGAAGATGTACGAGCGAGGCTACGGCGTAATTGGGACCAGTGCTGCAATTGATGAAGCTGCGGATGCCTATGAGGTCCTGCTGGATAAGATCATCCTGGCTGCAGAGGTAGAGACCGCCATGATAAGGCTCGTCGAGGATATCGATAGCACTAAGAGGCGTGTCAATGCTCTGGAGTTCAAGGTGGTTCCTGACCTCAAGCTAACCATCAAGTTCATCTCCATGGCCCTGGAGGAGATGGAAAGGGACAATCTGGTCAAGATGAAGATGCTCAAGGGCAAGTCCGAGAGGAAAGCCGCAGCAGAACTGGCCAAGAAGGAAGCGGAGATTGCAGCCGCTGCCATGGCTGATGCGTAAACCTGAAGCAATGGGCAACTGGTTTGAGCGAAAATCTGAAGACTGGTTTGGGACGCCTGAGAAGAAGATGCGTCTTCTGCAGTGGTTGGTGTATATCACCAACCTCTACGTTATTTTTGGGATATTTGTGCTGATCTGGCTACTCTATGGTGAGTATATAATTCAGGCCTGGGAGCACTTCACCAGCGCGAGTTAACCATATCACTCTACAGTCTGGAAGCTGCTAGGGTATCCTTCATCTGAGCAATTCTATAGCCAGTCACCACCTGCCTCTTTCCGGCCAGAGATTCATCCAGATCCTCGTCTCCTGTATCCACCAAGAGATAGGGTATCTCAGCCAGCTTATGAGGGGTGGAGATGATTATCAGCTTATCTATGCCCACCCTGCGGATCACCTCAGCGCTCAGCTGCTGATTTCCTCTGCCCAGTATGAAACCCTGCGCTCCTATGGGAGAGATGATGATCATGACCCTGGTCTCTCGGTCAAGCAGCTCCAGAAGGTCCTGCTCAGAAGCATCCGTGATCATCAGCCTTCCGTCCTTGACCACATCCACCCCCAGAAGGGTCTTCTCCAGACCAAGGATATCCGCTATCCGGCTGGTAGTGGTTCCTGCTCCGATTATATAAGCTGAGCCATCTCTCATGAACTCGCTGGCGAATAAGGCGATCTGATCTTTGAACTCATCCTCCTGGTCTGAGCTATAGATCCTTTTTCGCTCCGCTACCAGAACGGGGAGGTAGGGAGTCTTGGCCAGAGCATACAGCTTTGTCTGGAGAATCCCTGCACGATAGAGCTCCTCGTCCACATCCACGATCTCCGTATCCCTTAGATTCAGCTCTCCATTTAGAAATCGTATCACCAAATCAGCTGCTGCCTGTGGGCTGGCGGCAAATACCCCGGAATGCATCTTTACACCAGCTGGAATTGCAAGTATCGGGGTGCTGCCTGCTATTCCCGCCACGTCCCGGGCGGTGCCATCGCCGCCACAAAATAAAATGAGATCCACCCCCTCATCCAAAAAAGCCTGGCAAGTCCTGATGGTGTCCCTGGAGCTGGTGACGGGCAAAGCGGAATATACCACCTTATAGTCCAGGCCGCACTCTTCTAGACAGCTTTCGCCCATAGAGCCGCTGGCAGTAAAAAAGAGAATGGCATCCCTCTCTTTGGAAAGGAGATCAAGGCACGCTCTGGCCCTCTCCATCGCCCTAGGCCTAGCTCCCATAGCTATTGCCTCCTCTGCCAGCCCGTCCGTCCCTTTGAGGCCTACCGGCCCGCCCATGCCGGCAATGGGATTGACCAGAAAGCCAATGCGCCCTTTACCGGCTGCCATTATGTCTTGCTCTTCCTCTCAATTCTTGCTCAATCTTGCTTCTTCGCGCTTTTTCCTTCTTTGGATCAGGGTTTAGGCAGCTTGGCCAGGGACTGCTTGACCAATTCGGCGGGATATACATAGTCCACCAGCTTGCCATCGTTATAGGCATCATAGGATGACAGATCGAAGTGGCCGTGGCCGCTCAGGGAGATGAAGATGACCTTCTCTTCTCCGGTCTTCCTGCAGTTAAGGGCCTCGTCTATGGCCGGCTTGATAGCATGGGCAGATTCTGGGGCGGGGATTATGCCCTCAGTGCGGGCGAAGAGGGTGGCCGCCTCGAAGACCTCAGTCTGCTGCAGAGCAGTGGCCTCGATCAGGCCGTCGTGCACCAGATTGCTGAGCAGTGGTGCATCTCCATGGTAGCGCAGGCCGCCTGCGTGAATGCCCGGTGGAATGAAATCATGGCCCAGGGTGTACATCATGATCACCGGCGCCATGCCTGCGGTATCGCCGTAGTCATAAGCAAAGAGACCTTCAGTAAGGGTAGGGCAGGCTGTGGGCTCGCAGGCTACCATTCTCAGGTCCTTTTTGTCCTTTAGTTTATCGGGAATGAAGGGGAAGACCATTCCTGGGAAGTTGCTCCCTCCACCGCAGCAGCCGAACATCACATCGGGATAGTCCTCAGTCATATCGAACTGCTTTTTCAGCTCCTGGCCCTCGATGGTCTGGTGGAGCAGGACATGGTTTAGGACCGATCCCAATGAATAGTTGGTGTTATCATGGCTTGCTGCATCCTCCACCGCCTCAGATATGGCTATTCCCAGGCTTCCCGGCGTGTCAGGCATCTTTTCCCTAATCTGCCGGCCGAAGTTCGTCCGGTCCGAGGGGCTAGATAGGCATTCAGCGCCCCAGACTCGCATGGCGCTCTTGCGGTAGGGCTTGCTATCGAAGCTTGATCTGACCATATAGACTGTGCACTGCAGGCCGAATAAACAGGTGGCCAGGCTTAGGGCCGAGCCCCACTGCCCGGCTCCGGTCTCCGTCGCCAGCCTCTCTATTCCCTCCTTCATATTGTAGTAGGCCTGAGGGATAGCGGTATTTGGCTTATGGCTACCGGCGGGGCTCACACCCTCATATTTATAGTATATCTTTGCAGGGGTCTTGAGCGCCTTCTCCAGGGAAGCGGCCCGATAAAGCGGAGTGGGCCTCCATAGCTTGAGGATCTCGCGTACCTCCTCTGGGATATCTATCCAGCGCTCAGTGCTCATCTCCTGCTGGATAAGCGCTTTGGGAAAGATCGCTTCCATATCCTGGGCAGTCAGCGGCTTGAGCGTTCCTGGATTCAAAGGCGGTTTCAAGGGCGTTGGCATATCTGCGGCTACGTTGTACCACTTTTTGGGTATCTCTTCCTCGTCGAGCAAGTACTTGATCTTCATCTGGGACACTCCATCTTTATGCTAGCGCACTCCATCGTTGTGCTGAGATGCTGTCTGATGTACATCGATGGTTTCCACGCGTCATTATTTAAATGCTTTGAAATGGTCTGAATAGATTTTGCCTGATCTCCCCAATCCTTGCCCTAGAGGAGAAGGTTTCTGAAGGGAGATCAGATCACTTTGGCCTTCTTCAGCCATGAGCTTCAGGTCCTCTGCTCTCAAGCATTGTTAATGAATGGCCACCCAGGATTCCGCAAGCAGCTCATGTGGATCCAGATCCGGGAAATCGCTTTCGTGCTATGCTTCCCGTTTTCTCTGCCAGATGGTAGAAGTATGCTTTTCTCTTCAAGATATCTGATAATGGCCCAGGAAGTGATAGCTCTATCTGCCAGAGCACGAATTGGCAGGCTAATATCCTTGTGGTAGGCCTTGATCTTCGACCAAAAAAAATTTTAGTGCAGAGCAATCAGCTGTCCAGCACTCTGCTCATCGCCTCCACTCCTACGCCGCAGGAGTGGATATTGCCCTCTTTGAGCAGGATCAGCTCCAGGGTCTGAATAGTCCTCAAGAGGTCGCCGCTAGAGCAGACTCCCATGGTACCGATGCGGAAGATCTTGCCCTTTAGCTGCTCTTGGCCTCCGGAGACGATGACTCCTTTCTTCTTCATGCCGCCGCGCAGCTTGTCATCGCTCACGCCCTCAGGCATCTTCATAGCGGTCACTGTATTGGAGTAATGAGAGTTTTCATTGGTCTGGGGGAAGAGCTCTATCCCCAGCGCCTTGGCCGCAGATCGAACCGATTCCGCCTGTTTTGCTGCTCTCTCTCTCCGGGCGGCAAATCCCTCCTCCGCCGCCATATGCAAGGCCTCCTGCATGGCGAAGAACAGTGGCACTGCTGGGGTGAACGGAGTTTGAGCCGGGCTCTTTCTCGCGCTCTTCAGATGGGCCTTCAGGTCGGCATAGTAGCTTGCGCTCTGGGCAAGGAACCTCTCCTCTGCCCTGGGGGAGACGGATACCACCGCCAGGCCCGGGGGCACAGCCAGAGCCTTCTGCGAGCCGGTGATGGCGATGTCAATGTTCCACTCATCGGTGAGGAACTCATTGCCGCCGATGGAGGATATGCCGTCTACTATGAACACCGCATCGTACTTCTTCGCCAGCCTTCCCACCTCTTTCGCGGGGTTGGTCAGGCCTACTGAGGTCTCATTATGGACCATGGCTACCGCTTTGGCCCCCTCTTCCAGGGCAGCCTCGACTCTATCCAGATCAAATGGCATGCCCCAGTCGAACTTCACGGGCACGCACTTGCCATATCGCTCGCCGATCTCAGTGAATCGCTCGCCGAACTTGCCATTGGATATGGTGACTATCTTATCCTCATGACCGATGATGCCTGCTACGGCCGCATCCATGCCCAGCGTTCCGCTGCCGGTCATTATCGCGATCTGGTTCTTGGTCTGGAAGAACTCCTTGAGCAGTTCGGCGCACTCGCTGTAAATGGCTCCGAACTCGCCGCTTCTATGGCTGATCATGGGCTTGGACATGGCGCGCAACACTCGAGGTGCGACCTTGACCGGCCCTGGAATCATGAGCAAAGTATCCTCTATATCCATTTGATCCCTTCTTAGGCATCTTGATTTCAGGCGGCCTATATAAAACTAGCTTTGATGCGTTGCGCCGTTGTCCAGCTATGCCTGGCGCAGGGCGGGAGGTCTTTATTCTCTCGAACCCACTCCGAGAGAAAGGCGATAGTATCGCGATCATGAGGATATCCACTCCCGATCTTGCAGTGCATCTCGTTCTCCAGCTCCCGCATGGACCGGTCCCTGCGTACCTTGGCCAGAATTGAGGCGGCAGAGACTACATGATGCCTCTGGTCTGCCTTATGCTCTGCGATCAGATCCATGCTGGTTTTTGAATGATTGCGAACTGCCTGGGCAAACCTCTCCGCATTAACATCAGCGGCATCGAGAATCGCCCTATCGGCATGCAGTCGTCCCACCACCTGGGAGAAGCTTCTCACCATGATATCATTCATGGTCATAACCAGGCGCAGTTCGTCGATCACCTCCGCCCTGACCTCTAGAATGTATTGATCGGTAGCAATGGTGGTGATCTTCCTTGCCAGAGCCTCCCTCTTCGCTGGCGAGAGCATCTTGGAGTCTTTCACCCCCAGAACAGCCAGGTCAAAAAACCTCTCCTCATCGATCACCAGTCCAGCGACGAACATGGAACCAATAACAGGCCCTTTTCCTGCCTCGTCTGCGCCCATCAGCAGCATAAAAGATGATTGAACAGGTGATACATTAAGTAAACGAGTCTCAGATTAACGTATCCCGGCAGGCAGATGATTGCCAACCAGTGGCAGACAGCAAATCCAGCCCCTAATCTATCCTCGCCTATTCTGAACGGCATCGGTAGGTGAGGACAATTCAAGAGAAGTGAGGGCAGGACGATCCTCCATATGGGCCTATCCAGGCAAATGGCGATGGCTTCTATACGCAAGCCTTATAAGCAAGTATAAATCACTGAGTATGTCCCATATGAAGCGGGGTAGGGTAGTCAGGATATCCCGACGGGCTCATAACCCGTAGACCAGTAGTTCAAATCTACTCCCCGCTATCACTTTTGCCATCGTTCTCGTCCTGCAGAAAATCATTCTAATTCCCCTTCAATTGCAGATATTTCATGATAAGGGAGGGCTGGCACCGATCAATCTTGCCAGCGGCAGCAATTGATGAGCATCTCATGCTCCCTCCCGGAAAATTTGCCCCATGCATTTTAATGTATTTGTTAATTAAAAAATTATTTAAGTATTTAATAGCGAAAAGCATATAAATATCATAGGTTTAACTATTCTAATACCTGGCAATATTAGGCAAAATAGATATACTTGGAATTAATTGTACCAGCTGTAATCAATCTTTGGAGGATGAAATATGAAAATTGACTGGCTATCTTCGGCCTTAATGACATTTATTCTATTTGCATTTATGTCTGGAGCTAATGGAGCGGAAGCTGTGGCATTAAACAGCCAACAAGGCGGCACATTGGCCAATTTTGATAACTCAGCCCCATTCAATGAATACTATGGATCGATTATGGGATCTGTGCCAACCTCTCTGCTCACAGTTCCCGTGCAGGTTGATCTGACGAGCAATGCACCTGCATATGTCTATTTAGGCACAGCGATGCAGAAGGTTGACTACTCTGCATATCAACCCGCAGCAGTCAGCGATTCCCTATGGATTGCTGGAGCAACGAGCTGGTCACAATATGCCATTGTACCCCAGGGCTCATTGGTGAATCTGTTGGCCATCTCTACCAAGGAAGGTCAGGGAACCTTTGTCGTCTACCATCCCAACGGGCAGAGATATGATTTCAACTGCCTCCTCTTCCCCACCAGCCAGCTTCAGCTATATGCTGATGCACCTGGAAGCTATCAGGTCTCCTTCATTATGGATGGGGCAGCTAGCAATACAGTGATGATAGATGCATTGGGTACTACCCCGACAATAGTAGATACAGGCTACTTGGCAGGAGAGGCTGGCGGAGATTATCTGGCATCCATCTTCGGCGTACCCAAGACCAGCATGGGCCCGCAAGCCGGCCTGGACAATAAGGCTGCTTTAAAGGAATACCAGAAGAAGATCAACAGCGAGTATTGGAGCAGTTCCGACAACGATATTGCTTGGGCCATTGGAATAGACAGGTGGCTGAACGCAGCTTAATTGGCATAGAGCGAGCGCAATCGCTCTTTTTTTTTTAATGCAGTAGTTTAGTTTGCTTTTCCTGATAATTTAAGAGAATCTTAAACAGGATTCAGGGAATCTATTTAACCGGCTCTTCGCTGAATTATGTGGATCAGGCCCGGCAGAGATTATAACCTCTGTTCCTCTGCGCCTCTGTGGTTGAGTCAGAGCATAGCGGTTCACCACAGAAGGCACGGAGACATAGAGTTTTTCCGATTTATGTTCACCCATACCACATAGCGAGGAGCCATTTAACCTGTAGGGTTGCGAAGGACGAAGCGGGAAGCCCCCGTCTTTTCCTTGAAAACAAGATTAAGATGTCGATAGATCTTGCTTTTTATTTGCCTCGTATGGCTCCAGTCCTGAGGCCCATGAGTGTTTAGGGTGGGGGGCGTTCACCATATAGATATTTAATATGACTTAAGATGAGGTTTTTTGGAATTTGTAGCAAAGCTTAAGTATAGTGAAGCGCTAAATCAGATCGGTGTACAATATATGAGAAGACTATTGCTGATAGCTGTGCTGCTAATGCTATTTTCCTCGGCAGCGGTGGATGCGCATCAGATTTTCGTCAGGCCCATATCCGGCTTTGCGAATTTAGGAGATACAGCCATGCTCCCTGTGGCCGCCGGTCATAATACCTCCTCCACAGAGATGCCGGAGGGATTGACCAACCTGACCGTAATCAGACAGGATGGCGGCGTGATCGATCATATCCTCAATGAGAAGAGCGATACCATGGGCAACTGGCCCATATTCAGCTTCGACGTTGAGCATCCGGGATTGTATGTCATAACCTCCTATAACGGCGGTGGAGCCTGGACTCACATCATCACCAATCCCCCGGCGATTGGATACTGGGAGGCGGGAATAGTAGATGAGATCGACTTTGACGCCATCAACAAGACCGGCTGGGCCAAGGACTGGTATGTCGAGAGGTCTTATCCCCTCCACACCTATGGCAAATCATTCATTGCCGGTCCAGAATCTGATTACTCCATAGCCTCAAAGCCAGTGGGACAGATCCTGGAGATCATTCCCCTCACCAATATCACAGAAGTGGGCAATGGCGACTTCGAGTTCCAGGTTTTATATCAGGGCCAGCCTTTCAGCGACCTGGAACTGATCGCTCAGAAGGTTGGCGATGATACGAAGATAAGAGGCACGACCGATGCAGAGGGAAAGGCGATGCTCAATCTGTCCAGCACAGATGAGCTGAGCGAGTGGGTGGTTGTTGCCGATACGCTCATGGACACCAGGGTGGTGGAGGTGAGGGACGCACCCAGAGGTGAGGCCTCCAATGAGAAGTCGTATGTAGGTCCTGTCTACAGGGCGACCGTGGTCCTGAGAACCGACTTTTGATCCAGTGGACTATTTGCTGGTCCTCCTTTTCTCTTTTTTGGTGGCTTATGCCATTCTCCCTGGTCTTTCTTTCTTGAGAGGCCTGTACCGCCATCCAGAGAAATCAATTCCAATCAGAATCCGAAATATCCCTCTTATTGCTACTAAAAACAAAAAGTTTATTAACTAGTATTATCCTAACTCACCGAATAGCGACAAAGCACATTGACCTCCTTTACCGTCGTCTATCTGTCGTTGGGCTCCGGCCAGAGTTGCCAGGCCGGACTCTTCCTCAAAGACCATCCTCTCCTGGTCTGGTTCCTCAATGCGTGGTTCGTCAGGAGGAGAGGCAAAAAGAAAAACCTAGCAAAATTGGAGTGATAGCTTGCATGAATAGCAAAATCGCGGTATCAATTCTGATGCTCCTCGTACTGTCCTGGCCGTCTGTTGGATCGGATTGCATCTATCTGGGAAGCGGAATCAGAGACCAGGTCATAAATCTCGATGCGGGTGCAAGGGTGCCCGGCCAGAACTACCAGTTTACCAGGTCCGGTTTCGTAGCGCCCAGCATTCCCCAGCCAATGGCCCTGAGCCCTAATATTATGATCACTCAAGCTAAGAACTTAATGGATGAGGCTGCTAGAGCCAAAGACGAGTCTGTAGCTGCCAGAAATGAGTCTTTATCTGCCAGAGATGAAGCAAAAGCGGCATATGGCGAGGCAAAATCCTTGTTGGCGGAGATGAACGAGGCGGAGAAAAATATCCAATCCCAACTGGTAAAAGCAGAATCCTGGGCAGATGTCTCTGCCACAAATGCCGTTCGGGCAGGAGGCCTGTTCAATATGACTGATGAGGCTTGCAGAAAGACGCTGGCACTCTCTAAGGAGGTAGAAGGAAATGCGAGCCGGACAGAGTCTATGATGGAGCAAGCCAGAGATTATGCCAATGCATCTGCAAAAAGCGCTGGTCAGGCAATCGAGAGCCAAAACCGCACTTATTTATTGCATAATGAGACGGCAGTCATCTTCAGTCAATCCTCGGTTGTATACAATAACATGACGCTTCTGGCAAAGGAGATGCAAATCAATTCTGATAAAATAAGGACATGGATGAGCGAGAAGACGCCTTGAGTAACAACCAGCTTTGGTATCTGCGTTTCCTATTCCTAATGGAAGCCTGCTCAGATTTGCCCCACTCCTCCACACTTCATCATAGCTCTCCGGTCAGGCCGCCGTGCTTGTGGGGAGCGGGGCGGGGTTTTTTGGGCCAGTAAGATGGGATGCCCTGGCCCATGAAGATCGTATCCGAGGTCTGCTGCCTATCTCATCGATGGAGCATCTCTCTTATAGTCCCAATGGCCTCACCTTTTTTAAAGGGAATGGCACCGGAATACAGGCCCTCCTCCTGCAGAGTCTCGAATAGATCAGCAAGGATGGGCATCTCCAGGCCCAGATCATCCATCAAATCCCTCCTGCTCATGATCTGATGAACACTGCCCTCTGCCACAATGCTCCTATTGAGGAGAAGAACCCTGTCCGCCAGCAGGGGTACAAGGTTTACATCATGGGTGGCGGTGATAATGGCCGTCCCATTCCTCTGCTGCTCTCGGATAAGGGAGACCATCTCCATCCTGGAACGGGGATCCAGGTTCGAGGTGGGCTCATCCAGGACCAACACCGGTGGCCTCATGGACAAGACGGTGGCAAAAGCGGCTCTCTTCCTCTGGCCGAAGCTCAGGTGATGAGGCACCTTTGCCGCCTGGTCGGAAAGGCCAACGCATTTCAGTGCCCACTGCACTCTCTCGTCCACCTCCTTTTGGGATAATTCCATATTCGTCGGACCGAAGGCCACATCCTCCTCCAGACGGGACATGAAGAGCTGATCATCCGGGTCCTGAAAGACCATTCCCACCTGGCTTCGAACCCATCTCAGGCTCTCATCGCCTATCTCTTTATTCCTGATCCTGACCTTTCCCTGCCCCCTCAATAGTCCATTCAAGTGAAGCAGCAATGTGGACTTGCCTGCTCCATTGGGCCCGAGAATCGCCAAGGATTCACCTTCTGCCAGGGAGAAGCTGACTTGATTCAGGGCACGCGTTCCATCAGAGTAGCTGTAGCTGAGGTTCTCAACCTCTATGGCCATTTTTTGATTCATCGTAATACCTGCCAATATCGCCGATCAAATGAGAGTCATTAGACGTATTGTATAATGAGAGCTGCAGCGATGACCAAAAAGCCCTTGAGCAGATCATCGCCTTTGATCATCATCTTCTGGCCAGAGGGCAATCTTCCCTGGTAGCCACGAGAGAGCATGGCATTGAAGACATCCTCCGATCGTTCATAGCTCCTGATGAGAAGCATTGCCACAGACACCGCAAGGATGCGAGCGGATCTGGCAGATGACCTCATCTCAAATCCCTTGGAGGCAAGAGACCTTCTCATGGTCTGCAGATCATCGTAGAAGAGGAAGATATAGCGATAGGCGAATAGGAAGATCTGAGTGAGAGGGCCGGGCATGCCAAGGCTCCTCAGGGCATTGATGTTCACATTGAATGGAGCTGTTCCCACCATAATCAGGGCAAGCAGGGCGGCGGCAATTCCCCTGATCATGAACAGCACTCCGAGTTGCAGACCCTGACGGCTGACAGTCAGAATATGGTAGCTAAACAGGTTATCCCCTCCAGCGGTGATGGGAAGGATGACCAGCAAGGGGAGAAGGAATAGGAAAGGCCACTTCATGAATCTCAGGACATGACTCAAAGGAAGCCCAGATATAAGGACCAACAGCATCGATACTATCAGCCCAGCCAGGGCCTGACCGATCCCTCCCGCAATTACAATGGAGATGAGCAGCATAAAAAGGGATATGAGTTTGGCTCGCGTCTCCCAGCGGTGCAAGGGAGAATCGAGGTCAGAGTACCTTTCCGGGTCGAAGATGCTCATGCTTTCTTCTGGCTTCTCTTTCTGGATATGAAGATCATTGACAATCCTGCGATCCCCAGCAGATAGCCAAGGCCTGCCGCTGCTCGGAGTGGCCGTGAGATCTGCTCTTCCGCTTCCTTCTGCTCCAGGTCAAGCTCCAGCTCTGCCTTATGTCCGGCAGAGTAGCTCACAAACCTGAGATCTCCAGTTCCCTTGCTGGGGCGGAGGACATAGGCACCCTCATCGTCCGTCACCCCTTTTTCTATGGTCTTGCCGTCGCTTTGAACCTCGATCTCTACTCCTCCTGCGGGGGTTCCATCGTCATATAGGGCGGTCACCTGAATCTCGTTTACCTGATAGCCCATCATCATCCTATGGCCGCAAGAAGTATTTAAGGTCAAAAGGAAAAGAAGGAGAATCAGGACTAATCGAGCCTTCATGCCATCACCTGCTTTTTGCGAGGGTATTATTGATGATAATGGATCCCTTCTCAGTATGTCCTCCTCCCTCGACCTCATAGCTCCAGTCTCCCGTTCCTTTTCCCGGAAGAGTGAAGGTAAACCTCCCTGTTGCATCGGTGACGTTTTCGGCAAAAAGAGCTCCCTCCTGATAGAGCTTCACCTCAGCATTGGCTGCCGGGCTGCCATCGTCATAGAAGACGAAAAGGTCCAGGGTTATCTGCTGGCCCACAAACATCCTGTGAGCACTGGCCGCTCCTGCCAGGAGCAGGGCGGCAATAATCACAGCTAGTATCCACCTCATATCAATTTACCTCCATAATCTTACTGCTGCTATCCGCAAGCATTTCTGGCTTGACCTTCAGGAGAAATCCTGCTGCTGCTCCCACAACCAGGGCCTCTATGATTATCACCGGCAGGTGAGCGCCTATCACCAGGAGCGATATCTCGTTGAATGCCTCACCCAGAGCCAATAGCTCCAGGGAGACCAGTAGCACTGAAGTCAGCACTGCCAGCCCCCCGGCCAGAGCTCCGAAGACCGCCTCCAGATGGGGTGACTCCAGGCCTCTTCTCTTCTCAAATAGCTGCCAGGCGAGCAGAGCTGGAACGCCTATATTAAATGCATTGACCCCCAACACGGACAGGCCTCCGTGCTGAAAGAAGACCGCCTGCAGAGTAAGGGCCACAAAAACGCCGATAAAGGCCCTTCGTCCCAGCAGTATGCCAGCGAGACCGTTCATGATCAGGTGCACCGATGTTGGGCCTATGGGGAAGTGGACCAGGCTGGCCACGAACAGCGCTGCAGTGATCAATGAGACCTTGGGAATCTCCTCTATCCGAATGTTTCTCATAGAGAAAACAAGCAAGATAAGAGTGAAGAGGAATCCTGCCGCCAGCATGGCCAGGGGCAGTACGCCATCTGATATATGGACCATCTATCGCCTCAATCGTTCACCCAGAAGGTGAGGTATGCGGTGGGAGCAACCTCTTCGTACTCGATCTGGTCTCCTTTCTTGTAGTTTTCAGATGGATCGTCCTTAACTGCAGTCCAGGTTCCACTTTCATCTATGGTGGCCTCAAATGCCAGCACCCATAATCCCGCTCTTCCAGTGGCAAAGCTGATGATGCCGTCCTCGCTCTCTCCGGAGATCTCGCTCTCCTGGGCATGCTGGACCACCAGGACATCCTCAGGAGAGCGGGTGATGATTGCGCTGTAGCTGCCAGGCACTGGCTTGCCGTCGTAGAGCACACGGGCCCGGAAGTCTTCACCTGATTTGAGCTGATAGGGATCGGCTTCGGGCACGATCTCCAGGCCTTTTCCGCTGGACCAGTCATAGCCCTCGCCCGACTGGTATGGCATGAGGACCCGGCCGTACTTCTCCACCAGGCTCTTTTTGCCCGCTGCTCCAAACGAGGCGGGATCAAATAAGGTTGTATCCATCTGCAGGTCCAATATATAGCAGCCAGGATCATCGAAAGCAACAGATCCCTTGAGCCCATCCTGATAGGGCTCAAAAAATAGCTCGCTCTCGCTGCCGTCTGGAGAGATCAGGCGGGCCAGAGGCAACGATTCAATCTGGGAATCAGCAGATCCTCCGTGGCCATAAGCGATCCAGAATTCGGTCTGGGAGTCGGGGCCTGTGTCTTGGGGAAACTCAGCATAGAGAGAATGAGCTGCTGCTGAGGATATCATCAATCCCAACAGTATCAACAAAGCAATCGTCCTCATAGTATCACATATACAGATATGCCTTAGTGTTAAAAAACCTTTCCATATTAGAATTAAATCATATTTTTTGTGGGAAAAAAAATGAAAAATCCGAAGGGCTCACTTCCTCACATACACCATCATATAGGTGCTGTATCTGGTTGTGTTGTATGGGACCATATCACCAACCTTGTAGTGGCCGGCACTCTCCATTGTTGCCGTCCAGGTTGCGGGCTCGTTGATATCATAGCTGGCGCTGACCTGCCATAATCCTCCCTGGCTGAAATTGACCATAAATGAGCCGTCACTTCCAGTGGATCCGGTCTGAGTGAGGGCCATGGCATTGTTGGGGAAGGCAGAGAAGGTGGCGTTCACAGGCTGGCCGTTGTATTTAGCCAGGAAGGTCACGTTCTCTCCCGCATGTATTGCATAGGGCGCTTTATCGGGATTTATGTCAAATGCTAATCCGGTATCCCAGCTGGTTTTGTTGCTCTCGTTCCCTACATTGATCGCCATTTTGGCAACGCTATAGCCGAGCCTGGGATTGCTGGGGCCGCTGCCATGCCAGGAGGGATCATAGACCGATGGAGTCCGAGCGATAGCGAAGAGGTAGTCGCCCGGCGAGGAATAGGTCATATCGCTGTAAGCATAGCCTATCCAGCCATATCCGGGAAGCCAATCTCCGGTATTCATATCCAGGTCCGTTTTCTGACCATCTGGAGCCAGCAAAAAGGCAGATTCAATTGCAGGAGAGGTTATGCCGGTTACATCATCAAGATGGCCGTAGAGAGCATACAGCCTATCGCTATCTCCTACATCCGCCTGATCCCGCGATTCCAGCCACACACTGTGGCCGCTTGCATTCATGGTCGCTGCTCCAATGAGGAGCAGTAACACAAACAAAGCCTTCTTCATGGAATTCACCAATCCTTATCAGCCTCTTTTGTTAAATACTTTTCTATTAGTAATAATGTGTGTTAAATATTTAAATATTGCAGCATGTCATACCGCTGAGGTTGTCTAGCTCTCCTTTATGCTGAATTGGATCACCTCATCGTGTCCATCCCCGGATATCACAAACATCCAGTCTCCAGCTCCCGTTCCTGGCAGGGCCATGCGGAAGAATCCAGTGGAATCGGTCTGATTTTGGGAATAAAGCGCACCGTTAAGGAAGACCTGAACCGATGCGTCTGCTGCCGGCTCGCCATCGTCATAGATCGCAGAAATCCCCAAGGTCAGGCTCTGGCCCACGAACATCCTATGCCCGGAGGCGGCCATGCTACCGGCCATCAATGTCAAAAGCAATATCAATAAAACGAGCAATCTCAAGCTGATCACCTAAAAAAAGGAATGGCTATCCTCGACTACTTCCTGACCCAGACTGAGAGGATAGTGGAGTATCTGGTGGTGTTGAATGGCACTGCGTCTCCGGTCTTGAATATATTGCTGCTGGAGTCGTAGGTTGCGGTCCACTCGCCATCGCCGATCACATCATAGTAGCAGTTGACAACCCACATGCCGGTCTGGTTGAAGTTGATGACGAAGGAGTCCTTATCATTGGTGAATCCTTTCTGCACCTTGGTAGCAGTCATCTGCGGATAAGCGGAATAAGTAGCATTGACCTGCTGATCCAGATACTTAACGGTGAAGGTTACGTTCTCCTTGTTCTTGATCTGATAGAGAGGCTTTTGGGATGATATCTCCATCGGCAGGCCGGACTTGAAGCTGGCGGAGCTATCGTTGCCGGCATTAATGACGGCCTCAGCGGCGCTGTAGGTCAGGCGAAGGGTTTTGTTGCTGTAGGAGGGGGCGCGGGGTGCGACATAGACGTAGTTGCCCGGCCAGTAGGCGACGACTGGGCTGACGCCAAAGTCTCCTGTCCAGCCGTATCCAGGAACCCATTCCCCTTCGACTTTGTTCGTATTCAACGTGATCTTCTGGCCGTCAGGGGTCATGAGATAGGAGGATTCCATAGCCGGAAGAGCAAAACCTGCCGGGTCATTGGCATGTCCGTAGAACACATAGGCGTCCTGGCTCTCGCCGACCTCTACCAAGTCCTTCACTTCAGCCCATACACCGTGGGCGCTGGCGTTCATGGTCACTGCTCCAATGAGGAGCAGGAACAGTGCTAATGTTGCTCTCGTATTAATCACCAGATAAGTAGTAACATTAATAACATATAAACTCTTCTAAAATATGATTTTATACTATTTATTTATTATATATTAACACACAAACAAGAAGCTGCTTTTATATATAATATTTACATTTATCTCATGCAATAGTAATAGAAATCTTAAAATTTTGTATTACGAAAACAATTTATAATATGATGGCAGAGTACCAGTGCGGAGTCGATACCAACACTCCATCTTTGCGAGGCTGGCATGCATCTTGCAGAGCATATATCTACGTCCATAATCGATGTATGCCTTTTAAAGGCTCATGGGTATCGAACTCTGCTCTTCTTTTTTGGCTCTTCGCTGAATTATGGGGGGTGAGTTGAGGCAGGGAATATGGCCTTTTGTTCCTCTGCGCCTCTGTGGTTGGGTCAGAGCATAGCGGTTCACCACAGAGGCAAAAAGATACAGAGAGTTTCCGATTCAAGTTCACTCATGCCAAATAGCGAGGAGCCTCTTTTTTGCTGGAGGCGGCCATGCGTCTTCTCCCATCAGGATTCGTCGGATGGCACCGCTCTGCAGGATTATAGCCTATGCTCGTCTCTGATGATGACCTTGGGCACCAGGAGCATCACACTGCAATGGCCCCACCTCTGGCACAGTCCTCGCGAGGTTCCCGCCCCAGAAGGCTTTCTCTCTTTTTCCTGCCAGAGACATTCTTCTGATATCCTCTATCTTAAAAGATAAAGCAAAGCGTCTTTGCTCGAGAAGGAGGCCCACAATCCGTCCTCCCTCTCGTGCAGCCGCCCTTCCGACCGCAGGTGATCGGCGATCTCCTCTGCTTTCCTATTGCTGAAACGATACTGTTTTTGCACCATCTCTAAAGGAAGATGATAATCTCTGGGGAATAGCATCACATCGAATTGATGTCCCATATCTTTGAGGATGTTATAGAGGCAGAGGTAGTTAGCCTGGGGCCTGGGACCATAGGCGAATTCGCTCAATGAGTCTGGGGGGCTGCCCCGAAAGACGATAAAAGTGCCCTCTCGAGCGATCTTGATCATCCTAGCCAGAAAGCCCTCTATCTCCTCGTCGAAGAGGCTGTAGGCGGCAAGGGCGTAGTCAACTTCAGGTCGGCTTATCTTCTCTAGCAATCCATTTTCATGATGATCGAACCGACCGTTCCGGCAGTTGATATTCATCTCGATCAGCTCATTGATCTCTCCCGGCCTCGCATCCTTCCATTCCTTCTCGATTATAGCGATGTTTGTCAGGCCCTCTTCTCTGGCCTTGCCAGTCAAGATCTGCAGATGATATGCCGAGGGATCGAGGGCAACAGTTGCAGTGGTTAGATGAGAGAGGGGAATGGCAAAGGCTCCCGTGCCTGCTCCGATGTCCAGGAGGGTCGAGCCGGATTTGATAAAGGATATGATCCTGTTAAGAACCTCTCCTGGATAGCCGGAGTGCTTGAGAGCCTGGTCATAGATCCCGTATCCCCTCCAGAATTGATCATTGGAGATCTTCTCCTCTCCAAGATCGTGCAGATAACTGGTCTCTCTGATGAAGCTCCTCCACTGATCGGTCCAAAAGCTCATCAGGCCCTCTTCACAGATAGAAGACTGTCCGAATTGAATATCCCACAGATGCTGGCAGACTTCACAATACTGGGAGCGCCAATTTTGTGAATCGGAGCTGATATCAACTTGCTCAGAACGCGTCTCATAAATATTTCATCTCTTTTGCTACTAATAAATATAATTATCATATAAAACTTACGATTATTCTTAAATATTCATATAAATTTTATATCAATAGATCTATTGCAGAAATAAATTAACCTTTTTAAGGTTCTATTCCAATAGGCTTATTACTAAGTAATACCATCATTTCGTTTGCGATAAAAATGGAGCAAGACCTGATGAGAATAGGCATATCATTGCCAGAGAATCTTCTTAATAAGTTCGATGAGATAATAATGAATAGGGGCTATTCCTCTCGTTCTGAGGGCGTTAGAGATGCCATAAGAAATTATATAGTCAACTTCGAATGGATGAGCGACGTGGAAGGGGAGAGGGTGGGAGTGATCACCATCCTCTACGACCATTCTCAAAGGGGCCTGATGGACAATCTCACCGAGATTCAGCACGATTTCGGCAGCATAATTCAGTCCAGCCTGCATGTTCATCTGGACCAGGACATATGCCTTGAGGTCGTGGTTCTCCGAGGAGATGGTCCGGAAGTCAGGAAAGCAGCGGAGAGCATGATGGCCTTGAAGGGGGTAAAGCATGTCAAGCTGACCACTACATCCATGGGAAAAGAACTTTAGATGGAAAGGGCAGATCTCAAATAGGATGAATCCATATTCTCAGAGGACCGAATTCACAGGAGGATCTCATATCAAAGCCTTTACCATCTTCATTCTGATAGCTTTAACGCAATCCATGTGCTTTGTATGCTCATGCAGCGAAGAATACACTGCCAATTACTGGCTGGAAAAGGGGGACGAATTCTTAAGGAACTCCACCTTCGAAATCGCTCTTGACTGCTATAATAAATCCATTGAGCTGGATAGCACCAATGCCTCCATCTGGATAAAGAAGGGAAGGGCCTTGGTCGGCCTGAACAGGTATTCAGAAGCTCTCTTTGCCTACAATGAATCCATCCGCCTCGACCCCCAGCAGGCAATGGCCTGGTACAGCAAAGGACTGGCCCTAGCCAATTTGGGCCTGTACAATGAGTCGATTGCCGCTTTTGACGAGGCAATCGTTATTCAACCAGAGGTTGCCCTGTCCTGGCTCAGCAAAGGAATCAGCCTAGCCAATATGGGATTGTTCAATGAATCTCTGCAGGCCATGGATATGGCCGCATCAATGGATGGAAATCTCTCTGACGTCTGGCTCAACCGGGGCCTGGTCCTGGCAGAGCTGGACAGAGACGACGAATCTGTAGACTCATTTCGAAGAGCTGCGCAGCTGGACAAGAGCAGTGAGGAAGCATGGCTAAACCTGGGGCTGGCCCTTATGAGCAAGGGAAACAACAGTGATGCCCTTGCTGCTTATGAGAATCTCACCGAGTTGAATCCGATCAATGCCAATGCCTGGATCAAGAAGGGCGAGGCTCTGCTCACCTTGGGAAGAGCAGCTGAATCCAGCGAGTCTTTCTACAGAGCCACCATGATCGATCCCATCAATGCCGATGCCTGGTATGGCAGGGCAATGGCTCTGCGCCTTTCCGGCAGATATAACGAATCCATTGAGGCCTATAATCGAACAGTTGAGCTGGAACCGGGGAATTCTGATGCCTGGAACGGCCTGGCGATCAGCCATGTGGAGATGGAAAGGTACAATGAATCCTTAGAGTGGTTCGATAGGGCTATCGAAATAGATCCCGATGAGATCGGATTTCAGTATAACAAGGCTCTGGCCTTAAACAAACTGGGAAACTATAGCGAAGAGGTTGCCGTTCTGAACAGGACAGTGGAGCAGCACCCTGATTGTGCCGTCTGCTGGAATAACCTGGGCCTGGCTCTGGCCAGACTGGAGCAGTATGACAGTGCCATTGAGGCTTATGATAGGGCCGTTGAGCTGAACTCCAGCTACATGGAGCCCTGGAACAATCGGGGGATCGCTATGGTGCTTGGATATGAGGATGTTGCTGGTGCCCTCCAGAGCTTTGACAGGGCCATCCAGATCGATCCCCGTTCCGTGGAGGCTTGGGTGAACAAGGCCAATGCCCTGGATATGGCCGATCGGGGACCTGAGGCCCAGGAGGCCCGGGAAAAGGCAAAGATGCTGGGCTACCAGGGGTAGTGGCAATGGAGGCTATAGCAGAGGCGCATCTTTATGGGATCGTCGTTCTTATAAAGTGTAGGAGAATCTGGAAGAATGTCCTGCTATAGCATATTCTTCTTTTTGGCTCTTCGCTGAATTATATGCGTGGGCCCAGCGGAGATTATAGCCTCTTTTTCTCTGTGGTGAACCGCGATGCTTTGACCCAACCACAGGGACGGAGAGGAAATGAGGCTAAAATTTCTGCCGGATCTCATCCACATAATTGCGAAGAGGCCAATTTATTCCTTCATCCTTTTCATCATAAAAAGAAGCATCTGAGACCTAGCCTTCCCTTAAGCTGCTCTACGTCGTCCGGTGTATTGGCCGGCAAAGGTTTTATAGGGCAGGATATCATTGCTCAATCTATGACACATGAAACCTCTGTGGGGAATCGTCTTCTACGACGTTCATTCGCTTGTTAATGAAAAAGTGCGCATTTTTGATACCACCCTTCGCGATGGAGAACAGACTCCTGGCGTCTCTCTCACCACGGATGAGAAGATCCAGATCGCCCGGCAGCTTGACAAACTCGGAGTGAATGTTATCGAGGCCGGTTTTCCCGTCTCCTCAAAGGGCGAGTTTGACAGCGTCCGCCAGATCGCCAGATCCGGCCTGCAGGCTCAGGTCTGCGGCCTCTCCCGCATAGTAAAAAAGGATGCCCAGGCCTGCCTTGACGCTGATGTGGACCTGGTCCATGTCTTTTCTCCCACCTCCGATATTCAGATCGCTCATACCATCAAGATGAGCCATGATGAGATCGTAGAGGGAGCAATGAGGACGGTGGAGCTTGTGAAGGATAACGGACGGACCTGCCTCTTCTCGGCCATGGATGCCACCCGCACATCGCCTGAGTTCCTGCATCGCATATTTAAAGCTGTGGAGGAAGTGCACTGCGATATTATAAATATACCGGATACGGTCGGAGTGGCAGTCCCCTCCTCATTCTACCGGCTGGTCAAGGACATCTGCGACGATGTCCATATGGTGGTGGATGTTCACTGCCACAACGACTTCGGCCTGGCGGTGGCCAACAGCCTGGCTGCAGTGGAAGCAGGTGCAAGGGAGGTCCAGGTCTGCGTTAACGGCCTGGGGGAGAGGGCGGGCAACGCCAACCTGGCGGAGGTGGTGATGGGCCTGCACTCCATCTACAACGCCAAGACCAGCATTAAGACCGAGTACCTGGTGGAGACCGCCAGGATGATTGAGCGGCTCACCAAGGTGAAGATACCCATAACTGCTCCTATTGTGGGTGAGAACGCCTTCTCCCATGAGTCCGGAATTCACAGCCACGGGATTATCGAGAACAGCAAGACATTCGAGCCTGGCATAATGACCCCGGAGATGGTGGGCCATAAAAGGAGGATAGTCCTGGGCAAGCATACCGGAAAGCATGCCGTGGCCAAGGTCCTGGAGGAGGCGGGTTACCGGCCGTCTAATGAGCAGCTTCAGGAGATCTTAGAGAGGATCAAGGAGCTGGGCGACAAGGGCAAGCAGGTCGGGAACATCGATCTTCAGACCATAGCCGATGTGGTCATAGGAGATGTGGCCAAAGAGAGCCAGGCGGTGGTGCTCAAGGAGGTCTCAGTGATGACCGGGAACATCATCACTCCCACCGCTACGGTTAAGGCCATGGTCAGGGGAAAGGAGAAGGTCCTGGCCAATACCGGGGTGGGCCCGGTGGATGCTGCGGTCAATGCCGTACAGGGACTATTGGATAGCGATACATCTATACACCTCTGCGACTTCCGGATCGAGGCCATATCCGGCGGTGCCGATGCTCTGGCTGAGGTGGTGATTGGGGTGGAGGATGACCGGGGCAGGAGAGTCAGCGCCCGCTCGGCACGAGAGGATATCGTCATGGCCTCGGTGGAGGCCCTGGTAAGCGCCATCAACAGATTGATGCTGCTGGAGGAGGCCGCTGCTCGCTAAATCAATGATAGGGGATGTGCAGAGATATATGCAGGGAACTACCCAAGGGAATATGCAGGGAAACGTACAGAAGGCAATAGTCGAGGCAATCGATTCGCATTGCCATCTGGATTTCAAGCATTTCAATAAAGATCGGGAAGCGGTGATGGAGAACGCCCGGAAGGCCGGTGTGGTCAGGATGATCAACTCCGGCGTGGACTACTCCACCAACAGCAAGTCGCTGGAGCTGGCAAAGAATTACGACTTCATCTCTGCCACCCTGGGCCTCAGCCCGAACTCAATTGACGGGAAGAACGATCCGGAAATCAAGATGATCCTGGATCAGATCGAGAGCAACGCCAGCCAGGCAGTGGGAATAGGCGAAGCAGGCCTGGATTACTACCACACTAAAGATGCTCCCAGCAGAGAACGGCAGGCAGAGATCTTCAAAAAGGTTATCGCTATAGCCGAGTCCCTGAACCTGCCCTTGGTCATCCATTCCCGGGATGCAGAACAGCCTGCTCTGGACATGGTCAAGCACCTGGATAAAGTCGTTTTCCACTGCTACAGCGGCACCCTTCCCACCATGAAAGAGGCCCAGGATAGGGGATACTACATATCTTTGGCCACAAACGTTTGCCGATCCGGACATCATCAGATCCTGGCCCGGAATGTCTCCCTCGATCATTTGCTGGTAGAGACGGACAGTCCCTTCCTCTCCCCTCGCAAGGGCAGAAATGAGCCGGCAAATGTACTGGATTCCGTCCGGCTAATCGCCAGGATAAAGGGGCTAGAGCCGCAGGAGGTGGCGGCGCAGACCGCCACTAATACCAAACGAATTTATAACATCCGTTGAAATGACCTAAAATGATTGAGACGTCCTGCATTAAGAGCCTCTGAGGCCAAGAACTCCTGAGGCCGAGACGTTCATGCGCAGGGATGAAGACTGGAAATCAGGTCATGACATCAAGAAAAGGGTCAACATGGATCGGATGACTGTGCCTTTCGAGCATATAATGAAGTATCTGGGCTCGAGAAAGGAAAAGGGAAGAAAGAGAATCGGCCTTCTGGTAGATGGGCCCAATATGCTCAGGAAGGAGTTCCAGATGGACCTGGAGGAGATCAGGGACATCCTGAAGGACTATGGTGACATCAAGATGGGCAAGGTATTCTTGAATCAGTATGCATCTGAGAAGCTGGTCGAAGCGGTGGAGAACCAGGGATTCGAGCCGGTGATCTGCACAAGCGACGTGGATGTGAGGATGGCGGTGGAGGGTGTGGATATGATCTACAATCCAGTCATCGACACCCTGGCCCTGGTCACCCGCGATGCGGACCTGAAGCCGGTTTTAATGAAGGCCATGGAGCATGGCAAAGAGACCATCATCTTCGGGGCGGAGCCCGGGTTCTCTGTGGCCCTGAGAAATTCGGCCGATTATGTGATAGTGCTGCGCGATGGCCAGTATGTTACCGAGTAAAGAGTGATTCTGTGAGGTATAAGGTGCAATTGCAGTCGAATCTATCCTCTTTTTCATGGTTCGCCCGGAAAAGGCTTGCTCAGGAGAGATGGAGCGGGCTTGGACCGCTCCTGGCACGGGCGGGAAGAAGAGAGGACTACAGAAATAGGGACGAATGGGGATATCCAACGGCTCCCAACGCTAGCTGGCAGGATCGCATCGGGGCCCTGATGCCCGTATCCTATTCGGGCATAATATTGCTGATCTGCATACTGGTGTTCCTGTTAAGCCTGGTAGCCCGCGGGTTCGTGTATGACTACCTGGCCCTCATTCCCCATTTTGTGGTCGAAAGGCCCTGGACGATTCTTACCCATATGTTCGTCCACTTCAGTTTCGATCACCTATTCTTCAATATGCTCTTCCTCTTCTTCTTTGGCATGGAGCTGGAGAGAAGGGTTGGGGGGAGAAAGTTCCTGCAGATCTACATACTGTCCGGCATTGTGGCTGCCCTGGCCCAGACGGCGGTCACCAGCGGTTCAATGGTAGGAATGGTGGGAGCGAGCGGCGCGTTATTCGGCGCTCTGGGATGTCTGGCCATAATCGCTCCGGAGATTCGGGTGCTCCTCTTCTTCGTGATACCGATGAGCATCCGCTGGGCAGTGGTGGTCTTTGCCCTGATAGATTTTCTCTTCATGGGCTCTGCGGACAACATCGCCCATATGGCCCATATCGCCGGGCTTTTTGTGGGGCTGGCCTTCGGGCAGATGATGAAAAATCAGCCCCAGTTTTATTATAGGTAGAAAAGTCGAACTGTTGAAAATGGAAATGGGAAACAATTGAGCAATGCAGTCTGGCTGTGATCTGGCGCTGCCGACCTGCAATCCGCTGCTGGGCCAGAGTTAGGCAGTGATGCTCAGCCGCAATTTATCCATCATTGCAGACCATGATATCCTCTGTCTTTGTTGATTTTATTGGCTCTTCGCTGAATTATATATGTGGGTGAGTTCAGGCATAGAATATGGCCTCTGTTCCTCTGTGTCTCTGTGGTTGGGTCAGTGCATCGCGGTTCACCACAGAAGCAAAAGATACAGAGAATTTCCGATTCAAATCCACCCATGCCAAATAGCGAGGTGCCATTTTATTCCTCCTTTGTATCTTCTACTAGCTCGATCTCAAAGAGGCTGGGCCAGAGCTTTCCCGTCACAAAGAGTCGGTCTTCTGATGGATCATAGGCTATGCCATTCAATACATCCACCCATCTCTTGGGGATGTCGCCCTCATCCATGATCCCGGAGAGATCTATCCTTCCGGTCACCTCGCCGGTATCCGGGGATATGATCGCTATCCAGGTGCTGGGCCAGAGGTTAGCATAGATCATGCCGTTGATGTACTCCAGTTCGTTCAACCCTTTTACTGGCTCGCCATCGGCGGTGACCCTTATGCTTCCCTGCAGTGAGTAGTCATTTGGATCAAGAAAATAAAGAGCATCAGATCCATCGCTCATGATCAGCCTGGATGCGTCCGACGTAATCCCCCACCCCTCCCTCCGGTAGGAGAAGCTCCCAGTTCGGGTTAGATTCTCTTTATCCCAGACAAAGCCCTGATAAGACCGCCAGGTAAGCTGGATGATCCTGTCCTTCCAGATGGCTATGCCCTCGGCAAAGAACTCATCCTCCAGGTGGACTATGTCCACAACCCTGCCTGTCTGGATATCGACCCGGCGTAGGCTGGATTGGCCGTAACCCCCAGTCCCTTCGTACAGTAGGCCATCGTCATATTCCAGGCCCTGAGTGAAGGCATTGGGATCATGCGGATAGGAATTAACAATCCTATAGCTATAGGTCTTGATGGAGCTGCTGGTGAATGAATCGATATCAACCTTATCTGCAGATGCAGAGCCTGCTGTTAGCGCTGCTGCCAAGAGGACCAAAAGCAGCAGCCTGGCCATAGGTCTTGTTTTGATATGCTTAATGCCCGCCATTCATTCAGGAGAATGGATAGGGCAGCTTATAGATTTTGTCAGATGATTATAAGGGGCAAAGAGAGGAGAATCTCAGGATCGCATTCAAGGTAATAAGAGCTGAATTATCCAATGATCATCCTTTTTTGACCGCATTTCAAACCATCTTCTCCTGATTTTTTATACTTGTTTCCGTCCCCCTGAATGCTTTTTCGGGATTTTCGTCCAGCTCTCTCCTCCACCGGCAAAGAAGACTCAGATGGATACTATATTCGCGGGCGATCTGAGCAAGTGGCTTGCCTGCCTCAAGTTCGGCTAATACTAATATCTTGAAGTCCCGGTCGTAACGCCGCCGGGTCTTCTTCATGCACTTCTCTCCATTAGTCGGCATTGCTTAGCTTTTTGGTTCACTCGAAGGGGTTCACTCCAACATGCGCTTTCAAGCCTTACCATTCTAAGAAAGATTTGCAATTTAGTTTAAGTCGTTTTCCTGACGATCCCCGCAGCAAGCTGTGGGTTATTCGAATAAATAAAGATGGCGCAGCCTAGGCCTCAATGGACTGCGGGCTTGGTCCCCTCCGTAGCTTTCAAGCTGCTCCACAAGGGAGGGCCCTTCTCTCCTAGCCCTCCAGGGGGTAGCTGAACCTCCTGGAAAGCGGGGGAGATGTATTGCCCCTTTGTAGCTACCTTAAGCTGCTTCCCGGGGTTCCTGGAATACCTCCGGGATCTGATCCCCCTTTAGGGGCTTCTAGGGGGGTCTTGATAAGAGGATCGACTGCTCTAGCATCGCCGATCTTTTATGTTACCTAAACCGCCCAGATGGGAACATAACCATCATTCTGGCCTATGGCTAATTTACTGCTGTCCAGACTAAAGGCTATAGCATAAGGTCCGTTCAATAGCTGCTTCAAAGTAGAATTTAGCTTTAGATCTAGTAGCTTCTCTCCGCTATTCACGTCATATATGAGAATTTTGTCAAAAGATCCCACAGTGACTGCAGCCAACTTGCTGCCGTCAGGGCTAAATGCCAAAGGAGATAATCGACTTCCTGAATTGTCTTTTAGGTTAAATTCTCGCAGTTTCGTCCCGCTTTTCACATCCCAAATTGAGATTTCATCCCTAAGCATACTGTGTAAAGCCAACTTGCTACCATCAATGCTGAAAGCTGCAAAATCCGCCGGATGATTGAGTTCGATTTCTTGTAGCTTCACTCCGTTTGTTGTATCCCAAATGCTAACAGTTCTCTCATCATAATTGCATGCAGCCAATTTGCTGCCATCAAGACTAATAGCTTGAGCCATAGTGCGATTCGTTTCGGTGTACAGTGTCTCTAGATTCGTCCCTCGTATCACATCCCAAATATATATGGTGTTGTCCCCATCACTAGTGACCAGTTCAGTACCACTAGGTCTGAATGCTGGTAAAATGGCCCAATGGTCGATCCATTGCAGCTTCTCTCCGCTATTCACGTCATATATGAGAATTCTGCCCATCGATCCAATAGTGACTGCTGCCAGCTTGCTACCATCAGGGCTGAATGCTAATCTAAATCCATAAAAATCATAAGTTTCCAGCGTCTGTAGCTCAGTCCCGCTTGCTATATCCCAAATGAGTAGAGGTCCTTCATAACTTGAGGCTGCTAGTTTATTGCCGTCGGGGCTAAAAGCTACCGACCATACCCCCCTATACTGACTGCAGTTCAATTGTTGTAGCAGAGTTCCTGCAACTATTTTCTCTTCTGAAACTGGATGAGCTTGCACATTTGTTGTAGGTGTTTGATCAGCTGCAATCGAAGTGCTTAGACTAGCTAACTTATGATTTATGCTGAATGTATATAATTCGTTCATCAAACTAGCTATTGAATCAGCATTCGGATCAGCAGCGTATTTTGCACGAACTTGACTAATGGTATATCTCCCTTGTGAATAGTAGTTAGTTCCGTGTGCTATCACCGAAGCTACCTTCTGTACCATTGCACACCAGCTATCCATGCAGTTAAAGTCGTCTGGCGACGTCGAACCATTTGGTATTCCATATCCAAAGGTATTATGGCATTCCGGGTGTGAAGCAGCCCATCCAAGAGTTCCAAAACCTCCTTCTAGACAGGCTGTCGCAACAAGGAATGCTGGGTTTACATTATTGCTTTGTCCAGCGACAATAAAGCAAGTACCAATATTAGCTTCATTTAACATCGGGGAGCTAGGATATTTTTCATGGATAAATTCTTCAATATCATTTGCAGTAATTGCGTTATCGTTGAACCCAACCATGTTCCGGAGATCAAAGTCAACTGAGTAAGATGATGTTGTTTCAGCATTAGTTGAAACTGTTGATACTTGCATAGCTTTCGTTTCGGTCGCATTTGAAGATGATTTTTCCTCTTCCACGCACCCACAAGACATTAAAACTAAAAATAATCCTAATATAGTAACAAATGTCCCTATCTTCATACAATCTATCTCCCTGTACTTTCCAACTTTTCGCTTTATTTATAATGTATATTGATTATTTAAAAACTTAAATGTGATCTTAATATTTAAAGGTTTTGTTTGTGTTTAGCTCCTGGCATGTATTTAGTTCCCCAACTAACAGGCGGATTTTTTGCCTTTGCCAATAGCTGCTGGACCTCATCCGGAGAACGCGTAACGGGCGCACAACGCAGGAGTTCGCTCAACATGGGGTCATTGATGTCCAGACCGTATTGCCCCTGCAAGCCGATCTTGAAGCGACCTCTCGGATCTCATCCAGCGATTCCCCGGAGAACAGTCGGATGGCATCCTGCAGATAAAGATTGCATCCATCCTCGTCCGCGAGCCTTCAGCTCCCTCACAGCGCCGCCTCCAGATACTTGCCTATAATATCTCTTGGATGACCTGAAGTCTGGCAGTTTTACTCTCTCCTCTCGAATATACCTTCAACTCACGCATTATAAAGGCCACAATTTCATCAGATTCCGTGCTGCAAATAATAATATAATTATACAAATCAATTGCACCAACGTAAATTTTTGCAGGTGGATAACGATCAGATATAACTATGTAGCCGCTATATGGTTTTGATACAAATGACGGGTTTAGACTCTGAAAATTATTTAGAAATTCCTCGGCATTAGTGTACGTTAAATTGATATTCTCAAAACCCGAATAAAATTTCATGAGCAGGTTCATAGCATTCGCGTTCATAAAGTCTTCAATGCTAATATTAAGATCTTCAGGTTGTTTAGGAGTATGAGTAGCCCTACGTAAAATTATATAGGTACTCTCGCCCTCGTTCCAAGACCACTCTAAGGTATCTGGGCCGCTCACTTCAGCATCTAAAGGTGGCGAATAGGTGCCCGTATCGATTGTATAGTTTTTCAGGTCGAACATCTTTGACGCTGCTGGTATTGTAGCCACTAACAGGCATGCAATAGCGAAAATCAAATATTTGGATCGCATAGTTCTTAACCTCTTCCTGACTTGGTGATAGAGATAGCTGACTAACCTTTTAAATATTCGCAAATTGCTTATACGTTATGTGGACCTTTTCGGTAACGTTTCCTGTTGGGGGTGTCCTTCTCGATTTCCAAGTAGTATCGGGTTGCCTGTAAGTGCTCGCATTTCCTTCTGCAATAGACGAAATCATGACACGTGCAAGTTATGCAGCTTGGTGTTGCTTTGACCTTGTAGAAGCACTTTCCGGTTTGGGATTTTGCCTGTGTAGTCCTGAAATTATTTCGCGCCCGACCTAGTTTTATAGTGTTTAAATTATTCATATAATTTCACAACCCAAACAGTCTATGGCCAATTGCGAAATAAGCTTCCAAAGGCATTTTTCGCCTGAAAGCCCTTTCTGGAGTCTCCAAGCTTTGGAAATTCAAGCTTCCATGAGTTTTATCGTTATACCAAGTGATAAACTCGTCGAATGAATGAAAAGCAGACCTGCGCTTGACGTATTCTCCGAAAAACCGTTCTAGCTTTCCGTTTGTCTGAGGATGCTTCACTCTGGCTAATATGGGCTTGATTCCATATTTTTTGAGGTGATCTTTGAATTCGCTGTTCCAGCTTCCGTCGTCGTGGATTCTGTGGGCTCCAAACTCGCTTCTATGATCGAGCATCAGCTCCCTCAGGGGACAGAGCCACCAGAATTTGTCTACCAGTTGATCGATTATCAGCATGCTGTTCTCTGTATTGATCTCGGTAAACTCCCCACCAGCCAGCACCATCCTGGATGCATCATCCAGAATTACGCAAACCTTGACACCAGTCCCATCCCATTCATGCCAGTCAATATGCCCCGCTGACATGCTTTGCTTTCGTTCATAACGAACCCACTTCCGGCGCTTCTGTTTCTTTAGATCTTCCTGGGCCAGACCTGCTGCCTTCAGGTACATGTGTATGCGATTATGTGATATGCAGATCTTAAATTGTTCCGGATCACAGTCTCCAGCATGCGCGCTCCAAAGCGGTAGCGAGCATGAGCTGCTCTGATGACCTCTGTCTCTTTCTCAGTGAAGGGTTTGCGGGTGCGACCAACTTTTTCGCCTAAGACAGGTTCTTGCCCGGTCTTCTTGTATTCTTTAATGATCTGCTGGACTCTCCTTTGTGAGACCTTGACATCCCGCGCAATCTCTTTTGTGGGCACCCTTTTGCGGTTTTGACGAAGAATATAGCGAACCTTCGTCTTGTTCAATTTCATATCTTGGACTATGCGTCCAAGCTTAGATGATAGGCGAAATAATTTCGGGACTCTACAGTTTGGGATTTTGCCCTGAAAGATTGATCGCTGACCTTTTTAACGTTGCCGTTCTCGGCTATCGCCTTTCCTTTGATTTCGCGGGAATCTGGTGCCGTTTGCATACCATAGTGTATACCACTCTAAATTTTTTATGTTTATGTACTATTGTGTACACGATAGTATTATTTACCAATATCGATATACGTAGCATGGCAAGTCAAGCGAAGGTCAAGCTTTGCGGCAGAAAATCGCGACATAGCATAAATCTGCCAAGCGATTTTGTGAAGGAAGTGCTTTTCCGTTTAAGATCTGTGATGTTTTAATGGCGAGGATGGAAGGCAAGATGGCAATTATCGAAAAATCTACGACAATCTGATCTGATTAGATTTCATCAGATTCAGGTTCGTTTTCCGAATCTGATTCAATGCCAAATTTCTTTTCTAAATGATTGAGGTACCTAATTACGCTATCCTTAGAAGCGGTTATATCGTTGCGTTGCTTATAAGCATATATTGAACATGGGATAAAACCTAAGAAAAAAACCGCACAAATCGCCCAAGACAAAAGTTTGCCGGGATATCCAAGAATGACAATATCATCTGTGAATGAATGCACCCCAAAAAAAGCCGTGATTGAAATTCCGAGAAAGAAAGTCGCAAGTGTTAGATGAATTTGTTCTAGCGGGCAAATATCATCGATTAAATCCTTTAAATGGTCCCAATCGTGCGAGGAAATTTCATACTCTAACTGTTCATCGCTTCTCGCTAATACCAGTCTTTGAGGAGGTACATCCAGCTTCATTTGATGCCTTCGCTTCGCCTTCTTTGTATATTCCAGAAACCATTGCATTCATTAAGATAGTATATCCACAATTTAAGCATATTATCTCAACAAGGGGAGTAATTTTCAAATTTTTTAATTCTTTATACTTTATTTCTCTCAATTCATATATGTTATCTGGAATGGCCCAATTTTGTTCCTTGCATATTGGACAAGCCTGCGGCTCCATCCATTTCTGATTGATGAACTCAACAAATTTTTTCTTTTTATCTAAACTGAGTTTCATCTCATGCCATCCACGTCTTTTTATTCGAGTAGTATCTCAAGTAGTTAATAGATTATTCGGTCAAACTTGCAGATAATGCATACGTTGCGCATTTCTTTCCTACATTGATATATATTTTTAATTGTTAATCCAAATTTCTTATAAATAGATATGATAAATTCATCTATATGATATATCATTTTCGTGCATAATTCAGTTCTTGTGCAAAGCCCCAAGAGGCAGAACGTATTTAGCTCCTAAACTCCGCCTACGTGGGGAATATGTTTAGCCCAAGTTTAGCTTCAATATCTCTAATTTTCTTAGGAACTTCCATTATTTTCCCATGTTCTCCAAAATCAATATGATATACTTTGCTGAACTTAAAGAGTAAGTCGTCAGGTGTCATTTTTTTATTTGCCCCAGCCTTCTTTAATAGCAATTCGAGTTTGCAGTAGGCATAAAGAGATAAAAATGCTATAAACACATGTCCAAAGACGCTTTCATCATCATGCAAATATAACCTATCAGCTGATAATGTTGATTTATAGGTGTCAAACATCTTCTCAACACTTTCTCTTCTCTTAAATAATTCATAGGCTTCTTTTTCATTCATTTTTCGATTAGATATGATGAGAATACGCCCTGATTTTTTCATCTCCTCGTGAAGTTCTACCTTTGTGATCCTACCTGCATCCAGTTTATCATAAAGGGTATCGCGCTCTTCAAGCATCAGGACTTGATCCTCGAAGAGATAGAGATATTTGTTTCCTAGCTTCTTGCATCCGCATCTTATCAATCGCTTATGATAGCGAAAATGTTCATTAAGATGAATGCGTTCCTCATAGTAGTGGCTATTTCTTCTTGCAGGAATTAGATATGATATCTCCAATTTATCAAGGAAATTAAATATCTCTTCTGAGAAGAATCCTCTATCAAGAATCAATACCTTGCCACGAATATCGAGTTCAAGAAGTGAGTTGCTTAACGTCTTAATATCTTTAACACTGCCGGGGAGAGGTCTTATCATCGTCGGCAATCCTGTATCAGCGCTACAAAGCAGAACAATATTGATTTGAGGGATATAAATTCGGTCCTTATTGTAGCCCTTTTCGGCCAAGCTTATACTCACCGACCGCGAAAAAACATAGCTCAGATCATAAACAAGCTGTTCACTCCGGTCAAGAAGCGTCCTAAAAACAACACATTGACCATCGCGATTTGTTCCAACCTCATGCAACATCTTAGAAAGATTTTTTGGTTTGAGGTTAGGATTAATTGATTCTATATTATAATATTTCTCCCACGCACTTTCAGCTCTTTTTAACGGAACGTTTCCAGTGACTCGCAATTTTGATAGAGCGTAAACTTCTTCCCAATTTCCAGGAAAAGCTCTTATCAATAATGGTTTTAAGTCTTTTAAGGACTCCTGAAGCAAGATAGAGTTTCCGTACTCGGTAACATTACGCACATCTGTCGATTGCGCCTCTGATCTCTGGCTTTCTTGGTTTTCATGAGATTCTACCATCCCCCTTTCGCGATCAAGTCGTCCCAGATATTTTGAAGTCTTTATTGCTTTCTTGATATTTTTATCCCAATGAGTAGTTGAATGATAAACATAATATTTCGTTCCTCGCTGTTTTATCTCAAGGCACTTAACTCCCAAACTTCTTTGCTCTTTAATCCAGTCAACTACCCAAGATTCCATATTCGTCATATGGGGAATATTAGTAGATAAAAATATCGCTAAAACAGTGATCTGTCAATTAAGAACCAGTCTAAAAAGGCAGACCTATTCCCCAATGGGCAGAGTTAAGGTTAGCTATCTTTAAAGACTATAAGATTGCTGCAAATCGCCAAGAGATTCGATAGCTGTATACCGAGAAACTTGATACAATAACTATTTAATTCTGGTCTGCAATTAGTATTTTATGGATAAAGGTGAAGATAATGAAGCATCCTGACCGCGTGTTCTCGTTTAAGGAGCTTGAAAGCGAGGACGATCTGGTTGAGGCCATGACCAATCACCATTGGCCCATTTGCTATGGTTTTTATTACAGTAATCATCTCTATCTGGGCGATGGAGACAGTGAGAGCGATCCCGAATATGCCGTAACCACCGTCGACAAGACTGAGGGCCATCATGGAGTCCATGGACGCGAGGTGGGCAGGATCAAGCCTAAGGGTATGTCTGCAGATCAGGTGCGCACGTTCATCCAGGAGATTACCGAAGGCAACTACACCAGCGAGAATCCGATCCGAGTCGAGGTTGAGCCGATCTGGCATCACAGCTGCACCTTCTGTCGGCTGGAAGAGGATTGAGAATCGCCGAAATCTGTACTCTGATCACGAGAAATTTGCCCAGCGACAGGCGCATGGGCAATGGGCAATGCGCATTTGCCCTCTACAGGATTTCTTTATGCCGGAAAATATCTTGCCAGTTACTCCCAAAAAGGAGATCACCATAATCAGAGCTGGCAGCTATTGGGCCTTCAAACATTTCTTTGAGGATAAGGAGATCTTTCAAGAGCTTGCCGATTACTATGACAAGGATGGGTTTCGTTTCATCCTCAAGACTCCCGGCGAGAGGAACCTGGTCGCAAAGATCCTGGAGAGAAGGGGATTTTCGGTTAAGGTAATTGAGAGCTCCCGTGGTTATGTGGTGAAATTGAGCCGCAAGAGCAGATATTCCTGGGTGCTGAAGAACTCTCTCGCCCGAATTGAGACTGCTGAGTGGCGCATTTTCCTGATGAAGGACAAAGAATCGGTAAAGGAGGCCCTAAAGCTGGGTGCTATGCTGGTAGAGGTGGATGTACAATTTTGATTTAGCATGAAAGGAAATAAATACTAGAGAATATTTAGGGATATGAATTAAAATGAATAAAAAGAACTCTTTGATCCTGGCGCTGGACGTGCTCTCCCGGGATAAAGCCCTGGAGCTAACCGAGCAGCTCGTTGATCACTTCGATGCCATCAAGGTCGGCTATCCACTCATCCTCCATGCCGGCCTGGGGATAGTGGAGGAGATCAGCTCCATCTCCCCGGTCATCGCCGACCTGAAGATCGCTGATACTCCCAATACCAACCGCCTGATATGCGAAGCGGTGCTGGGTGCAGGCGCCGACGCCATAATCGCCCAGGCCTTTCCTGGAAAGGACTCCCTGGTCGCCTGTGCTGATTGCGCTGAGAGCTTTGGCGCCGACCTGTTTGTGGTCACGGAGATGAGCCACCCCGGTGCAGAGCAGTTCATGGCCCCACTGGCGGAGAGGATGGCCCGGCTGGCAGTGGAGTCAGGAGCCAGCGGCGTCGTAGCCCCCGCCACCCGCCCGGAGAGGATAAGGATGATCCGCTCGATAATCGGAGACAAGCTCATCATCTCCCCCGGGGTAGGAGCTCAGGGTGGCTCAGCCGGAGAGGCTCTGCAGGCGGGAGCGGACTATCTGATTGTGGGAAGGTCGGTCTATGGGAGCGCAGATCCCGTGGCTCAGGCAAAAGAGCTTGCTGCCCAGGTGGAGCAGTCAAGAAGATCCAATTAGCTGCCTGATGAGCTCAAAATACGGAGAATCTTCTTTGGCTCTTCGCTGAATTATGGGGGTGAGTTCAGGCAGAGAATATGGCCTCTGTTCCTCTGTGACTCTGTGGTTGGGTCAGAGCATAGCGGTTCACCACATAGGCATGGAGACGCAGAGAATTTGCGATTCAGTTCACCCATGCAAATAACGAGGAGCCTCTTCCTTTTTGCCAGATTTATCATTTCATGGAAAGGGATATCCTCTTTCTCTCCAGGTCCACATCCAGTACCTTCACCATGACCTTCTGCCGAACCCTCACCACGTCCCCCGGCACCGGGACATAACTTTTGGCAAGCTCGCTTTTGTGCACCAGGCCATCCTGATGCACACCCACATCCACGAAAGCTCCAAAGGATGTGACATTGGTCACAATGCCGGGAACGCTCATTCCCACCAGCAGGTCGCCGATCTCGTTTATGCCCGGGGCAAAGCTGAAGGCCTCGTACTCCCGGCGCGGATCTCTCCCCGGCCGGAAGAGCTCATTTAATATGTCCTGAAGGGTGCAGAGGCCGACGCCCCCCTCCTGGTTCATGTAGTCCTCCAGACTCAGTCCCGACAAAAGCCTCTCGTTCTCCACCAGCTCGCTGATAGAGACCCCGAGATCCTTTGCCATTCTCTCCACAATCGGATATCTCTCGGGATGCACGGCCGTGCGATCCAGCGGATTGTCCCCATCGTGAATGCGCAGAAATCCCGCCGCCTGCTCGAAGGCCTTCGGCCCCAGGCGGGGGACCGCCAGCAGATCCCGGCGGGAGCGGAATGGTCCGTGCTCATTTCTGTATCTCACCACTGCCTCTGCCAGCTTCGGCCCCAGGCCGGAGACCCGGGCCAAAAGCTCAATGCTCGCGGCATTGACATCCACGCCCACCTGATTCACGCAGGCCGCAACCACATCGTCTAAAGAGCGGCCAAGGCTTGATGGGTCCACGTCATGCTGGTACTGGCCGACACCAATAGCCTGGGGCTCGATCTTGACCAGCTCTGCCAGAGGATCCTGCAGTCGCCTGCCTATGGAGACAGCACCACGCACCGTGGCATCCTGATCTGGAAACTCGCTCCGCGCTCTTGCAGAGGTGGAATAGACTGAGGCTCCCGACTCATTGACAGGAACTATCGATATGCTTCGAGGCAGATTGAGCCTGCGCAGAAATGATTCCGTCTCCCTACCAGCAGTGCCATTGCCCACTGCGATCACCTCCACATCATTTTCCTGGCAGATCCTGGCCACCTTTGATCCCGCCTCTCGGGTCTTATTATGAGGCTCATGAGGGTATATCACATCGCTCTTGATCAGCCGGCCCAGTGGGTCGAGAACCACCAGCTTGCAGCCGGTGCGAAAACCCGGATCTACCGCCAGGACGCATCTTCTGCCCAGGGGTGGCTCTAAGAGAAGCTGGCGGAGGTTATCGGCAAAGATCTCTATCGCCTTCTCCTCCGCCCGCTGACGGGCTATAGATATCGTCTCCGTCTCAAGGGACGGGGCAAGAAGCCTGCGAAAAGAGTCCTGGGCGGCAGCCATGACCATGCCGGATGCCGGGCCGTCCCCCTTAATGAATATCTCCTCCAAGACCGCCAGGGCGTCATCTTCGTTCACCGCCAGGCGCAAGCTGAACACCCCCCTCTTGGCCCCTCGGAGGGCGGCCAGCAGACGGTGGGAACTCATGCGGGCAATGGGCTCGGAAAGCTCCAGATAGTCCCTGAACTTGCCCTCCTCCGGATGAGCATTCCCGGCCTTCGCCCGGCTCTCGAGGACGCCCGCGGACCAGAAGAGGGATCTCAATTCAGATCGGGCCCTAATATCCTCGCTGATACATTCGGCTATTATGTCCATAGCCCCCTGGATAGCCTCATAGACCGATGATACGCCCTTTTCGGGATCGATATAGAGGGCAGCCTCCTCTTCAGGATCGCGTTCTCTCTCATCCTGAGCGAGGATGATCCGGGCCAGGGTCTCCAGGCCGCGCTCTTTGGCCACCATAGCCCGGGTTCGTCTCTTGGGCCGGAAGGGAAGATAGATGTCCTCCAGCTCCGCCAAGCTTACAGCCTTCGATAGCTTCTCCTCGATCTCGGCGGTCAGCTGATTCTGTCTGGCCAAAGAGCGAATGATTGCTATTCTCCTTTCATCCATCAGTCTGGATCGGTTGAGGCTGTCGCGGATCTTGCCTATGGCTACCTCATCCAGATCTCCCGTGGCCTCTTTCCGGTACCGGGCGATGAACGGCAGGGTCGCGCCGCTATCAAGAAGCTCCGAAACAGCCCCGACCGCCCTCCGGTCGAGCGATAGCTCTGAAGCTATCCTTTCAATGTGACGATCAAGCATATCGAGCTCCATCCAGGAGGGCGGAGATCAAATAGGCTATGCTCTATGCAAATCATAAATCAGAGAAAGGGGAAATCTGGGCCGGTTTCCCAGCCCATGAGAAAATGTGCTTTTATGAGATGTGCGCGATAATTTTGGATTACTCTTTTGTGACTCTGTCTGCCTTGGGGCCTTTCTCGCCTTCAACTACCTCGAAGCTGACCTTGTCACCCTCAGTTATGGTGACATCCGGCATGAGGCCGGTTGCATGAACGAAATAATCCTTACCGTCGTCGCCTGCAATGAATCCAAATCTCTTGGTTCTATTGAAGAATTTTACTGTTCCGGATACCATTCTGATTCCTCAGTGTGGTATTCTTGCTATTAATCGAATATTTAAATCTACTGGCAGAAGAAGCCCATGAAGATATAGACCTGGCAGCCTTTTCGCAGATCTTTCCTCTCAGCATGCGCTTGGCCCGGCAACCCTTTCATCGAGATCTCGATTGCTCCGCACCTGCGCCCAGCCTCAGCTGGCACCCAAGCCTTTCCAGATCTTCTTCGCCTCATCTATTGCTATGCATCCCCGGTCGCATTTCCCGCAATGATTGCACCTCTCCTGGTTTACAACAATGGTATCTTCCAGGGTGATCGCCCCTCTGCTGCAGTTTCTAATGCAGATTCCGCATTTAGTGCACATCTGCGCCCGAAGTATGACTTCCACCACCTTCTGCAGAAGCTCTTCCGCCTCCTCTCTTCCGGCGATGATCATGATATGGCCGTTAGCAAAGACCGTTGCCCTTCCTTTATCAGTCTTCAGCAATGCGGCTCCCATATCCTCCTCATACTTCGCCTCACCCAGCATACCCAGAGCATTGGCCACACTGGAGAAAGGATGATTCTGGGGTGAGTTCAAGATGGCCTCAATGGAATACTCCAGGCCACATGGGGATCTGCCCCTCACCGCCTGAAGGGAGATCTCCTTTTTCATGCTGCCCTGAGAAGTTAGACCGATACCATAAGAGTCGGCCATCTCGGTGATCTTGGGAGGATGCTTTCGCCAACGCCAAAATCCCCAATCGACATATCTCTCATCAAGATCGTTCTTTCCTCTCCAATCATGGAGGAAGGAGTTCCAGCGGCTGTAGAGATTGGGGTGGCTCTCTTTTAGGCGGGAGAATTCAGACTGCAGAGATGCCGGGCAGAGCCAGCAGCCTATTCGTTCATAGTCCTCATCATAAAGAGGGTTGAGCACCTCACCATTCCAGTGGATGTAGAGCATGACCTCCAGGGCTCTCCAGTTGCGGATGGGTGAGAGCATGGTCTGGCCGGGAACATAGGGGTTCCTCTCCACTGCCTTTATGGAGGAGCGATTGAAGGACTCGTAGACTCTGCGTCCCTCAATGGTCACGCACCCTCTGGGATATTGCCCGGCCAAAAAGGAGGTCATCGGTCCAAGCTTATTGGTTTTGCAGCACCAGCGATAGTCTTTGGCAGGAGGGCCGAAGCTCTCAGCCTGCTTGAAAAAGTCGCTATCCCCTCTGATCTCATGCAGCCTGAGCTTATTGTTTGAGCAGAGCTTTTGCACATACTCCACGGTCTCGGGAAACTCCAAGCCCGTATTGATAAAGAGGACATCAATTCTGGGCATCAGCTTTCTGGCCAGAATGAGCGAGGCCAGGCTGTCTTTCCCCCCGCTGAACGATATGTTCACTGGAAGCCTGGTCCGGGAGAGATATTCCCTTATCTCGGCCATTGCTTCCCTCTCCAGGCGCTTCAGGTGCTCCGCATTGGCCTGGATGGTATCCTTCAATGTGGTTGGTCTGTCGCTCAGGACGAAGTCCCTCTGAGTTACATCCTTGATCCTGATTGCCTGGGCCTCATCTTTCCTGCGCACGGTTCCCACGCCGGAGAACTTCCCGATCCTCAAGACGAGGCTATCTCCTTCTTCTAAAGATGGGGGCAGGCTTACGATCTGATCCCTGGCCAGCCACTTGCCTTTTATGTGGCCCTTCAATATGGTGTCATGACAGACAACCAGGTTCTTCTTCGCCCTTTCTTTAAGCAGTGCAGCGCCAGCGATCTCCAGGTCCAGCCTGTGCTGATCTAGAGTGATATCAAACCAGAGGGTGGCAATATGTCGGCCCTCAAGTATCACCTGATCCCTCCGGTCCATTCCGGCGATCTTGTTGAGCAGGATCAGCCTGTCATCCAGGAAATCTGCTGCACCCCAGTTCTGCAGGAATAGCTCTCTGAGCAGGTCCTTTCCCCGGCGAGAGCAAAGGCGGACGTCGCCTGGGGGAGATAGGGGGATTCTGAAGCCTGAACGATGGCAGAGGGAACAGTCTTCCGATAAAAGAGGAAGGTTACATTTCCTGCACCAGAAGAGCTCACTTGTGCCCGGAGAGAATGATCTTTTGCGGTCTTGCATGGATTTCTGCAAGGTTTTCAGCTGCAGGTATTTAACCTATCGGATTGACAGGAATTATCCGAGAATGCGAGGTCGTCCTGGGAGGACGATGTCTGCTTCATAAAAGCTGCGCTATCTTAGAATGAGTGGCTCAGGACTTTTTTCCTCGGGCCCTTCACCAAATCCTGAGCCTGCGTTATCTCTGCCTTAAGATAGTTATCAGGCAGCTTTTTCTCTGATGGCTTTTTAAATCTGCGGCCATTTTGGCATATTGGGATCATCCCTATACCAGAAAGCACCGTACCAGGCATCAACACCCAGATGCTTGTAATCCCAGGGCATCAGCTGCTTGTACAGCTCTTCACTAGGGCTGGGACACGTGGGACATTCAGGTGTTGGATATATGGGTGTGGGATATGTCGGACACTGCGGACAGATCTGGCATGATTGATAATAACTTGTTGCCTTAAATGGGGAAACTATTGTGTTTTTCGCTGTGCTTCCGATGATTTCCAGGTCTATATCTCCACGGCCATCGGCCACAACCTTCGTATCCTCCACATTGCTTCCCACAATATCCACGACCACTGATCCTGGGCCGCCAAAGGCCATGGCGCTTGATGCCATCAGAATCAGCATTGCTGCCAGTATAGAATACCTCAACTCATTCCCCTCCATTGGACATAATATTTAATGGATGTTTTATATATACTGAAAGTAGAAAAGCTTTTCGGCTGGCGGAAGAGACCTCTAACCGCCTGCCAGCCAGAGAGGCTTTTTTCCATCTTTCTTTGCCATCAGCCAGAGACGCCATTTCCCTGGCCCAGAGAGACTGGCTCTTGATCCATGGTTCCCGTATTCCAGTTGATCATGGGCTTATTGTAGCGGGTGGGAATATAAGAACTCCAAGGATAGCATAAAGGCCTTCTGAAGTCGTCCCATGGCGTGGTATAGATCTTCGGCTCACCGCATGCGCCGCATTCATAGCAATAGCGGCACTGTGATTGTAAATCTTTAGCCAGAGCCCCTACCTGGATATTACTGGTGGTGCTTCCTATTACATCCAGCGCAACCGGAACGCCATCCAGCGATATGAACGTGGTGTTATTCACATTGCTCCCAACGATATCCAGGCTCGCTGTCCTCCCGTCGCTGATACCTTGCGCCCAGCTAATGGACAGAATGAACACTGCAGTTAATATTAGTTGCTTCCTCATCCTTTCGCCCCCTTTTATAATTAATTTCATTAAAATGTCTTGAAAGTAGAAAAACCTTTTTATTAGCAAACAATTAAATCCACCCCCGATCAGTACAGGCCATGAAGCTCATTTATGTAGCAGGCAAGGGCGGCGTGGGAAAGAGCGTATGTTCTGCAGCGACAGGCATATGGGCCTCTGAAAAGGGCTTAGAGACCCTTGTCTTCTCCATGGATCCCGCTCATTCTCTCTCTGATATCTTCGATATAGACCTGGGAAGCCAGCCGAATAAGATCAAAGAGCATCTATTTGCATATGAGCCAGACCTTGCCGAGGAGTCACGCAGCTTCTTTCGCAGATATAAGAACATGATCACTGCGCTTTTCGGCCTCTTCGAGGTGGAGGTGAAGCCGGAGGACTTTGCCAGCATGCCTGGCGTCTCCGAGCTGATATTCATGGACAAGCTAAATGACATCTACGTCCAGAAGAAGTACGATCTGGTGGTCATAGACTCTGCGCCCACGGCCATGGTCCTCCCTCTGCTCCAGCTGCCCTCCATAACCACCGGATTTGTCACCAAGGTGCTGGGGATCAGAAACAAATGGATTGGGGTTCTCAATATGCTTGAATCGGGATTTGGGGATTCCATACTAAAAGAGGTGAGAGCCATGCGGCTGAAGGCTGAGACCATGAGAAATGCGCTTACCGATCCCAAGACCGCGAGCATCACCGTTGTGACCATCCCGGAGAAGGCGGCAGTGGAGGAGAGCAGACGGCTGATTGAGACGGTACAGTCGCATGGAGTGAACGTCTCCGCCATTGTCATAAACCATGTGATTGGAGAATGCCCCTGCCAATTCTGCCAGGAGAAGATGGCCTCTCAGACCTCCTACATCCAGGATATCCGGAATCGCTACCATGATAAGGATATTGTAATTCTGCCCGACTACGGCGGAGAGGTGAAGGGTGATAGGCTGAACCGGGTGGCAGAGGACCTCTATGTAAAGGGGCAGATGGAGATATAAAGGAAAAAATTGGAAAAATCCGGGCCGGGCGAGCAGATATCTCCCGACCCTCCGGTTCGCTCATTTTTCTTGTTGCTCTAACCAGAACCCGAGTCGTCTTCGGCCACCGTCTCATAGGCCTGGCCCTCATGTACCACTATCACCCTCTCACCCAGGGCGAAGTAGCTTCCCAGAACCGGCACTTGGGAGATCAGATCGAAGTACTCCTCGCCCAGGAATGCCACCTTCTTCGTCTTCATGGAGCGGTCAAATGTGGTGTCTATCCAGGTGTCATTTTTCAAGAGGAAGGTCTTGCTGCCCACATTCTTCAACACCTCTGAGACCCGCACCATCTTACTGGTTCCATCAATCCCAGTAGAGACGGACATATTAACTGGCACCGCTGCCCCCACTGGTGCGGCGCTCAATGACTTCTGATAGACGGCTTTCTCTACAGCAGCTTCCCCAAATGCAGGCTCAGCTGCTGCCGCAGCCATTTCCTCCTCGAAGTCTGAAATTGCCTCCTCTCTACCCTTGTCGCTGAAGATGTCCTTCTCCTGCACCAGGAAGGAGGTGTAAGGAGTGATTATGCCGTAGCGGGTGCTAAGGGAGACGATGGAGTCTATCCACTCCTGCTTCTCCCCGTAAAGCCGGATCTGAGTGAGATAGTATCCTACCGCCCGGGTGGCCCAGAGACGGGGTATGAAGTCGTCGCCGCCCTCTTTCCGGAAGCTGAGATCCTCATAGGTATAGCTTCTCTCTTCCTGGTTGACCATTCCCTTCAGGGTGATTTTCGCCGGTCCGCCTTCTCTGTACCTTCCAAGCATGATGAGCTGAGAGCCGGCGAAAAGGTCCGGGATCCTCTGGGGATAGACCTGATCGACTATGATATCGCCCCAGTCTAAGGAGAGGTCGGAGAGGACGGGCATCTTCACCTTGCGGTAGAAGGCGCTGACCTCCTCATCGATCTCTTCCCCTGGACGGACATAGGTGCTCGCACCGCCGTTGTCCATAGAGATCTGGTCAAGCAGGTCGGTGTCCACATCGTCGCCCACCCCAAAGCTGAAGATGCGCACATTATCCGGTGCCTCTCGCGCTACATTGTCAAGTATTGCTCCTGTCACCGTCACTCCCTCGGTGGGCAGGCCATCGGTGAGAAAGATGAGGGTGGTGGGGCGGACTTCTTCCGCCAGGCCCACCGCCTCGATCATCGCCCGGTTGATATCCGTCGATCCCATGGCCTCCAGGCGGTCTAAGAAATCCTTTCCCTTATCTGCCTGGGCGGCGGGCTCGAGACTGGGGCTGAAAGATCTGGTGGTAGTGGCAAAGGAGACGATAGCAAACCGATCCAGAGGATTGAGGTGATCCAGGACATATCTGGCAGCCTCCTTGGCCTGGTCCATCTTCTCGCCTTGCATGCTGCCCGAGGTGTCCAGGACTAGAATTATATCCTTGACCACTATCTCCTCTTCGTTTACCTTTACATCCGGTGCTGCCAGGAGGAGGAAGAAACCGTCTTGGCCCTCCTCTTTAAAGCTGAGCAGGTTCAGGCCGATCTTCTCGCTGCTGATGGTGTAGAAGAGCTCGAAGTCCCTGTCCGGCAGGACATCCGATTGCTCCAGTCCCAGAAGGGCATGGTAGTCATCCTCCCTATCTATGGAGACCTCATGGCGAGAGGAATAGACGGCCTTCAGCGGTTCTCGCGACTCGATCTGGGCCCTGACGACCAGATCTTCCAGCGGCCGGGAGGAGAAACGTTCTGTGCTCAAGGGATAGATGTAATGAACCAGGCCGTTTTCCACCGGCAGGATCTGGCTATACTCCAGCTCAATCTTGCGCTCTTCTCCTGGGGGGATGGGAAACACTGAGGCCTTGAGGGCCTTTCTGCCCACATACTCGAGCAGTGCCGGGTCTTTCATCCTCCGCACTACATCATCATATATTGTCCGGGCCTCATCAGCTTCCAGGATCTCGCCGTGCACTGCCTTTCCATCCACCCACATCACAAAATCGCTCACCGCAGCGCCCTCTGGCAGGGGAAATATGTAGGTTCCCTCAGCAGTCCATGGATTGTCATTGACGAAGACCTGATCCACCCGGGTGGTGGCCACCTGGTCCTTTATCTGGATGTCCACATGATGGTACTTGATGGCCAGAGACTGGTCTAGACGCACGTCCACTCCAGGTGGCGGATCGACGATGATGATTCCATCCGCTCCTGCGGGGCTCATCAGGCCTGAAGATATGGCAATTATCATTAGCAAGATGTATTTCCACATAATCCCACACTCGATATCAGCCCAAAAGAGCCGATAGATCTTAACAAATTATAATGCGTCATTGGTATAAATAGATCTTATCCTCATCATGGCCCTTGCCATCGTCGTTTGATTGATCCAAGACATATCGCCATTTTGATATATTTTGACGAAGACAGATTCATGAACAATTTCTGAGTAGAGAATAGGCGAGGGGTGAGAGAAAATGTTTGAAAAAGTTCTGATTCCGACCGACTTCTCCAGGTACTCCAGCAAGATGGCCGAATATGTAACGGAGATCCCTGGGACCAGAGAGGTAGTGCTTCTCAATGTCCTGGATGCCAGCAATCCCAAGCTCCTGGAGAAGAGCGGATGGAGCTATGACGCCATCATAAGCGAGGCGGCTTTTCGGCTCAATGAAGAGGCAAAGCTGCTCGCTAGTATTACCTGCAAAAATGAGGTTTCTCTCATGGTGAAGCCCATCCTGAAGGTGATAGTGGAGCCCATGAGTGGGGCGGATGGGATAAATCTCAATCCTCCGGAGCCCAGGCAGGATGCGGATTTTGTTTACGGAGGAACTGTGGGCGATGCCATTCAGAAGACGGCATGGGAGGAGAATGTATCCCTGATAATCATGGGAGCAGAAGGTAAGGGAATGCTGGAGGGGATACTGCTCGGAAGCGTATCCACAGAGGTGCTGCGCCAGGGTGAGACCGATCTATTAATCATCCGCCACAAAATGCTGGAAAAAGGTAAAGAGGCAAATATGGAGAGGTTCTGCCCAGATATCTTCTCCAGGATTCTGGTCACAACTGACCTCTCGGCGGCAGCAGAGGATGCCATAGTACTGGCAGGGGAACTGGAGGGAACAAAAGAGATCCTTCTGGCCCATGTAATATCCAAAGAAGAGGAGTTTGGCAGAGCGGCAGAAAAGCTTAATCTGATGCGTCAGGATCTGGAGCAGCCGGGAAGAATGGTCACAGTCCATATCCTCAAGGGCAAGCCTGCCGATCAGATTCTGGAACTTGCCAAAAAGCATGATGTTTCGCTTCTGATCTTCAGCTCCCAGGGGAAGGGCTGGATCAAGCAGATGAGATTGGGCAGCACCTCATTCGATGTCGCCCGGCGATCGGATAGGCCGGTGCTGGTGGTCCGGCAAAAGACGGGCTGAGCCGGGCGCGGATAACGGATAGGTGAATAGAGAAAGGGGCAATGCAAATAAAGAACGGAGGCAGATCTTATGAATGATGAGGATCTGGACAGCATTCTCTTTGAGCTGCAATCGATCCATCCGGATATCCGTCCCATCTCCACCGATCTTATAGTTGTGGCGGATTGGGTGAGGCTGAAGTGCAGATACGGCTGCCGGGCCTATGGAAAGCACCTTTGCTGCCCGCCCTTTGCTCCATCTCCAGAGGAGATGAGAAGGGTCGTATCTGAGTACAAGACGGCTATTTTGGCCAGGTTCCTGGCGGAACCGGGACCGGGAAACGACCCCAGGCACATCCACCATTACCTCTGGGACTCCATTAATAATCTGCATGATACCGTCTACCAGTTGGAAACCAGGGCATTTCTATTGGGTTATTACAAAGCTCTGGGCTTTTATGCCCTGCCCTGCACCCTATGCGAGACATGTGTAGGTGAGGAGATGCAAGAGAGTGGGGAGAAGATGAATCCCCTGGACGTTCTCAAGTGCCGGCATAAGGACAGGATGAGGCCCTCCATGGAGGGTTGCGGGGTGGATGTGTTCAAGACCCTGGAGAATGCCGGATACAGTCCCCAGGTGATCAGGTCTTATTCGGAGAGGGTTGTTCTCTTTGGGATGGTGCTGCTGGATTGATTCTCAGCCAGGAATTCACAATTCAATATTCTGAAAGAAGATAAGAATAAATAGTAAGAAATACGCAAACACGCATCTAATAGATTGCAAGGATGGGCTGAAATGACAGAAGGATATGAAGTCTCTGGCAATGCACTGGATCGATCGGTGCTTGCCAGCCTCAGGGAGCTGCAGGATGATGGCGATCCTGATATTGTTGCTGAGGTGGGTGGCCTCTTCCTGGAGCATTCACCGCAAAAGATTGCAGCGATCCTGAAGGCGGTGGAGAACGGTGATGCAAAAGAGCTGCAGACCGCCGCCCACAGCCTGAAGTCCAGCAGCGCTTATGTGGGGGCGATGCGCCTTTCGGAGCTGAGCCGGGAGCTGGAGATAATGGGCCGCTCCCAGGTGATGGATGGAGCAGAAGAGAAGGCTGAAAAGCTTAACCGGGAGTATAAGCAGGTCATGATGGAGCTTGATGCAGAGATCCAAAGGTCGAATTGAAAGAGGCAAAACGCAATATGCATATGCTTATTTCAATATACACCTGATAAAGGATGATCCGGATGGAGTATCGCTTTGACAACTACATCCTGAAGGCTTTTCTTGCTTCGGGACTGCTGGCAGTGGTGATGATGGCCCTAGCTCTGGGGCTGATCCAGCTCTTCCGCTACGGGCCTGGCCTGCCAGCATCCATAACCCTTATCCTGGCGGCGATCGCTTTTGTCCTCTCTGCCTCGTTCTTCGAGCGCTACGAGGTGGGGTCCATCATGTGGTCCATGTTGGTCTCCATCATCGCCACCCTGATCTTGGCCCTTCTCTCCGGGGGAATAATCTATGCCTTCTCCGAGAACAGCCATCCCTGGGAGGAGTTGCTCAGTGGCTTTGCTATCTGCATAATAATAGCCATGACCCTGCTCAGCTATCTCAAGCGCAGCCTGGGCGAGATAGAATACTAAAATATATAATAAACCTTGCAGAAGAGAGTTCTAATACTAGCAACATAATTACCTGCTTGTAATGGCCGGTCAAATGGTGGACTCTTATGGCCGCAAAGTCACAGGCATACGAATCGCTCTCACCCCTCGATGCAATTTGAAGTGCATCTACTGCCATCACGAGGGAGAGCTGCTGCCTGGTGGCGAGATTCCAGGAGATATGGTGGTGAGCATTGCCAAAGCGGCAGCGGAGCTTGGGATGCGCTCTGTGAAGCTCACCGGCGGAGAGCCTCTGCTGAGAAAGGACCTCGATCTTATCATTGCCCGTATTCCCCAGAGCCTGGATATATCCATAACCACCAATGGCATCCTGCTTGCCGAGCGGGCGGAGGCTCTGGCCCGGGCTGGTCTGGACAGGGTGAATGTCAGCTTGGACTCCCTCCAGCCGAACAGGTATTGCCAGATCACCGGGGGAAGTCCAGGGGATCTGGAGAAGGTGCTGGCGGGGATTGATGCCTCAAGAGAGGCCGATCTCTTGCCCATCAAGCTGAATTTTGTGGTTTTGAAGAGGAATGAGTCGGAGGTCCCGGAGATGATCGATTTCTGCCGCCGGAGGGGGCTTATCTTGCAGTTGATTGAGCTCCTGGACATTCAAGGCCAGGGAATATCCGGAGACATTGAGGGGATCGAGAGGAGCCTTGCTGCCAGGGCGGATTCCATCCTAATCCGTGAGATGCACAGAAGGAAGAAGTATTTCCTGGATGGAGCAGAGGTGGAGGTGGTCAGGCCGATGGACAACACCGAGTTTTGCGCCCATTGCACTCGGCTGAGGGTGACCTCGGATGGTAAGATCAAGCCCTGCTTGCTAAGAAGCGACAATCTGGTCAAGATCGATAGCTGCGACCCGGAGAGGGTCAAGGAACTGCTGCGGGTGGCGAACTCGAGGAGAGAGCCCTACTTCGGCAAGGTCTGCCGATCGGTGGCAGATGCCACTTTTATCGAATCGAAGATATTATAGTCAAATGGCAAAATGGGTCTCTGTAAACTACTCCGGCCTAAAGACCGGAGCTTTCAGTAGCCCTGAAAGGACTGCCTTGATACTTGGAAGTCCTTCCGAGCCTCCAGGCCGGTCTACATAGCGGCCCAAGAAAGCTATATTCTTAGCACCATTGAAATCAGCATCGCCAGACCAACCACACACAGGACACTTGAAGCTCTTGCCATTCCTGATTCCATGCTCACCGCACTGATGGCACGTCTGGCTGGTGTATGCGGGGTCCACCAGAACCAGAGGAACACCCGCCGCGAGAGCCTTATAGCCAAGGAACTCCTTAAGCTGGTAGAAGGCCCAACCATTGACTTTTCGTCTATGGTTTTTTCCTGCTTTCTGGTTGACGCCTTCTCTAATTCCGGTTAGATCTTCCAGAGCTATCTTTGCAGGAATCTCCTGGGCTCTGGTCACAATGGCTTTGCTGATTTCGTGGTTGATCTGCCGTTGGTAGCGTGCTTCTTTGCCTGATAGTCGTTGCTGAAGCTCTCGGCATCTTCGCCTTGAACTCCTTGTACCTTTCACGGCTTTCTGTTGAAGAACAGCACGCATAGACGCATAATGATTCTTGATTAGCTTGATAGTCTTTCCGCCAAACTTCTGGCCTTCGGAGGTCACAGCTATATCAGTTATACCAAGATCGACACCTAGAACTGTATCAACATGTATCTGCTCCGGTGCTTCGCTTTTAACCTGGATGTTGATATAGTATTCAGATCCTTTCTTACAAAGCGTTGCGCTTGTCGGTTTAGAATCCTTGAGTCTGGTTCGCTGATAGTCGCCTAGAACCAACTTGATTCGTTGTCTCGATCTAAGAAGAGTCACGCTGACTTCTTCGTCTTTCTCTCTTAAAGCAAAGATCCTAGTATCATAATCTATACTGGAGGGTTTCGAAAAACTAATCAATCGAAATGTTTATATACTATTAATATCATAATATTTGATGTATGAGGACGCTCATAGATTTTGCCATGCGAGAAGAATATTCTCGGGTTAAAGCTCTCGGCGATGATCTCTCCGATATTAACTCTTTAATCAATTGGGATCGATTCAGATTTTTAGAACCATTGATCTATAAGAATAAAACTAGCCATGGAGGTCGTCCAAACATTGATATTGTAATTATGGTGAAGGCACTTGTACTTCAGAGTTGGTTTGGTTTATCAGACCCAGAACTGGAACGCCAAGTTACGGACAGAATCTCATTTCGAATTTTTCTTGGCACCACAGAAGTGATTCCAGATTTCAGCACAGTTTGGCTATTTCGCGAGCGACTGATCGAATGTGGCAGATACGAGGATCTTTGGAAAGAGCTCCAGAATCAGCTTGATGAGAAAGGATTTGCCGTAAAGAAGGGCACAATTCAGGATGCTACTTTCATAACATCTGATCCAGGGCAAAAGAGGAATAAAAAAGATCAGAAAGACCAAGATAAAAAGGATCCCAATTTAGAAGCCATCAAGGCGAGACCGACTCCTGATTTTGATAAAGACTTGCTCAATATTTCTAATAATATCGTTAGCAGCAATGCCAAACCAAAGAGACTTGATGATGGTCCAATAAATGAGGGGACTTGGGCAAAAAAGGGCAGCAAATCATTTTTCGGTTATAAGGGCCATATTCTAATCGATACCGAGTACCATCTTATCCGAAAAATCGAGACAACAACAGCATCTCTTCATGATAGTCAGGTGGACCTTGGAATCAATGGATTACCACGTTACGCCGATAAAGGATATAGCGGTGCCAAGACACAAGGATACGATGCTGCGATGAAAAAAGCTGCAAGAGGTCATAAGCTGGGAATCAAAGACATTCTGAGAAATAAAAGGATCAGTAGAAAGCGATCGCAAATCGAAAGATGTTTTGCGGTTATGAAACGAGCCCATAATGCAGGTCATGTTTCTGTAACGACTATCGCCAGAGCAGGGATAAAATTCATGATGAATTCAATCGTTTACAACATAGAGCAGTTGAAATATTTAGGGCGTGTTCCTTCAACATAGCGGAGGCTATGAAAGTGCACGAGAGAATAGAGAAAAAGCAAGGCAAAATGCAGAAAAAGAGGCTACATAATGGATGAATTGACCTAAAAACAACCATAAAGATTGAAAATATTAACGCAGGAATTTAAAGCTCTTCTAATTGGTGCTAAATCGAAACCCTCAAGGGGTAATTGCCCTGATTTTGGACTGTTTCATAGATTAAAAATCAAACTGCGCGCGGCCACCCCACCCTAAAGGGATGGGGTATGCTTCGGGCCGCGCGCACGCCCGGTTAGCTGGAGATCAGAAATCATCGAGCCTTCTTTGCCCGGATTCCCGCGATCTGCAAACTTTCGACTCTGCTTTTGGTTTTCCCTGAGATTCCTTAATATAGTGCTGTATTGTGTCAGCGGTCACATTTCCGACAGATCGAAAGAATTTGCCACTTGACCACAAGCTTCCGCCCCAATATCTTTTTTTCAATTCGGGATGAAGCTTGAACATTCTATATGAAATGCCTCCTTTCAAAAATTGAACGACTCTTGAAAGAGAATAGCTCAGGCGAAATTCCAGGAACAGGTGAACATGATCATCTACAATTTCCATTGCATGAATTTTATAGCCTTGCTCCATGCAAATTTTGCTGAGAACTAGCTCGCAATCCTTTTTAACTCGCTTATCATAGAATATCTTGTATCGATACTTTGGCACCAGTACGATGTGGTAGGTAATTTGACCATAGCCATGGCTGAAGCTGCGCAATTCCAACGCTTATCACATCCTAGCCATAGGTGGGTGGCACCACCTGTGGCTAAAGTGCCAAATACGATTTCATTTTAAAAGAAGCAACGGTTGATCGATATGAGTTAACGCAAAAAACGGACGAGGGTTCACTTCATCCCCAACCGGAAGGTTGGGGTATTCGTGACCCTCTGCACTCCCGATGTAATAAAATTATGGTCCCGTCGCTATCTGCAGGATATATCACCCTCGATGATTATGTTCATGACGCTATCGAACTTCAGAGCCTGGCACCAGCCAGCCTTTTCAAATATCGACATGAAACAGACGCCAATCAGCTTCTTGTATTTCATCTTGGCGAGAAAATCTGCCATCTCCTCGGCCTTCACTCCAATCTTGGGCATGGCCATTCCACCCAGAACAACCACGGCATCGGCCTCAAAGCTGCACTTCTCTCCCAACTCCATCCCCGATTCCGTGGCAACCAGCTTCCTGGCTTTTTCACTATCAAGGCCGGGAATGAAGGCCATCTCCTTTTCTCGCACTGGATAGCCCAGGAATAATGCAAAGGGAGTACAAAAACCAGGTGACCCCACGAAAATTATCTTCTGGTCATCCTTGACCAAATCCCTAAAACCGTTCAGCATTCCGCCCAGGCCCTTGACCTCTTGAATCTTCTCCATAATGATCGATTAATCAGTTTCCGCTCATGGGCAATAATGTTTTGGTACCCTGGGCAGCATCTGCTGCTTTTATGCTCGAATTGCCCTCAGGTTACCTCAAAATCATCTTCCGATCATCTTTTGCATCAATGACATGATCCCAGGCCGGCTGCTCCCGCTGCTTCCAGGACCCGTAGCCTCCAGCCCCATGGAGGCCATCATCTCCTTATTGAAGCGGTCGGAGATCTCATCGAATATCCTCTTATAAGCGATGCAGTGAGGATCGACTCCCATAATGATCCCATCTGTCGGAGCTATGGCATTGTAAGGGCAGCCCCCCCGGCAGTAGCGCAAGTGCTTGCAGCCCTTGCAGTTCACATCCACATACTCTTTGAACTGACGCATGCGCACTCCTGCGGGGGAGGCGGCCAGATCCGCCTGGCTGGGGCGGTCGCGAACGTTTCCCATGACGTATTCGGGCATTCCCACAAACCGATAGCATGGATAGATGCTCCCATCTGGGCCCACGGCAAAGGTATTCTCCATGCAGTCCACAAAGGTGCAGACGGTACCCCTTCCGGTGAATACGCACCTCGCGTAATCGTTGATGTTTCTAACCTCGATTCGATCCATATTCTCCAGGTATTTGTCCAGGAGATAGACCAACAGCTCGCCATACTCCTCTGGAGGAAGGGCCCATCGGTCTGGCTGGTCGCTGCGCAGCGATGGGAGGGCGGGGTGGAGCTTGAGGACCAGGCCGTTTTCCCGAAAGAAGTTGAATATCTCCTCTTTGAACTGCACTGAATAAGAGGTGAATGTGCAGATGAATTGCACCTGCAGGCCATGTTTTTTGGCCAGCTCATATCCGGCCATGGTCTTCTCATAGTATCCACTAGACCTTTGCAGGTCATTGAGTTCCTGAGGGCCGTCAAGGCTCGAGCCAATGGGAATCTCATGCTCTGCCAGGACCTCCGCCAGCTCTGGGGTCAAGAGCCACAGGTTCGTCTGCAGGGCGAAGTTGGGGCTGAGATGCTCAAGCTCTCTTTTGAGCATGGGAAGGGCAGCTCTGTAGTAATCCGCACCGGCAAGCAGCGGCTCTCCACCGTGAAACGTGAATGTAACCGGATCATCCCTAAAATCGCGCAACCATTCTACGATCTCCCCTACTGTCTCGATGGTCATTCTCGGGGATCCGACCTCGGAGCTCCAGCAGTAGCTGCACTTGGAGGGACAGCCTAGGGTGGGTATGATCATGACATGAAAAGGCCTCTTCTGTTTTCTCATCTTCTTCATCTATTTTTGCCCCCTCGCTTTGTTCAAATGCCCATGGCATTGATGGCCTCGATCAGCTCTCCGAATGCCTCGACCTCCAGCTCTAGGACTTCCTGGGCGTTCATGGAGATGCTCATCTCGCCGTCCACGGTGAGAGTATCTGGGCCCCGAATTATCATCCTTTCCCTGCCGTCTTTTGACAGGACGCTCTTGATCTCTTTCTCATGGGCCATGGTTCGACCGGGAATGATGACCGTGCCCATGACCTGGTCAAGATCAAGGCCTGAGAAGTCCTCAATGGTAATCAGGCAGCCGATGTCCTTTTCCACCGGCAGGATGCTTACTTTCTCTCCTCCCTCCATCTGACTGAAGATGCCCGTGAGCAAAGGAGCAGCCACCCGGCTGGTGATGATGCTCGCCCCTCTCCTCAGAGGGGGCAGGCGGGATATGATATCTGGATGCCTGGACAGAGCGAAGGGCGCGCCGGTGACCGGATCCCATAGAGGCGTTCCAGTTACCCGGAAGCTGTGCATCTCTGCAGTATGGGTGACCAGGTCTCTGAACTCCTCGATGGTATGAGGGATTATCCCTGGCATAATTGGTCCATTTCCCAGGATCAGGCCCTGATCACGGCGATTGGCAAACCTCATCAAGATCAGGCCTCGTGCTCCCATCTCCTCCAGGTCATTGCAGGTCTTCTCCAATTCATGACCGTCGTTTACGCCCGGAATTATGACTGCGGCGCAGTAGACCTCGCAGCTGTGGCAGAATGTCTTCAAATTTTCCAGGGCGACCTCAGGATGCTTGTCTCCCATATACTTGCGTCGAAGCTCGGGGTTGGTGGAGAAGACGGTGAAAGAGACCTCGTTCACTCCGGCATCGATAAGCTTTGCCGCATCGTCCTTATCCCGGAATCCCTTTCCGCTGGTGTAGCCAAGGCTAATGGGCACTATTCCCTGGCCCACCATCCTCGCCAGTGGTAGAAGGTCTGGGTAGCAGCTCAGGTCGCCACCCCCGCTGATGGTGACCTTGTCCGGCATGCTGCCCATGCACCTCTGAGCCACCTCGAACAAGACGTCGTTCATGGGCTTGAAGCCTGGATAGCCCTCCATGATGGCGCGGGCGCAGTAGTCACAGCCCTTCTTGAAGGGCATGCAGTTCTTGCAGCCGAATGGTGGCACCTTTTTTACCCCTTTAAAGTAGCAGTAGCTGCAAAATCCCCTGCAGTCCAGGCCTGGCCTTCCACCTACATCTGCGAGTACGTCCATTCCCATTTCGATCTGCCAGATGGTAAATAAGCCTTGGGGTAACCCTGAAAACAGGCTTTAGAGGAATGAGAGGGGAAAACTAGAATTATTGGGATGGATGAAATTGTCTATGCTTAAATAAATATATTGATTTTGATAATTTAATAATCGTACTGGATAAAATGCTTAAATATGGGAAAGTGATATATACATCCTCGAATACATGATTAAGTTAGAGCAGAAATCATAAGCGAAAGCCTCAACTGCCTTAAGAAAAAAGAGCGGGATTAAAGCCGAGGGACGTGATTCTAATGTTGAGGAGTATCGAAAGGGCCAGCATTGCAGAATTTGGGCGGAGGTAACCTTTGTACATCAAAGAGGTTGAGCTCAAGAACTTCAAGTCATTCGGCAAGAGCATCAGGGTTCCTCTGAAGAACGATTTTGTAACGGTGACGGGGCCGAATGGAAGCGGTAAATCCAATATAGTCGATGCTCTCCTCTTCGCCCTCTGCCTTTCCAGTTCGCGGGCCATGAGGGCGGAAAGGCTGCCCGATCTCATCTACCGGGGGGATAACGGGAAGAATCCGGATTTTGCCCAGGTAATAGTCAGGCTGGACAACACCAGCCGCCATTTTCCACTGGATCAGGATACGATCGAGGTCTCAAGAAAGATCAAGATAAACCGCGACAAATATGCCTCTTCTTATTCCTTTAATGGCAAGTCCTGTGGCCAGGCAGAGCTTTTGGACCTGCTGGCCAAGGCGGGCATAACCCCAGAAAGCTACAATATCGTCATGCAGGGGGATGTGACCCGCATCATTGAGATGACGGCTGTTGAGCGGAGGAAGATCATAGACGAGATCGCTGGCGTCGCAGAGTTCGATGAGAAGAAGAAGAAGGCGCTGGAAGAGCTGGATGTGGTGCGAGAGCGCGTCGAACGGGTTGACGTCATTCTGGAGGAGGTAGGCGGCCAGCTGGACCGATTGCGGGCGGAGCGGGATAAGGCTCATTCCTACCAGGCGCACAAGGACGAGCTGAAAAGGCAGGAGGCCTTCCTCCTATTGGCCAGGCTCAAAGAGGCATCTGGAGAGCTGGAGAGCCTGAACCAGGAGATATCCTCCCTCCAGGGCAAGAATGATGAGATCAAGCTGCGGGCAGATGAGGATCGCTCCGAGCTTGCCGTCCAGGAGGAGAAGCTGCAGAACCTCGGTCAGGAGATAACCCATAAGGGAGAGGACGAGCAGATCGAGGTCAAGCGGAGGATAGAGGAGCTGAAAGGGGAACTAGCCCGCGAGACCAGCAAGATACAGATGGCGGAGAAGGCCCTGAATGATCTGGATCGTCAGCAGAATGCGAGCTTCATTCAGCTGGGTAACCTCTCTGGGGAGGAGGAGGTTCTGGCGGAGAAGATCAGAGACGCAAGCATTCGCAAGGCCAGCTTAGAAGGAGAGCTTGAAGATCAAAACGATCTCCTCCAGGAGGTTGAAGAGAGCTTAACCCGTGAGGACGCCCAGTTCTCCGCCCTTAGAGAGGAGCTTGAGAGAGCGAGGGGGACCCGGGAGGAGGCCAAAGCAAGGCTTGGAGATCTGCTGCGAGAGCGGGACCGTCTGCTGGATGCCACGAGAAGGGGGAGCCTGGAAAGAGAGGAGCTCTCCGGCGCCATCAAGGAGGCCATGGATGCCCTGGCCGGCAGCGATCATGAGGCCGAACAACTGAAAGAGGAGCTGGCCGGGCTCAACAGCCGAGCGATGGAGCTGGAGAAGGATCGGGATGACCTGGAGAGCGCAAGACTCAGGCTGCGCCGGGAGATCGCCGAGGCAGAGAGGGAGATGAATAAGCTGCAGAGCGAGTTCGCCCGCACCGACAGCCGGATTAAGGCGGCAGAGGACAAAGGCGGATTCAGCCGGGCGGTGGACGCCATCCGCACTGCTCTCAAGAATGGTATGCTCCCCGGCCTTTATGGCACCGTAGCGGAACTGGGGAACGTTCAGTCGCGCTTTTCTGTCGCTTTGGAAGTGGCTGCAGGAGCGCGTATGCAGAGCATTGTCGCCGCCACGGACGAGGATGCCGCCCGGGCCATTGAATATCTGAAGAGGTCCCAGATCGGCAGGGCCACGTTTCTCCCCTTGAATAAGCTGGACCGGGGCAGCCCTTCGGTCAAGCCCAACTACGAGGGGATAGTTGACTATGCCTTCAGGCTGATCGACTTTGATCCCAAGTTTCAGGGGGCTTTCTGGTATGTATTTCGTGATACTTTAGTGGTAGAGAGTTTAAACCACGCCCGAGCTCTCATGGGCCGCTACCGGATGGTCACTTTAGAAGGGGATCTGGTGGAGAGGTCCGGAGCGATGACCGGAGGCCACTATAGGACCAGGATGAAGTTCGCGGCAGAGGAGGGAAAGAAGCTCCTGGAGCTATCGGAGAGGATTGCCAACGCCGATGCCGAGCGCGGGAAACTTCTGGAGAGATTGGACCGGATGGAGGAGCAGATCTCCCACATAACCCGAGAGGTGGAGGAGCTGAACCGGTCCATCTCCAAGAAGACCTTCCAGGCGGACGAGATGGCGGGGTCAAAGCCCCGGCTGGAGAAGAGCATCTCTGAGAAGCGCGAGCGGCTCGTGCAGATGGAGAGCGAGTTTCTCAGCTATAAGGGAAGGCTGGACGCTCTGGAGGGGGAGATCCGGGAGTCTGAGGCGACCCTGGCATCCATGAATGAGACGATAGGCCGGATAGAGGCCGACCTTTCAGGCTCAGCGATCCCCGAGCTGAATCGCAAGGCAGACGCGGCCAAATCGGAGATTAGAAGGCTGCAGGACCGGATAGCCGAGATCGATGCCGAGATCCTCAAGGACAAGATCCGGGAAGAGGGCATAATCGAGAAGCAAAAGGAGATCTCATCCAAAAAGGAGCTACTGGAATCGGAGAAGGCAGAGGCAGCAGAGCAGAAGGAGGCTGCCATGACCATGATCCAGAGCCTAAATTTGGAACTGGATGGGATGAAGTCCAGGGAGGCGGAGATCGAAGTGGAGCTGCACGGCCTCAAAGGAGTGCGCGTAGAGCTTCTTGAGAAGACCATCACCATGCAGCGGGCTATCGACAGGATGGAACGGGAGATGGACCGGATTCAAGCTCGTCTGGATGCCAGCCTCTCCGCCAGGGATGTCATCCAGATGAGGGTGGAGGGACTGCGAAGAGAGATCGAACAGAGCGGCGTAGACTCGACCCAGGAGCCGCCGGATAGCAATACCGTGGCTGAGAAGATCCGGGCCCTGACCCAATTCATGAGAGACCTGGAGCCGGTGAACATGCTGGCCATCGACGAGTACGATCATGTGTTGACCCGTTATGACTTCCTGGCTCTGAGGAGGACCACTCTAAGGGAGGAGAGGGAAGCTATCATCGATAAGCTGGAGAGGTATGACCAGATGAAAAAGGAGGCATTCTTATCCAGCTTCAATGAGATCAACAAGAACTTCAAGAACATATTCCAGGAGCTATCCCGGGGAGAAGGCGACCTGATCCTGGAGAACCCGGAGGATCCCTTGAGCGGGGGGATGACCATCAAGGCCCGGCCGGCGGGAAAGCCCTTCCACCGCCTGGAGGCCATGTCCGGAGGGGAGAAGAGCCTGACCGCCCTCTCCTTCATCTTCTCCATTCAGATGTTCCGGCCTGCGCCCTTCTACGCTATGGACGAGATCGACATGTTCCTGGATGGAGCCAATGTGGAGAGGGTGGCAAAGCTGATCAAGAAGATCTCTGCCCAGGCCCAGTTCATTGTGGTGTCCCTGAGAAAGCCGATGATACTGCAGTCGAAGTTCACCCTGGGCGTGACCATGCAAGAGAACAACATCACCACGGTGACCGGCATATGCACCAGCTGAGGTAGGACTTGTCCGAAGATCCATTCATGAAGAATCCCCGCGATTTCGAGTTCGGCGAGCCGGCGGAGGTTCTGGTGGAGCTTGCTCGTAGAGGGGATATCGATCCCTGGGATATTGATATTGCCAGGACCACAGAGAAGTTTTTGCAGTACATCGACTCCCTGGAGAAGAGAGACCTGCGAATACCGGCCAGGACACTCCTTTATGCCAGCATTCTCCTGAGGATGAAGTCCGACTCCATGGAAGGGCAAAAGGAGGTGGCAGATGAGGAGCCAGAGCCTGAATTGGAGGAGGTGGGGGAGGAGGTCTGGGAAGAGGAGAGGGAGAGCACCCTTCCCCGCCCGCCAGTGAGGAGGCGCACCAAGAGGCCGGTAACCTTAGAAGAGCTGATCTCGGAGCTGAAGAAGGCGGAGATGGTCGGCCGGAGAAAGGCCATGAGGGACCGCTGGCCCTCCACTGAGGAGAAGGCACTGGACCTCTCACACGATGAAGGGATCGAGGAGAGGATCAGGTTCTTGGGACCCATTTTGGATGATATGTTCATGGAGAAGAAGACCATCACCTTCCTGGATATTAACAGCAGAGATGGACTGAATGAGGACGGGGTGACCAACTACGTCTCACTACTCTTCATGGCCCAGAGAAAGCAGGTGTGGCTGGAGCAAGAGGAGATATTCGGGGACCTGTTTGTGAAAAGACATCCCTGAGTGATCGCATTATAGCGGGAATAGTGCCTGTTAATGCTGGCCGCCGAGCCTGAGCAGATCCTTAGCACCATTGATGATCGTTACGGCCTATGGTCCGAAGAGCTGAAACTGGGCTCTAGCGCATAGGACCTCCAGCTCCATATTCCGAGTGAATATCTGTGGCTTAATCCACCTCTACATCGTCCTCAAGGCCCAATTCACGCAAGGCACTTCTCATCTCCTCAACTTCCTCCATAGAGGCGTCTGAAATGTCCACGGCTACCAGCAACTTCAGACCTTTGCGAGCGGCAAACTTGGATAGGATTCTGTTATAGAATTGGGTCCATTTTTGATGAGGTATCTCGCCTGCCCAATGAGGACTTAAGGCCTTGACGATGAGATTCGACGAGCTACTAACGCCCTCCGCGCTCGCTGTGATCGTAAAGAAGCCCTCCTCCATTCCCGCCTGAAAGATCCCGTTAACATCGATTGTGCCGCCTGTGGCCCTCCAGTCTACCCCGGCCAATGGCATTTCAAGGCCATCTGCATCCAGGCCCACGGCGACAAATGTCTGCGTCCTGCCCGGCCCTATATGCGCATCCTGAGGAGAGACAACAATCCTCTTCAATGATCTGCCCCCTGCAGAGATGACGACACTGGCAGATCCAGTAGCATCTCTCGCTGCAGCATTCACAGAATAGGTCCCTTCTATATCCCCTGCCCTGAAGAGGCCGAGCTGATCGATGCTTCCCCCGGTTGCCTTCCAGTCTATGGCATCAGTCTGTACCTCTTGGCCCCGGTCATTCATTACTTTTGCAGAAAATTGGACCTCATCTCCTGGCTTGATGCTGATCTGCTCAGGAGTCACCACTATTGTGCACGGTCCTGACCTCTTGGGAGGCTCCTTTGCTATGAACCATTCCTCAGATATCTCCACATCATCCGGCAAAAGATCGGTGCGGTAATAGATGGGATCGTATTCGCCTTCTTCAGACTGGCCAAAGTAGGCTAATATCCCGTTAGAGACGCCTTTGGATATGGCTTCCTTTACTGCTTGCTGATTGAGCAGGCGGGGGTAGAGAGGGGATGCGAAAAAAGCATCTCGGACGGACCTGGTGGACCAGATAGAGAAGGCAGGTGGCCAGTTCTTGACCAAGAAATTGGGGCTGATGCTGCTTGTGATAATATCCTTCTGCTTTAGCTGCAATAGATAGAGGTCTACAATGGTCCTGGCTGCGCTGGAATGAATTAGGCCGAGGTCCATTAAGTATATCCTGTTATCTTTCCCAAGGAGTGCGAGGTTCTTGTAGCTTCTCCAGACTGCCTCCTTAAGGTCTCGTTTAGCTTTGCCGATCTTCTCATTTACCTCTCTATTCTGCCTCTCATTGAGATGAAGCTGCTCAGATTCAAAGTGGATCTTCTCCCAGGCCAGAGCATTGCGAGCTTCGCTTGTCAGGCTGGCGTCGTTGTCGACCAGGGACCAGATGAGAGCGCTCTTGTAAGTCCTGGAGGAGGCACCATGATCTTTAGTCATTGACTCTATCAGCTCTATTGTCCTGCTGTCCGGTCTGCGGTGATCGGGGGACAGGACAATCAGGGTCAGGGCAGGAGTATCCGGGATATCGCTGCTATTTTCCGGGAAGAATACCGGCTTTATGATGTTGCCCTCATTAAAGACCCTGAAGATAGCATCTCTCAAGCACTCATCAATCTCCTGTTTGGGGACGCTTGCCTTGCGGTCGGCGTGGATCTTGGGTAGCTGAATCTGCAATCCGAATCGGTAGCTTGTCCCGTAGGCCTCCAGATAGTAGCAGTTGACAGAGAGCGCATCCAGGACGGTTTCGATGTTTCCGATGTCAAGATCAGGCTCAGCCACTGCAAGGCGGATCTCGGGAAGAGTGGCCTCAGTGCCGTGGGTCTGGCCGCCATTGGAGGCAAAGAGAATGACCGTCGCCACCTTTCGGTGCAGGCGGGCTTTCTTGATGGCAGAGCTGGCCTCATTGTCCAGTCTTACAGCATGGGCTTCTTTCCGTCCAGCAATGTCAGTTGTGACAGATCCCTCCAGGCGGTCCTCGCCAAGCTGCTCGAATATGGCAGCCCGGAAGATGGGATCCTCCAAGGGAGCGGTGCCAAGGCCGATCAGGGCGTCAGAATGAGCGTCCGTGTAGCTTTCTTGATATACTTTCGATACCCAAAGAGCAAGAAGGCGGAGGATGCCGCGAGTCCTCTGGAAGCGGGGAAGGGCCTGCCACTTCGTCTCAAAGACGGAGAGGACCATAGGGTGAAATGGATATGCCGCTTCAAACATCTCTTCTGCATGGTCGACTGGAAACCAGCCAGGAACCTGATTCCTGTGGGCCTTGACCCAGGTGGCGTATGCTTTGCAGGTCTTTTTGGCCTCGTTGCCCAGAAGGATGGTCCCATCGGGAGAGATCTCCTCCGGACTCCATTCAAACAGCCTGCGACGTATGATCTGAGAGGTTTCAGCCTCGGCAGATATCATCACTGCTTTGCCGTGCTTATCCATGATCTTCTTGAAGCTGTTGTAGTCGGAAAAATCGGCCTCGTTCATCTCCATCTGTGAGCCTGGTATGGAGACTACTAATACCACTTTATCCTCGCCGCTGGCGACGTTTGTGAGGTTCTGGATGAAGTTGTAGAGCTGATCGGAGAGGCCTGAATCGCGGTTTCGGCTGACATAATTCATCAGCTCGTCCATGAGAATCAAGCAAGGGCGATCTTTTGGCAGGAAGCTGCGGATTACGTCGCCTCCCGGCGCTATCCTCTGTCTGTCGTGCTCTTCCACCAGGTCGAAACCCTGCGTGCCGCTCAGTTGGAAGGCGATTTCTCCCCAGGGGGTCTTTCTCAGGGGCTCGCCCGATGCCCCGCCTCCTTTTCCAGTTATGGAGTCAAACTCAGTGCCCACAAAGACGGCTATCGCTGCTCCTGGCACGCTATTGAGGCCTGCTTTGGCCAGGATCTTGTCCACACCGGGCCATCCATTTGCGGCCGGGCCGTTCCTGGCCAGATGGTAGAGTAGAGTGAGAGCATGAGTCTTTCCTCCGCCGAACTGGGTAGCCATGTTGAAGACGGCCGAGGTCTCAGTCTTGATTCCCGAAAAGCGACGCTGGACCTCTGCTGCAAGGGCGGTCAGGTTCTTGGTCAGATAAGTCCTCTCAAAGAACTGCTTAGGATCCTTATAGTCGTCGGGTGCTTTGCCATCCCTGACTCGATCGAGGTTCACAGCGAACTCTGCGGCGTCCAATGGTTTGCCTTTGCGCAGATCAACACGGGGTGTCGCAGACTTGTGCCAGGGTGTGAGTGCCATCTATTGAATCTCCAAGGATGAAAATGGCTACAGCACATTAAAGTTTCCGGTGTTTTTATGAGCGAAAGCCATGACATCCATAGTGAGATACTCACTGTGGGGGACAGGCGGGCTATCCAGCTTGTTTCCCCTGGCGGCAGACATCCAGCCCAGGCGATCGCAGCTCTTGACAACGGCCCTGGTAAGGCAGGCGGTCCAGTCCGCCAGCCTCTCGTCCAATGCTGCAGCCCGAAGAAGTTCTGCGTTCTCATGGCGCTGGACGGTCTGCATGAAGGCCTCTTTCCACTGATTCGTATCTATCCCTGAGGTCAGAATCGTAGTATTCGGCAATTGGATCATCCATGCAATCTGTCCCGATGCTATCGTCCACCACGGAATATGATAGCAAAGTCAAGGCCAAGTGTTTTTTTTTAGAGTCCAGATTTGCTTTGTAGGAGGGATGCTGTCTGTCCGTATCATTCCTGATTAGCAGTCCCAATCGGGTCAAAATTCGAAGAGCCTTTCTCGTGCTGGGCGCAGAGGCTTCTGCCAGCTCCTCCAGGTCCTTAGGCCGGTAGACCTGGAAAGGATCGGCTACTATCTGGGCTATGATCCATGATAGATGGGAATCTCCAAAGAGCCCTGCAAAATGCTGCATATCTATCTCTTCGATCTCTTCAGCCATTGGTTCTCCTTCTGAATTACAAATATTTCGCCGTTTGCCTCTCTGTTTTCACAGCCCCAGTCCCTTCTTCCTGGCCAGCACTCCCTCCACCCACCGCCGCTCATCGCTTCCGGCGGGATAGAGGGCGGAAAGGGACTGGGCTAGGCTCCAGAGCCCCTGATCCTGGCCGATATCCTCTTCAATGAACCGCTTGAGGGCATCGCTCCGGCCAGTGGAGAACAGCAGCATAGCCTGATGCAGCCGGTCCAGTACTGTGGAGCCGGGAGCAGGCAGAGCAAGCTCGCTTGCTGGAACCGTCTCTCTCTCAGCTCGGGCCAGGCTGCCGGAAAGTGTGGTCTGCAGCTCCTTTTTCCTCTTGCGTTCCTTCTTGACTGCAGGAGAGCCCTGGCCGAATAGATATGCAGATCGCTCCAAGACCGGAAGGAGACGGGCCTTGTCGCCCTTCACCTCGACCAGGGTGGATAGGGTCTCCAGATGGGCCCCCAGGCCCTGCGCTATTTTGCGGGCAGCATCATACTCCAGGACGAATCCCGACATCTTGCCCCCTTTTCCCGAGACTCCATCTTCTCCTTCGCTTGCATCTGCTTCATTATCATCAAAGCTGCCGCCATTGCCTCCTGTGGACAGAGTCCAGAGCCACATGGCAGTGAGCCTGGCATCTTCCTCCAGGCCCGATCCATCTGCGCCCTCGAAGATCATGCCCAGAGCCTCGCGGGAGACCGCCGCCCAGACCTCTTCCAGGTATTCCTTCAGGGTGACAACCTCGCCGCTGGCCTTCTCCACGCGGGAGTAGCGGCTGTATATCTCCAGTGCCGGCCCCAGGCAGGAGAAGATGGCATCAGCGCCCACGACGCCCTGAGCGGCCAGGCCAGGTAGCCAGGCGTGAATGCGCTGGGGAAGCTCGGCCAGGACATCACGCCAGTCACCCACGTCGTCTTCCGTGACAGTGCCATCCGGATTCTCACGAGGACGGCAGACGAGATGGATTGAAGACATTAGACGAGCCTGGCCTATTCCTGCGATTTTTGTGGCCATTTCCGTATCGATGGGCCAGGAACCTGTAACTACCCAGCCTGCATTCAATATTGCAGTCAGCACAGCTTCCCAACCAGATGTGGACTTATTGGCAAATACAACGACACCGATGCCCATCGGGTCCAATATTCTTCTGCCTTCAGCCAATGCCAAAGTCATCCTTTGGAGATAAAAGACCTCATCTTTAATTCCAATCCCTTCTACTGGCGTTGGCTCGACAATTATTTCATCCGATTTTGGAGTAAGGTTGGTCGCGAAAAGACTTGAAAACACATCTCTTAACATCCTTTTGAGCCAAACATAAAAGAAATCGGATAACGTCGCATAAGCAATGGCATCATAATATGGTGGATCAGTTACGAAAGCTTGAGCAGAATCATCTATTAGTTGGCATGGAGTGACAGAATTGCAATTAGTATGTCCTGAATTATTACAATTAATATCAAATGAAGTTGCCTCTCGCTCTATAACCTGCACTACCCAGTTCAATGCAGTATCCCAGTCACCACCTGAGCCGGAAAAGGGATTCACCTCGTTAAAATCCCAAACCATAGTTAATGCTTGTCGGCCAAATGCGCCCTGTGGATTTTCTCTTGAAGTATCCCATCTAGCAAGTGTTGATAATTTATCCACTTCCTTATCGAACACTAAAGCTAGGCAAGCTTGTGTGGCTGTGGATAGTCTTTTTTCAGGATTAGTTGCTGATAGCTCCCTATGTTTTTGAACTAACCGAGCTAGTGTTATCAACGCTAACCCCTGTCTAGGCGTAAAAATTTCCCCCCACTCAGACATACCATAGATTGACAAGCGGTTTATAGAGTGAGGCAAAGGATTCACTAATTCATCTGGAATTTGGGATAAAGGCCCTTTATGAATATTCTTAGCTGCCTCTAGCATCACTTCTGCTTTTTTAACAGCTTCAACATCCCTCTCCACTGGAAGCCTGTAGAAACGTCCCTGCTGCCCCGGCCTCGTCGTCACCACGCAAAAGAGCCTGGCATCGGCTGCCCCGCCCCGGCGGGCCTTGAGCTGCTTTCTGACCGAGGCCACGGGCGTGGTATAGCCGCATACCGGGCAGGTGGCCGAGCCCCGGCGCACTGTGCCCTCGCTAACATCCTGAGGCTTGGCCTCCTCAATGATCTCGAAGTCAACCCGCTTCTTCTCGTGGTCAGGGATGAATTTCAGCGCTATCGAGCGGCGGCTCTTCCTGGCCAGCCAGAGCGACCTCATGAGCGGCACCTCCGCCCCGCAGCCCGGCCCCTCGCAGGTGATCGTCCGCGCCCAAAGGTATGCAATCGGCACAGCCCCATCCGGGTCTTTCGGATAAAATTCACCCAGCTCTTTTTCCGCCTCTACCTTGATCCACTCCCCCCACTTGCGCACCTCGTCCGCCAGCGTCTGGCCATACTTGGGAATGTACTCCAGCACCACTTTGTTGAGCAGGACTGCCACCGGATTCAGGTCGCTGGCAAAGGCATCCGCCCCCACCCGCAAGGCTTCCAGAGGTATCGAGCCGCCGCCGGCGAAGGGATCCACTACAAGCGGGCGCGTTCCCGGAGCGCCTCCCAGGGCCTCATGAGCGGACTGGGTCAGGGCGCGGGCCGTCTCCAGATACTCCTTTTTGGTCGAGTTGTCCCAGTTGGCAAAATCGGCGATGAAATCGAGGAGCGCTTTGCGCAGCGCCAGTGGCTCGGAGAAGTCCAGGTCAGTCCTGCCGATGGGATTCCAGAACCGGGCCATGATGACCGCGGCATCCTCCCGGAACCGGAGCGGGCAATCTTCCTGAGCCGGGTCGGGCCAGAGTGCGGCACAGATCACCGCTCGGCAGGCGGCTAAAGGCCGGCGCGCCCACCAGATGTGCAGGGTGGATATGTGGCCGTGGCGGATGGGCTTCTCCCGGCGGGCGTGGGCGCTGATCTTCTTGATGGGCAGGTCGACCTCGATGAGGCGCTTGGGGTAAGTGAGTGGATTCATCATTATCACGCATTATTAAAAATTATCAAATAGGCTTCGTTGTTTCCTGCTTTCCGTGAGATCTATCTTCACCTCATGGACTCTGTCTAAAACCTTATTTTCAATAAGCTGGGGTTTTCTTTGGAAGTAGCGTGATGCAGTTCCTTCCTCATTTATCACGTTCTGAATTCTCAATGCCTCTCTGTGCTGAGCAAGCATATTGCTCATCTTAGCCATCTTTATCTCCAGGGATGGATCACGAGTATATCCATAGGTTTGTGGATCGAACAAGCGTGAACCTTTCTGCGAGCTATCCATCTTGATCCTTCTTTCCGCAGGAATCTTGGATTGCTTATGATTTGCGCCGAGTATATCCATTCCAAAAGTGAGGGTTACGAAATCCCTGGCAAGTGTTATATTTGCCTTTCCGCTGAATCTTCCTTCAAAAGAATTTATGTTATAGATGAAACCCTCATCAAATATGCCAAGACTATGCAAACCTCTTTGAAGTGCTTTTATCCAGGATGGATTTGAATAAAGAGATGATCCATCGCTATCTATGACGAAGGAAGTAACATCATGAGAATGATACAAGTCAAGGACTGTGGGGAGGAATTGTCTGGGCAGCCTTGCGGGAATGATGCCAACAATAGTTTTATTATTTAAAGTCTCTACAATTTTTAGATATTCTTTGATAAATAAAATAAAATTGCTAATCAGCTGCTCGCCTTCGTAGCTCTTGATGATTTCGGGACATAACGGCATAATCGCTAAATCGCTGTTCACATATTGCAGGTCGGCCAAGGTGGCCATCGCATTCTTTTCAGGAACCTTGCACTCTTTGTAGGATAGAAAGAAGAGATTGATCATGTCGTCTTTTCTCTCTCTTCTCGCATCTTTGTTGAATTTCATTTCTGTAGATGCATTTGAGCTTATCAAAGAGATCTTTTCCAGGTCAATTCTGTGAAATACTTCATTTAAACCTGCAACAGGAACTGTTCTATTTAAGGACTTGATTGGTGTGGTGATGGACTTGTCAGCAAATCTGATCTCCATTACACGCATCAGAAGATCTTCATCGACATTATTTACACGGAGATTTGCCTTCATTTTAAGCACCCACTCAGTTCACCAATCAGCTTGTCAGAGATACGGAAAGTACTATTCTTTATATCAGATATGATCAATTTTATATCATCTTCTGAAAACCATCCTTTTTGGCAGAGTCTCTTAATCAAGCCTATCGTACCTGTGAAATGATAATTATGAATAGCTTCGCCTATTATCTTCAGGAATACTTCAGACGAGATTATCTCACAAATTTTCTCTCTCATCTTGCGATCGTCGGTAATAAAAAAATAAGGATTCCCTGTTAGCTCATAATCAAGCAACGCAAGTAAGAATGCCGATAATTCGCCTTCATGCAAATATGGATATCTGTTTACTAAATAATCAAGGGCTTGATCGTATTTCTTATCTCCGGTTTTTCTGAATACATTTATATTTTTGTAATTTATATCAATAGTTTCTCGAGAGAATCTTTCTGATGTCTCTCTTTGAACACAGTCAGTGGTAACAAGAATATACTCGTTCCGGCATACTTCAATCATTTCGATGGATCTTATCTCATTGATAAACGCTGATATTGCAGTGTTATCAAGAATCTTTGACGTGGTCACTCGCGCCACCTAATATTTTTATTCTTCAAGAGTATATCGAATTCTACAGGGGTTAATCCTGCAATCTCTGCCGCTTTGCTAAAGCTAACCTTGTTTCTTCTAAATAGTGAAATGGCAAAATCTTTCCTTCTAGGTTTTAGTTCGTCCCATTTAACAGACTCACTTATATATTTCGGATAAGATACGTAAACAAATGCCAATACTTCTTCGTCATTGAGATCATTCAAAAATCGTTTGAAATCATCTATCACCCTGGCAAGCTCTGGCTTGGGTTTAAGAGACGAATATGCATTCAATCCTGATTTGGTGAGCCGAAAATTGCTGCCGATGGTCTGCACATAGCCAAGCCGGATTAATGATTCCAATACATTATCCAGGGTTTCGCTATATGGGCCAAAAAGATGTGGCTCAAAGTGCAATAAACCTTGAAAATCCTTGAATACATTTGAGATAAGAAACATTAATTTTTGAATTTTTATTCTACTTTTTAAGGGAGAGTTATCTACCGCACCGATCGCATACAGAACCAATTTCTCCTCGTCATTCAGGTGGAACTGCGAATTCTTTCCCATGATTAACATCTTTTATTAATATTATCAGCTACTAACATCCTAATATAACTCGTTATCTTGGCAATTCTACTTCAACCTTTGGGAAGAATGGATCTTCCTACCGCTAGAGCAGTACCTTATCTCACTACGACTACAATATCTAAGCGCTTTTCGGAATAAAGTTGATCGCCATGCGCATCGCGAAAGTGATCGTTCCACTCCATATTCTGCGTCATGACTCATGCAATTTCATTCTAACTCGCCCTGAGGATCTTCTCTGAGTCCACATGATAATGCTCTATCTTCACCAGCGGCTCCCACCCCAGCCTGCTCGGATCCTGGATAGAGTGTATCTCCGGCTTCGAAGCGCAGTTGAAGACCACATAAAGCCAGTAGTCATTTTTCAGCCTCTCCGCCGTCCTGTACTCATTGGATGTCAGGGCAATTTCCCCGACCCCTGCCCGCCCTTTGACCTCGATGAACCTGACCTCGACAGCGGTCTGGGGATCTTCTGGATGGGGTCTCCTTGATATCAAATCAAAACCACGACTATCCTGTTCCACGCTCTCCACCTTCCACCCCCGTGCCTCCTCATAAGCTATCACCGCCTGAACTGCAATCCTCTCCACTCCCTCATCCTGAACCATCTGCACCATTCCCGGCGACCTTCTATCCGGATGCGGAAGCACCCAGGCCCGGCCATGATGCTGGATATCGGAGATGGACAGATTGTGCTCCTGCTTCAGCTCTTTCCTGCGCCGCTCCAGCCTCTCATTTAAATCGTCAATCCGATCGTCAGTCGATTTTATGCTGGCTGCGATGGGCTGCGCCGTCTCACCCCTCTCCCTCTTCTCCATCAGCTCACTTAGAATCAGGTTTTGCCTGACAATCAGCTCATTGAGGCTGATCTCCATGTGGCGCTCGATGGTCTCGATCTCCTTCGTCCTCTGGGCATTTATCTCTTCCAGAAAAGGTACCAGAGCAATGTGAAAGAGGGACTGCTCTATCTGGTCGCGATCTGGCAGTCCATTTCCCTCCGGTATCTTCACTTCGCTCGTCGAGGGAATCAGATCCAGAAAGATCGTAGGCTGCCGAACGGCCAGGGTGCCGGCCATATCCGTCTGGACCACGAATATGCGTCGATGTATAACGTTGCCGCGACCATCCTTGACCGCCGCTGAGTACACATCCAACCGGGAAGGCTCTTTGCTGTAAAGGTCAAAGAAGATGGCACCCTTTCTCAGATCCTCCTCCACCTTCTGCAATGCATAGATTCTGACCGCCTCGAATAGTGGATGGCCTGGAGTCACCCATTCCGCTGTGGAATCCCTGGCCAGGAGGGTTTTATCAAAGACTATCTGCTTGTACTCCTTTCCCAGCTTGCCATACCTTCCTTCATGCGCCTCGCCTATCTGCCAGAGGCTTCGGGGAACCTTTCCACTCGATCTGTAGATATGCGGAGTTTGCTTTGTCTCTTTCAGGGCTATGCCGGCCAGGGGCGCAGCCTTCAGGAAGAAGTCCTCTATCACCTCTGGAACCAGGCGCCTCTCTTTCGCCTCCTCAGACTTGCTCAGGATCGCAGATAGGTTCAGCTCCTTCTTTGCCAGGCCCTCCAGAGTGTGCTCGGTGATCCTCCGGAAGCGGTCTATGTCCACCTCCTCGATGATGCGGCTCTTGATAGCATCTTCCGAGGTGATATTGGCATACATATCCCGCAGCATTCGCTCAAGCTGGTTTGCGGGAAGGACATCGCCCAGAACGTTGAATACCTTGCCCGTATTCTGTGGATCAAGATCCTTCTCTATCTGCTCGATTCTCTGGAAGAGCTTCTGAAGAACCCGCCCTTCACGTGTCTTTATCGAGACGAAGTTCAGGATCAAGCAATCCTTTTCCTGGCCATACCTGTGGATTCGGCCCATCCTCTGCTCCAGCCTCATCGGATTCCAGGGTATGTCATAGTTGATCATGAACCAGCAGAACTGAAGATTGATGCCCTCCCCTGCCGCCTCGGTGGCCGCCATGACCTGGCAGTCCTCCTTGAATATCCTCTCGGCATTAATTCTCGTGCCTGCAGTATCCCTGTCCCCGATCTTCATGCCGCCGTGAATCTGGGTGACGGACAGCCCCCATTCTCTCAGCTTTCCTAGCGGCCGCCCATCCTTTCCATCCCCTGCCAGGTATTCAAGAGTGTCTTTATGCTCTGTGAACAGCAGAAGCTTCATCTTAGGATCTGCAAAGACGCCCTGCTCTTTCAGAACTTCCTTAAGCCTTTGAAGCTTGGACTCTACCTCTCTCTGCTCTAAAAGCCGGGCCTGATCGATCAGCTTGTCCAGCTGGAATATTTCCTCTTTTAGAGCATCAGGATCTATAGAGGCGACAACGCTCTCCAGGTCATCGAATATTTTTTGCTGCTCTTCCTCTGGCAGCTCATCATAATCCTCAGGCACCTTCTTGAAGATCTGCATCTGACGGTAGCCCTCAGGATCTTTTAGCACCTTCTCTCTCTTGTCCCTGATCCTCTCCAGACTGCGCCTCAGGGCATAGATGCTGGAGGCGAACCTCCTTTGCAGCATGGCCATGGTAAAGCCGAGAGCTCGGCCTCGGGCGGAGTCATCCTCTGCAGCCTTAATTGACTGCTCCTGAACATACTCGGCCAGCGAATTGTACAAATCCCATTCGTCACTGTCGATTTCGAACTCAATTGTCCTGACCAGCCTTCTCGTGAAAAGGCTCTTGACCTTGCCGGTGTCAGGATCGGGGAATGTTACCATAGCCTCTTTTACCCTGCGAAGATAGAACGGTGCCTCATGCCTCCTCATCGCCTCTTCCAGGCTCTTTATATCGGCATAGACATCTTTATCCAGCAGCCGCAAGAAGAGGCTGAAATTTGCCGGATCGCCCTTATGAGGGGTCGCGGTCATGAGCAGGAAATGATCGGTTCTATCGGAAAGCGCCTCGCCTAGTTGATAAGCCATGGTCTTGTGGTCCTGGCTGTAGGCACTCATCTTATGAGCCTCGTCCACAATTACAAGATCCCAGTGACTGCGCAGAAGGCTCTCTTTGGCGTCCTCAATTATGGAAACCCAGGGCATAGAGGTGACAATCTGGTTTTTCTCTTGCCAGGGATTCGAGCCATAGTTGGCCCGTAGAATATCGCTTCTCAATACCTCGAAATGTTCTTTGAATTTGTCCTGCATCTCACGCTGCCACTGAAAGGTAAGGTTGGCAGGGGAAACGATTAGTATGCGCTTTATTAGGCCGCGAATTTTCAATTCCTTTATCAGCAGACCGGCCATGATGGTCTTGCCAGCTCCTGGGTCGTCTGCCAGTAGGAAGCGAATGCGTGGAAGCTTCAGGAAATAGTCATAGACTGCCTCCAGCTGATGAGGTAGGGGATCCACTCTGGCAATGGAGAGAGTGAAATAAGGATCATACTCATGGGCTAGGGCCAGGCGCATGGCTTCAACGCCGAGGCGGAAGTTTCCTGCATCGCCATCAAAGGGCTCATTTTCTGGAGTCGTCTCTAGAGCCGCCAGTTGCTCACTGAATAAAATAGGATCATGGAGTTTGCCAGTGTTTAGCCCCTTTCCAATCAGTTTTATGGCATCCCCCATGGGAATCACTGTGATAACCTGCACAGGTTCTGAGAATAGTGATCCTCGGAGGATCATGTTTGGCTTAATATCAATATGGTCCATGATCATCATCCCCTCACAATTTCAAACCAGAATTGACCTCAAAGATCATATTACTGGCTGAATTACGTGATTTAGTGACCGCGGATAGCAAGATATCTCTTGCGGTCAGAATCAGCTATGCTTAATATAAAAAATTAATTCTACTGCAGATATTACAGATCCAGCATTTTCAGGGATCCCTTTTCGCTTTTCCCCAGTCTAAGCAGAACGTCTCTGGCCAAAACTTAAATCCCTCGGGAAGAGATCATCTTTCAGGTCGATCTGATGACGGATTCCAGCGCTAAAGCAGTTATCGAAGCCGCTCTTTTTGCTGCAGGCAGGACGCTCAGTCCCCGAGAATTGGCGGATATCTCCGGCCTCTCCCTCCAGATGGCCGAGGAGGCTGCCCGCGACCTAGCCCAGGAGTATGCCAGTCGCAGCTCGGGAATAGAGATCAAGAGCATAGGAGATGGCTATTCCATGCAGGTCCGCTCCATGCTGGCGGGACGGGTCCTATCCTTTGCTCCAAAGGAGATCGAGGCGCCCCTGATCAGGACCCTGGCCATCATCGCCTATAAGCAGCCCATCAAGCAGAGCGAGCTGGTGCAGATCAGGGGGAACAAGAGCTATGAGCACGTGAAGGAACTGGAGAAAAGAGGCCTGATCAATGCGGTCAAGCACAGCCGGACCAAGCTTCTCACCACCACTCCCGGATTTGCCGACTACTTCGGCATCACCTCCTCCAATCCCGAGGCGGTGAGAAAGGCTCTTCTGCAGAACAAAAAGCTGGTAGGGGTCAGTCCCATGTACAGGACCCTCGCCCTGCGCCTGGGCCTGGACTATCTGGTGGTCAATCCATACAACCCAGGAGAAGAGGACCTATCCCGGCTCGAGGAGATCGACCTTCTGATAATTGCTCCCGGCTACCTGGAGAGGGTGAGAGAACACTACTGCGGAGATCTCATAGAGGCAGGTGTTCGAACCCTCTCCCAGCTTAAAGAGAGCGCAGAGCAGATAGTCCGGGCAGCAGAATCGGGCGATGTGGAGCCACTGGCGGCAGAGGTTGATCGGCTCCTGAAGAGGTTTCGCAAAAGGGCGCAGAAGGCAAGGCCGATCAAGCCTCTGACTCCCATGATCGAGGATATCGCCCGCGATCTCCGTTTGGATGTTCAGGAGGGGGGGCTGAGAGCAGCGCCCAGCTCTGCCCAGATGGAGGCCGAAATTCAGGTGCCTGTCCACCAGCCCTACGATATGGACATAGTGGAGAGGATCGTGGAGCGCTATGAGAAGATCCTTATGGATATTGATGGCGTTTCTTCTGCTGATGCCAAGCCAGATTAAGGTGACTCATGCCAGCCATTTCCTAACTCATTCACAGATCATTATGGCGATAGGCTAGAATATGGTTCTTCGCCCAATTATGGAAGTGGGATCCGGCAGAGATTATAGCCCCTCTGCGTCTCTGTGGTTTGGCTGAAAATTTTTGCTTTCTTAAGAGCTATGCAAAAAAAGTTGCTTTCAGCCCCCAAAAAGGAAGTGGGCGGGCCCAATAATGCCTTTACGGGATCAAGCTACTGGATTTTACTATCACTGCTGATTGGCAACGATCTTGACGTTATTGGTTGCCTCAGACAGCCCCAATGCTATAGCATCCCTGTTGCCAGCGCCGATCTGATCGATATTGACCTTATTGCAGCAATCCAGACAGCTGGGTGACACATTGGCATTTGTCGGGCTGTCCTCAGAGCAGCAATTGCAGTCTCCTGAATTCTGATTCTTCTTGATCAGCAGATTGTTTGTAGCAATAGGATCTATACCGGGACCAATGGCTAAAGCCCGATCGTTTCCAATTTTCAGAGTATCTATATTGACATCTGTATATTCTGGAAATACAAAGGCAGAAGCTTCCAATTCAAGTATTCCACCATACTTTCCCAGAATATCTATTGCGCCGTATCCAGCACCCCCCTGAGCAAATGAGGGAATTATAAGAACTGCCAGAACGAAAGGCAATGCAAACCTCTTTATCATTATTGTCTTACCCCCTGAATCATGAGATTCCATTCATACTAATGCCTAATTATATTTATACTTTTGGTCTGCATATATCTGTTCTGCATATAACATGTTCACAATTTTGGCGCTATCTATGAATATGCCTTCAAAGAGACTTGATACCATGTCCCTGGGCATAATCGTCTTCTACCGGATGGTTCTTTGCCACAGAGGGAAAAACGTCATCATGATCTTATAAGGCCCTCTCGAAAAGTGAGCCTGTCTGAATGGAACGGTCGAGGAATTGCTGCTGCCGGTCTAATGAGAGGGTCTGGCGGAATTATCGTCTTAGGGAGGAATCAGAATACAAATAGCAGTAGTAGGAGGTGGAGACTGCAGCCTTTGCGTCCGGGAGATGGCAGAGGAGCTTGGGAGGCTCCTGGCAGCGGAGGGGCACACCCTCATTTGCGGTGGCCTGGGTGGGGTTATGGAGGCAGCATGTAAGGGTGCAGCAGAGAGCGGGGGAACGGTGGTGGGAATTCTGCCCGGGGACAGGAAGGATGCCAATCCCTATGTGGGAATTAGCGTGGCCACAGGCATGAGCCATGCCAGGAATGCGATAATTGTGAGGAGCTCGGATGCAGTTATTGCTCTGCCCGGCGAGTATGGGACTCTATCCGAGATCGCCCTGGCCCTGAAGATGAATAAAGCCGTGATCAGCCTGGGAAGCTGGGATATTGCCGGGACGTTGAGGGCGAAGGACCCAAGAGAAGCTATTCGCCTGCTCAGCCGCCAATTGCGCCTGGGAATCGCATGAAAAGATGTTTATATGAAAAGATGGTTATATTTAGAGGATCATGGAATAGACTACATGGTAGCGATTTAGCAATGAATGAGCAGAAGCGAAGATGGGAGATGCAGAAATGAAAAATGATGTGCTTCATCCAGCATTAATATCGAATCGGGCATTAGTGGCATCAATAATATTTGTGGCAATAGCTTCATCTGCAATCTTCCTGTTATCAAGCGCAGTATCTGCAGTCAATGCCGATCCCAGGGACGATGCCTACCACTATATGAAAAATGGAATCGACGACCAGCTCTACAATGAATGGTGGTACTTCAATGGGCGGGATGGGGACACTCACTTCATGCTTACCTTCCTTTTGAGCGATCCGGACAACCTGACGGCATACCAGAGGATTCAGGTCCAGGTTATTTTGCTGCAGAATGGCCAAATTCCGATATTGGGATCTCATCAGAGCCGGGGATTTGGCGGGGATCGCAATTCTCCCATGTTCGATATCGACAAAAACGGCTTTTATTCTGATCAAGAGGGGAGGATCCATATTCGGGGAGAGGTCGAGGATGAGGCCACCAGCGAGCTTTTTCGGTGGGACCTGGTCTACGAGGCAGCCGCGGATCCCTGGTATGCTATTCCCACTCAGACAAAGACAGGCCAATCCGGTTGGATGAAGTGGCTGGTCTATATGCCATCAGCCAACGTGACCGGCAGCTTCACCATCGGCAACAGGACGGTGGATATTGACGGGACTGGCTATCATGACCACATATGGGGCAGATTTCCCCTGAATGATCCCCAGTTCACCTGGGCAGAGGCTTCCAACCCCGCTAAGAACTTCAGCCTGAGCTACAGAGAGATCTGGGAGAACAGAACAGAGGATAATCCCAAGGCATATCTGGGAATTCAGAAGGAGGGCGAGTCAATAGAGTTCTCAGGGGGGCAGGTGAAGGCGAAATACGCTGATTATTCAGAATACGCCATCGATAATGCCACTATGGTCCATCCTGCCCGATACAACATCTCAGCAGATAATGGGGATTGGAGCCTGGAACTTGCGGTTGGGGTATTTGAGAGCATTCCCACAGTGCTCGACTATCCCAGGCCGATGCCCGACCGTCTGGACCTCCAGCAACTAGCCCTCCTGCAAGGAACGCTGCGATCAAAATCAGGTGAGGAATACGTCTTTGAAGAGAGGGGCTTTTCTGGCTATTCAAGTCAGCTGGACCTTCTGAGGAACGACGGGGTGTAGGGGCAGGGAATTCCCGACTCTTTAGAGGTGGGATGAATCGTGCCCCGCCTTGATTCCGGGGAGCGGTCACCAGACTTCCTTTGATTGGCAAGCTCATTCTTGCTTTCTCTCGGCCCTGCCACCCCCGAGCCCGTGCACATGCACGCGCGCTCTTGCGGGAGTGGGTGCCAGGCATTGTGCGGGGCACTCGTTCGGGCACTTACCTATGCCGCCATAGTGAATCTAGATAAAGCGCAAAATCATTTGACATAACCTTTAATTATCATAATACGAATTTATTAATACGTGGTTGGAGGAAGCCGGGCAAAACTCGCTGACATCTTGGAAGCCATTCAGCTAGGCCATGTTAGAATAACCGATCACGCCTATGAAGAAGCCAATGCTGACGAGCTCAAGTTTGACGAGATCTACTTTTCGGCTCTGCATGGAGTTGTGATCGAAGAGTACGCAGACGATTCACCTTATCCAAGTGTTCTGATCTTCGGTCAAACCTTTGCCGGCGATCCGGTTCACAGCGTTTGGGCCTATAGCGAGTTGAACGGGTGGGCGGTCCTGATCACGGTCTACCGTCCAGATCCGAATCGATGGATCGACTGCAAAGTGAGGAAGAAATGAATAGCATACCGTTTGAAAAATGTCCTGTCTGTGGTGGGGATCTGATTGAAAAGCAGGTTGAAAAGGTACTGCGTGGGGGCGTCAATACCGCCGTATTAAAGGTCTGCGCGGAGGTCTGCCTGCGCTGTGGAGAACGGCTGTACTCTCAGGAGACTGTGAGAAAGTTTGAACAGATTAGGTCCAAGCTGGAGCGAAAAGAAACAGCGGAGTTCCAGGAGATCGGAGTCTCATATCAGGTAGCATGAGACCAAAGGATAGACCATAGGTCTCAGTAGCTGGCTAGGAATTTCGCCCGGCACTGCTCTAGGCGGGCTGGGCCGGCTGTGGCTGCCATGCGCTGCGCCCGTGCATGTGCGTGCCCTCGCAGGTGGGCGAATCGCGTCCGTGCGGGCAAGCGTTTGGGTGCTATGAAAGTGCAACGCTCTGAGGAATCCTGGTGGATTGGATGCGATTATTCCATATGCATTCAGTCTCAATGCGACAGGCACGGACTTAAGGAATGAATCAAGGCGCTTCCTCACTAGCCGGAGCCTGCCATAGCCACACCATTGAACGTGCTGAGAAGCGCCCAGCTATCTAGTCGGTATCAAACCATTCCTCTCTGCTTATTCCAGCTCTCTTCAAGATCTTTTGCAGGAGAGCAGTACTGATATCGCTTCCATGAGGATTCGGAATACGTACCTCTAAAAGGCCCCTTGACATATACTCGTGACCAGCACCAGGAAAAGGACCCACGAATCCCAATTTGCCCAACCGCCGGATGAGCTCTCTTCTTGGGACCGGCAAAAGCTTATTCGACAATGGACACCGGCTCCGCTGATGCATTGATCGAATGCCCGCCGATGGCGGGAATTGGATGACCAAATCTCAGCTTCAATGCAATCCAGCCCTCGATGACTTCTTGCAGCTCCCTGCGGCAGTCTTCCAGGGTTTTGCCGGTTGCCCATACGCCCTCCAGCTCGGGCACCTCGCCATAAAAGGGCTCAGGGTCATCGATGATCTCGTAGGTGGCCTGATCCATTGCTGCCTGGATGTACTCTGCGAACATCGCAATAATATCCACGGCAATCAGATAAAGCCTTTCGCATCTTTGCACTTGCTCATTTACCTGCCGCCCACGAGCCCGTGCACGTGCACGCAGGCTCTTGCGGGAGGGCGCCTGGCGTTGGCGAGGGGCAGTGTCCACTCGCTGGATTCTGGAGATAGGAATCGCATTCCTTTCTGGCACTTTTTGGGGGAAAATTTAAGAGGGAGCTAAATATAATGTAGATAGGTTTCAGGTGATCATATGGATGCTAAAGGTGCCGCGATGGCGGCCAAGAAGTATTTCCAGGATACTAAGTCGATAATAAAATTTATCTTTGAAACCATTTCTGTGAAGAGGGATGGAGATAACTGGGAAGTAATTTGTTTGGTCCAGGATCTATTCGAGGATGCAGGCAAGGAGTTCAAGGTTATCGTCGACAGCGAGGGAGCAATCCTTGATGTTGAAAGGCTCAGTCAAATTCCCTGCTAGAGTAGTTCTCGATACTGGGCCGTTTCTGTTATTTCTCGCCGGAAATCATGATCCTGAAATGATTCCAGGAATTAAGAGATTAAAATATGATGGTGGTCCCTGCAATGAGGTGCATTACGATATCTTAATGCAGTATTTGAATCACACAAAGGAGCGAATAATAACTCCAGGAATTCTCTCAGAGGCCTGGAACCTTATAGATAATGATATTAGCAATAAAAAAGATAAAAAGGAATTATTTGATTCAAATATTAGATACCTTGAACAAATTAATGAAATTTATGTAACCAAGAATGAAATAATATCAGATGAATATCTTGGCTCGAATGCCTGGAAATTCGGCTTCGCGGACTCATCTATAATTTTATGTGCAAGAAATAATAGCGCCTGCGTATTAACACAGGACTACCCATTATTCAATATTTGCAGGAATCTAGGAATAGAAGCAACTCATCTGAGTTCGATTCTCAGCCTGGCGGATTTGTGAAGCGAGGAGAGGCATCACACGATTGATCGCTGGTTTTCCCGGCCCTTACGCCTCTTTCTGCTGCGCCTATATCGGAACCTTCCTGAGAGAATCTTTAGGCAGAAGACGCTCATGCAATCGAGTCTGCGCGCTGGGGCTTGAATACGACCTCCTTCGCCGCCAGGGGCCGGGCTCGCAGCCGTCCAGCTAAGAATTCCTTCCTGATCCGGTCGATTTCTCTTGATACTTCCAGAGTGTATTCGATCTCGCCGCAAGTATCGCAGATAAGGACCGTGACATCCTTGATGACAATGATCTCATCCTCAATCCTGGCCATGAAATCATGCCTGCCCTCACGCATCTTGCCTATTTTGCAGCAGCAATCGTGGGCAACAGAGCTCATTTGCATCTCCTCTTTCCCATAAAGAAAAAGGGCAGACGAGATTCACTCAATATATATCGCCGGCCTCCCCGGCTCCGCTTGACGGCTCTTGCCCTTGGGATCTGCTCCCGGCTCCTCGGCCGAGTAGACCTCCACCAGCACTCCAAAGGCACCGGCCAGATACTCCTTCTCTCTTGTCAGGGTCTCGTACTCGTCAAGGCCCAGCGCTTCCGCAGAGAGCGAATGCGCCGCCTTGGCCAGCTTTTGGGCATACTTGGGAGCATCTTTCTTGTGCTCGGCTATCGCCGGATTGGCCATTGCCTCCTTCATCAACGCACCCATGTCCAGCTTTCCTCCCGCTGCAGCGGCCACGGCAAGGCGCAGCATCTCCTTCTTCCACCGGGGAGTGGTGTAAAGGGTGATCTTGGCGGGCTTGGTCCCTGTGACATTGACGATCTCCTGCACATCGTTCAGCGTCCTCTCCAGGAGATCTTCTGCCTTCTCCGCCTTCAGGTCGATCAGAGACTCATCCGCCACCGGCCACTCCGCCAAAGAGGCATATCCCTCTCCCAGTCCCGAGGCCCAGAGCTCCTCGCAGATATGAGGGATGAAGGGCGACATCATCCTCACCCAGGCCGACAGCACTGCACGGAGCTGGTTTTTCCCTCCCCGGCGCTGATACCAGCGCAGGTCTCCCATCAGGAGGTAAAACGCACTCTGCAGAGCCCTGCGGGTCTGAATCTCCTCCATGGCCTCCGTGGCCTGGACAATCCGCCTCTGCAGCCGGGAGAGCATCCAGCGGTCGATGAGCGTCTTTTCCGCACTCTCGTCTATGCTCCCATCGGCCATTATCTCCCGCGCCAGATTGTAGAACCGGTCCAGATGAGCATGGGTGGCCTCAACCCCATCATTTCTCCAGTCCACATCCGCCGTCCCCTCGGCATTGCCCAGAATGTAGAGCCTTGTCACATCCGCCCCGTTCTCCGCCACCGCCTGGCGTAGAGTCAGGAGCGGCCCCTTGGACTTGGACATCTTCTGCCCCTCCAGGGAGACAAAACCGTTTACGGCTATCGCCTTCGGCCAGAGCTGCTCCGGGAATATGGCCACATGATGGTAGAGGAAAAAGAGCAGATGGTTGGCCACCAGGTCCTTGCCCGATGTGCGCAGATCTACGGGATACCAGTAGGCGAAGTCGTCGTGAATCTGCTGCACCGTCTGCTCAGGGAGGCCGGTCAGGTTCGCTACAGCTGCGGCATCGCCGTTGTCCATGAAGATGTACTCGAAAAACTCCGGGGGCAAGCTGTCGATCTTCATCCCGGCATTCACATACTTGGCCAGGATATAGTAGGCCATGTAAATGGTCGAGTCTCCCAGGGACTCAATCAGCCACTCCTTATCCCAGGGGAGGTGAGTTCCCAGACCCTTCCGCCTGGCGCAGGCCTTGTCCTTCAGCCAGTCGATCTTGTTCTCGAACTCCACCCGGAACTCCGGTGGTATTATGTTCATCCTGGACAGGCACCATAAAACCCTGCCCTTCCACTCGGGATTGGAGTACTCCAGGAACCACTGGTCCCGCACCATCATGATAACGCACCTGGTGCCGCAGCGACAGATCACCGGGGTCTCGGAGAACTCATAGAAGATCTCGGCTATCCCTCGATCGATCAGATCCCTGAGCAGCAGGTCCTTGATCTTGCTCACCGCCACGCCCGCGTAGCGGCCGGTGTTGGGCTTGAGAACTCCGTTATGAAACTCGCGGCGGTAGACCATTTTGGTCGCTTCCTCCGCTTTGGGGTCATTCTGATCCCGGACCCCGAGCTCTTTCACTGCTTCCACTGCCGGGAACTCCCCGTAGCCAGGCGACTCTATCAGGGATATGAACTCGATTGCTCTCAGGTCCTCTTTGATGCCATACTGGCTCAGGTCTTCCTCGTACAGATCCTTCAGTGCCAGATAATCGTAAGGGGCATGGGCTGGAACGGACATCACAATCCCTGAGCCATTGTCTGGATCCACGAACCCTGCGGGCAGAACGAGCACCTCCGCCCCGGTGAGCGGATTGGTCACCCTCTTGCCGATAAGCTCAATTCCGGGTATCTCCGCTCCCCAGGCCACAGCTCGGTCGGTATAGGTCAGCTTCTCATAGGCCTCTTTCGAGACGATCCAGTTCTCGTCGTTGATCCTCGCCATGACATAAGTGACACTTGGGTTCAGCCAGAGGTTGGTCACGCCGAAGACGGTCTCCGGCCTCAGGGTGGCACAGGGCATAATCGCATCCCCCATCCTGAACTTGATCAGGGCGAAGTCCATAATGGTGGCATCCTCGCCCTTGAGGATGTCATGGTCCTCCACCGGATTCTTGTCGTGCGGACACCAGCGCACCGGGTGGCTGCCCTTGACCACATAATCGAGATTTCGCAGTATGCCGAACTGCCATTCGATGAACTTGCTGTAAGCGGGATCAGTGGTGGTGAACTCTCGCCTCCAGTCTATGGAGTAGCCGATGGACTGCATTGCTGCTTTGGCCTGGCGTCGGAAATAGAGCACTATCTTCTCCGGCGTATTCAGGCTGGCCAGCTCCTCCTCAGGAATGCCATGCAGCCGGGTGTAGACTCCCCAGATGAGAGGATCTTTGTTGGCTATGAGCTCGGACAGGCCCACGATGGGCGTTCCTGTGGCATGAAACCCCATAGGGAAGAGGACATTGTAGCCCCTCATCCTCTTGTAGCGGGCATATGCATCTCCTATGGTGAATGTGCGGGTGTGACCGGCATGCAGATTACCATTCAAATAAGGATAGGGTATGGTCAAGAGAAACTTCTGGCGCTCATCAGGCTCCGGCTCAAAGATCGCATTCTCCTCCCAGATCCTCTGCCACTTGGCCTCGACTTCTTTTGCGGAATAACTTTCAAGCAATATGGTTCCCTCCAGACTTTCTGTGGCTCGAATCCACCTAATCCTTCATCTTCTCCAGGCGCCTTGCTGCCTCTTCTACCCTCTTCGTCTCTCTGGTGATGGAAAAGCGCATGTAGCCCTCGCCGTACTTTCCAAATCCGAGACCAGGCGTGGCCACTATCCCTGTCCTCTCCAGCAGCTTTGCAGCATAATCGATGGAGCTTCCTTTTACCCAGGCCCAGAGGTATAGCGTCGCCCTGGGCTTCTCCAGTACTAGATCGATATCCTTGAGGGCCTTGTACAGGATCTCTATCCGCTGCTGGTAGACCTTGCGGATCTCATCCACCACTTCTTTTGGGCTGCTCAAGGCCACGATTCCTGCATCCTGCACTGCGCCAAAGGTTCCCGAATCGATGTTGCTCTTGACCTTGCCTATCCCGGCCAGGACATCGGCATTGCCCACGACCGATCCTATCCTCCAGCCGGTCATGTTGTAGGTCTTGGAGAGGGAATGAAACTCCACGGCAACCTCCTTTGCCCCATCTATCTCCAGAATGCTCAGGGATCTATTGCCATCGTAGTAGATCTCGGAGTAGGGATTGTCGTGCATTATTATGATATTATGATCCCGAGCGTAGTCGACCAATTCTCCGAAGAACTTCTCGCTAGCCGTAGCACCGATGGGGTTGTTTGGATAGTTGAGAAACATGATCTTCGCCCGTCGGGCGACATCTGCCGGGATGGCATCGAGGTCCGGCAAAAAGCCGTTCTCCCTCAAAAGCGGCATTATGGCGGGCTCTCCGCCGGCGAAGGCCGTGGCCGTTGCATAAACCGGGTAAGCAGGATCAGGGACAAGCGCCACGTCTCCCGGATTGATGAAGGCCAGCGGTGCATGAGCGATACCCTCCTTGGAGCCGATCAGAGTGAGCACCTCGTTCTTTGGATCCAGATCAATATCAAAGGTCTTTTTATACCAGTCTGCCACTGCATTCCGGAAGGCGAGTTTTCCCTCATAAGATGGGTACTGATGGTTCGATGAGTCATTCGCCGCCTGCTTTAAGGCCTGAACAATGTGATCGGGCGTCGGAAGATCCGGATCGCCAACGCTCAGATCGATTACGTCCACGCCTTTTGCCCTTGCCTCCTGTTTCGCCTTATCGATGCCGGCAAAAAGGTACGGCGGGAGATTCTTTATCCGATCGGCATACATTAGGTTCTCTCCATGGAAGATGCATTTATATGATGACGGTAATTCTTTTTTCGTTCCTGTCCAGGTTATTATCCCGCAGGTACTACTTTCACGTAGTATTTAAGATTAGAGGAGCCCGGGCAGATCCTTGAAGGTCATATAGAAGATCGGTCGAGATAGGACGTCTTGAAGTTATCGAGCCGAAAGGGAGATTGATGCTGGAGATTAGGGATTTGAGCCGCTGGCTGCCCCAGGAGGCCATCGAGCTTTACGAAGGGCAGGGGTATAACGAGCTTTATCCGCCACAGGCACAAGCCGTGGAACGAGGCCTTCTGGAAGGCAAAAACATGCTTCTTGCCCTGGCTACCGCTTCGGGCAAGACCTTCCTGGCGGAGCTGGCCATGCTCAAAGCCGCTTTGCAGTCGAAGCGATCCCTTTACATCGTCCCTCTGCGCGCCCTGGCAGCAGAGAAGTTCGATTCTTTTCAAAGATTCAAAGATCTGGGCGTGAGCGTAGGCATAAGCACAGGCGACTTCGATAAGAAGGACGAACGCCTGGGCAGAAATCAGATCATCATCGCCACCTCAGAGAAGGCGGACTCATTGATGAGAAACGGCGCCTCCTGGATTCGAGACCTGGCCGTTCTGGTGATCGATGAGATCCACCTCTTAAACGACGTTGGCCGGGGTCCTACCCTGGAGATGACCATCACCAAGCTGCGTCGCTCTAACTCTGGATTGCAGATCATCGGCCTTTCGGCGACGGTGGCCAACTCCCGAGAACTGGCAGACTGGCTGGATGCAGAGCTGGTGAGCAGCGATTGGAGGCCCATAGCTCTGAAGGAGGGGGTCATCTGCAAGGGCAGGCTGGTCTTCTCGGACGAAGAGAGGGCTCTTGAGGCGAAGAAGGATGAGAAGAAGGACGAGTCTATCGCCCTGGTCAGAGACACCCTCTCTCAGGACGCCCAGATTCTGATATTCGAGAACTCCCGCAAGAATGCCGAGGCTGCAGCCATCAAGCTCAGCAACCTGATTCCTCCAGATCCAAAGGCCGAGACCCTGTCGGAAAGCATCCTGGCCACAGGAGAGAGCGAGACCTGCCATCGCCTGGCCTCATGTGTCTCCAGAGGCATTGCATTTCATCATGCAGGCCTCCTGCCCGATCAGCGCAGGCTGGTTGAGCAGGGTTTCCGGGAGAACAGGATCAAGGTCATCGCCAGCACTCCGACCCTGGCTGCCGGCCTGAACCTGCCCGCACGCAGGGTGCTGATCAAGAGCTACCGGAGGTATGAGTACGGCTCGGGAATGGTCCCCATACCGGTGATCGAGTACCGCCAGATGGCGGGCAGGGCGGGAAGGCCGGGGCTGGATCCTTATGGCGAATCCTTCCTCATGGCCAAGGACGACTCGGAGATGCGTAATCTGAAGGAGCACTATATCGACGGCTCGCCTGAGGAGATCTGGTCGAAACTGGCCAGCGAGAGCGCTCTGCGCACTCATATCCTCTCCACCATCACCGCCGGTTTTGCCCGGACGGAGGGCGAGCTGAAGGAGTTCATTGCCACCACATTTTATGCTTATCAGCAGGATCCCTGGCACCTGGATGCTGCTTTGGAGAAGGTTCTCGCCTTCCTCTCAGATAACGGAATGATCGTGGACAGTCCGGAGGGCGACCTTACGCCAACAAAGCTGGGCTCTCTGGTCTCCAAGCTGTATATCGACCCCTTGAGCGCGGTCATCATGTTGGAGAACCTGGCAGAGAAGGGGGGGCGGGAGGAGAAAAACGGCAAAGAAGCTACAGTGAGAAAGCCCACCGACCTCTCCCTCATCCATCTCATAACCATGACTCCGGATATGGCATTGCTTTACATCCAGTCGGCAGACGGCTGGGTGGAGGAGTTCATCGATCTCAATCAGAGCGAGCTGTTCAATGAGGAGAATTATGATTATCTCCTCCGCGAGGCCAAGACCTCCTCTATGCTGTTCGACTGGATCGGTGAGGTTAAAGAGGAGCTTATAAGCGACCGGTATCGCATCGGACCAGGTGACATCCGCCGGTCTGCGGAGACCGCAGAGTGGCTGATGCACTCTTTAGCAGAGCTGTCCAAGCACCTTGATCTGGGAATCACCTACAGGGCGGAGCAGCTATCGGTTCGCCTCCATTATGGCGCCGGCCAGGATCTCTTATCCTTGCTGGATCTGAAGGGAGTGGGACGGGTGAGGGCAAGAAAGCTCCATCAGTCCGGCATAACCAACCGGGAGAAGCTTAAGAGCACAGATCCGGTGGAGATCGCCAGGCTTCTTGGACCGAAGATCGCAGAGAAGGTCCTCCTTCAGCTGGCTCGTGAGGAGAGGATGGACGGGATGAGATCAGATGAAGCCATTGAAGGATATGGAAAAGACGGAGAGGAAGAGGTGAACGGGATTACGAAAAATCAAGCAGCAAGCGAAGCGCAGCCTCCAGGAGAACGGCCGCCTGCAAACAAGACAAAAGCAAGAAGGTCAAAGCAGGGGAGACTGCCTTGAATTGGCTGAGGAAGATCTTCTCGGGATCGGGATCGGAGGCGGGGGAGAGCCTGAGGCTGGAGGATGTAATCTCCTGGCTGGAGGATAAGGAGACCTCCGCTGGATGGGAGAAGAGCCTCTCCGAGATATATCGCCATCTTGAGGATCAAGCAAAAGAGCTTTCTCTAGACGTCTCCAGACTGGCCTCGGCCGAGCCGGACCCTTCCACTCCTCCAAAGCTCCTCAGGGCAGGGCTCGCCGCCCGGGGTGAGGTGGTCAAGCAGATGGAATCGCTGGAAGAGAAGATAGATCCTCCCAGGAAAATGGATCTTCAGTCCGCCAGCGAGCACCACTGGGCTTTGGTCAAGGGCCTGGAGAGAACGGTGACCACCTTTGGAAGGGCGCAGCGCTATGTAGCTGCCATCTTTCCCAAGAGCCTGGAGAGCATAAACTCCGATCTGGGCCAGATCAGCCGCACTTTGGTCGAGCTGGAAGAGATGATCGACAAGAGAAGGAAGCTGTCTGAGGAGATCTGGTACTCAAAGGAGCTGGCAGAAGAGCTTGGAAAGGGCCTCGTGGCCATAGACTCCTTGAAGAAGAAGGTGGCCGGAGAGGAGGCGCTCATTGGCAGCACTGCTGCTCGGCTGAGGGATCATGAGGAGAGAATAAGGAATCTGGCGGCAAGCGAGCTGGGCAGAAGGACCGAAGAGCTGAAAAAGAGCCTGGAGGAGAAAAAAAGGGAGAAGATCCAGACAGAAGAGGAGCTGAGATCCCTTATCTCTCCCCTGACCAAGGCCCTGGGCAGGATCACCAAGCAAAGCTCGAGCGACAGGATCAGCCTCGAGCATGGCGAGGTTTTCCTGCAGCTGATGAACAATCCCGCTCAGGTCTCGGATAATGAAATTGCCGGATCCCTGGAGGAGTTGCGCGCTCATCTGGCCACCCTGGGATTGAAGGATCGAAAGAAGGAGAAGGTCTTGGATCATATCGATCAGCTGATCGGGAAGAGGTCGCTGGAATTGGCCCGGTCCCGCCATTTCAGCCTGGCAGAGGAGATCAAATCCCTGGAGGGTCAGTTGAAGGAGAGCAGCAAAGAGGCGCTTCAACTGAAAGACACCATCTCTCAGGATAAGAAAGCCCTGATAAAACTCGAGGCTGCACTGGAGCAGAGCCGCAAGGACCTTTTGATTCTGGAGGAGAGGATGGGGTCAAAGCAGTCAGAGCTTCTGGAGAGGCTGACCAGGATCGCCGGCAAAGAGATGAGTCTCATTCTGCCAGAAAAAAGCGGGTGATGAGCTGTTGGTCAACTTTGGGGGCATAGTCCCTCTATCAACAGTGGACTGGCTGGGAAAGGCGGCGTTGGTCGTATTCCTGCGCGGCTGTCCCCTTCGCTGCCCCCACTGCCACAATCATGCCCTTCAGACCGGCGAGAGCGACATCGAATTTCATGCTCTGGCATCGCGGATAGTCTGCCGGACCAAAGGCCTGCATACTCCGGCTATAAAATTGAGGGCTAATCTCCACCAGATCAGCCTGGAGGATGCATCTATTAGAGCATCGTCCCGGCCATTCGTCGAAGCCTTCGTCCTCTCGGGAGGCGAGCCCCTGCAGCAGCTAAAGGCCTGTCATAGGCTGTTTGGCCTGGCCAGGAGCCTTGAGCTGGCCAGCGGGCTTGAGACATCGGGATTCTACCCCGACAGGCTGAAGACGCTGCTTGAGGGGGGCATTGTGGATAAGGTATTCATAGACTTGAAGACGGTGCTTAATGAGCCCGCTTACCAGATGGCCACGGGCATAGGGGGTGTAGCCGCCCGGGTTCGGGAGAGCCTGGAGATCTGCCATGAATTTGGCGTAGCATTCGACGCCAGGTGCACGGTCTTTCCTGAACTGCCCTCCTGCAGTCAGGTGAAGGAGATCGCCAGGATTCTGGAAAAGCTTGGTGGAGAGTACCCTGATAGCCATCTGGAGCACTTTGTTCTCCAGCAGGGTCATCCCAGAGAGGGCGAGTCCTGGTTTGAGCCGGTATCCCTGGAGGCGATGCAGGAGATGGCCCGGGCCGCAGGCCAGCTAATTCCAGTCGCTGTGCGAGCACCGGCTGTGATCAAATGGGCGGGCCAGATCAGCAAGAGCACTTGAGTGGTGGAGATAATGAAGATCATCGGTTTTGTGGGCTTGCCGGGCTCGGGAAAGGGCGAGGCCTCGAAGATCGCCCGAGAGCTGGGTTTGAGCGTGGTGGTCATGGGAGATGTCATCCGCCAGGAGGCTGCCCGGCTGGGCCTGGAGCCGACTGACCAGAACCTGGGCCGGATAGGCAATGCCCTGCGGGAGAAGGATGGCCCGGAGGCCATAGCCAGAAAGACGCTAAAGATGGCTCGAAAGACGGGAAGAGACCTGGTTGTGGTAGACGGTCTGCGCTCCGGAGCGGAGGCGGAGTTCTTTCGATCCCAGGCAGATGAGTTCTACTTAATTGAGGTCCAGGCAGCAGCAGAGGCCCGGCTGGGGCGGCTGGAGAAGAGGGGGCGGCCGGACGATCCCAAGGAATGGGGTGAGGTTAGGGGCAACGCAGAGGCTGAGGGCCAGGCAAAGAGCAGATCAGCTTCCGCTCTGGAGGAGAGGGAGTGCCGGGAGAAGGGCTGGGGATTAGCCCAGGCCATGGAGAGGGCGGATTACCGGATAGACAACTCGGGAAGCCTGGAGGATCTGCGCCGGAAAGTGGTGCAGCTGCTGGGGGATATTGAAAAGGGCACTGGGGAAATATAGAAGAGAATTTATGGATGCTATCCTTTTATGCAGAGGATCTGCTGCTAAAAAAAATGGCGAAGAAGCTAGCAGAGCACGCGATACCAGGACAGCCTTTTTCGATCACTGCCGGATCATCTGCCTCCACTTCTGGCCCAATATCCGCTTCATGTCATGCGCCTTCTTCTCGGTTGCGCCTGCGGGAGCATCGTGGCCCCGGTGATTGAAAATTTAAGATTTCCGGACATTTACCGTCACAAGCAGCCTCGTAGATGATACTGGCATCATACATTGCCTTCCGCATCGGTCTTGATAAGCCACAGATCTCCAATGCCTGCCCCGAAGGAGTATGTAGAGCCCGTAATGATATACCCGCCATCGAGGGTCTGCTGGACTGACTTGCCATCATCATATTCTGCTCCGCCAAACGTTCTATCCCAGATCTTGTTGCCCTCGTCATCGGTCTTGATCAACCATAGATCGCTATTACCTGTCCCGAAAGACCCTGTATAGCCGGTAATTATATACTCGCCATCGAGAGTCTGCTGGACTGAATAGCCCTTATCAGATTCTTCTCCGCCAAACGTCCTCTCCCATAGCCTGTTTCCCTGGTCATCGGTCTTGATCAGCCACAGATCGGAACTGCCTGCCCCGAAGGAGTATGTAGAGCCCGTAATGATATACCCGCCATCGTGGGCCTGCTGGACTGACTCGCCCACATCATCTTCTTCTCCGCCAAATGTCCTATCCCATAGCCTGTTGCCCTGGTTATCGGTCTTGATCAGCCATAGATCTCTGCTGCCTGCCCCGAAGGAGTATGTAGAGCCCGTAATGATATACCCGCCATCGAGGGTCTGCTGGACTGACGTGCCCCAATCATGTTCTTCTCCGCCAAATGTCCTATCCCATAGCCTGTTTCCCTGGTCATCGGTCTTGATCAGCCACAGATCTCTGCTGCCTGCCCCGAAGGAGTATGTAGAGCCCGTAATGATATACCCGCCATCGAGAGTCTGCTGGACTGACATGCCCCAATCATATTCTGCTCCGCCAAACGTCCTCTCCCATAGCCTGTTTCCCTGGTCATCGGTCTTGATCAGCCACAGATCGGAACTGCCTGCCCCGAAGGAGTATGTAGAGCCCGTAATGATATACCCGCCATCGAGAGTCTGCTGGACTGAATAGCTATAATGATAATTTGCTCCGCCAAACGTCCTCTCCCATAGCCCGTTTCCCTGGTCATCGGTCTTTATCAGCCAAAGATCATACTTGCCTGCCCTGAAGGACCCTGTGTAGCCAGTAATGATATACCCGCCATCGAGGGTCTGCTGGACTGACCAGCCTATATTATTTTCTTCCCTGCAAAATGTCTTGGACCAGGACTGGACTTCTATGCCTGAGGTGCTGGTTGTCTGTTGCCCTACGCGCGATTGATTGATACTAACTGCTTCTTGAATTGATTTAGTGACCGTTTGGCCAATGGTTTTGTTGCCAGCCTCCTGCCGCTCAGACGTGCCTTGTTCAGCTTCATCTTCTGGTGCCTCCGGCAGCCTTAGCGGGGTCCTGCTAAAGGCATCTCTTATGCACAGCACTATGTGCTTGTCTCCTTGATAGAACGGCCCTCCGGGGTGAGCAGACCCCTTCTCGTCCGGCCCCCAGTCCAGGTTCAGCCATACGTCTTTAGTGTCAGTATCGATATGGGTATAGATCTTATCCGCATCAAGCTTCTCTTTCAGCCAACCGACGATCGCCTCCACCTGGCCGCCGCTATCACTATTATTGATCCTCCCCAGATAGACCTCAGCATAAGCATGCCCCCCGGTGCTGTTGTTTCTTGCGAGTATGATCCTTGTCGTTCCGCCGATTGACTCCACCAGTGCAGACATGAGTATGGCAAAATCATCGCAATCGCCACCGCCCACACAGTTCGCTCTCTCGCCATTCCTGAGAGTCTGGTTGGCGAACATGAAATCGTCTATGCCCCTGGGGTCAGATACGTATCCCCACCCTTTCTTAGATTCATCACCATTCTTCAGGTAGTCATAGATGGATACTATCTGATCGATGGTCTTCTCGCCGGGATACTTGAGCGCCAGGACCACCGCCTCATCTCGTACCCGCGGGTTGTCAGGCTCTACCCTGGCATCCAGGGTCCTCTTGAGCTCTCCGATGTTCTTCTCCTGTGTCCCTGAACCACTGCCTCCGCCTGTAATCGGGATCTCCAGGGACTCGTTATCAGACGGTGAAGAGACGATGGGCACTCCAGCCAGATCGGGAGATGTGGTATGGTCCTGCTCGATTTGGGCGGAAGTATAGCCAGCTACGTCCGAAGTGCTCTGGTCAAAGACGAAGGGCACATCTGCTGCTGACCCTGATCCAACGAGAAGTACCATGCACAGCCAGATTGCTCCGTGAGCCATAATGATCTGCATTTGCTTGTCCGCTATTAATTATCTAATTCATGCGAAATATATGTGGCTTTCTCCTCTTGGCATCGCATAGTCCATTCAGCTTCGCGGATACAGGCATCATACATTGCCCTGTTCATCGGTCTTGATCAGCCACAGATCTCCTTCGCCTTCCCCGAAGGAGGATGTTTCGCCCGTAATGATATAGCCACCATCGTGGGTCTGCTGGACTGACTTGCCCTCATCATCTTCCGCACCGCCAAATGTTCTATCCCATAGCTTGCTGCCCTGTTCATCGGTCTTTATCAGCCACAGATCTCTTTCGCCTTCCCCGAAGGAGGATGTTTCGCCCGTAATGATATAGCCACCATCGTGGGTCTGCTGGACTGACTTGCCCTCATCATCTTCCGCACCGCCAAATGTCCTACCCCAGATCTTGTTTCCCTGGTCATCGGTCTTTATCAGCCACAGATCTCTTTCGCCTTCTCCGAAGGAGGATGTTTCGCCCGTAATGATATAGCCACCATCGAGGGTCTGCTGGACTGAATAGCCCCAATCACTTTCTAATCCGCCAAACGTCTTATCCCACAGATCATTGCCCTCCGCATCTGCTTTGATCAGCCATAAATCATTGCTGCCTTCCCCGAAGGACTCTGTAGAGCCCGTAATGATATACCCGCCATCAAGAGTCTGATGGACTGACTCGCCCTCATCATAATGTGCTCCGCCAAACGTCCTCTCCCATAGCTTGTTTCCCTGGTCGTCGGTCTTTATCAGCCACAGATCCATATCTCCTGCCCCGAAGGAGGATGTACCGCCAGTAATGATATACCCACCATCGAATGTCTGCTGGACTGAACTGACCTCATCATAATGTGCTCCGCCAAACGTCCTCTCCCATAGCTTGTTTCCCTGGTCATCGGTCTTTATCAGCCACAGATCTCTGCTGCCTTCCCCGAAGGAGTCTGTAGAGCCCGTAATTATATATCCGCCATCGAGGGTCTGATGGACTGACTCGCCCACGTCAAATTCTTCACCGCCAAACGTCCTCTCCCATAGCTTGTTTCCCCGGTCACCGGTCTTGATCAGCCATAAATCGCTGAAGCCTGCTCCGATGGAGAATGTTCTGCCCGTAATGATATACCCGCCATCGAGGGTCTGCTGGACTGACGTGCCATCATCAAATTCTTCTCCGCCATATGTCTTGGACCAGGTTTTTGCTTCAGATACGATGCGATCATCCACATCCGCAGTCACATCCATCGCTACTGAACTCTCTTCAGGTATGGCTCTGTTATCCTCGATCCGATCTTGCTTCACAGGCTGCGTCTGCTCGACCTCAGCTATCTCGAAGCTGGCGACCTTTCTGCTGTCGAAACCTTCTGCTCCTGCGTGCTTTCCATCTCTTATTCGAACCTCGATCTGGTTCTCGCCAGAATCATAATCCTCTGCCGTCCAGGTCCACATATCTTCGTTGATCCATTTGGTTGCAGGCTCATCGTTCAGGTAAAAGCGGTACAGCATTTGATCTTCTTCTGGATCCCTGGCCTCTGCGGTCCAGGTGATGGCAGCACCCGCCTCCTGAGGGCTAGACTTGTCTGCAGTCAGGCTGATCAGCTTTGGTGGTTTATTGGATTTCTCAGGCAGCCTCATGGGAGTCTTCAACACTTTGTCCCTGACACAGAGCACTATGTGCTTGTCTCCCTGGTAGAACGGCCCTCCGGGGTGAGCGGACCCCTTCTCGTCCGGCCCCCAGTCCAGGTTCAGCCATACGTCTTTAGTGTCAGTATCGATATGGGTATAGATCTTATCCGCATCAAGCTTCTCTTTCAGCCAATCAATGATTGCCTCCACCTGATCGCCGCTATCACTATTATTGATCCTCCCCAGATAGACCTCGGTATAAGCATGCCCCCCGGTGCTGTTGTTTCGTGCGAGTATGATCCTTGTCGTTCCGCCGATGGACTCCACCAATGCGGACATGAGTATGGCAAAATCATCGCAATCGCCACCGCCCACACAGTTCGCTCTCTCGCCATTCCTGAGAGTCTGGTTGGCGAACATGAAATCGTCTATGCCCCTGGGATCGGATACGTATCCCCACCCTTTCTTAGATTCATCACCATTCTTCAGGTAGTCATAGATGGAGACTATCTGATCGATGGTCTTCTCGCCGGGATACTTGAGCGCCAGGACCACCGCCTCATCTCGTACCCGCGGGTTATCAGGCTCTACCCTGGCATCCAGGGTCCTCTTGAGCTCTCCGATGTTCTTCTCCTGCGTCCCTGAACCACTGCCTCCGCCTGTGATTGGGATCTCCAGGGACTCGTTATCCGAAGGCGAAGAGACGATGGGCACTCCGGCCAGATCGGGAGAGGTGGTATGGTCCTGCTCGATTTGGGCGGAAGTATAGCCAGCTACGTCCGAAGTGCTCTGGTCAAAGACGAAGGGCACATCTGCCGCTGAACCTAATCCAACGAGAAGTACCATGCACAGCCAGATTGCTCCGTGAGCCATAGTGATCTGCATTTCATTATCCGCTATTAATTATCTAATTCATGCTAAATAATGTGGCTTTCTCCTCTTGGGCACCGCATAGTCCTGTCACAAGCAGCTTCGTAGATGATTCTGGCATCATGCATTGCCCTCCGCATCGGTCTTTATCAGCCACAGATCACTATCGACTGCCCCGAAGGACTCTGTATAACCCATAATGATATACCCGCCATCGAGGGTCTGCTGGACTGAATTGCCCTCATCATGTCCTGCACCGCCAAACGTTCTATCCCAGAGCCTGTTGCCCTGGTCATCGGTCTTTATCAGCCACAGATCATTATTGCCTGCCCCGAAGGACTCTGTATTACCCATAATGATATACCCGCCATCGAGGGTCTGCTGGACTGAACTGCCATCATCCCCATATGCGCCGCCAAACGTCCTATCCCAGAGCTTGTTGCCCTCGGCATCGGTCTTAATCAGCCACAGATCCCCATCGCCTGCCTCGTCGAAGGAGGATGTACCGCCAGTAATGATATACCCACCATCGAATGTCTGCTGGACTGAACTGCCATCATCCCCATATGCGCCGCCAAATGTCCTATCCCAGAGCTTGTTTCCCTGGTCATCGGTCTTGATCAGCCATAGATCACTGGAGCCTGCCCCGAAGGACTCTGTATAACCCATAATGATATACCCGCCATCGAGGGTCTGCTGGACTGAATTGCCCTCATCATGTCCTGCACCGCCAAACGTTCTATCCCATAGCTTGTTTCCCTGGTCATCGGTCTTGATCAGCCACAGATCCCTATCGCCTGTCTTGATCAGCCACAGATCCCTATCGCCTGCCTCGTCGAAGGAGAATGTAGAGCCCGTAATGATATACCCGCCATCACTGGTCTGCTGGACTGAACTGCCCCAATCCCAATCTGCACCGCCAAATGTCCTATCCCATAGCTTGTTTCCGTGATCATCGGTCTTGATCAGCCACAGATCATTATTGCCTGCCCCGAAGGACTCTGTATTACCCATAATGATATACCCGCCATCGAGGGTCTGCTGGACAGAATCGCCCTCATCACATTCTGCTCCGCCAAACGTCCTATCCCATAGCTTGTTTCCATGATCATTGGTCTTGATCAGCCACAGACCATTGTAGCCTGCCCCGAAGGAGGATGTCCAGCCCGTAATGATATACCCGCTATCGAGGGTCTGCTGAACTGACATGCCCCAATCATTTTCTGCACCGCCAAATGTCTTGGACCAGGTTTCTACTTCAGATACGATGCGATCATCCACATCCGCAGTCACATCCATCGCCACTGAACTCTCTTCAGGTACGGCTCTGTCATCCTCGCTCCAATTCACAGGCTGCGTCTGCTCGACTTCAGCTATCTCGAAGCTGGCGACCTTTCTGCTGTCGAAGCCTTCTGCCCCTGCGTGCTTTCCATCTCTTACTCGAACCTCAATCTGGTTCTCGCCAGCATCATAATCCTCTGCCGTCCAGGTCCACATATCTTCGTTGATCCATTTGGTTGCCGGCTCATCGTTCAGGTAAAAGCGGTACAGCATTTGGTCTTCTTCTGGATCCCTGGCCTCTGCAGTCCAGGTGATGGCAGCACCCGCCTCCTGAGGGCTGAGCTTGTCTGCCGTCAGGCTGATCAGCTTTGGCGGTTTATTGGATATCTCAGGCATCCGTAGAGGAGTCTTCAGCACTTTGTCCCTGACACAGAGCACTATGTGCTTGTCTCCCTGATAGAATGGTCCACCTGGGTGAGCGGACCCCTTCTCATCCGGCCCCCAGTCCAGGTTCAGCCATACGTCTTTAGTGTCAGTATCGATATGGGTATAGATCTTATCCGCATCAAGCTTCTCTCTCAGCCAATCGATGATTGCCTCCACCTGGTTGCCGCTATCACTATTATTGATCCTCCCCAGATAGACCTCAGCATAAGCATGCCCCCCGGTGCTGTTGTTTCGTGCGAGTATGATCCTTGTCGTTCCGCCGATGGACTCCACTAATGCGGACATGAGTATGGCAAAGTCATCGCAATCGCCACCGCCCACACAGTTCGCTCTCTCGCCATTCCTGAGAGTCTGGTTGGCGAACATGAAATCGTCTATGCCCCTGGGATCGGATACGTATCCCCACCCTTTTTTAGATTCATCACCATTCTTCAGGTAGTCATATATGGAGACGATCTGATCGATGGTCTTCTCGCCGGGATACTTGAGCGCCAGGACCACCGCCTCATCTCGTACCCGCGGATTATCAGGCTCTACCCTGGCATCAAGGGTCCTCTTAAGCTCTCCGATGTTCTTCTCCTGTGTCCCTGAACCACTGCCTCCGCCTGTAATCGGGATCTCCAGGGACTCGCTATCAGACGGCGAAGAGACGATGGGCACTCCAGCCAGATCGGGAGAGGTGGTATGGTCCTGCTCGATTTGGGCGGAAGTATAGCCAGCTACGTCCGAAGTGCTCTGGTCAAAGACGAAGGGCACATCTGCCGCTGACCCTAATCCAACGAGAAGTACCATGCACAGCCAGATTGCCCCGTGAGCCATAATGATCCGCATTTGCTTTCCGCTATTAATTATCTAATTCATGCTAAATAATGTGGCTTTCTCCTCTTAGCACCGCATAGTCCATTCAGTTTCGCGGATGATACAGGCATCAAACATTGCCCTCCGCATCGGTTCTGATCAGCCACAAATCTCCACCGCCTGCCCCGAATGACCATGTATAGCCCGTAATGATATACCCGCCATCGAGGATCTGCTGGACCGAACTGCCATATTCCCAATCTGCTCCGCCAAACGTCCTCTCCCATAGCTTATTGCCGCTGGCATCGGTCTTGATCAGCCACAGATCATCATTGCCTGCTCCGAAGGACCCTGTAGTGCCAATAATGATATACCCGCTATCGAGGGTCTGCTGGACTTCACCGCCGCGATCACCTTTTGCTCCGCCAAACGTCCTCTCCCATAGCTTGCTGCCCTCGTCATTGGTCTTGATCAGCCATAAATCCCGATCGCCTGCCCCGAAGGACTCTGTATAGCCTGTAATTATGTACCCGCCATCGCTGGTTTGTCGGACTGAACCGCCACTATCAGGTTCTTCTCCGCCAAATGTCCTCTCCCATAGCTTGTTTCCCTGGTCGTCGGTCTTGATCAGCCATAAATCCTGATCGCCTGCCCCGAAGGACTCTGTATAGGCCGTAACAATATACCCGCCATCGAGGGTCTGTTGGACTGACATACCCTCATCAGGTTCTTCTCCGCCGAATGTCCTCTCCCATAGCTTGTTTCCATAATCATCGGTCTTGATCAGCCACAGATCCAGATCTCCTGCCCCGAAGGACTCTGTATAACCCGTAATGATATACCCGCCATCGCTGGTCTGCTGGACTGAATAGCCCTCATCAGGTTCTTCTCCGCCAAATATCCTCTCCCATAGCTTGTTTCCATGATCATCGGTCTTGATCAGCCACAGATCCCCATCGCCTGCCCCGAAGGACTCTGTAAAGCCCGTAATGATATATCCGCCATCGCTGGTCTGCTGGACTGAATAGCCCTCATCAAATTCTTCTCCGCCGAATGTCCTCTCCCAGAGCCTGTTTCCCTGGTCATCGGTCTTTGTCAGCCACAGATCCCCACGACCTGCCCCGAAGGAGATTGTTCCGCCAGTAATGATATACCCGCGATCGAGGGTCTGCTGGACTGCTCCTCCTCTATCACCACGTTCTCCGCCAAATGTCTTGGACCAGGACTGGACTTCTATGCCTGAGGTGCTGGTTGTCTGTTGCCCTACGCGCGATTGGTCGATACTAACCGCTTCTTGAATTGATTCTGTGACCGTTTGGCCAATAGTGTTGTTGCCATCCTCTCGCCGCTCAGGCGTGCCTTGTTCAGCTTCATCTTCTGGTGCCTCAGGCAGCCTTAGCGGGGTCCTGCTAAAGGCGTCTCTTATGCAAAGCACTATGTGCTTGTCTCCCTGATAGAATGGTCCTCCGGGGTGAGCATTACCTTTCCTGTCTGCTCCCCAATCAAGGTTCAGCCAGACATCCTTGCTGTCGGTGTCGATATGAGTGTAGATCTTGTCCGTATCAGAGTTTGATTTCAGCCACTTGATAATATCTTCGACCAGGCTGTTCTGTTCACCGATTTGACCGAGATAGACCTCAGCATAGGCATGTCCGCCGGTAGTATTATTATGAGCCAGAATAATTCTCGTGGTCCCGCCCACGGATTCCACCAGTGCAGCCATGAGGATGGCAAAATCGTCGCAGTCACCTGCACCTGCGCATCCCACCTCTTTGCCTATCTTTATCGTCTCATTGGCATACATGAAGTAGTCTATGCCCCTCGGATCTGGAACATAGCTCCATCCTCTCTTCGAGTCGTCGCCATTCTTGAGATATTCATAAATCGAAGCTATCTGATCAATGGTATGATCTCCTGAATACTTTGCCCCAAGGACAACCGCTTCATAATGGACGACTGGATTATCCGGCTCCGTCCTGGCGCTCAATGATTTTTTGAGTTCACCCACCTTCTTGCTGTTTTCTCCTTCCGGCATACTGCCGCCACCAGCAACAGGAAATACCATAACCTCGTCATCAGCCGCAAGTGTCACCGCGGGAACTCCCGCAAGGTCAGCAGATGAAAGATGCGCTTGTTCAAGTTGAGACGGACTGAAGCCAGCTATGCCCGAAGTGCTCTGGTCAAAGACGAAGGGCACATCTGCCGCTGACCCTGATCCAACGAGAAGTACAATGCACAGCCAGATTGCCCCGTGAGCCATAATGATCTGCATTTCATTATCAGCTATTAATTATTTAATTCATATGTATGAGGATTCTCCTCTTAGGCACCATATAGTCCTGTCACAAGCAGATTCATGGATGACACTGGCATTATACATTGCCCTCGTCATCGGTCTTGATCAGCCACAGATCAGCACCGCCTCCCCCGAAGGAGAATGTACCGCCCACGATGATATACCCGCCATCGAGGGTCTGCTGGACTGACCTGCCCAAATCATGTGCTGCTCTGCCAAAGGTTTTTTCCCATAGCTTGTTTCCCTTTTCATCGGTCTTGATCAGCCATAAATCGCTCCAGCCTGCCCCAAAAGAATTTGTTTCGCTCGCAATGATATAACCGCCATCGAGGGTCTGCTGGACTGAATAGCCCACATCAGGTTCTGAACCGCCAAATGTCCTCTCCCATAGCTTGTTTCCCTGTTCATCGGCCTTGATCAGCCACAGATCATCATTGCCTGCCCCGAAGGAGAATGAATAGCCAGTAATGATATAACCGCCATCGAGGGTCTGCTGGACTGATTTGCCTACATCAAGTTCTGCACCGCCAAACGTCCTCTCCCAGAGCCTGTTTCCCTGTTCATCGGTCTTGATCAGCCATAAATCATAACCGCCTGCCCCGAAGGACCCTGTCAGGCCAGTAATTATATACCCACCATCGCTGGTTTGCTGGACTGAACCGCCACTATCAGATTCTTCTCCGCCAAAGGTCTTATCCCATAGCTTGTTTCCCTGATCATCGGTCTTAATCAGCCACAGATCTTCATTGCCTGCCCCGAAGGAGAATGAATAGCCAGTAATGATATACCCGCCATCGAGGGTCTGCTGGATTGACCAGCCCTCATCAGTTTCCGCTCCCCCAAACGTCCTATCCCATAGCTTGTTTCCCTGTTTATCGGTCTTGATCAACCACAGATCTTCTTTGCCTGCCCCGAAGGACTCTGTATAACCCGTAATGATATACCCGCCATCGAGGGTCTGCTGGACTGAATAGCCCTCATCATTTTCTGCACCGCCAAACGTTCTATCCCAGAGCCTGTTGCCCTGATCATCGGTCTTGATCAGCCATAAATCGCTCCAGCCTGCCCCGAAGGACCATGTAGCGCCCACAATGATATAACCGCCATCGAGGGTCTGCTGGACTGACCAGCCTATATCATCTTCTTCTCTGCCAAATGTCTTGGACCAGGTTTTTACTTCAGATACGATGCGATCATCCACATCCGCAGTCATATCCATCGTCGCTGAATCCTCTTCAGGTACGACTCTGTCATCCTCGCTCCAATTCACAGGCTGCGTCTGCTCTGCCTCAGCTATCTCGAAGCTGGCGACCTTTCTGCTATCGAATCCTTCCGCTCCTGCGTGCTTTCCATCTCTTATTCGAACCTCGATCTGGTTCTCGCCAGCATCATAATCCTCTGCCGTCCAGGTCCACATATCTTCGTCGATCCATTTGGTTGCAGGCTCATCGTTCAGGTAAAAGCGGTACAGCATCTGGTCTTCTTCTGGATCCCTGGCTTCTGCGGTCCAGGTGATGGCAGCACCCGCCTCCTGAGGGCTGAGCTTGTCTGCCGTCAGGCTGATCAGCTTTGGTGGTTTATTGGATTTCTCAGGTAGCCTCATAGGGGTCTTCACCAATTCATCCCTGACACACAGCACTATGTGCTTGTCTCCCTGATAGAACGGCCCTCCGGGGTGAGCGGACCCCTTCTCGTCCGGCCCCCAGTCCAGGTTCAGCCATACGTCTTTAGTGTCAGTATCGATATGGGTATAGATCTTATCCGCATCAAGCTTCTCTTTCAGCCAACCGACGATCGCCTCCACCTGGTCGCCGCTATCACTATTATTGATCCTCCCCAGATAGACCTCGGTATAAGCATGCCCCCCGGTGCTGTTGTTTCGTGCGAGTATGATCCTTGTCGTTCCGCCGATTGACTCCACCAGTGCGGACATGAGTATGGCAAAGTCATCGCAATCGCCACCGCCCACACAGTTCGCTCTCTCGCCATTCCTGAGAGTCTGGTTGGCGAACATGAAATCGTCTATGCCCCTGGGATCGGATACGTATCCCCACCCCTTTTTAGATTCATCACCATTCTTCAGGTAGTCATAGATGGAGACTATCTGATCGATGGTCTTCTCGCCGGGATACTTGAGCGCCAGGACCACCGCCTCGTCTCGTACCCGCGGGTTATCAGGCTCTACCCTGGCATCCAGGGTCTTCTTGAGCTCTCCGATATTCTTCTCCTGTGTCCCTGAACCACTGCCGCCGCCTGTAATCGGGATCTCCAGGGACTCGTTATCAGATGGCAAAGAGACGATGGGCACTCCAGCCAGATCGGGAGAGGCAGTATGATCCTGCTCGATTTGGGCGGAAGTATAGCCAGCAACGCCCGATGTGCTCTGGTCAAAGACGAAGGGCACATCTACAGCTGACCCTGAACCGATTAGAAGAACCATGCACAACCAGATTGCCCCGTGAGCCATAGTGATCTGCATTTCATTATCCGCTATTAATTATTTAATCCATACGACATCCCACGAGCTTATGGCATCCATGAACATGCATCTGCTTCCCTGCGCATCCTCAGGCTCTGGCGCCGCCAACCACAATTCTCGGTGAGACATCGCTACCAATGCTCATTTTTTTTAATAGTGATTGTTATTTTTGTCATGCTATTGTTGCAGATTTTTTGCTATAATCTACTTGTTGGCCAAACCTCCAAAAATTAACCAAAAAAGGGGATAGAGTAATGAGCATAATCCCAGAACTCTATACCACATCGATGGTTATGTAGTTGCTTGGCTTATCGAATATGGTGAACAGCGATACATGCCTTCCCGGTGTATCTGCATAGAACCAGATGTACTTGTAGCCCGGATTGTTGAATCCATAGCTGTAGAGCTTGACAGTCCCGTCAGGATAGAACTCATACATCTTCATGGTTCCGGTGTAGGGCACATACATTAGATTCTGGATCCAGCCGCCAACAGGACAAGTCGCTTGCCAGGACCAGCCGGCAGACGATGCCACCCACAGCAAGGGCGAATTCGCCTGGAATGTTTGCGAGAACGATGCCCAGGGCATGAAAGTGCCGCTGTAATACACCGCCGTTGGTGGGGCAGTCTGGACATTGTAGTTCAGCAGAACCTTCTGTTCAGTGACCGGCGGGGCCTGGGTGGTATAGGTCGCGGTTATTTTGCTATTGGTCGTTACGCTCTCCGCTCTGCCTACTGAGCCAATCTGAATCAACGGCTTTCCTGTCTTTACCGTGGATGTAACTGATTCCTGAACCACGGTGGTGGCTGTCTGGCCAGGCGTAGTGGTGCTGACTATGGTCGCCTGCGCCTGCTGCCCGGAGACGGGCTGTGGTCCCCCAGGATATGCGTCATATGTCCCATCACCCTGATTGTCTGCGGCCAAAGCAAATCCGACTAAAACGATCCCGGCCAATGCAATGCCTAGGCAAAGAAGGCTCACCAGCGACCTTTTAGCTAAGTTGAATATCATATCATCATCCTTTCTTGATCATTCAATTTTCCACAGCTTGAAATGAGATCGGTTGAGCTATGCCGCGTCGACGATAATGTAGTTGCTCGGAATGTCGGCTATAGTAACCATGGTCATGTACCTGCCGGGCGTATCAGCACGGAACCACCTGAGCTTATAGCCCGGAGTGGCAAATCCGTAGTTGACGTATCTTGTTGTGCCGTCGGGGTACAGGTCATACACCTTCATGCTTCCCGTGACCGGGACATACATCAGCTCCTGCACCCAGCTCCCCGCAGGACTGGTGGCATACCAGGCCCATCCCAGGGATGATGAGATCCAGAGTGCTGGGGCGTTTGCTGAGAATACCTGATAGAAAGATGTCCAGGGCAAATATGATCCGCTGTAGTATACCGCCGAGGGAGGAGCGGTCTGAACATCGTATGTCAGCAGTACATTCTGCTGTGTTGCAGGAGGTGCCTGAGCAGAGTAAACAGCAGTGGCGGTGGCTGAGCTAGATGATACAACCGGTGTGGTCATGACTGCCGTTTGCTGCTGTTGCGCTGCCGATGGTGCCACAATGGAAGTGGGTTGCATCTGATTCGAGGCAGGCACTGTCGTCTGTACCTGTGAAGGGATAGTCGTTTGGGTCTCGGCCGTTGGTGCCGGTGTGGGGATCTGAGTGGCCACTGATGTGGGCGCTCCAGGGTATGCATCGTATGTATTCTGCCCTATGGCTAATCCAAAGAGCGATATCCCTATGCATAAGGCCCAAAGGGCCAGCAATGCTTTCCGCTGTCTGTATATCAATATGCTACCTCCTACATCCAACATCTATTTTTTATACATATTCCACGCCTTTATTTATAGGTTATGTGATGGCATATGTTTAGGCGCTCCCTACAAGGTCGAAAAGTGCCCGTTTTCAGTTCACTGATTATTTTATATTTATATATATATTGAACGTGATTGATCTTAATTTACTTTGCCTGAAAAATGAAAAAAAGGGCTATTCGCTGTTTCCGATGAAAAACAAAAAAACCAAATGTTAGTGGCATTATCCATTTACCCCAGATTTTTTCCTTTTAACGTCGTATCCTGCCTGTGCTATGCATTGAATCATGTCTTCGATGGTTAGAATTCCAGGCTCTTCGCTGAATTATGTGGGTGAGGCACAGCAGCGATTATAGCCTTTGTTTCTCTGCGTCTCAACATGAAAAACTCTTAAGGCATACTGGTTTTTCATGCCGCTGATGTATCATCCTTGGTCTGTTGTTTGAGCCTCTCTCTCGCGGCAGCAAGCCTTGCCTTTGTGGAGCTGACGCTGGATTGATGTTCGAGGCCGCGGTTGCGTTCTGAGCTGCGGAGACATTTTGTGCTCACGCCGTCCCATAGACCTGCTCATTTGTGAGCTGGGTATAATCACTATCAAAGTCAATGACTATGGGACTCTCGGTATTGTAGCCATACACCAGAGCCACAGGCCTGCTCCGGAGAGATATGCCGCTGAAGCCCACCAGCACACGGTCCTGGGTCGCGTTTCCAGGAGCTATAATCTCGGTATCGAATCCAATGGTCGCACTATACGGCCAGCCCCACTGATCAAGAAGGACGAAATTCTCTGGACTGAATACTACATCCTGGGTGCCATTGTTCTGGCCACGGACCTGAACCACTATTCCCTGCTCGTCGGGATTGAGCAGCCAATCTGTGATCCCATAGCACCTTATCAACAGAAACTCATTGCCCGCTTTAGGTGTAGCCCACCAGTTGATATTGATGGGCCTTCCGCCCACAGGAGTCGCAGTAATCAACTTGAAGAGGCTGTCTCTGGGAACCACGAAGTAGACCAGCTGCCTTCCCTCGTTCAGGGGTTTGTACATCGCTGGATTGTAAACAGCATCATACTGATCCACTAATTGATAAGTGGCATTCGGGGCGTTCAGAAGCCCGGTATCCACCTTCAGGATCTCCTCACTATCATTTAACTCATATGGCATCCTGATTGACCCAAACAGGATTACTGTAGCATTTCCATCGCTGGCCTGCAGAGGGTAGGCTTCTGCCGGGCCCATAGCCAGTGCCAGTAAGAAGGCCGGAATAATTAAACACATCTTATTCATTGAATATCCCCACTTTTGCTATCATCTCATGTAATGGCTGACTTCATTCTTTTCGCCTTTAATTGCATTCTGCTATTGTCCGTATTTTATCATCCGGTTATATGCATTTGTATATGTTTAGCCGGCCAGCTTTGCCGTTAGCATTGTCCATTCGGAGGGGTTCACTCCACAATTACTTGGTGACGATTCTGGTAGTAAGATCAATATCTCATATATCGAGCGGCTGAATCTCACAATTCGCAATTCATTGGCTGGTTTTGTGCGCAAGAGCATGAATTGCAGTAAGATCTCAGGACGGCATACTCATGCGCTGGACTTTTTCCAAGCTTGATATAACTTTGTCAAGCCACATAAGTCACTTCGGCTAAGAATTGATCAGGGCTGGAAAAAATGAACACCTGCGATGGCAGAAGGAATGACTGATCATATATGGTCTATTAGGGAGCTAATGACATTCAGGATACTAATTCAATGATTCGAGTACACGACCGATGCTTAATCCTTGTTTTTAATGGCCTGCCAGGATCGGTACCGTTGGATCCATGAACACTATAAGGGGATACATCAATGTGACAACGAAGTCAACACAAACTTTTTCATCAAGGACATCAATGATCATTAGTAGAGGAATGATTGATGGGATCACATGCTCTTCTCTGGCTCGGCCTAGTAATATTATTTGGAACTGCAGCAGCAGATGATATTCCTTACGTCTTTAACGAGAATTCTTACGACGTGGGGAGGTATGACTCAGAGCAGCTCGTGAACATCAGTGCGTCCTCTCCGGATCTAGCAGGGGTGCCACCTATATCTTCACCGAAAAATAGCGATATATTGCTGTTTCCGGTCAGCAAATCCTATAAAACAGTGGGTGAGATTAGGGATGAGTATGACTATAAGGTTTGGCAAAAAAAAGGTCAAGTCTTACTCAACCAGAATAGGTACGAAGAAGCCCTTCAGGCATTCGACCAGTCAATTCAGATGAATCCACGATCGGCTGAAAACTGGAACGATAAAGGCGTTGTCCAGATTGCCGCATATAATTTCGAAGATGCACTTAAGTGCTTTGAAGTAGCTATTGCGTTGGAGCCGTCGTTCGCGACAGCATGGAACAATAAAGCTCAAATCCTTTATGCATTAGGCAGATATGATGAAGCCATCTTGACTTGTGATCAGGCTATACAGTTGGAACCAATGTCTGCAGAAGCCTGGTATACCAAGTCTCTGATACTAGGAAAGGAAGCGCAAAAGGCATTTGCCAAAGCAAAAGAGCTGGCACAAAAAAATCAAGGTGCTTCATGTCTCCCTTGAAATTTTTGCTTTGTATGATCCTTCTCATCGGATCAGGTGCTGCAGAAGATGTGCCTTTCGTTTTCGACGAAACGATATCAGATGTGGCTGATTATACATCGTCTCAAATTGAGCGACTCTATATCTCATCTCCTCAACTCGCTGGGATACCAACTGTGATCCAAGCTCTGGATAACGAGACAATGGTGTTTCCTATTACTGGTGGTGGCAGTACTCCTTTAGGTATAAAGGAGAAAAAAGTAGGCGAATTCAAGGCAGTTTTTAACTCCAGAGTGGAACCAGAAAATCCCAAGGTCCGTGAGGAAGCTCTTTTGTTTGCTGCCAAATATCCAGGAGATCTGACAATAGATCAGATCGGCTCAATCTATCATTATCTAAAAAATGGCGAAAATCCGATCAAGGGTTGGAGCTATATCAGAGATCCAAGAGGTACAGATTATTTTAATTATGCAAATGCGTCCCTGCGGATAGGAAAAGCGGCAGGATGTGCGGGGGCTGGAGATTGTGACGATTTTGCAATCCTTATGGCTGCCTTGGTCGAGTCTATTGGTGGAACTACACGAATTATCTTAGCCAATAACAATACGACAGGAGGACATGCATATGCTGAGGTCTATTTGGGTAACCTTAATGCTCCCGATAGCCAAGTCGAAGGTATTATTAGCTGGCTTAGGCAAGAGTATGAAACTGATAAAATCTACACACATATTGATACAGATACCAGAGAAGTCTGGTTAAATCTCGATTGGGGAAAGGATGAAAAAGGCAATTATCATCCAGGTGCCCCTATATTTCAGGGAGATAAGCATATAGTCATTTGCATCCGAGACGATATCGGTAAGACTCCATTAAAAATTCCAGAAAATTATAAATTCCAAGAAAAAGAAACATTTAAACCCCCATTATCTAGCAGAGTTTCCTCATCCCCCAATTCTCTAGATCATTCTGGAGATAAAGAATATGAAATCGACAATCCATTTGAGAAATCTAGTCCATTATCGTTGCCAATACAGCAATCGAGCCAAGTTCCAGGTTCTGATTACATCCCGCTTGGAACGCAACCCACAAGTCTTGCTAAACCAGTTAATGCACCGTAGTATATTTATATATAAAAATATTTATTAATAAAGGTCTAGAGGATTCCTATAAAGCCCAATTTAGAAATGAGAGGCTCGGTTAAGTTATGCATTCGGTTCCGTTTTATGGCTAAAAACATGGGTTTTAGGAATCCTCATCAGATATGTTTAAATATCGGAGGTACGATAAAACTATCATGGAGGGATAATAATATCATGCAAATGGTGCTATCTGTTTCTAGTTTTAGCCTTGATTCTTATGAGTCGTTCGGAGCCTCAAGCTCTTGGCCCCGGTGTCGATCCTGGTGAAGCAGCGGCTGGTAGTTACGGAGAGATCTCGGTTACCTATTCTTCAACGCCATACATAGGAGCACCTTACGGTAGCAATATGGGCCCAAAGGATTCTAGTTTCCCATGGAAAACCAAAAAAAAATCAAATGCAAGAGGCTAGCTATCCACCTCCATCAGATGACCTTTTCTGGTCGGGCTTGTTCACAGAAATATCTTCAAGCGCTCGCAAGAGAGCCTTCTTCCGGCTACTATCGCTCATTCCATAAAAGGCATCTACAATTGCAGCTACCTTATCCGTCAGATGCTCATCCTTCAAAGAAGGTTCATGGCAGGACTCATTTCGACCTTTTTTCCTCTTTCTGCAATCAACCTCTTGATAGAACTCCTGGTTGATCAGAAGATGATAAATCAGACAGATGAGTTTCCTGGCTACGGCAACGATTGCCACATTGTGCTCCTTCTTTTTGCTCAGCCTCTTGTAGAATCTGGACAGCCCTGTATTTTTCATATTAGCTATTGTCTGGGCAGCCTCGACAAGTACAACTCGGATATACTTGGAACCGCGCTTTGTGATCCCGCATTTCCTCTTTTTGCCGGCAGATTCATTTTCTCCAGGATTGAGGCCACACCATTTCGCCAGCTGTTCAGGGGTCTGAAAATCTCTGTAATTTCCGATCTCTGACAGGATGACCGAACCTGAGATAAATGCGATTCCAGGAATGGACATAACGATAGCCAGATCCTTGCTCTTATTTTGAATCTTTTTCAGAATGTTTAGGCTTGTCTTCTCTATTTTGGATTCGACATTGTCCATGATTTCAAGAGAATCGCTGATCAGCATTCGATTTGTCTCGCTCAGTTCATTGGCAAGTGCTGATCTGATCTCGTCTTGCTTTTTCCTGATCTTTCCGGAGGGTATGCCTTTCAGGATCTCTTCGACGGGCTTGTCTTCAGCCAGACCTCTTATGATATGTGTTCCTGATTTGCAGAATATGTCGTCCATAGAAGAGCTGAGTTTAATGCCGTTTGATGAGAGATATTTGTGTATCCGATTCTTGAACTGAGTTCGTGTCTTGACATATCCTGACCTGGCTCGCGTTAGGTTCCTGAGCTCTCGGTCTTCATCGGAAAAAACCCGAGATCTCTTGATTTGATTATTCAAGCACAGAGTTGCAATACGCTTTGAATCTTTTGAATCTGATTTATCGTTTGGAATGGACTTTATCTGCAGCGGATTGGCAACAATGGTATCTATGGTTCGGCTCAGAACATCATAAATCGGGATCCAATAGACTCCTGTAGCTTCAAATGCAACCTGTTCGCATTTGTTGTCTGCAAGCCAGTTTCTGAATCTATCAAGCTCGGATTTTGTTGTCCCAAAATTCTCTCGAATCGACGGCACTTCGTCGCCAGTTATTGTGGCAACGATCAGATCTTTATGGACATCTGCACCGCAAACTCTTTCTCTTCGTTTTTTCATATATGTCTCTGCCTGATATGGGCAGATGATCATTCCCTTATATGGGATAATTTCCCATACGCGTTCTATGACGCAGTCCCGTATTCGAGGGATATTGGCTGGTTTCAATCGCGGGATCAAGCGTCCCATAAACTTGTCAGCCTTCACTGCCCATATCAGACTTAACATGGACGGATTAAAATATCTGGTTTTCCATCCGTCACGTGTGAGCCCCTGCCTGGGCTCATGGGCGTTTCAATACGTATCCAAAAAAAACAAAAGCAAATAACCTAACAAAATCAGCATCATTAACTCAGCCTGCTGTCGCAGCTTCCGCATCTAGTGCAGAAGCATATGTTTTCTCAGAGCCAACAGAATCAGAAAAAGACGTGTTATTGGACTATACTGTCCCAGGCGGAGAACAATCACTCGTCTATTATCATAATATGATGCTTGATTGGAGAACCTTTGTTTCCTCATTCCCTCAAGATGTGCCGATGTTCTGGGTAAAAACCAAAGGCGGCTGGCAATGGTATTCCTCGTGTCCTCTAGGTGGATGGCTACAGGAAATCATGTTCATACCCAAGAGCGGAAAGCTAGGGATGTATGAGACTTATCCGAATCAAACGGTTATGTATTATGATTTCGGCTATGCAACACCGGATTACCACTACATATGGTTTAACGGAGATACTCCAGGACGACATATACAATTAATTACAGTAGACCATATACCAAGCAATGTTCTGGTTTTTGATGTATCACCATCAGAAGAAATGGATATTGCGACTTCAAAAATCAAAGAACCGAATGATCCTGCTGAAGCGTTCTGCATTCAACGAGGCAATCTATATAACAACGGTATTTGCACATTTCCAGGAGGATCATCTTGCGATGCATGGGATTTCATGAGAGGAGATTGCATTTTGGTTGGCAAAAGGAGGTAAGATGCATCTGGAGAAGATTTCCAACCGATTGATTAGGAAGCCATTAGGATCGCCATAGAGGATCAAAATTCATATAAATCTCGGAAGCATGAGGAAGTTATCGTGGAGGGATGTTGATGTTTATAACCTGCAAACTGTGTTATCTGCTTTTAATTTCAACCCTGATTCTTGTGAGTTGTTCGGATGCTCATGATATTCTTGGCCCCGGTGTCGATCCCGGTGAAGCAGCGGCTGGCAGTTATGGAGAGATCTCGGTTACCTATTCTTCAACGCCATACATGGGGACATCTTACGGAAGCTATGCCGGCTCGAACGGATCCAGCTTCAATGCTTATCCAAAAGAATCAAGTGCAAATAGTCAGACAACATCGGCATCAGCAACTCAGCCTGCTGCCACAGCACCCATATCTGGTGCAGAAGCATATGTTTTTCCAGAGCCGTCTGATTCTGAAAAAGATGCATTGCTGAACTATAATGTACTAACTGGAGCACCATCTCTCGTCTACTACAACCAGATAATGCTGGAATGGAGAACCTTTGTCTCTTCATTTCCTAAAAATGCACCTATGCTCTGGATAAATACTCAAGGAGGCTGGCAATGGTATTCGACATGTCCTCTTGGAGGATGGCTGCAGGAAGTCATTTTCATCCACGAGAAAGGGAATCTCAGGATGTATGAGAGTTACCCGGATCAAACGGTTGTATACTATGATTTCGGCATTGCGGCGCCTGGTTACCACTACTTATGGTTCAATGGAGACACTCCAGGACGACGATCACAGTTGATTACTGTAAATGACATGCCAAGCAATGCATCCCACATCCCGCAGGTGGCATTTCTTTTATGAAACATTTTTATGTTGACATGATCTTTTAAGTGGAAAAGGGATATGAAGGGGCTTGAAATGAAATTATCAACGCTATCGCTTGACCACTTAGGTTTAGTTGCCGCGATATTCGATGCTTTGGGAATTTCAGAGGTGATTGATGAATCGATTCCTAAGACTCGTAACTGCAAACTGAGCCATTCTGCGATAATAAAAGCAATGGTGATCAACGGATTGGGTTTCGCGGAACGCAGACTGTATATATTTCCCAGCTACTTTGAAAATTTAGCGCTAGAACGTCTTTTTAATCCTGGTGTTGTCCCAGAAGATTTTAACGAGGATGTTGTCGGCAGAACCCTCGACCGGATCAATAAATTTGGCTCGACGGCTCTTTTCAATAATATAGCCATGAAATGCATGCAACAGCTCGCTTTTGGCACTAATATCTACCATGTTGATACCACGAGTTTTGGTGTTCATGGCGATTACGAAGGACTGGACTGCAATCCTGCTATGGAGATAACTCTTGGTCATCCTAAAGACGGTCGCTGGGATCTAAAACAGTTCATTGTGAGCATGGTGACCAATCAATGCGGTATTCCTCTCTTTGTCCAGGCCCATTCAGGAAATAAATCGGATAAGAAAACTCTTATTGAGACGATTCAGATGTTCAAGTCTAATCTGGACTTCTCCGGAAAGAACTACTTTGCGGCAGATAGCGCCCTCTTCAGTTCCGAGAATATTCGTCTTCTTGGCGATAGCACTCTATGGATAACTCGCGTTCCAACAACCGTTCGTGAGGTTAAAGATCTTCAGAGACTAGATCTAGAGATGAAAACATGCTCTGATGATCGATATAGTATCTTTGAGACGGAAATTAACTATGGAGGAATAGATCAGAAGTGGGTTGTGGTCGATTCCAGAGAAATGCATGCTAGTAAGGCAAAGACTTTCGATAGACGGATCGGCAAAGAGTTCACTGAAGCGCGAAAATCGCTTAAGAAACTGGGATATATAGTTTTTGCGTGTGAAGCTGATGCCAGAAAGGCTGCAGATCGATGGATATCGGAAAATCCTCATTTCACACTAACTGGCTTAAGTATATGTGAAATCTCCAAACGCATCGACTCAAAGAGAGGCCGTCCAAAGAAGGATGAGCAGCTTGAGAAAGGCTATCTCATTGAAGGAGAAGTTCAGCGAAATGAGGCAACGATCGCTAACGAGAGATCTAGACTTGGCAGATTCGTCCTGGCGAGTAACGATAAGACTCTCGAGGGGGAATTGATGCTTCAATATTACAAAGGCCAAAACGCTGTCGAGAAAGGCTTTCGATTCCTAAAAGACAAAAGCTTCCGAGTGGCAGAAGTCTATCTCAAGAAAGAGGAAAGGATCGAAGCTCTATCCATGATAATGGTTCTATCTCTGTTGATCTATTCGATTGCAGAATGGATGATTCGGAAGAGGCTGAAAGAATCAGGAGAAACTGTGTTAAACCAGCTAGGGAAACCCACGCAATGTCCTACGTTGAAATGGATATTCCAAAAGTTCAGGAATATAAATGAGGCAATTATTGAACTGAAGGGATCGGTTCATCGAGAGGTCATTAATCTAAATGAAGAACAAATTAAAATTATCAAGTTGTTCGGCCTAGGATGTGAAAAATGCTATATCGGATGAGAGACATGCGGGATGTGGGATGCATTGGTTTTGGATGTCTTTTGAAAGATTCTATCATCCGGTTATATACATTTGCAAGTGTTTAGCCTGCCAGCTTTGCGGTTAGCATTTGTAGGCTGTTTAGCCCTTTTTGCCCCAGCTTTACGAACTTTCCATCACCGCTAAATCATACTGGAGTTATGCATCGCCGAATCCGCAGAATGTACGCTATCGCTCTTTGATACCTGGCAGAGCCGCTCTACCCCGTTGATCTCCTGGATGAAACCCGCTACTGCCGGAGGCACCAGCCTCTCCCAGTCTCCTCTCTCCCGCATGAGAGCGCGGATGGCCGATCCGGAGTACACATCCCGCTGATACAGGGGGGGCTTTTTCACCTCAACCCCCGCCTCGGAGAAGAGCCGGATGACCAGGGGGTTGTTGGAGTAGACCAGGTCAAAGCAGGGCACCATGGACTGCAGATGTGAGACCCACAATGAGTTGCGGTTGATATCCTGCAGGGTGGTGACGATACACCTCTTCCGCAGCTCCCCTTTGCCAAGCGCGGCATAGATCATCTCCATCCTCTCCCCGCTGGTGAAGGGGTTCTCCGGGCCATGGCTCTCCTGGGCGCTTCCGATCACTATCACTATCTCATCAACCTCTCGTGCGATCTCCTCTAGAACTGCCTGATGGCCGAGGTGATAGGGCTGAAATCGCCCAATGTAAAGCCCGCGCATAGCCTTGACCTTCCTTTCTGGCCTATTTTCCGATGACTTTCTTTCCGATGAGCTTTATGGCGCTCTCTTTATTGGGGCCTATGGGCGAGCCGACCACAATCTGGGTGACTCCGGTCGATAAAAGCTCGTCTATCCTTGCCCTGCAGTCTGCAGGCGCTCCAGATATGGAGAAGGCCTCGGTCATCCTCGGGGTCACGCCATCCATCGCCCCTTTGAAGTCGAATCGGGAGATAGCGTCCGATATGGCCTTGGCCTCATCCATTCCTATGCCGTGCCTCTCCAGCACATTCTCCGGCGATCCGGCGACGATGAAGGCCACCACTATCTTGGAGGCGTTCACCGCTTTGGCCGGGTCCTTGTCGGCGCTGAAGCTGGCATAAGCGCATACCTGGACGTCCTCAGGCTTGCGTCCTGCCTTTTCAGCTCCCGCGCGGATCATGGGCACAGCGAACTTGAAATCATCGGGATGGGAGGCATTGATCAGAACCCCGTCGCTGATCGCCCCGGCCAGCTCCAGCATCTTGGGACCCTGAGCGCCGATATAAATCGGTATCTTCGAGGTGGTAAAGGACATTTGAGCCCCCTTGAACCCCGCCTGGCTGACCTGCTCTTTAGCCAGGAAGGCTCTGATCGCCAGGACAGTCTCCCTAACCCTGGAGAGGGGCTTGTCCCAGTCGATTCCCATCTTATCGAATGTGGCCTTGTCACCGGGACCTATGCCCAGGATTGCCCGCCCGCCGGAGAGCTCGTTTATGGAGGCGATGCTGGAGGCAGTGATGGCCGCATTCCTGGTGTAGGGGTTGGTGACGCCCGTTCCGAGCGAGATCTTATTGGTCAATAAAGAGAGTACGGCGAGGGTAGTCCAGACATCCCTATTATTGTAGTGATCTGTGATCCAGATATTTCCAAATCCAGCATCCTCTGCCAGCTTCGCCATATAGCCGATCTTCAGTACCGATTCATCGGGAACGAACTCTATTCCAAACAACTCAAATCTCCTCCAGCTCGATGCGATCTTGAGCCTTCAGGCAAAAAGCCTCGCTGGCATTTCCCTGGTTGATCGCAATTTCTGCAAAGCCATGGCTCCCCAGGGTTATAAGTGGTTCGATCCTCCGCCCTTCGGCATAGGTTCTCGCCCTCTTCAGCCTGACTCCCTTGAGCATCATATCCTGGGCGGGAAGCCTCTGCAAGTTCAGGATGAGGTTGCCGAAACGGTCGACATAAATGATTGTGGCCTCAAGGCCGTGAGCAGTCTTTTTTGCTTCGCCAAAATCAAGGTCCACAGGCCGGACCCTGGGACCGAGGCTTGCCGGTGGCTGGCCAGCGGCGATGAGGGCCGCAGCGGGGGCGAACACATCCCTGCCGTGAAAGGTGCTGGAGGCCCCAGGATGGGGGGTGATCTCATAGGCCACCGGCCTTCCCAGGGAGCGAGCGGCGGGAATGAGAAGGCCATTGTCAGGTCCTGCGAACATCTGGCCGCCGCTCTCCACCACCAGGCTCCGCCTGGCTGTCCCCACCCCAGGATCGACCACTGCAATATGAATGGTTCCAGGGGGAAAGAACCTGACCGTAGAGAGAAGAGCAAACGCCCCCGCCCTCACATCCTGTGCGGGGATGTCATGGGCAATATCCACGAAGGTTATCTTGCCAGCGATATTTCCTGATTTGCCCTGCAGCCGGGAGAGGATCACCCCCTTCATCTGAGCGGGATAAAAGGAGCCAAAGTCGGAAAGAAGGGTTATGATCAAGATCTATCTCCTCTTTCTCGCTCCTTTCTTCTCTTCATCCTGGCTTTCAGGCATTCAGCGTTGTTTCTGCTTTCACGGGCTTTATCGCTTCCACTATATTGATCTCCCTTCTTTCCAGCTCCCGCATGAGATCGCTATAGGCTTCATCCTTGAAGGCCTCCTCCGGAGCAACAATTCCCTTCTTCTTGATCCTGCCCTGGGCCAGAAGCCTGGCGGCAATTGCTGCGGAGGAGCTGGTCACCCTGGCCATGGCAGATATGCCGTTTTTGCTGTCTGCGCCCGTCCACATGAAGTATTCGGCCTGCTCATCCCTTCCCCAGGCAGTGTTCCACATGACGCAGACGTCCTCGTCACCGGGCAGGGGTCTGAGCTTCGGCTCTATCAAATTCAAGAAGAAGTCCCGGGGGGAGACGGACTGACTAGCATAATTTATAGGAGCAATATCCAAGAGGCCGCACTCTTTCAGGGTGTCAATGGCCTGCCAGTGGCCCGGCCAGCGAACCGTCTTCTCAGAGAAGCTCTCCATATGGTTGTGGGTGTACAGGAAGCTGGGCATCCCTGGGGTGATGGCACACTCCAGCTGCTCATCGATTCCGCATTCCTGGAACCGGAAGCTCTCCCGTCCTGAGGTTGCCGCCACCTCTACCACCTGGCCGTTCTCCAGCACCCTGACCCTGACCATGTACTCGCGCAGAACATGATCAAAGGACCAGGTGATCATATACTGCAATGGGTGGCGGGCCGCTGCCTCTCGGCAGGGAATCCCGCCCCACCCCGGGCCACCGCCCTTTTGGCTCCCACCTTTCTGATTCCCTCGCCCAGGGTGACATTGGAGAGTCCAGGGGCAAATCCCATGCCATCCAGAAGGGCAACACCGCTATCAATAGCCTTTTTGTGCAACGACTCGCCATAATCGTCCAGGGTCATGCCCGTTGGTGCTGCCAAACCCTCCTTCTCATAGGGATCCGGTCGGCGGTGATACTCCTCCAGGATGTCCACAGCATCCAGGCCTGCGCCTATCGCCGTCTCCACCGCTCTATAGCTACTCCTTCTCTCGGGAAGGGCGATGATCCCAATATCATACTCTTGCATCAGCCTTCTGGATTCCCTGGGATCGGAGATATCGATGAGGTGGGGTACAACTCGGTCGCTACCTATCCAATCAAGGGTCTTTTGCAGTGATCTCTCTCTTCGGCCAGCGATTCCCACCACATCGGCTCCGCCGTACCTGGCCAGATCCCAGGCCACCGCCGAGCCGATTCTTCCCGTGCCTCCCAGGACGAGCGCCTTCAACTCTCCTCCTCTCTGTTACCTATCAGAATTAGATTAGCCGTCATTTGGATCTTCTCCCGGGATGGATCATCCTTCCAGCAGCTGGACATCTGCTTTTCTGGATACCTTCAGTTCATCTTTGCCCTGATAACTATTTATGGTTCCGGTGATCCTCACCCGCGTATCCTTCTGAAGCTGAGCTGATAGCTCCTTTGCCCCAGAGCTGGCGGGAATGAAAACGGGCATTGCTGTCGAATCCAGGTTTAAGATCAGATTGCCGCCGCTCCTGGTATTCTCTGCGCTTGTGATCCGGCCGTCCAGAGTGATGAGAGGGGAGCGGGAATTCTCCCCGGATCCCATATCCCCAGAGGCAGGGGTATAGCTCTCCTCAGGGCTGAAGGCCCAGAAGGCGGCTGCCAGTGAGCCTAGTGCCATGAAAAGCAATACCACTACTATCTTCTCCTCCTTTTGCATCCTCATAATCATCATCTTCAGGCATAGCCAAGGCTAGCAGAATCCTAAGAAAAATTATGTTAAAAATAAGTTAATTTATTTTTTCTCTTCAGGCTTGGACCCAAAGCGCTCCTGCCAGCCCTTCTCCAGATGCTCCAGGCAGATGTCGCATACTCCCTTATAGGCTCCCTCAGGATAGGTCAGGTTATGCACCGGAGCCTTGATGGGATAAAGTGTTGGACGAGCACGGGTACATAGATCGCAATCAGCCATATTAGATTCATCTCCTACGCATGGGTGTAGGTTTTTCTCATTGTTGAACTTTTCTGTTGAAAGCGCCATTAATACTGCACCAATCCTCCCTCTGCCTTGACCTTTAAAACCGCCCTCTCGAACACAAACAGGCTCAGTGGAAGCAGCACGATCGAGAACAGGACCAGGCTGAGCAACTCCGGAGCCAGCTCGCCGATGGAGTACCCCTGCAAGAGAGCATGCCTCATGCCATTGACCGAGTAGGTGATGGGCAGGATGTGAGAGATGCTCTGCAGCCAGGACGGGAATACCTCGATGGGAAAGAGGACCCCTCCAAAGAGCTCAGAGGTGCCCATCAGAAGCATGTTAATCGGGTCTCCCCGTTTGAAGACCATTATGAAGCTGGCCGAGAGTATTCCTATGCTGCTGAAGCATATTATAGTGAGGACCAGGATCAATAGCGCGCCTCCAACATTGGCCTGAGTCATATCCACTCCTAAGAGTATGCCTATGACCAGATAGAGCAGCACCCGGAAGGAGGCGAAGATGAAGTTCCACAGGGATGACAGGGCGATGATGCTCGATGTGCTGGTGGGGGTCACCAGCATGGCCTCTAAAGTTCCCATCATCTGCTCATCTCGCACGCTCTCGGAAAAGCTCCGGAGCGAGATCATCAGATATCCGGAAAAGGCCATGCCTATGAGGACGAAGGAGAAATAATCCCCTCCATAGGGCTCCAGGTACTTGGCTGCCCCATCTCCTATCAGCTTGGCGATGAAGTAGTAGGTCAGTATATTGAAGAGCATGAAAAACAGCCTTAAGAAGAAGTCGAACTTGTAGCTCAACTGCAACATATAGCCCTTCTTGATGAACCAGAATGCCTTCTCGAAGATCATATTCCCCTCCTTCTGCCTATTCCCCGCCCTCTGCTCTTCTGCCGGGGGATGTTTACTGGAAATGGCGTCGACTGCTCATCTAGCGATGCCTTGCCGGTATAATGGCTGAAGACATCGCCCAGAGTGCAACCCTGGGAAAGACCGGCCTTCAGCTCCAACGGGCTCCCATTTGCCTTGATCTTCCCCTCATCCAGTATGGCCACTCTATCGCAGAGCTCCTCCGCTTCATCCAGCTGATGAGTGGAGATGAATATGGTCTTGCCCTTCTCTGCCACGATTTTCTCCTTGATGAATTTCCGCAGGTTCCTTGCCGCTCCCGGGTCCAGGCTTCTGGTCGGCTCGTCCATAAAGAGGACTGCAGGATCGTTTAAAAGCCCCCGGGCGATGGCCATCTGCTGCTTCATGCCCGCAGAGTAGCTATAGAAGGGCTCATCTGCCCGGTGTTTGAGCCGGACCACATCCAAAAGCTCCTCTGTTCTTGACCTGACGACGCTCTGAGGAAGATTGTAGAGAGTGGCAAAAAACTGCAGGTTCTCTCTGCCCGATAGCCTCCAGTAGAAGCTCCTCTCATCGGTGGTCACAAAGCCCAGGGACTCCCTTGCCTGCTGACCCTCTTTCACCACATCATAGCCATTTACATATGCCTCTCCCTCTGACGGAAGAATAAGGGTGCACAGTATCTTGATCAGAGTGGACTTGCCCGCTCCGTTTGGACCGAGAAGGCCATAGACCTCCCCCTCTTGAACTTTGATGTTGACTCTATCCAGCGTGGTCAGAATATCTCTATTTCCGGATCTTCTTATGGCATCCAGGAATCCTCTATACAGCACAAAACTCTTGGTTAAATCCCGTGTCTCGATTGAATACATCCATTATCTCTCATCTGTTTATCGATCGGTATGGAACCGCATAAATTATCTAATTTTTTTCGTTATATTTAAGATTGATTCTAAGATTGCCCTGATGAAGGCAGTGCTGGGGATTGCAGGCATATTCATTCGCTGGAATTCCATGGACTATGCGGACAGCCCGGAGAGCTTGGTCTCCACTATAAAGGAGTTCAAGGTCGACCAGGCAATGCTATCTCAGATGCAGAACGCCGGCATGTATCTGCTCAAGATTGCAGGAGTAATGTGATTGGGCATAGATAACTGAAGGCTCTTCGCTGAATTATGTGGGTGAGTCCAGGCAGAGAATATGGCCTCTGTTCCTCTGTGTCTCTGTGGTTGGGTCAGAGCATAGCGGTTCACCACATAGGCGAAAAGATACAGAGAATTTCCGATGCAAGTTCACCCATAACAACAGCGAGGAGCCTAACTGAATAACATTGTTACTATTATTCACTCATAGATTTTAATTCATACTACTAATGGAAAGGTTCTTAAAACAACCTGCGAGATTCTACTGCCAAGGTGAAATTCAAATGCTTATCGGATCATCAACCAGGGATTCCATCTCCATGAGATGCCTCCCAATGATTGGATTTGTTGCAGCTGGATTGCTGCTATTATTGCTTTGCACCGCCCAGGCAGACGATGGCGGTGATGGCCAGGTGCTGACCATTGCCGACTATATCGGCGACTGGGGCTACCCATCGCCCTACGGCCATTACTCGCGCGGCCCAGGATATGTGAGGATGAGCCTGATCTTCGACACATTGGTCTGGAAGGACGAAAAGGGCATCATCCCCGCTCTGGCCGAGAGCTGGGAGATGGAGGGAGATGATGCTTATACATTCAAGCTGCGAGAGGATGTCCTCTGGCATGATGGCGAGAGGTTCGCCGCCGACGATGTGGTCTTTACCATCGATTACATTAAAGAGCATCCCTACATATGGGTCTCCTCCGACATCATAAAGACGGCAGAGGCGGTCGACGACTATACAGTCAGAATCAGCCTCAACCAGCCTTATGCTCCTTTCCTGGAACTGGTTGCCGGAACCCTTCCCATTCTCCCGGAGCACATATATGAGGGCGTAGACGATCCCGCAGAGTTTCGGGAGGATTCCGCTCTTGTGGGCACCGGCCCATTCCAGCTGGTGGACTATGACCAGTCCCAGGGAAGCTATCTCTATCAGGCCTTTGACGACTACTACCTCGGCAGCCCCAAAGTGAAACAGCTTAAGTTCGTCAAGGTAAACCTGGAGATGTCTGCGGCCGCTTTGGAGAAAGGGGATGTGAACGCAGCAAACGTGCCTCCTGAGGTGGTAGAGAACCTGAAAGACGAGGGCTTCACCGTGATGCTCTCCTCCCATGACTCTATCACCAAGATCATGGTCAATCACAAGAAGGAGCCTCTATCTGATTCCCGTTTCAGGCAGGCACTTTACTATGCCATCGATCGCCAGGCCCTGGTGGACAATGCCGCTCGCGGCTACGGAGTCCTGGCCAGCCCCGGCCTTTTCGCTGTGGATAACCACTGGTACAATTCCGATGTAGAGCCATACGACTACGACCCGGCAAAGACAGAGGAGCTGATGGAGGAGCTGGGCTACTCCAAGGTGGACGGCTACTTCTCTGTGGATGGGAGTCCGGTCAAACTGGAGATGCTGGTAACCTCAATCAATGAGCGGGCAGGAGAGCTGATACGCCAGCAGCTTGAGGATGCAGGCTTCATGATAAGCCTTCGCACAGTGGATTCCAAGACCCTTGACAGCATGGTTACTGAATGGAAGTTCGATCTGGCTCTAAACAGCCACGGCGGCATGGGTGCAGATCCCGAGATCCTGAAGAGGATGACCGGCGATGGATACACCTTCAACAGCGCCCGCTACACAGAGAACTCGGAGCTCAATGAGCTGCTGGACGGAGAGGTGGCTGAGATAGACGAGCAGAAACGGGAGGATCTGATCGATCGTATTCAGGTGATCCATGCACAGGAGCTGCCGGTTCTTCCCCTATATTACGCTGACACCTACTGGGCGCACGACGGCAGGGTGGAAATGTATTACACCCGGCAGGGAATTGCCAATGGCGTTCCTCTGGCACTGAATAAGCAGATATTTGTCAGCTGAAGGATGTGAATAGAGATGAAATTTGTGATTTGCGGCAAAGGCGGAAGCGGAAAGAGCACCGTCTCCGCTCTTATCGCCCGGGAGATGGCTTCGAGAGGAGAGAAAGTGCTGGTGGTGGACACCGACGAGTCCAATTTCGGCCTCTACAAGCAGCTGGGCCTGCCCCAGCCCAGGGACTTCATGGACTCCCTGGGCGGCAAGAAGGGGCTGGGGGAGCGGTTGATGAAATTTATGAGGTCGGAGGGAAAAGAAAAGCTCTCCATTCTTCAGGAGTTCTCGATAGATGATATACCCCAGGAGCTGATTGTGGGCGAGGATGGCATAAAGCTGGTTGCCATCGGCAAGATCCACGACTACGGCGAAGGCTGTGCCTGTCCCATGGGCGCCCTGGCCCGAGAGTTCATCGAGAAACTGAAAGCGGATGGAATGCAGGTCATCGTGGATACGGATGCGGGAATCGAGCACTTCGGCCGGGGGGTGGAAGCGGGCAGCGACCGGATAGTGGTGGTCATAGACCCCAGCTTCGAGTCGGTGCAGCTATCAGAGAAGATATCGGAGATGGGGGCGAAGATCAATAAGCCGGTCTGCTTCATCCTCAACCGGATGAATGAGGATGCTGCGGAGCTTTCGTCCCTGGTTGACGGGAAGAAGGTCATAGGCAGCGTGCCTTTTGATCGCGATGTCTTCCAGGCATGTCTGAAGGGCAGCCAGGTGCCCCAGCTGGCGGAGATGAAAGAGATCGTGGACCGGCTGCTGGCGGAGTGATCAAGGTATGATTCTGAAGCCGAATCAGAGGTCGCAGATCATGCCTCTGCCGGTAGTGCTCTTATCTACGATCTCTCAAGATGGAGTGCGAAATGCGGCACCCTGGTCCTGTGTGACCCCGGTCCTCCGGCCACTGGATGAGGTGCTGATCGCCTCCTGGCTAAAAAGAGACACATTGGAAAACATCCGCCAGACGGGGGAGTTTGTGATCAATGTGCCAAGAGCTGGGATGGAGGATGCAGTCATGACCTGTGCTAAGAGCTTCCCCCCAGAGGTCGACGAACTCAAGGAAGCGGGTCTAGTGGCCAGACCCTCAGTCAAGGTCAAGCCACCAGGAATCGAGGGCTGCCTGGCCTGGGCTGAATGCACTGTGGAAGAGGAGATAGCCCGAGAGAAGTATGTGCTAATCGTTGGCCGGGTGGTGCACCTGGAGGCTGACGACAGGTTCTTCTCTCCTGAGAATGGAATGGACTTTGAGAAGGCCATGCCTCTATGCATAATGGGCTCGAACAAGGGAATGCAGTTCGTCCGTCCCACGGCAACAGGAGAAAAGGGCGGATACGCTCATCATCCCTGAGCATCATGTCCTCAAATCTCCCTAAATCTTTTTACGATCACCTCTGCACAGAGCTACAATTGGGGGCGTGGCTCTCGGTGCAATGCTTGCCCCCGGACGCCCCCCTCTTCTGCCATTTCGGCGCTGAAAAATTGTTATAAGCAAAATTTATATTTATTCATATCAAGTATGAATTTTTTCCAAAAAAGTTATAAACTATTCAGATTAACATCTCCACGTCTGCGACTATTCACAGATTGCAAGCACAGTACCGAAGATGAGGCGATAAAGTGAAAATGGAGAAATTTGCAGTAACGGTTCTGCTCCTTTTGGCCCTGGTGCCTGGTATGGCTCTGGCCGAAGGGGTGGACATGTATCAGCTCGGCACGAATGCAACAAACTATGCCATGACCGAACTGGGGTTTGAGAAGGGAGATGTGAACGTCCTGGCCCTTACCAACGCCGGATATCCGGTAATCGACGGCCAGACGACCGATATGTGCCTTGATGCCGTGGTGGAAGTCTCCGGCTGCACTCCTGGAAAGGAGAACCTGGTCAACATCTTGAGCGCACCCTGGAAGCCCCTCTGGTTCGGCTTCTTCAACAAGAACACCGGAGAGGCGGTATACATGAAGATGAACGCTGACGCCTCCGGCTTCGAGATCCAGGATAAGGATAAGATCGATGCAGAGACCGTCCTCGCCAACGTCGAGACCTGGGAGCCGGGCAACTTCAGCCACATGCTGCCCATCGCCAATGTCTGGACCCACGAGAAAACCCCATATGTCTTCATGAAGGCCGTCCAGCTCCACGACCACCTCTGCCCTGGAGTCTCCAGCGGCTTCTTGCTCGCGAGGTACATGGAAAAAGAGCTCCCCATCGATGACCCTGCCAACCAGAGCTACAAGGTAATAGCCTGTCCCAACTGGTGCAAAGATGACTACTTCCAGATCGCTTGGGACTGCACTCCTGGAAAGAGCGGCATCTTCGTCAAATGCCTTACCGAAGATGAGACAAGCGCTCTGACGGAGAAGTATAACGGCACCAGAGTCGCAGGCATATTCATCCGTTGGGACGCTTCGTCCAAATCTGGTGACGGCCTGGTCCTCGGGTTCGACTTCAACAAGGCCGGAAACATGAGCAACATAGATACCTGGCCAAGCTGGGCCTACAGGCTGAAGGAGGACTTTGTCCTGATGGACGCCGCCGACTCTCCGGAAGAGTTCGTCTCCACCATCAAGGAGTTCCACCTGGAAAGCACGGAGGAGCTACAGGCCCTCCAGGGCGCGGGCGTGCACCCCCTGAAGGTGCTGGGAGTAGAGACCTGAAACCGATTCGAGGATGGATAAGTTGACCATCCCCCCTATTTTTTATGAAAGCCTCCGCGGGTATCCAACGGCTGAAAAGAGCAAAGCTGCCAGGAGGATCAGAAAGGGGAAGACGGAAAGGGTGGCGGTGAGCCCGAACTGGTCGGCAATGGCACTCGATACCGAGACACCAAGGCCGCCAGCGCCCATAGCGATACCCATGAAGAGGCCCGAGATCAGGCCAATCTTGCTCGGCATAAGCTCATGAGCCATGGCAATCGTCACCGAGAACGAGGCCCAGAGGAAAAACCCGAAGCAGAGTATCGCGAAAATCTGAAGCGCATCATTCGTCAGAAGAATCGCGGCAAAAGCCGGGATGGAACACAGAGTTGTCGCGATAACTACCGGTTTCCGGCCCACCCGATCGGAGAAGTAGCCTCCGGCAAGCTGCCCGACAACCCCAGCTAAGAGCATGGAGCTGATGAAGAAGGTTGCCTCAAGCAGAGGGTACCCGTTCAGGACAAGGTAGGTGGGGAGGAAGGTCATCGTCCCGACGGTGACCCAGGAGCGGAGCGTAGAGCCGGTGAAGAGAAGGATCACCGGCTTCCAGTTCTCCTCGCCGTCGGACTCTGCCTGTCGTGCCGCCACCGGGCAGGTGTCTGGGATCGGACGAATAAGGAGGAGAAGTGCGCCGATCACAGCAGGTATCAAAAGCCAGGTTATAGCAGAAAGGCCTCCAGCCGTGATCACTATGCCGGCAAGGATCGGTCCGAGAGCATGACCGAGGTTTCCGCCCACGATAAAGAAAGAGGTGAGACGGCCCCGGTTACTCAAGACAGCAATCGAAGCTACCTTGCAGAGTGCACCCGGATGGAAGGTTGCAGCGCCAACAGAGGCGATTGCGACGCAGCCGAGCATGGCCAGGTAGTGGTTCGATAGCAGGCCCAGAACGGCTATCCCGCAGCCAGAGAGGAGGATGGAGACTGCCACACTGACCCGAAACCCTCGCTTGTCTGCGAGACTACCGAAGACCGGCTGGAGCAGCGAGGAGATCAGGCTGTGCATCACCGGGAGGAGCGCGGCCTGGACATAACTGTACCCGAGGGTGGTGATGAGAAGCGGCTGAAGTGCCATCAGCACCGGAGCATAGATATCATTAACGAGGTGCGCAAACGACAGCTGGGCGATCTCCCATAACCGTGATGGGGGTTGTGCCAACTGATCTTGCGACATGGATGTGCTCTCGCTCGTGCTGATGGTCCTTATATACCCTTGTATGAGGCAGGCTCCTCAATGCCCTTATTGTAGACAAAATCAGAAGCGGAAAAGATCTGGGCAAGAAGGACAAGCGATATCTCGATTTCTTTTCTTATTACAATGATCCGAAGGTTAATCGCGCGATCGCTAATATTCGCTCAGACGCAGATATAAATAGCCATAACACTAATATCATTTTTGTATGGTCGATGTGATCATCGTTGGTGCCGGCCCTGCGGGACTGTTCGCCGCTTTAGAGCTTTCCAGGTCAGATGCTAAAGTACTGGTGATAGATCAGGGAAAGGACATCCGGGATCGCAACTGTCCCATGAAGGATAGAGGCCACTGCTTTCACTGTTATCCCTGCCAGATAATGTGCGGGGTGGGAGGAGCAGGCGCATTCTCTGATGGCCTTCTCAACCTCCATCCCACAATTGGAGGTGACCTGGAGAGCCTGGCGAAAAGCGAGGCCTGGAGGCTGATCGATGAGGTCGACTCCGCTTTTCTCAGATATGGTGCGCCAAACATGGTCATTGAATCATCAGAATACGATAAAGAACAGCTCAGGCGAAAGGCGGCTGCTGCCGGAGCCCGTTTTGTGCCCATAAATCAGCGCCATATGGGCAGCGACAGAACGCCCGAGATAATAGCCGCGTTCAAGATGGATCTGGAGCGGAGGGGAGTTGTGTTCCGGCTGAACTGCCGGGCGGAGGATCTGATTGTTGAGGGCGAGAGGTGCACAGGAATCCGGCTGGCCGATGGCACAGAGGAGAAGGCCTCCCGGATCCTGCTGGCTCCAGGCAGGATAGGAGCACAATGGATCAGCATTCTCCTGGACAGGTACGCTATCAAGGCCAGGTACGGGCCCCTGGATGTAGGTGTCAGGATAGAGGTGCCCTCGATCATAATGGATCCCATCACCCGGATAAACAGGGACCCTAAGTTTCACATAGTCACTCGCAGGTACGACGACTTCGTCCGGACCTTCTGCACCAATCCGGGTGGTTTTGTGGTCAAAGAGGAGTACCCTGATTTCATCGCCACCAATGGCCACTCCATGATAGTAGAGAAGTCTGAGAACACCAACTTCGCCTTCCTGGTTCGGCTGGAGCTTACCCGGCCGGTGGAGAACACCACCGCTTATGGCATGTCCATAGCAAAGCTGGTCACAACCATTGGAGGGCATAAGCCGGTCATCCAGAGGCTCGGTGATCTGCACAGGGGCCGCAGGTCAACTGAGGAGAGAATAGCCCGGAACACTGTGGAGAATACCCTCAAGGATGTGACCCCGGGGGATATTTCCATGGCCCTGCCTCACCGGATAGTGATGGACATCATCGAGGGCCTGGAGATCCTAAACCAGATCATCCCCGGAGTTAATGCCGACTCCACCCTAGTATATGCTCCCGAGATCAAGTTCTATGCCCGGAAGATCGAGGTGGATGGCAGCTTCCAGAGCTCTCTGAAAGGGCTATATGTGGCAGGAGACGGCGCGGGCCTGTCTAGGGGGATAGTGAGCGCAGCGGCAACGGGAATTCTGGCTGGAAGGGGAATACTGTCGGACCTAAACGGGGATCGAATTGAACCGGCATAGCTCTTTGATACTGATTTATCCTGATTCACTCTGATTTAATAATCCCTTATCAGGCGGCAATGAAGCACACCATTCTTTTATATACCTCCGGGTCAATTGCCCGATATCGATCAGCTACATGGTTGCTATCGATCAGGAGAGCCCTTGTCCCATTCCAATCCAACCTCGACCGAGCGCTTCAAGCTCCTCCTCGTCAGCATCATCGCTGCAATGTTGATAGCCACTGCCATGGAGGTCTTCATAGGTGTAGGGGGAAGCACCCGGATTGAGATACTCAGTGGCTGGTTCTCGATCCTGTTTCCCCTCCTGGGAAATCTGATATTTCCCGTATTGTATTTCGTGGGACTTATCTTCGGCAGCTACCAGGTATCAGGGAAAGAGATGTGGTGGCTGGACCTGGGGCTGGTTGTTGCCATCGCCGGCCTGGGATATGCCGTTGCCGAGGCAATAGTCTTCCGGGAGAGGAAGGCAAAAAACAGAGATGATGAGCGGGCGAGAAAAGCTCTGCATATTGCTTCCAACCTGGCTACATGCCTTTTGATCTGGATTTTTGGCATCCGGACGACATCGATCTTTGTCCTCTTATTGACATGCACAGAGATCCTGCTCATTCATCTGATCGCATCCGGGATTAAGGTACCAGGGATGAAGGAATGGGTGGAAAACGTGGGCCGGGAGGGAGAGATCCCGGGTGAGGGAGCGCTTTACAATGCCCTTGGAGTCCTCTTTGCCCTGGGCCTTTTGAGGGACCATCCAGCGGCAGCGATCGCTGTTATCATCATACTGGCTATGGGCGACGGCCTTGCCACATTTATGGGAAGCAGCTATGGCAGACATAAGCTGCCCTGGAATGAGAGCAAGACCTTTGAGGGAACTGTTGGCTTTGCCGCAGGGGCTATGGGTGCATTTATGGTGCTGCCGACTGTAGGGACCCTAGCCATTGTGCTCCTGTCCAGCATCATTGAATCGCTCCCCTTAAAGGTCAACGATAACATCGTCCTTCCAGTAGCAGCTTCTCTAATGTATTATTTAGTGCTCTGAATAAAGAATAGACGCATATTCGTCTGGATCAGGTGCAATGATGAAACCATTGATCGAGCAGATCATCCTCATAAGCGCAATAAGCATAGTCCTTTTGGTTTTTATCAGCGGCTGCATTATGCCCGGCTGCATTCAGGGATCAGGAAGTTATGCTTTTGAGAACAGGACGGTTGACGACTTCAGCAGCATCGACCTGGCGGGAATCGGTGATGTCTATCTCGTCCAGGAGGAGAAGCATTTGAGAATTGAGGCAGAGGATAATATCATTCAATATATGAAAACCGATGTTTCTGGCGGAAAGCTCACCATATATCAAAGGGCGGACTGCATAAATCCCCATGAGCCCATCAAGATCTTCGCCTCCACCCCAGTGCTGGAGAGCATAAGCATCAGCGGCTCTGGGAGGATCATCAGCCGGTCCCCTATAGAATCTGATGCTCTCAGCCTTGGCATGAGCGGCTCGGGAAGCATGGAACTGAACATCCTCTGCCAGGATCTTCGGGCGACAATATCGGGCTCGGGCGATGCCCTCTTGAAGGGCGTGACAAAAGACAGCGATATTATGATCAGCGGCTCGGGGACGATGCACGGCTATGATCTTATGACAGACCGGTCTGATGTAACCATCAGCGGCTCTGGAATGGCTCAGGTAAACGCCATGGATGAGCTGAATGCCCTGATAAGCGGCAGCGGAAGCGTTTACTATAAGGGCAATCCCAGGAATGTCAGCCAGATGGTCAGCGGCTCTGGAAAGGTGATCGTCTCTGAAGGGTGATCGTTCGGAAGAGCGATATCTCCGGAAGATGGGATGATGATGGGATGGGAATGATGAAAGGGAATAGCAATGAGAGCTAATAAAGTTGGATGGCTCCTCGCTATTTGGTGTGGGTTCGTGCGCTATTCACAGGAATTCGACATTTTTTCATGATCCTCTGTGCGCTCTGTGACTCTGAGGTTTTTTTCCGTAACTACCATGTGTTTGAATATTCAGCTACGAATATTAACCGCAGAGTTCGCAGAGACGTGAAAATTTGCCTTATTACCAGCACTTGAAAAAATAGCATATTTCTGAGCGAATAGTCGTCTCCGTTCGTTCGTCCTCCGTGCGCTCTGCGCCTCTGCGGTTTTATTCCGTATTCCGTAAACCACCAGTGTTAATTATCCCGCTACCCACTCGATACAGCGAAGAGCCAGTTGGATCAATTTAATCAGCTCTGCCCGCTTTTCTCCCTTCAAATAGATCTGCTCCCGCCCATTCGCATTGAGTGTCCCGGCAGAGCTCTATCAGTTTCTCTGGAAAGGGCTCGAAAAAGGTCTGCTCCTTCAAATACTCCTCATCGAAGCGGGCAATCCAGCTCTGCAGGATGGAGAGCGGTGCGCTGAACGGAAGCTTCTTCTGCTTGTACTTCTCAATGCTCTGCAGAAAGAAGGCTTTCTCGGCAGAGGATAGCTCATGGGAGAAGTATCCCAGGGAGTGCATGAGCACATTGGCTTTGGAAGTGTACCTGGGAGGCCTCATCAATGCCATTGCCAGATGCTCATGGTACTCTCCCAGGAGCTTTGAAATATCCTTTCCCTCCCGGTTGGCCACTATATTTCCCAGGACCTTCGCCTCCTTCTGGCTGTGTGCTGCCAGCAACAGCTTGTTGGTGGAATGAAAGCGAATGAGCTTTGCCATATTGACCTCTCTTTCCACCTCTCTGTAGGCGGCCAAGGTGAAGATCCTGGTCAGAAAATGCTCTCTGAGATTGTTGTTTCTCAGCCTTCCCTCATCCTCAATGGCCAGATCTGGAAAACTCTTGACCACAGCTCCTCCGAAAAAGCCAGCTGCTTTGGTTGCAGTGCTTGGACCGTCCTGGCTGGAGTAAACCTTGATATCCTTCATGCCGCAGGATGGCGAGCGGAACTTCAGAATGAATCCATCAATTCCAGATAGCGAACAAAGGAAGCTCCTGGAGAACGATACCATCCTATCGGTCACATCCAGACCGGTGGCCGGTTGGATGAGCCTGAGCTCTCCCTTAACAGACACAATCCGAATAGAGCTTCTGGGAACTCCAAGGCCTATCTCCATTTCCGCGCATACCGGGATGAAGTGGGCATGAGGCTTGAGAGCTGCTACAAAATCGCTCGTTATCATGCTCCCGTCATAGCGGCAGTGATCAAACTCTATGCATCTGCTTATAACTATATTCGGCCTGGGAAAGCAATTCATTTAAAATTGACTTATGAGCTGATTGCTATTAATCATTATCATCACACCGACGTCGAATCTCTCTGATATTTCTCCAGCTCCCGAGCCAGATCCTCTTTTCGAAGTGGTTTGCTGATATATCCGTCCATTCCTGCTTCAAGGCATTTTTCCATGTCACCAGGCAGGGCATAGGCGGTGAGAGCTATGATCTTCAGTTGGCTCTTAGGCCAGCGCTGGCGGATGATGCGCGTAGCCTCCAGACCGTCCATCTCAGGCATCCTCCAGTCCATAAGTACTACATCGAAATCGTGCTGCTCCAAAGCCAAAAGGACCTCTGATCCGTTACATGCTGTATCCGCCCTATATCCCAGTCTTTTCAGCATCTTCTGGGCCACCCACTGGCTTGGCATATCATCCTCGGCCAGGAGTATTCTCAGAGGGCTGATCTGAGGTTTTTCTTTTTTGACAGGTTCTTTTCTTATCTCTTTTTCAGAGCTGTTGGGAAGGATGTCAGACAATGCTCTATGCAGCTGAGTTGGTTTGAGTGGTTTGGTCAGATGAGAATAACCGTCAGGCACCTGCTTTCCCCGGGTGGTAAGCAGGAGCAGAGGCATGGTCCTCATGCATCTTTGGATCTCCTCGGCCAGTTCCAGGCCGCTATTGTCCAAAAGATCCGTGTCCAGTATAGCGATATCAACACCGCCCCGCTGAATGCACTGGATTGCCTCCCAAGCAGATGAGGTAATAAGCGGAATCATGCCCCAATCACAGATCTGTTTGCACAGGATACGCCGGGTGGTCTCGTTATCCACGATTATCACAACCCTTCTGCCTATCATCTGGGATGTTGCTGCCGGCGAATCGAACTTTAGTTTCACTGCAGGCGCTCTGATGGTGAAATGGAAACTGGAGCCTGTACCCTCACTGGACTCCGCCCAGATTCTTCCCTTCATCATCTCCACCAGCCTCTTGGATATCGCCAGTCCCAGGCCCGTCCCTCCGTACAGCCTGGAGGTCGACGGCTCCATCTGGCTGAAAGGAAGGAATAGAAGCTTCATGCGATTCTGTGGAATGCCTATCCCCGTGTCCCGAACCTCGAATTGAATCACATTATCGCCATCGACCTCCTGAGCTGAGACTGTGACCACGACCTCGCCCTTATCCGTGAACTTGACTGCATTGGAGAGCAGGTTTCCCAGCACCTGTTTGAGCTTGGAAGGGTCGCCTACGATCATTTCAGGAACGCTTTTGTCGATTGAATAAGCCAGGTTTAGGCCTTTATTAGCGGCATTGATCCCCACCAGATCCAGGGAATCTTCAACACACTGAGCAATAGCGAACTGACACTCCTCCAGAACGGTCTTATTGTTTTCCATCTTGGAGAAGTCGAGGATATCATTGATCACTGTTAAGAGGGCGTCGCCGTTGGTCTCAATTACCTCGATGCAGTCTCTTTGTTCTGGCGTCAGCGGCTCCTCCAAAAGGAGGCTGGTCATTCCTATTATGGCGTTCATGGGGGTTCTGATCTCATGGGACATGTTGGCTAAGAAATCCGATTTGACTCTGGCTGCCTCTTCTGCCTCCCTCTTTGCTTTTTTCAGTGCCTCCTCTATATGCTTTCTTTCGGTCAAATCCACAGCCACCCCCACCAGACCGATGAGCTCTCCCCGGCCATCTCTTATGCTGCTAAAGCACTGATGGAAGGGCACAGTGCTGCCATCCTTCTTCTTGAAGTAGAACTCTCCATCCCAGTTGCCTCTGTCTTTGATAAGGTCTGAGATCACCCTGTTCATCTTGTCAAGTCCCCATTCCGGCACTACGGTCTCAGCGATATTCTTGCCCATAGCCTCCTCCGACTTCCAGCCCAGGAGGGTCTCTGCAGACTTATTCCAGTAGATTATATTCCCTTCCAGGTCTGTTGCGATCACAGTGTTATGGACCTGCTCTAAAAGATCGGCTTGGAAGCGTATCCTCTCTTGGGCCTTCTTTATATCGGTGATATCTCTTATTATGCCCACAATAAGCCATTTTCCATCGGAATCAATGATGGGTATCCTCTTGATGAGAACAGTGGCTGGAGCACCTGGAGAATAGGAATGGATTTCCTCAACTACAGTCTCCCTGCGGCTGTTAAAGACCTCTTCGTTTCTCTGCCAGTGGTCGTCTGCCATCTCCCTGGAGAAGCAGAAATCGTGCACCTCCTCGCCTAAGAGATCCTCTTTAGGGAGGCTCATGAGCCTGCAAAAAGCGGCATTGACGAGCACCAGACGATGTTCTCTGTTTATGACAAATATCGGATCGCTGATGGAGTTGATTATCATATCCAGATAGTCTCTTGATCTCTCGAGAGCTGAGTTTGCTAGCTCGAGCTCCTTCGTCCTCCAGGCGACTCTTTCCTCCAGCTCCATCTTCGATCTGCGAAGCTCATCGTCGTTAAGCTTATGATCGGTTATATCCTTGATAACGGCAAAATATGCTATGGTAGAGCCGGATTCGTCAAGCTGGGGTATCAGGGTTATGTCCTGATACTTCAGACGATCTCCTGAGGGGAAGGTTATGCAGGAGATCACCTCCTCACCTGAGAGGACCCGCTGGATGAGAGGAAGATATGTCTGGTATATCTCCTCGGGCAGGATATCGGAGATATGCCGGCCCACCATCTCTGAGCTATCAAGGCCCAACCAGTTGGCGTAGGATTGGTTGACGAAAAGGTAGCGCTGATCCGAGCTGATGTGCACGAGCATAAATGGCAAGGGACGATTGTCGCTGGCAGGAGCCATGGTATTCTCTTCAGGGTCCTGTTCTGCAGATTGAAAGGATTTGGGCTTTTCATCTTTTAGATGGGGCTGCAATCCCAGGGGGGATTCATTATTCTGGGCATTTGCTGAATCATTGGCAAGCAGTGAATCAAAGACCGCCTTTGCCTGTCTCAAGGGATCGTACAGAATCTCTTCTGAATTGCTTTTATCGCTAAAATCCCATTTTTTAAGGTCATTAAGCCTATCCTGGATATCGGATATCAAGCTTAATACCTCGTTGCTGGCAATTCTGCAGTTCATAAACAGGCACCTATCCGGAGACACATTATTCAAACCGTTTGAATATAAGATATTTTCGATCGCATAATCAAATACTAAATAAATTTTTAATTGCTTCAGGATACTCCGAATACAGGTCAGATATTTTCTAGCTAATAAATCTCTGTCTTGAGCCAGAAGTTCCTGTCGACCTGTTCTTAGACTGCGCCGGATACTGGATACCGTTCTTATTAGAACAACGGCCAGAACCATAATATCAAGGGAATTGCCACCGCGGTGACGATAATAGATAGCGGCAGGCCCATATGCCAGTAGTCGCCGAACTTATAGCCCCCTGGCCCCATCACTAGAGTGTTGGACTGGTGGCCTATCGGGGTCAGGAAAGCGCATGAAGCGCCAATGGCTATCGTCATCAAAAAAGGATCGGGAGACGCACCGATGACCAGGGCCGTGTCATAGGCGATTGGAGCCATGAGGACGGCTGCCGCTGCATTGTTCACCACATTTGTGAGGACCATTGTCCAGACCAGCAGGACAGTCAAAATGACCGCTGCGGGAAACTGGCCAAAGACCTGCAGCAGGTTCCCGGCAAGCAGCTCCGCTCCTCCGCTGCTCTCCAGAGCCTGGCTGACGGGAATCATTGCTCCCAGGAGAATGATGATCGACCAGTCTATGCTCTCATAAGCCTCCTGCAAAGTCAGGATTCCAATCAGGACCATGACCGTTGCCGCGCCGACAAAAGCAACCTCCACGGGAAGCAGGCCCAAAGCTGAGCCGATGATGGCAAGAGCAAAGATGACCAAAGGCAGAATCATATTTTTTGCCTGGCCCAGCTTTAGGCTGCGCTCTGCCAGCGGCAGGCAACCCAACAGTTCCACAATTCCAGGCAGGGAATCCGCTGAGCCCTGCAGGAGCAGAACATCCCCTGGATGAAAAATGATCTGGCTCAGGCGCTTCAGGCTTTTGGAGTCGTGGCCGGCCACAGCGATCAGATTGACACCATAGTGCCGACGCATGCAGATGCTGTTTGCGGATTTTCCTGCCAGAAGGGAGCTGTTCATCACCACTACCTCCATCAAGCCGATCCTCTCTGACTGAATCGCTCCTGCCTCCTTTGAGCCCACCAGCTCAAGATTGGCGGATTTGAGCAATTTGTCCAGGGCATCGACGTTGGTCTTGATGATCAGAATGTCATCCGGCAAGAGAGCCTCACTACCATTCAAATCCGGCAAGCATTGCTGTTCTCTCCATAGTCCCAGGAGCTGGATATCAGATCCTGCTGCAGACAAAAGCTCATGGATGCTCTTGCCCGATGTCATCGAAGTCTGGGGGATTCTCACCTCGGTATAGTAGTTTTCAACCTCAAATTCCTCTTCCCCGGAGGCCTGCCCCTGGCGTATGGGGGTTAGCCTCCATCCTATCAATGAAATGAAGACCAGGCCGACGAATGCTACTCCCAGGCCGACGGGCGTAAAATCGAACATAGTGAATGGCTGTCCAAGATTATCTGCCCTGAAAGTGGAGATGATGATGTTAGGAGGAGTTCCAATGAGGGTGATCAGGCCGCCCAGAAGCGAGCCGAAGGCCAGGGTCATAAGGTAGAGGGATGGCGAGCTGCCGCCGGAGCGAGAGATGCGGATGCTTAAAGGCATAAGAAGGGCCAGGGCACCCACGTTGTTCATGAATCCTGAGAGGAGGGCCACCAGACCGGTCAGGGAGAGAGCCTGACTATTGACTGAGCGGTTCGACTTCGAGATATGCCGGAAGATGAATTCAATTAAGTCGGATTCCAGAAAACAACGGCTGATTATAAGCACAGCCGCTACGGTAATAACGGCAGGATGAGCAAAACCGGAAAACGCCTGGCTCCAGGGCACGACGCCTGCAATGACCGATGTGAGCAGTGCCATCATGGCAACCAGGTCGTAGCGCCATCGCCCCCAGATGAAAAAGGCAAAAGCAATGGATATGATAATAAAAATTGCGGCCTGATCTGAATCCATTGTTCGTTATTAGCACGCAGAAGGATTTATTTTTTTTGTTTAGTCAGATTTTTTTAGAGGGCCCAAGAATGGCAGATAGATATCATAGACGGAACCATCTGAGCCGGATGGGCTCAGGCGGAGATCAGTCGTGAATAGAATCATTGGAGCGCCCTGATCCGAGCCCCTTCATTTCGGGCTCTTGTGATCATGACCTCTCCTCCCACAGATCTCATTACATCATGAGCTGCGGACTCGATGTCTCTTGTCTGGGTATCGGTGATGACATAAACCGTCGGCCCAAAGGAGCTGAGGCCGGCGCAAGCAGATCCCGCTGCTCTCATCTCTTCCATCAGGCTGCGCACCAGGGGATGCTGGAGCATTATCTCGATCCTCTTGAATCCGATCTCTTGAATCCGGTTTATCGCCGCTCCAAACTCATCCAGATCCTCTTCCACCACAGAAGGCAGTATCCTCACAAGGATCTGGTAGCAGAGCTCATGAACTTCGGCTGGAGGCAATGGGCAGTACTTTTTGAAGATATCCGCCTCCTGCTGGCCATGAGCGCCCCTGGGAACCTCGGGTATTGCGAGCAGTATATTCCAGTCCTGGGGAAAATCGTGGCGAGCTGTCGCTCTCGCCGGGCGAATGCCTGATGAGACAGACGAAGGCCTGAAATCCGTCTTCTCTCTGCCCGGTCCAAAGGTGTGCCCTCCATCGATTATAAAGCCGCCCATATCGAAGGCCGCTGTCCCGATCCCGCTTGTTCCGCCGCGGTTGATGGTCCTGGCGATCTCCCGCACGCCAACCTCCTTATGATAAAGCTCGCAGATCGCTTTTCCTGCTGCAATGCCAAGCTGCGTTCCCCTGCCCAGGCCCACATGCATTTTATAATTCTCTCTCAAGGTCAGCCGCGCTCCTCCCAGGCCAAAGCGTTCCATTACTGCCTGGGCGGCAGCCTTAGCCCGGTCGGCATTTTCTCCCGTGACCAGGAGTTCATTGCTTCTCTCCGCTTCAAGCAGGATCCCTGGCTCGTCCAGTGTGATTCCTGCTCCACCATCCACGCGGCCGGATGTGCCAGTCAGATCGGTCAGAGTCAAATGGATCCTGGCTGGAGTCTCTATCACCACTCTATTGGCATCCTGAAAACTGTTGTAGGGGAACGTCTCCTCAATAGCTATCAGCGGTTCTCCTTGCCGGATGATTTTATAATTGCGCTGGAGCGCTAGCTCCTTTGGAAAGATGTTGAAGATCTGGCCCAGCTTCCTGTCGGCCTGCAGGAATCCTGCACTGTTAATTTCTCGTCTGGACTCGATTTTGTGCTTTTTCAGGATGACTCCAATTGGAATATCTGCTCGGGTTAGGTCGTCCCGAAAGCTATCCTCCAGCCTTTTTAGAGGCGTGTGAGATACAGCATAAATGAGAGTTTCGCCTGTCCCTGCCTTCTTCAGCTTCACCACCCGATAGTTGACATCTTCTCCGGGATTCAGGTTCAGCTCTTTTGCCACCGCTTGGTCTGCAGGGATGATCTCTTGTGCTAACGTTTCGATCTCGATGGGACTTCCGGTGAGAATCTCCAGAAGGCTGGTCACGGACCCATCGGTCCCTAAAAGCATCTTCTGCACAGGACTTAGCCTGCCTACAATGCTCTCCAGCTCAGAGATCCTTTGAATAGGACATTTGTGAGGACTCTTCATTGCAGAGCCTTCAAGAACTCCCTTTGAGCGGCATCGGCTTCGGCCCGAGTCTGATCGGCCTCTTTGAAGTTGCTGATCATCTGATCGTGGCATTCCTGGGCCATTTCAGCGAAGTTGATCACTTTATCGTGGTAGCTGGATGCCTGGTCTCTCAAGGATTGCGCTTCATCCAGCAGCTTTTTCATCTCCTCTGTCTTCTCAAGCTCCTCTTTTCTTCCATTGAACTCCGCCTGCAGGGCAGCAATTTTGTTGACCAGTTGCTTCTCTTTGTCCGGGCTTAAGACCTCAGTCTGTTGCCGGAACTCCAGATAATCTATCTCCCGGCGCAGGTCGGTTATGGACCGCTCACCGGCGCGGTGGTTGCTGTGCTGTTTTCGGATTGAGTCGATCTTTTGATAGAGCTGGCTGACCAACTCATTGCACTCATCCCACTTCCTTTTGGACTGTGCCACATTCTTATTGCATTCGTCCCGCAGCTTCTTGAAATCCTGTGCCGTATCGATCAGCTGTTCAGTGGCCTGGTTGAGCTCATTTCGCCTGGCGGCCCACTTGCTAGCCTCAGCGTTTTGCTCCCTCGGTCCATCCTTGAGGCCAAGGGACTTCTGTCCGAGTTCGCCTCTCTTATCATCCAGTTCTCTCAGCATTCCCCACATGCCTCCTATTTAAGCCCGCGATCGGGACTGGGTCCTACCGAAATCAAAAACCCGGGAATACATCCTGGGCGGCCAAGACTAATGAAGTACGCCGGAAGATTTATAGTTTCTGTCAATGCCTCCTTTACATGGAATAATATGCAGTGGCAAAAAAAAGATATAAGGATTGTCTAAATCTGAGTCTGAGCCTCCGCAGAATTCCCTAATAAACCACCGCTGCTAGAGTCTCTTAATCCTGTGCAAAAGCACTGACCATTTACCCAATTGCAATAGGGGTTCTGCTGACAGATCGTAGCCTCATCGGGTTCGGGAGAGGGTTCAGGTATGGGGTTTAAGCCGCGGCAGAGACACTGGCCGTTCACCCAATCGCAGTAGGGTTTCTGCTCGCACTTCTCCTTTTCCGGATCAACGGGATCCGGCATAGTGCAAAGGCACTGGCCGTTCACCCAATCACAGTAGGATTTCTGCTCACACTTCTCCTTTTCCGGATCAACAGGATCTGGCATAGTGCAGAGACACTGGCCGTTCACCCAATCACAGTAGGATTTCTGCTCGCACTTCTCCTTTTCCGGATCAACAGGATCTGGCATAGTGCAAAGGCACTGGCCATTCACCCAATGGCAGTAGGAGTTCTTCTCGCATTCCTTCTTAGGGTCGGTGGGGGTTACCTTCTGATGGTAAATGCCATACACGTCGATGGTCACAGCATTGCTAACACTGTTGCTTAATGCGAATAAGCTTAGATGCCTGCCCGGAGTGTCCGCATAATACCAGATATAGTAGTATCCCGGCGGGACTGATCCCAGGTCGTGCTTCATTACATATCCGCTGGGATAAATCTCAAATATGGAGATCGGAGAAGCTGTCGGCACATAGAGAAGCTCCCGTGCCCAGCTGCCCAGAGGCATAGTGGCGTACCAAGACCAGCTCACCGATCTTTCAATCCATAGGCCGGGAGAGGCGCGGGGATATTGAACTTCAAATCCGTTCCATCCCAAATAGCTCCCTTTGAAGAAGACGTGCGTGGATTGGCTGGCTTCGGCATCAAAGGGCAGGAGCGTCAACAGCTCAGTGTTTGTCGGTGTCTGTGTGGTAGAGAAGGCTTGCTCAGTTCCTGCTGCGGTGGCAGTCATTTGTGGTATCTCTGCACCGGCAAGAGCGCCGGCGCCAGCCTCAATTCCCTGCAAGGCGGAGCTGGAAGTGCTAAGGCTCTCTGCTTTTTCGCTTCCGGATAGATCATATCCACCTAAGGCTATGCCTGCGAAGGAGATGAAGGCTATCAGAGTCCAGATAACGGCTCGATTTATCACGATTTAAACCTCTCATTCAATTCTTAGTCATATTCGAGTATCACATCTGTTCAAACCGGGGGCTGAAGACATGCAGGTTTTTGTGGATAGGGCTAGAATCTGCAAAGTTCAGTCCTAGCAATATAAAATAAACAATCCGAATTTCGTCTATTTAATCTTTATTCCTGCAAAATGTTTGCATACCAAATTATAAGTTTTATGCTAATGAGGATTCCGATTAACGTGATGTCGATGGTCCCCATAATGGAATCCGTCAATATTTTGACGTTTTCACTCTAATTTTTCCAGCTCTTGCCTCCTGAATCCCTCATTTTCCTCTTATTTTCCATATTTTTTCGACAGCTAAAGCTAAACCACCATTTTGCTTTTGGCCGAGGCCAAATGATAGACATTGAAAACGATACCCGTAATCATCATCTTGACTCGAACTCTGGCAACTGTAGTAACAGCGACATGCCCTGCTTTGCAGACACACTTGATGAAAGCGTAGAACCTCTCTACAGGCGATCTTTTACTGGAGATCCGCTTGTTGCGCATTTCATCCTTGTAACTTAAAGGATGGCCTCGGGTGGCTTTTCTCATGGCTGCATCATATCCTTTTGTCTTCGCGCCAGAATATCCTTTATCCGCATAGCGAACTTCGCCTTCTTCTGCTAAATCTACTTGACTATCATGGACATTAGCAGCTGTAACCTCGATCCTTCTAATCAAACCAAATTTCTCGTCCATGGCATCATGCAGCTTGTAGCCGAAAAAGGATTTAGTTCCTTTTTTCGCCCATGCTCCATCTTTACTTCGCCTGGTCTTGGCTTCATCGCCACGAGGAGTATCTGCTTTGGCATGGCCAGGATCAGATGTTATGAACGTGGCATCCTGCATGATTCCCTTTTGCACCTTGAGTTTCATGGCATCAAGTTGCCTTTGCATCTCAGCCCATATTTTCTGGTCTGCACCGGTCTCAGCAAGGCGTTCTCTGAACTTCCATATCGTTGTGGAATCTGGAACAGTCTCCGTTGTGCCAAGAAACACTCTAAACGAGATGCGATCGGCAATTTCCCGTTCAAGCTGCTCATCGGATAGGCTGTATAGCTGTTGAATGAAAAGCGACTTGAGCATCACGATCACATCGAGATTCGGTCGGCCGCCGCATTCGGTATTGTTCCTGTACATAGCTTCAAGCGGCGGTCTGAAGCCTTCCCAATTTAGTCTACCCCCAATATCGACCAGCTTATCTCCAAGATCTTTGACCCGTTCGTATTCCAGACGAAGGGCAAAATCAGTGAGGTTCCTCATGTAACATTATATACTAACAATAGTATTTATAGTTATCGATTAAATGGGGTTTTTCGGAATTCTCTAATTATAGTCCTTATCCTGAAATGACCTGTTTTTATAGTCAAACAGCGCACCCCGCTGCAAGCAGCGGGGCATGTTCGCGCCGTTTGCCGTCATTCGAAATCTAACAAGTTCATTTGCTTATATGCTTCCTTTTCTTCAGGCGATCCTTGAGTTTCAACGTAATTCCGTATAGTGTCGGCCATAACACCATCACCTACTGTTCCAACATAACCTCCATCGCTCCAAAATTCGCCACCCCAAAGCTGTTTTTTCACTTCAGGATACTTCTTAAAAAACTCTCTTGCGGTTATACTTTTTACAATTTGCATAACCTTTGATGGCGAATATCTTGGCGCTGCTCCAACAAAGATATGAACATGATCACCATCAGTACCAATTGCATCGAAATCGAAATAGTATCGTTCACCGATCTCACTGCATACGAATTTGATATAATTAATGCGATCGATATCCTGAAGCAATTTTCTTCTATATTTTATACTAAATACCATATGATATCGAATTTTGTAGGCACAATGGCTTGCTTTTTTAACCTCAATCATCTAACATAGAATATGCCCCTTTCCTTAAGTCGGTTTCCTGACCATCCCAACCGCAGCAAGCTGCGGGGTATTCATTTAAAAATAAAATATGCGGGGAAAGGGATTCGAACCCTTGAACTCCTGCGAGAATAGATCTTGAGTCTATCACCGTTGGCCTGGCTTGGTTATCCCCGCATACGACCTGCATCTATTCGATCGACTTCCAGCAGATCGAGGATAATGCAATCACCTGCTGGTTTATGAATCTTGCCATCCGCATTCCTCCTGGCCTGGGCCCTACGGGGCGGGAGGCAATCACCATAAAAAACAAGCCTCTCAGGCATCCACATGATTCACGCAGATCCAGTGATAGTAGCCGAAAATCCCTGTTCCTGTGACCTCGTCGAACTCCTCCAGCTCGCAGCCACAGATCTGGCAGACCTCGCCATCCGGAACCTCGATCTCAGCATCATTACATAGAACTGTTACCATAATCGGGCTCCATAGCAAATAACTCAAATCCTTCAATGGCATACCTCGATTGTATCCAAGCCTCTCCGGCGTTGAGGGAGGCCAGCAGGCCGACTCGCGGCGTGCACAAAAAACAGCCTCCCCATATCAATATTAACCTTAATAACCCTCAGCTCTTAAGCCCAGGGGCGGGGAGGTTGAAGAGCACCTCTCCCCCACCCGAGCCGATGGGCACGTAGAGCACATTGGGGTTGTTCTTGATCGCCTGCACGAACTCCCAGGATACCAGGGTTGGCGTTACCGATTCTCCCTTGATCCGGTTGGCCTCCGCTATGCCCTTGGCCTCGATCACCAGCCTCTCCGCTTCCTTCTCAGACTGCTGGATGGTAAACTGCATCTGCTGGGCCTGCTGCTGCTTTTGCTGTTTGGTGGTGATGGCCACCTGGAGTTCAGTCGGCAGGAAGATCCCCCTCAGCCAGACTCTCTCGATGATGATGCCGGTTCTATCTAGCTCCATCTTGAGCTGCTTTTCCACATCCGCCTGGATCTCAGTCGACTTATTGGTGTAAATGTCCTCGGCGGTGTACTTCTTGATCTCCGCTCGAAGCAGGCCCATGAAGGAAGGAGTCAGCTTGGTGTCCACATAGTCTCCTCTTACCGATCTGAAGATGTCCGGAGCCTTGGCCGGATCAAGGTGCCACAGGACGCTGCTGTCCAGATTTATCTCCAGGCCCTCACGGGTCAACGTCCCGGTTACCTGCTTGTACTCTATCTGCTGGGTCTGGGTGTTCATCTGGTGGACGCTGGTGAGTGGATCTTTGAGGTTGAATCCCGGACTCAGGACAGTATCGGAGACCACCCCAAACCGGTCCTGCACCCCCACATGCCCGGCAGGGATTATGGCAATGAAGGATCCTCCCACTAAAACCAGCAGCAGCAATAAGATGATTGCAGTGGCAATGAAAGCTGTTGCTCCGAGAGAGAAATGTGGTGGCTTAGGCATCCTCTCTCTTATTTTTTCCCGTAATATATCGCTATCTATTCCGCTCATCTATTCCTCCGCTATATACTGCTATGCTCATTAGCTTTGCTTTGCTCTTTATTGGTGAGATATTTCTCATCCCAGGAACATCATGTCATATCTCCATAGAACTTGAAGACCGTGTAGCCATTGCCCACCACCTTCATCTCCGAGACGCCAAAGAACTCTCTGTTCCAGCTGGTGGGCAGATATCTGGCCACCGCCAGAGCCACCCCACAGATGAACAGTATAATGAAAAAGAACAGCCTGCGCTCGATTAGCGAGAAGGCGCCTATTAAAAGACAGATCAGGGATATAACTGCCATTGTGTTTCCCAAAAATACATGCTTCAGCCCGCTGGTGGTCTGAATGGTGTTGTCGTCCACCCGCTCGACTATGAGCATTATACTCTTCATGTTGATGGACATCGACTCTTCCAGCCGCTTATCTGTGCCCATCACATCTGAGGGATTCTCAAAATCAAACTGGGCACCATCGTCGGTCATAACCACCAGGGGAAGATCAAAGCTCCCCAGGAAGCTGCCGCTGGTATGCTTGCCATCGATTATGTACTCGTCCACCAGCTCCAGCGGCTTTATCCTTCTGACAAGAGCGACCTTTTCCGAGTCAGAAGGCACTTTCACCTGCCTTGACAGATTGACCAGATCGCTTGCCGCCTGGCTGGTGTCGAAGTTGCTCAGCCTGTTTATGGCATCCATGCCGTTCTTGAATACGAAGTCGTCGGCCACCTCCGGGAATATATTCCGCCCCGGCGTCTTGTAGCGGTTTTTAATTGCCTTCTTCAGTTCGGCCAGGCTTATCAGGAACGCCGGCCCCATAACCTCTATCTTATTCTCAGAGGTGATGACCTTGGGATTCAGAAATTTTACCACCCTGGAAGAAGCCTTCCCGCCTATCTTCTCAGAAGCTAGATCATTGGAGAAAGAGTGCTTTATCGCCTCTAGCTCTCGGTCCAAGAGGCTGGAAATCTCCCTGATTTCGTTCATAGCTTGGCCGCTCCGGGCTGACCATCCAGGATCACCAGGGTGAAAGGACTCTGGATAGAGATCGTCCCCGTCTGGCGGAATGTCCTCTCGTCCATCCTCACCACATCAGGATCCCTTCTTGGCAGCTCATCCAGAAGCCTGGCCGGGCGATCAATCTCTCGGGCCAGATCCGAGCGCTTCGGCCCGCTGACAGAGCACATCCCCTCCTTCAGATAGAGGACGCCCGGATCTCTTGCCGAAAAAAAGAGCATCTCGCAGGAATCCATGCTCACTTCCAGGTCTTCTGGGTTGTCGATGTTGCAGCAGGTCAGCTGTCTGGACTGGAAGGGCTCGCCAAATCCCGAGATTCTTATGGACAAGGGCTCAATTGAACTAGCGAGGAATGTCGCCTTTCTGGTCCGGAAATATCGAACGGGTGTGCAGGCGAACTCACAATCCAGGCATGACTGCAGCCGCCTTGCAGTCTCCGGATCGATTCCCTCCAGGTTTGGCAATTGCCTCAATTCTTGCTGCGTATCTTGCTGCATATCTCTCACTTACCTAATTGGCGTTATAGATGTTAATAGCTTTCCTAATCCAAGGCGCAACCAGAACCCGCGGATATTCATGATCCGCCCCTTAAATTCGATAAGCTTCGATATCAATCTTCGATATCGATAATAGATAATAGACTCCAATTAAGTTAGTTATTTATACTCAGATTATCAATAATTGATTGATACCTGAACAGGTCGGCTTATCTGTTATACAAAATAAGGGATATAGGGGCTTTATGTTGATTTCCTTGCTTGGATACATGGGGATAGGCCTGATCTGGGGCTGGTGGATTGGCAGTCTAAGCGGCAAGATCACTCGTCCGCTCTTTGATGGTATAGCAGCAGGAGCAGCGACTCTGATGTTTGCTCTTTGGGCATTTTATCTCTCTGGCATGTGGGCTCCTGTGCTTTTCTTTTGTGCTGGAGGATTGACTTTATATCTTCATCTTGCCTGGAGACGAGAGCTGATCGATCGTTTTAGTCTGCCTGACTCAGAGTGGGAAAGGAGGCAATATCATGTTAGATGAATCGGTAATTCAGATGATTCAGTTGATAGGCGCGCTGCTATTTGGCACCATAATCGGATGGTATGTTTATCTAATAAATCGGTATAGAAAAGGCGATGTCCAGCTGAGCGACCTGGCAGCATTGATTGGCGTCATAGGCGGGAGCGCAGTCCTCGCTCTATTCGATCGAGAGGGCGGCCTCTTCGGAGCATATGGCATAGGGCTTGCCATTGGCTTTTTCTCCTACTTCCTCTCCCTGATTGTAATGGTATCGAGATCTGATAACTTCAATATTGACTGGTTCTTAGACGGACGACGCAGAAAGCCCTCCAGCGACTATGTGATCCCACCGGGCACTGCAGTGACGGTGACGCCAATGAACGCGGGAGATGGCAGCGGAGGCAAAGTTCCCCCGGATTGATGAAGACGCTGGATGGGCGCTCATAATTGCTCCTGGGAAAAAGGGATGTGTGAGATGGAATGATCGAACAATCCATAAGGGATCTCAAAGAAGCAATCTTTAGCGAGAAGGGGCTCAATCCAGATCTGCTTATTCACCTCGCGCCTTATCTGACTGAGCCACTTCTTTCAAGAGCGATATCGATTGCCTATGCAGTTTCAGATCCTTACCAGCGCGCTCTTATACTCCTGGCGCTGGCTGAATCCGCCCACCTTTCTGATGCCAGGAAAAAGGCCTTGGTGGATGCTGCCCATGAAGCTGAGCACGAGATTACTTCGCAACCGGAAAGAATCAAGGTGCTGAAAAGGATCCTTCTGCTCACAACCAGTCAGGACCGCATTTTAGTTCAGGCTGAGCTGGTTCAAGAGGAAAATTGGGAGGCAGATCTGAAAGGGCGCCCATCGATATCGTCTAAAGATCTGGAAAAATGGGATTTGATGCTCAAGGGGGTCTCAAATAGTGTCGACGATTTTAAGGGAGGGGGATGGACACATTATTCTCCCAAAGCGGAACAAAAAGGGCATCCTCCTCCAAAGACGAGAAAGGATGAGGCAGATGTATTCGAATCAGTAGCATCTAAGGACGATGGAATTGGGATGTCTCTGCCAGAACAGATAGCTTCCATGAGTGAAGAGGAGAGAAGGAATCTATTCAGAGTAGCTCTGACTCGCCTTCAGATCCGTACAGTCAACACCGGCTTTGCACCCTCGCAGCATGCTGACAATCCCCTAGATCCTCAGACTCCCTTAAAGCCTGGTCAGACCTATTGCTTTTGGCTTGATATTGGCCGGCCAACTCTGAAATCTATCGAAACAGCGCCTGCAACGATTCCTGATTATGTGCCACCGAAAGCCAGGCTGGTGGTAGCCATCTTTCCCTTCGATGGTGAGATCGAGATCACTGAAGGGGCGGATGTAGGGGAGCTGGAGCTTCAAGATGATGGAACTGCCCGTGTGTTGCACCAGCCGGATCCATCAATGCGGGCAGTATCAGATGTAGATATCCTTAACCGACGCCTGCTCTTCCCGGTCAAGTCACCGGCACAAGAGGGCACATTCCGGTTGCGCTGCAATATTTATTACGAGCAGATCCTCATCCAATCCAGGCTGATAAGAGCTATCGTAGCAAATCATGGCCTGCAAAAAGAGGGAGCCCTGAGCTCGGAGGTTGATTACACCCTGAGCCACACCCTATGGGCAAATCATCTCAGGGGCTTTGCTCCTCACCGCCTCAGCATTCTCCTGAACAGCAATGGCGATGGCACCCATACCCTCAGCTTCTTTGGTGCCAAGGAGCAGGAGCCCATTTTCAAGAATAGCGCTGTGATACCGGCGACCGAACTGAAGAATCTGACAGAGAATGCCAGAAAAGCCCTGTGGAAAGCCTCATGGGGGGAAGAAAAGCCCTGGAAGGAGGGTGAAGGGCAGACCTATCGCTATCTAGATCGCTTTTCTGATGAGAATTTAAGTCTCAAGAGGCTTGAAGAGGATCTGATATCTCTGGCCAGAAGAGGGTATTTGCTTTATGATGCCATAATTGGAAAGTTCATCAAAACCCACAGCAAGACCAATGAGCTGGCGAGGTTGATGCTCAATCCTGGCATGGTGCAGATCGCCATAAGGGACTCGCCCACCCAGATTCTCCCGGCAGCTTTGATCTATGATTATCCTCTTGATACCAAAGCAGGTAGCTACAAGCTCTGCGAGGCTTTCTCCGCCGCACTTCAGAGCAATTCGCCTTTGGACAAAGCACCATGCTTTAATGGATTATGCCCCCACTCCAAGCGAGACGAAATGGGCAACCCAGATGGCTACGTCTGTCCAAGTGGATTTTGGGGCTTCAGGCATATCCTGGGATTTCCCACCTCTGTGCCCGACGAATCATCCTCGGAGATCGTCATGGATGATGGTCCGCATATGGTGGTATGTGTAGCCACAAACCTCGATCGCCTCGATGGGCATATGAGGGCGTTGCGAGAAATCAGGACCGATATATCCTGGCATTATTCAGATAAGCGGCTGGAGATCATCAATAACCTAAAGAGCCCGAAATCGCATCTGATCTATTTCTACTGTCATGGCGGGATTTCCACTAACAATATTCCCTACCTTCAGGTCGGAGATGGAACGGGCAACGATTTCATAGATGGATCGAATCTGAATGCTTTCAACATCGAATGGATAGAACCCAAACCACTGGTTTTTATCAATGGTTGCCACACTACTGCCCTGGACCCGGAAATGGCAATTAATCTGGTTGCCGACTTCGTCCGCTCGGGCAGCGCAGGGGTCATTGGGACAGAGACCACCATCTTCGAACCGCTGGCATGTAGCTTCGCCGAGGCGTGTCTGGGGCATTTTCTCAAAGACAAAAGCTCGATCGGAGATGCCATAAGGATGGCCAGGTTGAAGCTGCTCAAAGAATACAATCCCCTCGGTCTGGTTTATACCCCATTTGTCCTTCCCGATCTTCATGTAAAAGATAAGAGCTAAGTGCCACTGACTGCGGTTGCAGTCGGAGCAGACCGTTTTGATCGGGAGACGATACTATTCCCTCTTTTCCGCCGCCCTGAGGAGACGGATGACATCCTCATCCTCAAGCTGTGCAAACTCCTCGTAATGCTCAGATACTGAACAGAAATCAGGGGGCACATCCAGGGCGACAAGCTCATCGGCCTCTCTTCTGATCTTCTCTGCTGCCTCCATCGAAGAGACGGGAACGGCAACCACTATACTCTTAGGATGTTGCTTTTTCAGCACCATAATGGCCAGGAGGACGGTAAGCCCGGTGGCCATGCCGTCGTCAACCACTATGGCCACCTTCCCTCCCGCATTCAGGGGCGGTCTGCCTTCAAGATAGGCTCTTCGCCGCCTGTTCGCCTCTTCCATCTCCTCTTCTGCCCGCACGCCGAGCCATGCGGGATCCAGGCGGGAAGCGCCCAAGCTGTCGCATATCATCTCCCCATCCTCGGATATTGCGCAGACGGCGCATTCCCGGCTGCCGGGATAGCCGATCTTTCGGGTTATGAGCAGATCCATCGGAGCATCAAGGTGGCGGGCTACTTCATATCCCAGGACCACCCCACCTCTGGGAAGGGCATAGACCACCGAATCCTGGCCTATAAACCCGTCCAGGGCCCCTGCCAGCGCCTTTCCTGCCTGGGATCTATCCATAAAGAGCATAAAATATTGTCTGGCGGGAAAGAACTTATCTCTTTGGATTTGACCAATTCTCTTATGCTCATCTCAGAGGCCGAGTTCGGCTCCATCGTCAGCAGATACAAAAACGTCCTGTACCTGTGCCACCGCAACGCCGACCCTGATGCCATAGGGAGCGCCTTTGCCCTGGCCGGGGCCTTCGGAGGGACAGTGGGGGCGATAGACGACCTGAGCCGCATCGGAGAGGCTCTATCTGATATCATAGGAGCACATATACTGATCGATCCCTCAGAAGAGGGCTGGGACCTGATTGTGGTGGTGGACACATCCGTCCAGTTGCAGCTGGGCAGAATCCAGCTTGCCAGATATGGACTCATAGACCACCACCAGGATGAAGGGCTGACCCACAAGGCAGAATTCTATATCCAAAGGCCGGCCAAATCCACTGCGGAGATCGTCTGGAAGATCCTGAAGGACAATGGACGGCAGCCGAGCAGGGAGATGGCCCTGGGGTTAATGGCGGGGATTATCTCGGACACTGGGCGGTTCAAGCGAGCCAGCGCGGAGTCATTTCTGGCGGCCTCAGAGCTACTAGAGGCAGGAGGATTTGATTATGAAGAGGCATTGCAGGCCCTATCCGTTGCCCCGGACATCTCTCAGAGGATAGCAGTCCTCAAGGCAGCCTCCCGGGCAAAGATCGAGCGCCGGGGAGAATGGCTGATAGCCGCCTCCAGGATCAACTCCTTCGAGGGCTCATCGGCAGCAGCGCTGATAGACCTGGGGGCAGACGTGGCATTTGTAGCCGGAAGGCATGGCGATCGGGTCAGGATCAGCGCCCGGTCCAGCCGCAAAGCAGCGAATGCCGGCTTGAACCTCAACCAGATCCTGGGTGACATCGGCAGAGCCCATGGAGGTGACGGCGGAGGCCACAGTTCGGCAGCCTCCTTTGATGCCAGGGGCGATCCTGAAGCCCTTCTGCAGGAATGCAGAAATAGGGTGGCAGAGTTGCTGCCCTGATATTTCTTTTCTAAGCCTTGCGTACTTTTAGAGCGTACTTTTTCAGGGCTTCAATTCCCGGCAGGGGCTCTCCCGATAGGTAGGTGATGCTCGCACCGCCGCCCATGCTCACATGAGAGAACTTGGACTCCAGCCCCAGCTGTTCGATGGCGGCCACGCTATGCCCTCCGCCGGCGATGGAGTAGTCCGACTCGGCTGAGGCCTTCAGGAGCTCAGATGTCCCCAATTTGAACTTCTCCTGCTCAAATATCCCTGCCGGCCCGTTCATGACTGTAACCCGAGCATCCTTTAGCTCTTTGGAATAATCGACTATGGTCTCCAGACCTATGTCCGCTATAGGCAGATCGTTGGAAAGGGCGGAGACTGCGACGTCGATCCTCTCTCCATTCTTATTCAGGGCCACATCCACCGGCATTGCGATCTTGTCCGGATACTCTGCCAGAAGCTTAGCTGCAACCGGTATCTGCTCAAGATACTCCTGATCCTCTACGAACTTTCGATTGGCTTCACCAACATTGATTCCTGCTGCCATCAAGAAGACAGTAGCTACAACCCCGGAGGTCAGAATCTTGTCCGCTCCGCCGCGCCGCAGCACATTCTCTATCACCTTGATGGAGTCGTCCGCTTTGGTACCTCCTAATGAGTAGATCGTGGGATGCTCATCGCCCTTCAGCCCTTTGTCCAGAGCAGTGATCTCTTTGTCCATCAGAAGGCCGGCAATGCTGGGCAGAACCTCGGTGAATCCGACTACAGAACAATGAGAGCGATGGGAGACGGCAAAAGCGTCATTTATGAACAGATCGAATAGAGGAGCCAGCCTCTTCACCATATGGCTTTTAGCATGATCGGCAGGCGTGCGGTTCATGTTCTCTTCTGCATAAAAGCGGGTGTTCTCCAGGAGAAGAACCTCCCCTGGCATTAGGGATCTTATGGCCTCTCGAGCATGAGAGCCGAAGATGTCATCGATATAGGCAACATCGCGTCGAAGGAGTCTGGTGGCAGAGCGGGCATGGGCTTCCATGGTGGTATAGTCCTTCTTTCCCGCCCTGCTCTGATGGGCCATGAGGACCACCCGGCAATCCTCCAGAGCACGCAAAGTATCTAAATGGCTCTTGATCCGCTTGTCATCCAGGATATTTCCGCTCGGGTCCATGGGGGAGTTGAAGTCGACTCTAACCAGGACCCTTTTATTATCGAGTTTGACATCTTCCATCGTGAGATAATCCTTCAACTAAAGTTCCTCCCGGTGTGTTAGGGGTTATCGGAAGGAGTATAAAGTCGTTGCTGATTTGGGAGAAGCTATCAAAAAGGATTAAGATAGTGGATTGAGAGAGGCGACCGCATGGTAGAAGGATCAAATCTCCCCGTGATTGAGGCCCGCGAGATCCTGGAGAGGATCGAACGTGGAGAGCCAGTCATCTATGAGCACGCGGCGATAGCTGGCGATATTGACCTATCCAGACTTGATCTGCCCTTCATAGAAACCTCAGGCCGGAGAGGAAAGCCGTACGCTTTCCAGGATTACTTTCGCAATGCAATACAAACATACTTATTCTCATAATACCATCTCCACATGTTGTTTTCTCAGACCACAAGACACTCTTCGGAGCCAACGGTTCGGTGGGATGACTGAGAGACACACACTGACTCAGATCGGAATAGGCAGCAATGCCTAAGCTGAAATGCATTTGAAGCTATGATCTGTTTACGGGCTGCCTCGACCACGAAATGGCTCGACCGATTTTGCAAGTCGGTGTCAACCAGCCTATTGTAGCGGGGAAACATCTTACCTCAGTTACAAGCTCCGGTCTTTAGGCCGGAGTAGTTGACTCACAATGAAAGGTCTCGGGATATGTCCGCTCTGGCCCATGTACTGGCCTCTCGCATCGAGATCAGGAACTCGGTTTTTTTAGGGAGGGTCAATTTCATCAATTCTATATTCCGCGAACCTCTTGACCTCAGCGGCTCGACCTTTCGCCAGGAGGCGAGCTTCTCTTCTGCTACCTTTCTGGCAATGGTCAGCTTCGCCTCTGCCCACTTTCAGGAGGATGCGCTCTTCGATGGGACGGCATTCATGAAGACAGCAGACTGTTCCGCGGCCAGTTTCCAAAGAGAGATCACCTTTGCAGGCGCTAGCATCAATAAAATGCGTCTCTCAAGAGCACAGATCTCCGGTCAGTTGTCCCTTCAAAACGCGGAGTTCAACCGTCTGGAGGCCAGATGGCCAGTGCTGTGCAATCACCTGAGATATGATGGCGAAACCTACCTCTCTTTGGCCAGGAACTACAGGAACCTGGAGTGGTTCGAGGATGCAGACGACTGCTATTACCACTACCGTCGCGCGAGCCAGGCGGGCAAGAGCTTTGCCATCCGGGAAGGGGAAAACCGAAAGATCAACTGGTCCAAGCTCTTGGACGGCCTGGCCTGGATCTCCTGCGGTTATGGGGTTCGGCCCAGATATACCGTCTTCTTGAGCTGCTTTTTCATCCTGCTGTTCGCATTTCTCTACTGGCAGGGAATGGGAATCGTGGTGGAGCCTCTGAATGGATCTGAATACCTCCAGGGTCAAAACGAGGAGCTCACGTTCCTGGACAACCTATATTTCAGCGCCATGGTCTTCACCGCCAAGACCCAGGTCAAGTGGTACCCAGTAGGAGTCTACCGCTACCTGGCCACATTGGAGTTCATCCTGGGCTGGCTGCTCCTTGCTTTATTCCTTGTGAGCCTTGGCCGGACGATGATCCGTTAGAGCGCCGGATCGATCCATCCAGGCCCTGAAGAGAGGACCATTGCCTTTGGGTGCCGCCGACAATGGATCCAAATCCTTTTGGATTGATCACGGCAAACGTCGAGAAAAGTCCTTATAGTGGTTCGCCAAAACCATCAGACAAGTATCGAGGAAGAACATCATAGATCGATCACAGAGTGATGAGATGCATAAGGCAATTAGGCTTTTGATCATAACGGCGGCCCTCCTCTTGGCGGGAGCGGCCAGCGGGGCTGACTTTGGAAAGGAGCGTCCTATAGCGATCATTGTGGGCTCAGAGCAGCTGCAGCCTGCAATAGATGAATACGTCGTGGCCTGGTCGGATAACAGGAGCGGAAATTATGACATATTCATGTACGACCTGGAGACCGGCCTGGAGAGATGGGTTTGTATCGATCCCTTCTTCCAGATCAGTCCCGCCGTCTCCGGTGAACGCATCGTCTGGCAGGATATGCGCTCCGGTAACGGGGACATCTATATGTATGATGTCATCAACAAAACCGAGTCCGCGATCACCACCGCAGAGGGAAACCAGACTCAACCGGACATCAGCGGAAATAGAGTGGTCTGGGCAGATGACCGCAAAGGCACCTATCAGATCCATCTTCTAGACCTCTCCTCCAGAAATGAGGTGGAGATATCCTCTGCAAAGGGCGAGCAGATCAGGCCCAAGATCAGCGATGACCGAATTGTATGGATGGATGAGCGTTCCGGTGATTTTGATATCTATATGTATGACATCTCCACCGGCAAAGAATCCGCCGTTTCTACCGGTCCCGGTGATCAGTCGTTTCCCTCGGTCAGCAAAGACATCGTAGCCTGGGCAGACAACCGCACAGGAGAATCCGATATCGCCTTTATGGATCTGTCGAGCGGCAAGGAGACGACCATCAATAAATCAGGCATACAGACCGATCCCAGGGTCTATGGCCGCTACATCGCCTACCTCAACAACCACACGGACATCAATCTCTATGATATCGAGACCAGTGCAGATATCGCTCTTGCTCCAGGCAGCATCAAGATGGAGCCGGCGATCAGCGAACGAGGAGTGGTCTGGACCGATTACCGGAAAGGAACCAACGATCCGGACATCCAGATGTTCGACTTCGAGATACTGGCCGATATATCCATAACCAGTGGTCCTTTCAATCACACCAATCCCTCGATCTCCGAAGATAGTGTCGTTTGGACTGACAACAGAGACGGCAACTTCAATGTCTATTTGTTCAACATCACAACCGGAAAGGAGACGCAGATAACCGAGGACAGCTTCGATCACAGCAGCCCTGATATCAGCAACAAGAATCTGATCTGGACGGATATGAGCCTGGGAAATCTGCAGATATTCCTCCGCAACCTGTCAACCAAGGAGACCAAGCAGGTAACCATAGATCAGTCCGACCACCGCTATGGTATGATCGATGGAAACAACATCATCTGGATCGATGCGCGCTCAGGTGGAGAGCAGATCTACCTCTATGATATCATCACGGGCCAGGAAAAGCAGATCACTGCCGCCCAGTCCCTGAAGCTCTCCCCGGTGATCCATCAAGACAGAATCGTCTGGATCGATTCCCGCAGCGGCGAGGATAAATGGGATCTGTATCTCTACAACCTCACCACAGGTGAGGAGACGGCTATCTGCACCAACCCGGCGCGTCAGGCCCAACCCTGGATCTGGGGGGATAACGTGGTCTGGGCTGATGGCAGAAACGGGAACTGGGATATTTATGCTTATGACCTGGCCACCAATACGGAGAGAGCGGTGGTGATAGACACTGCAAATCAGGGGAACCCCGTGGTCCATGGCAACTACCTGGCCTGGCTCGACGTCCGGCAGGGGAATTCGGATATCTATCTGTTTGACCTGAGAAAAGGGGTGGAGGTGCCTGTTGCCACTCTTCCCACCCAGCAGACCCCTAACGACGGCAAGGGCGATCCCTATCAGATCAAACCCTATCACTCAAGCAAGATCATAAGCGACAACAAAATCGTGTGGATGGACAACAGCGATGGCTATTCGCAGATAAAGATGAGATATATCAACTCCGATCCGCTTCTGCTTTTAGAGGCTGACTATCCAAGCACCAACGGCAGCCTGCTGGTATGGAGCGATAACAGGAGGGGCAACTGGAATATCTACGGCTTTGACTTCTTCACCCGATCGGAAAAGCCCATAACCAAAGGGGATTACGATCAGCTCTATCCCAAGGCCTCGGGGGATATAGTGGTCTACTCGGACTACCGGAGCGGAGACTCAGACATCTATATGACGAACATTGCCACCGGCGTCGAGTCCCCTGTGGCTACCGGCAAACGCGACCAGATGTGGCCTTCCATCTCCGGCGACCTGGTGGTCTGGCAGGACAACTCCAGCGGCAACTGGGACATATATATGAAGGAGCTGTCCACGGACAAGACGACTCCCATCTACAAGGGATCGGGGCAGCAGATGTATCCAGCCATCAGCGGCGATCTGGTGGTCTGGCAGGATAGCAGAAACGGCGACTTCGATATTTATGTGAAGGATCTGGTCAATGGAACCGAGACCAAGCTCACTGGAGATGGAGACCAGCTCTATCCGGATATCTCCGGATACACCATTGCCTGGCAGGATGCCACGACGGGAGATATCTCTTATTACTTCTGGGACAAGAAATGGGGCAAGACCTATCCCCGGGAGGGAGAGCAGACCAACCCCGTGGTATCGGGCAATTATATCGCCTATGTGGACGGCTCGGGCGAGGACACTTCCATTAGGAAGCTGGACCTGGCCAGCTGGAAGGATGAGCTGGTCCAGGCAGGCCCAGGCCAGGCCAAACCGAGCATGGACAAGAAGCTGGTCTGGATCAATACCCACAGCGGTAAGCCAAGGTCAGTGGCAGTTGCCGCCGGCCAGACCAGCGTTATCAGCAAGGTCCCAGGAGATCAGAGCCATCCGGTTGTAGGAGGAAACGATCAGGTGGGCTACTATGTGGCCTGGATGGACAACCGCACCGGCGATCCCGATGTCTACGTCTACAGCCTGGCTCAGGAGCTGGAGCTGCCGCTTGCTGCCAGTCCCTACGAAGACATGTATCCGGATATAAGAGGAAACATCATCGCCTGGGTGGCCAGAAATCCGGACAATCAATACCAGATTGAGGACTACTGGTGTATCAGGACGTTTGACATATCCATAGACAACTCAACTGAGCTGGTCTATGGCCTGGAGAATTCCACCCCCATCTCCCTGAGCGACGATTACCTGGCCTATCTGAGAAAGACCTACTTCGGTTGGATGGTCTACTCCCGGCCCCTATACGAGAAGGAGACAGCACCTGAATCACCTCCTAGCGGCATCAATGTCCGGGCGGGAGGGGATTATTTGGTCTTCCAGAACAACAAGGCAGGAAGCTGGGATATCTTCCTCTGGAAGCAGGGCATGGGCACGCAGCCGGTGTCGATTGTAGCCGATCCTGCCGACCAGATCAATGCGTCGACGGATGGTCGCACCGTGGTCTGGCAGGACAACCGCAATGGAAACTGGGACATCTATGCCTACGACCTGAACACGAGCAAGGAGATGCAGATAACCACCGATTCAGCCGATCAGATCAATCCCGATGTAGAGAACGGGGTCATCGTATGGCAGGATAAGCGCAATGGAGATTGGGATATTTATGTCTACGACCAGAACGTTGGAAGGGAGACGCCCATCTGCACCGATCCTGGCAATCAGATGGAGCCGCGCATAAGGACTGGGAGGATCGTCTGGACGGACGACCGAAGCGGAGACAAGGATATATACATCTACGAAAACTATATGCCATAAGAGGGAGTGGGTCGGGCTCGTTCCTCCCCTTCTCCAATCTTTTATGACCTTTTTTGTCGCTATCCTTCGGATTTTTCATCTGATTTTTTTTGAGGGATATCGCAGTCCGTCGGGGCAAAGTTTATTTATTCTCGGTGTTTAGCTATCCCCTTAAGAATATTTGGGGCAATTCATGGAACTTGAAAATCTTCGATTTGGTACGGAACTGCTCAAACGTGGTTTCGCAAAGATGCAGAAAGGGGGAGTGATCATGGATGTCACAACCCCTGAACAGGCCATAATAGCAGAAGAAGCAGGTGCTGTTGCGGTAATGGCCTTACATGCCGTTCCCGCTGACATCAGGAAGATGGGTGGAGTGGCCAGGATGGCAGATCCCCTGGTCATTGAGTCGATCATAGAGGCGGTGACCATTCCCGTCATGGCAAAGGCCAGGATCGGCCACTTCGTTGAGGCCCAGATACTGGAAGCACTGGGCGTGGATATGGTGGATGAGTCCGAGGTCTTGACGCCTGCTGACGAATTTCATATCGAGAAGACGAAATTCACCATTCCTTTCGTCTGCGGAGCCCGGAACCTGGGAGAGGCCTGCCGGCGGATAAAGGAGGGGGCAGCCATGATCAGAACCAAGGGTGAAGCAGGAACCGGAGATGTGAGCCAGGCGGTCTTGCATATGCGCATGATCCTGGGCCAGATCAGGAGCCTGAAGGGAATGGACGATCTTCAGCTGATGAAAGTGGCCAGGGAGATCGAGGCCGATCTGGATCTGGTCAGGGAGTGCGCCCAGATGCAGCGTCTACCGGTGGTCAACTTCGCTGCCGGTGGGGTGGCAACGCCTGCAGATGCTGCTCTCATGATGCAGCTGGGCGCTGACGGGGTCTTCGTGGGCTCGGGAATATTCAAGTCAGAGAGCCCGGAGGCGATGGCCAGAGCGATAGTGGAGGCGGTGCATCATTATGATGATCCTGCTCATCTGGCTAAGGTCTCAAAGGGTCTGGGGGCGGCCATGAAGGGGCTGGATGCGGCTAGCATTCCCGAAGCTGAAGCCCTGCAGACGAGAGGCTGGTAGGTGCCTAAAATAGGAGTGCTGGCCCTGCAGGGCGATGTCTCGGAGCATGTCGATGCTCTGCAGAGGATTGGGGAAGGCATAGATGTGCTGGAGGTCAGAAAGCCCGGCCAGATCGCATCCTGCTCCGCCCTGGTTCTGCCTGGCGGAGAGAGCACAACCATCGTCCAACAGCTGAATAGCTCCGGCCTGGCCGGGGAGCTGGAGGCAGCTGCGACGACGGGCTTGCCCATCCTTGCCACCTGCGCCGGTCTGGTGCTGATCTCCAGAGAGATAGAGGGCGACAATCATGTTCAGCCCCTGGGCCTGATGGATATCAAGATCAGCCGGAATGCATTCGGCCCTCAGAGGGAGTCCTTTGAGGCAGACCTGGATGTAGAGGATATGGACCGTCCTTATAGGGCGGTCTTCATCCGCGCCCCTGTGGTATCCGAGGTGGGACGAGATGTGCAGGTCCTGGCGAAGGTGGGTGGTTTGCCGGTCGCTGTCCGGGAAAAGAACCTGCTCGGCCTTGCCTTCCACCCTGAGCTGACGGATGATATGAGATTTCACCAGCTGTTTTTGAAGATGCTGGAGGCTTGATATGTTCTCAGAGAAGGATCTGGTGGCCAGAAGCATAGAGGATATGGCTCAAGAAGTAGAAGAGCTGCAGGCTCTGGCCAGGGAAGAGAGGGAGAAGAGCGAAGCTCTCAGTCAGAAGGAGATCGAGCTGCGCCGGAAGTCCGTGGAGACGAGATCAGTGAATGCCGAACTGGCGGAGAGCTTCTGGCAGGAGGCAGAGAACATCCGAGATGAGTGCCGTGAGTTGATGCGGCTTTTTATGGAGCATAAGCTGCGCGCGGCTGAGGTTCAGCATCGCATCGATATACATGACCAGATCGAGTCTCTGGATGATTATGATGAGGTCTGGAGACAGGCAGCCAGTGCCAGACGGGGCTAAGAGCCCTGTCCATCATGCTCTTTGCAGTGAAAGCTTCCATAAGAGCGATATAATTTTTAAAAAATAGCAAAAGTCAATCGAAATCTTACCATAAGGCTATATTTCTGTCTCTACTTGCCGTCCTTGAACTGGATATCCTTCTCCGTCTGGAAGGAGCCCTTATACTGCTGATCTGCCTTGACCTTCTTGAAGAGCTTGGCATACTTGGTCTGGATATTCCAGGTTCCATTAAAGGCCTGTTCGGTCTTGAAGTTCAGGGTGTTGTTGGCATAGCCGGCGCTGGATACGCTGGAGCTCTCAGACCGGTCCACATGGCTCAGGTTGTACCTCTCGCTGACTGATGCACCCATGCCGCCATCAAACCTTGGCGATTCGACGGTCTTGTGGCCTTTCAGGCTGCCGCCAGTGAAAACCAGATCCTTGGTCTCGGTGAAGTTATCTATTGATTGCCTTCTCTCAATGCTCCTCTGGCTCTCCATGGATATCGATCCGCTGCCCATCATATTCTCATTGTAGTTCATCGCCACTCCATTGAAGTTGTCCTTTATGGAGACCTCCCCCTCGCCTTTTACCGATGAGGACTCAATGAATAGCTTCTTATTAAGTGTTGAGGAGGTGCTCTCCTCTCTCTTCGCATCAGGAGCGACATTGACAGTGCTCCAGTGGATCAGATAAGGACCGCCTTCAGCAGTGCTCGATCCATCGGTCATCCAAACTGAGAGCGGCATATAGGTGCCTGCCGATCTGCCGGGTATGGTGCTGCTCCAGTATCCATCCATCTCATCTCCCGACTCAAGTACCATCTTTGTGTCGTATACCCTGTCTATTCCTTTCATGCTCTGTCTGGTCAATGGTGCATCAGAGAGCCCGTACTTCACAGAGGCATCCGTTATTGGAGATGGGCTCTTTATATGAACAGTGACCTTGACATCCTCCTCTGCAGCCGGCTGGCTGGGCTGGGCGTTCACGTCCAGTATGGCGATCGCCCCGTGCTCAGAGCTTTTCACCCCCTCGATGCTCAGCTCATAGTTTTCTTGGCCAGACAGGTTCTTCTCCTTAGATTCTGGCTGAGTCGACATATTAATAGAGGGCACTGCTGTCGGCTCATCCTCATGAGCAGACTCGGGGCTAATGGTCTCGTCCGCCTCGGACTCATTTGTCGCATCCTTATCAGCTCCCACGATGTCGGAGATGCCCAAGAGCGTTTCTACATAACGGAGGAGGTTTGAGACTCCTTCTACCACGGCGTTGTCGGACTTCTTAGCGGATTGCTCCACATCTCGAGCCATCTTTCCGGATACCTGAGTGATGGTCGATTTCTCTTCTGGCAGGTTGAAGGGCAGGCTGCTGTTTCCATAGCTGACGCGAGCCGGAACCATCCTGACGTTATAGTCTGGGTAATCGTCCGATGGCTTGACACTCCCTTCAGCAGATGCGCCCTCTATCAGGGCCAGGTTCAGATTATACTCTCCCCGCACCGAACTCCTGTCCATGGTGAAGCCCTCGGCGGTTATGGTGTCTTCTCCACCCCTGCTGATCGACTTTTTCGCAGTGATCGTCTTCTGGTGCTTGGGGGAGAGGATGTCTATGCTGCCCAGCGGGCCTAAACTCTCGCTTATGACGAAGATGCTGTACAGTGGCACGCTTCCCATATTGGCCACGGTGCAGGTGATGCTGCTCGTGCCTCCGGGGGCCACGGCCGAGGGCGAGGCGCTTGCAAAGACCCGGATCGCCGTTGTGACCGTCATCGCCTCAACTGCCATCCGGTCGGACCAGACCTCGCCCTGGGAGTCTTCTCCAGCAACGGCGAACTGCAGGGTGCTGTTCTCCTCGATGAGCGGCCTTGCTTGGACCACTCTGAACTCTCCCGGCTCAAGATCGCCCAATGAGCTGAGCTTTGCGCCATCCAGGGTGAGGACCACCTCCCTCAATCGGTCCTCGCCGGAGTTGGTGACCAGACAGCTGATCTCTGCTTCGTCACCCGGTGCAGCCTCGATCTTTTCAGGCATGACTTTCAGGCTAATTCCAGGCTTGATGGCCCTCAAGAGCACACTTCCATTGGTGGTGGTCTCAAAGCCGCGGCCGTCCATTCCCCTGGCGGTGACATTGATCCAGGTGCTGTCATTCTTGCTGTAGATGGCGGCCATTCGTACCGATCTTCCCGGGAGCATCTGGGGCAAAATGCAGTCCGTTCCGTTCCCTTGCAGCGTGACATTGAACAGTGTTTCCTGGCCAGTGTTCTCCAGGATCCAGGTCACCTCTGCCGGCTCTCCGGGATATGTGGCCACTTGCGTGCTCTCGCTCTGAATCTCGAGCGATGAGTTCATCACTGCAATCGTCTGGCTCTGGCTGGAATAGACCTCTCCACCGACCTCGTCCCGGGCGGATACCATGACCTCATAAGGCAGGCTGTGGAGAATCGTCCTATTCTGTTGCACTGTCTTGGCCTCTCCTGCCGCGAGTGCAGGAATCCGGGCCACCTCTCCGAATCCATCATCGACCTTCAGGTCGGTCAGATTATCCTCACCGCTATTCTCGATCCGGATCAGGATGGAGGCGTTCTCCCCCCGGTGAACAAGCTCCGGAGCCTCCAGCAGGAGGTTGATCTGAGGGGAGATCATGCGGATATCGATGCTTGTGTTGTTGGTATAGATATTGCCCTTGCCATCCTTGGCGCTGGCCTCGGCCAGGAGGCGGGTGTTATTCTCGACCAGCAGAATGCCATCCAGCTCCAGCTCCTTGTGCGGAGTGAGAAAACCAGTGGATGCGAGCTTGCCCGCACAGGTGATGCGAACATCGGAGAGCTCATCCTGGCCAATGTTTGTGGCCAGGCATCGGTAGCTTATCGCCTCTCCTGCCAGGCAGGCCGATCTATTTACTGATATATTCAGAGCTATAGAAGTGGAGCTGGAGTTCTGGGGGATGGCTGGAATGACAGGCTCTTCTGCTATTGGTACTTCCGCCTCCGCCGGAATGGCGCCACCGGCGGGAATGGCGCCACCGGCGGGAATGGACATGGAAAATAAAAGCGGATCGAATATCGTCTCTAGGCCGACATCCTCGGATGCATTCTTTTCTTGCTTTGTGGAGTTGTATTTGACCCGGCCCTGAATCTCCAGGCCGGTTGGATCCAGAGCGAAGACCGATAGCTTTTCCGCTCTGCCGCTTATGGACAGGACCTTCTTCTCCCCCGGGTCGAGCTCGGAGAGGGTGCCCAGGGATCTATCCCGATCCGTCACCTTGATCCTATGAAGCTTTGTGATGCCGTTGTTCTCCAGGTGGACCTGGGATAGATTCGGGCTGGAGTTGACCACTGCCAGCAGGGAGACGTCTGAGGAAGCAATCCTCAACACCGGCTCAGAAGAACTGCTTTGAGGATCTTCTTTTTCGGTTCTTGCCGGGGAGCTGACAGAGGGATTCTCAATACCAGAATCCTGGTCAGAAGAGAGAGAAATGGAGGATTTAGTATCTTCTCCTGTGGGAAAAAGATAGAATATGGTCGGAACTAGAATAACCAGAAATATGGCGATGCCCATCATCATAGGGCTTGCCTTTGGACTACGCTTCCCCCTTGGTAGTCTGAGCTTGGAGCTCCTCCTCATCCAACTACTCCCTTATTGTATCTAATCTATCCCTTCAATAGATTGTGACTTTGGTTCCCTGCTAATTTATTATGATTATTTCCCTTTTGAGCATTTTTTATATTTCAATCTATAAATGGGTTTCGGATGTTTGGGCAAAAAAGGGGAATGCATGCATACTTTTAGATTTATAGCAGTGGAGATATATCACTATCAGCTGAACTTATACCGCTTCTATAACTATTTTTTCATTTTATTTAGTTTATAATTTTGGTTATTCTCGCGATGGCTCAAGCGTCATTGATGCCGCCCGAGAATGAGCAAGAGATACCGCAGCCATCGTGCTCACCAGATCCTCTCCATAGTGAAGGTGGCTGATGCAGCGGCAATCGCTAGAGCCAAATCCCTTGATGGGCACAAGACGCTCTCCTACCATTTCCGCTATACTGCATTCCAGATCTCGCGATGTCCTGGTTATGAACACCTCGACCAGGCCCGCCTGAGCGAGGAGATAATCTATATGCCATCTCCTGGTGTTTCTAGTGCCCCGCAATATCTCTATATGGCGATCCACCCTCTTGCAGCCGCCAGGCCCCCGGGCAGAGCCGGTATAAGCATAGCATCCGGGGGCAAAATCGATCTCACCCAGGGCCCCTATACAGATCTGCTTCGCCTTTTCCAAAGAGAGGATGATGGTGTAGATTCCCAACTCATCACAGCCATATCTCATATGAATCCGTTTCCCATTATCGCTATTTGATACTAATGCTCTTTTGGAGGGATGATACGAGATTTATATCAAAGCAAGACTTTTCTAGGATGAGGAGCAAAGAGAAGCTCGGTGAATTGTGTGAGAACAGTATTAGCATTTGCATTGGTGCTGATGCTCTCCTCTCTGGCTATATCTGCGCCGGAGAGCAGTCAGCTTGGACCGTATGCCGTCACTTTCGATATGAATACCGAAATGCAGTATGAGATGATACCGCTGGAGGCCGGAGAGTCTGATGCAGCTGCATTTTACGGCCTGCAGGTAGTAACAGACAACTCCACCTGGGCAAGGGTGGTCATAACCGAGTACAAGGAGCTTATAGATTCAACCATCGCTCCCCAAAAGACCATAACTGTCCTGAATGCCGCCGTTAACGGCTTCAATGTTACCAGTGTAGAAGACACGGTCATAGATGGAAAGGAAGGATATGTAGCCAGCGGAGTTCCCTTCCCGGGGATCACAAGCATTCCAGCCGATACCCAGCTCTTTGAGGCCGTGTACTGGCTGGACAGCGAGGAGTGCGAGTGCGGACCAGTCTCTGTAGGCACGACAAGTGTAGCTATATCCTCAACCTACCCAGAGGATGTGACCATGAACCTGATCAACAGCCTGAAGATAGTCAAGGGCGAGGCAGCAGCAGTAGCGGGCGAGCAGGTTCTGCCTCCGGAATAAGCAATACGGATAGATAAATAATATCAAGATACGGCAAATAGAGAGTAAAAGCACTGGAATAGGCTTTGGGCCATTGGCTCATTGCCGATCCCTGATGCTATATCGGCAAAGGCAAGCCCATACGGGCCTCCCCTTTGCCTCTAAACAGATAATATTCCTTTTTCTGAGATCATTCGGGAAACTATTTATCCATCATGTCCTATTGTAAGCGGCGGCCTTATATGGTTGCGGGGTTCGCCAAGCTGGCCAAAGGCGCAGGACTTAAGATCCTGTCTCGCAGGAGTTCGCGGGTTCGAATCCCGTACCCCGCATTAAACTTTTTATATGATACCGATTTTGGCATTGACTGCCTTAGCAATACCCAGATGCTTGCATCAGGGATAAGGGAATCCGTGTCCAACTTAGGGATTGAATTAGATTCGAGTAGTACTATCTTTATGCGGCGACGCCTCGGATGCCTCATCTGCTTGCAGGAGCACAGAGATAGTCTTAATAGCAGTGCATGCAATGTGATAGCAGATGTTCGAGAAATAAATGATAGCTGTAATATTCATTCAAAAGGTTCTTCATCTGAGGCATCTGGTAGAGGCTGAAGAGAAGCATGGTTGAGGTTTCGAGGCAAGAGACATGGCTCAAGAAAATATATCCAAGAGTATTGATATTGTCAAGGATCTCAAATTCGTACCACTCAGTACAGAACCCATTAGATATTTTCCCAAAGCCCATATTGATGAATCTAGTTTAATAGTCTCTGAAGCGGCTATTGTAGGTGTTTTCGATTTTCTAGGGTTCAAAAAATTTATGTCGCAGCCAAATCTATATGAGATTTATTCCGAGCTTATTGGAATATCAAATCTAGTTAAAAGATGTGGCGAAGACTGTGAAAGGAGGTTTAAAATTAATGGCAAAATCAGTGAAATATCTGCTCAAACGGTTCAAATATCAGATACAATTATTGTTTACAGTATGTTGCGAGAGCCACAAAATATCAAACATTTTTTGTATAATGCGCACTGCATGATGTTTTATGCAATTCTTGCCGGGCATCCGCTAAGAGGGGCGTTATCTACAGGCAAGTTATTAATTAATAAGGACCCTGTTTTACTGTTAGGCGGAGCACTTGAGGAAGCTTTTGAGTTCGAAAAGCGACAAATATGGTCTGGAGCCTGCATTTGCCCATCATTGCAGCAATATTTAAATGAAATCGAACTACTAGATGGACTTTCTCCACTAATTCTCCCATACTCGATTCCATTTAAAAATGAAGAATCCAAATATGGAGAAATGCTACCCAGATTTGCCCTTAATTGGATTGATGAATTTAATTGGATATCACCTGACCATATAATTAAAAAGTTTCAGCCATTCGACTCAGGATCTCATGAGGAAAAGATTTTTGCCAATACTAAAAAATTTTTAAAATTTGCAACTGACCAGATAGCTAAGTGCGAAATGGATTGGGGCCCCATCAATAGAAAAATAGTTTTCGAACAAGCACCGGATTTAGGTGGAAATATTATACGCATCGTCGATGGGAAGGACGATTGAACAAGCATGCTGAAATGGATATTCCAGATGCTCACGAATATAAACGAGATAATTATTAATTTAAGTGATCTTTTCATACAGAGAATATCAATTTCTGTGAAGAATTAAACTAAACTTATTAATAGTTCTGCCCAGTATGTAAAATACTATATCGGATGAGAGACATGCGGGATGTGGGTTGAATCTCGTCTCTGAGGACCGTATTTTCGGTATTCTCAGAGGTATCTGAATTCTGCTCTATTCGCCATTTGCAGTAGCCGCTGCGACTCACATCCTATGCATAACATGATTGGGATATGGACAACTGAAGGCAGCTCGAATGAGCTTCCTGGATAATCATGTACCGCCTATTAGTGTCGGTTTTAGTCTTTCCTCCCTGACTTTCTTTTGGGTCATGGCGAACGCTTTTTTTTAAAAGCTCGTTCTCGGCATGAGCTTGACCTAGCAGCCTCTCAAGCTCGGCGATCATGGTCTCGTACTTGCATCGATTGCCATTGGAGCTGTTCGCTCTTTCGGGATTCTCGGCCAGTTCATCTCGCCACCGGCAGGGAAGGCTGGGATGGATGCCATATTCGCGGGCGATCTGAGCAAGTGGCTTGTCTGCCTCCTTCATGCACTTCCTCCCATGAGTCGGCATTGCTCAAAATTGTCCACTCTTAGGGGTTCACTCTAGAGAGACAATCAGAAATGCTCAAATTTAGCGTATAAATGCTAAAATTAATATTTTTATCTCTGCTTTTTGTAATAGGGGGATAACCTATAAGATGCTAATGCCAAAATAATAGTTATTACTGATCCCAAAAAGAAAGATCCATATTCTGAATCCATTAGAAGCCAGATCGAGGCGACACCAAAAAAGAGAGCTAAAACTCCCAAGATTAGTGCGGGAATTGCATATAATAATGTGAACCATGCTGCTAATGCATTGGCAATTCTGCTCATGATGGTTGTGAATAGATTCCTTGTTAATAAATGTATATGTATCTACTCATGTCAACCCAAAAGAAGTCAATTCATCAATGCTTCTATCATGCTATTGAAAATCACTCCATCAATGGGAACCTGAAAAGTTCTATTTTCAACTGTTATATTGAGATAGGTCTTATTAATACCTTTAAATGTCTGTGTTCTTGCCCTGCCTTCCTTTCCAATTACTATTCCATCCCTATATGGCTCAATAGATATGATTTTCTTAAGTAATATGTCAGAGCTATGTGATCCTCCTAAAAATACAATCCTCCGGTTTGTGAGTGTCAGTGTGCCTCTATCAATTTCAGTAAGCACTTCATGAGATTTAGATCGAAACGTTCCGCCTCCAATTGATACACCTTTGGCTACTCTGACGCGAGAACTGCTATAATTCCCCGTACGCACACTCCTGTTCTCAAATAGAGATATATCACCCAGCGTGATTATTGCAGTTTCGTTCCTCTTAAGTATGATCGGAGGATTGTGTTCAATAGGGAATCCCTGACCACGTCTGATATCAGCTAGCCATGTATCTCTAGCAATGTTTTTATGAGCCTCCCACGTTCTCATGAACTCCTTTGTATCCGGCAATTTTGAATAGCATTTATTACAGGTAACATCATGTTGAGTCATGAGTCCTAATAGCTTTTTTCTATCTGTTACTATCAATCGTCCCATCTTGCAAGCAGGACATGCATCAAATTCAATCACGTTATGTGTATTAGTTTCCGAAATTGTTTCAATCTTCGAATTCTCCTGGGTACCTAATAATAAATCTTTTGCTTTCTGAACCTCTGGTGTTAAAGTAGGATCTAGCTCAATAGCCTTGTTATACGCCAGGATAGCCTCATCGTACTTGCCTTGTTGATGGAAGGAGACTCCTTTGCCAAAGCAATCAACTGCTTCTTCCGTATTGAAATTTCCTAGCTTTCGCAGTATTAATGTTTTGGTCGTTTGAGCCGCTTTGTAATTAGGATCTAGCTCAATTGCCTTATTGACCGCGTTTAGAGCTTCATCATACTTGGTCTGTTTAAAGAGAGCAGTGCACTTAGCATTCCAATAATATGCATTTTGTTGATCGATCTCAATGGCTCTATTAAAAGCCCGAACGGCTTCATCATAATTTCCCTCGCCAACAAAAGCAGCACCTCTATTGTTCCAGATAGATGCATTTAAAGGGTCTAGCTCAATGGCCTTATCGTAAGCCTCTATTGCTTCACCATATTTGCCTCGGCCAGTTAGAATCCCACCTTTTATGTTCCAGGCACCCGCTAATTGCGGATTGATTTTTATGGCCATGTCGAGTGCTACTATGGCCTCATCATATTTAGCCTGATAGTGATAGAGATTTAATCCTTTGTTGGCAAAAGAATCTGCATCTTGAGGATTTATCTCTATGGCCTGATCATAAGCCCTGATAGCTTGATCATATTGGCCCAAATCATCGAGAACAGCGCCTTTTCCACTCCAAGAGCTAGAATCTAGTGGATTAATCTGGATTGCCTTTTCATAGGCTGCAACTGCTTCATTAAACTTTCCTTGTTTATGGAGCGCAATGCCTTTATTTCTCCATGCATCCGCATCTTGAGCATTTGTCTCGATGGATCTGTTAATCTCCTCTAAATTTTCAATGGCGTTGCCTTTGTCTCTCCAAATAGTTTTGCTAGTTAGTTCAAATGATGTATTGTTCTCAATGCAATTTGGTTGCTTATTCTGAACCTCATCTATAAGTGACGAGTCATCATCAGAGTGTTCAAGCATGTCGGTTATTGGTTCATTTTTTGCCAAGGCATCTATTTGGGAAAGAGGGGATCCGCACTGTGAACAAAACTTCCCGTCATCTTCTGCCCCGCACTTTGGGCATTTTAATCGAGTCGTAGATGTTTCGATCCTTGTCAACATCCTTGCCATTTCTTCGGCTTGTGCTACCTGTGCATCGCTAATAAATAAATTAACAAATCCACCAAGTCCTGCATCTGGAAAGTATACATGAAATTGTCTAGTGCCTAGAAATTTCGCCAATTCAGCTTTTATAATATTTTTTCTGGAAATATTATATGTCTTGCTTATTTTTGAACTATCCCATTTTGGAGGCGGCAAGGTAAACATCTTTTGCTTATATATTTCTATTCTAACAGATTCTTTATTTATCAGCATCTTACCATTAATGCATTCAAGGCTTGCTAAAACCGATTCAGTTGGCACCATCATACCCCTGATTATAATTACCTGAGTCAAAATGACAAACTAATAATAATGCCAATGACACATGCCCCAGATATTCTTTCTATTATCCATAACATTCATAAATGCATAGAGAACAGCATATTAAAAGAACTTTCCGGTGATTCATTCTGATGATTCTATGAGCTGCTATCCTGGGAGCAATGAATTGGCTGCTTTCTGTGCTATCTTGCCTCGAACTTATGAGATAGATTTTTTCAGATAAGCATGCTTGACGCAATCAATGATACTGCCTGGACCATTCTTTCACCTTCATCATTCCCTTCAAAAATTGTAAAGAGGCCTAGAATCCGAAGGCCTCTTTCATTATCTCAAAGATCCGGGTATTGTCTATCACGCCTTTGCTGACCTTTTCCGCACCAGGGCCCGAGGCCATGATGGGAACATCCACTGCTGTATGGGTGGCCTCCTCCATCTCCGTTATGAAATCGTATCTGGGTCCCTGGGTCTTTGTAGTCCCAGAAGCAAACAGGGGATTGATGCCTCCTGCCTCATACACATCCAGATTCTCCGGCTGCAAGACCAGCCCACCGCATTCGTGATCTGCAGTTACAATCACCAGTGTCTCATTTTTCAATGAGGCAAAATCCGTTGCGACCTTCACTGCCTCATCAAAGGCCAAGGTGTCGGCGATGTTCTTGCTGATGTTCCTCTCATGCCCTGCATGATCGATCCTTCCTCCTTCAACCATAAGGAAGAAGCCCTTGGGATTACGGGAGAGAATGGAGATTGCCTTGCGGGTCATTTCAGCGAGGCTTGGATCCCTCTCCACTCCCGAAAGCCTCTCCAGATCGTACTGCATATGAGAGCTATCGAATAGGCCCAAAAGCCTCTCTGTGGTGTTGGAATCTACCTTCTGGAAGCTCGATCCATTATAGACCAGAGCATAACCCTGCGACTCGAATTCATTGAGAAGGTCTCTCTCGTCGCCTCTCTTTCCATAATTGCCCAGGGGATCAGTGTCATTCTCTCCTGTGAAGTACTGCAGACCTCCTCCCAAAATCACCTCAACGCCGCTGGCCAAAAGCTGATCTGCTATCTCGCTCTCATTATCCCTGTTATCCACATGAGCGTAGAAGGCGGCTGGCGTGGCATGAGTTATCCTGGTGGTGGTGATAAGCCCGGTGGAGAGGCCACTATCTTCAGCCATCTCCAGAATGGTGGTCAGGTTCTCTCCATCTCTCTTTCCCTGGATGGCGGCGGAATTTTGGCTGATAACACCATTGTTCGTCTTTTCACCGGTTGCCATAGCCGAAGATGCAGGAGCAGAATCGGTTACCAGTGAGTTCGCGCTGGATGTCTTGACCATCCCTGTCTGCTCCATTCCGTCCATGAAAAGCTCGACTGAGCCATACTGGGTGACATTTCCTCCTGCCTTATCGATCCTGGCCAGCGTCAATTGGGGAAATCCCATTCCGTCGCCGATAAGGAGAATTACATTCTTTGCCGAAGTCTCATGCGTTGCATTATCTGCCATACCCAATTGAATTGAGCTGCAGATTATGGCAATAGCTAAGAAGAGCTTTGCCGGAGATGATCTGGTATTCATTTCGTTACCTCCTGTGAGGATTACCATCTGAATATATGATTTTAATCAAAATAGAATATACATATTGCATGATACAGTTTATCTAATTATTCAAAAAATAGAGGTATATAGATTACTTTTCCCACTGAAATCCTTTTTATGACATCAATGTGCAGCTTTGAGATGCCAGAGGTTACTGGAAATGGATAGCTTATCTCGCAAAGGCGGCTTTGAGCCCGGGTATTCCACCCTGGAAGATTGGATCTTGGCCCAGACGATCCCATTCTCTCTCGATTCAACCGAATTGAACGATGCCATAGATAGGGCTATGGCCAGAATAGGGGACACAGTGAGGCTCCTGGGCTTTGGAGAGGCTCTTCATGGGAAGAGCGACATCCTCCTCTTGCGCAACCGGCTTTTCATTCGCCTGGTGGAGAATCACGGCTTTGTGGCCATAGCCATTGAGAGCAGCTTTCCCCGCGGGCGGCTGGTGGACCAGTATATCGCCGGCCTGGGCCCGGATTCATTCGATGATATCCTGGAGTTGGGCTTCAGCCACGGCTTTGGCCGCCTTGATGCCAATCGAGAGTTGGTGGAGTGGATGAGAGAGTACAATTCGGATCCGTCTCATGTCCACAAGCTCCATTTCTACGGCTTTGACAGCCCCACGGAGATGTTGGCCAGCGACAGTCCAAAGCAGCTGATATACTTCGTCCTGGACTTCCTCGGCACAATCGACCCGGTTCAAGGAGAGGAGCATCGCCAGAGGATCGAACCCTTCCTGGGCCAGGAATCCGATTGGGATAATCCGGATTCTCTGATCGATCCGGCAAAATCCATTGGCCGCTCTCCCAATGCGATCGCGCTGCGCGCGGAAGTGGAGGACCTCTATGAGGAGCTGCTCGTTCGCCGCCCCGAGCTGGTGGCCGGAAGCGATCCAGCTCGCTATCAGGAGGCAGTGCATTATGCAGCCCTTGCCCGGCAACAGCTTAGCTATCATGCCGAGCTTGCCGGAAACTCACTCGACCGAACAAGCAGGCTCCTTGGCATTCGTGATGCCATGATGGCGGAAAACCTGGCGTATATAACGTCCCGGGAGGGCAGCCAGAGGGGAAGGGTGATGGCCTTCGCTCACAACCGTCATCTGCAACGGGGTCGGGCTGAATGGCAATACACAGATGACCTTTATTCCTGGTGGCCGGCAGGCTCTCACCTGGATCAGATCATGGGTTCGGGCTATGCGGTCATAGGAACCGCAGTGGGCGTATCAAGCTCCAATGGCATAGGCAAGCCTGAGGAGAGCACCCTGGAGGCACGACTGACTGCTGCACCTGGTCCGGCACGGCTCATCCCCACCTGCAAAGGCCAGGGGCTTCCTGCAGATGAGATCGCCTCTCTTCCGCGCCGATCCGGAAGCGCAAAGAATCCCACCTACTTTCCCCTGGGGCCAGAGAGCTTCACCGACTTCGACTGGCTGGCGGTTCTAGACTCGACGGCATGAGCGTTTGCGCCGGGAAGGATAAAAAATTGGACAATGCTGGCAGTTAAACGATCCCTTCAGCTCCTGTCGGCAGCCACCACAGAGTTCTTGAGAACGCCTATCCCCTCGATCTCGACCTCCACCAGATCGCCCCGATGCAGCTGTCCCACTCCCGGCGGCGTTCCAGTGGCTATCACATCTCCCGGCTGCAGAGTCATGATGCCGCTTATGAACTCGATGAGCCTGGGAACGCCGAATATCAGGTCCGAGGTATTGGACTTTTGCACGGTCTCGCCGTTCACCCGGGTCTCGATGTCAACGCCAGAGGGATCAATCGACGCAATCCATGGGCCGAAGGGAGCAAAGGTATCAAAGCTCTTGGCCCGGGTCCATTGAGTATCTCTTTGCTGCAGATCGCGAGCAGTAACATCGTTAAAGCAGGTGTATCCCAGGATATGACCTTCCGCCTCATCTGCCGGGATATTCCTGCCCCTCTTTCCTATCACCACCGCTAGCTCCCCTTCATAGTCCACCTGCCGGCTGGAGGGAGGATATATGATCTCGCCCCCAGGGCTCAACGCGGCAGTAGGGGGCTTGAGAAAGATGATGGGCTCCTCGGGCAGCTTCATCTTTAATTCCCGGGCGTGCTCCACATAGTTCAGGCCCACGCAGATTATCTTTGATGGCTGACAGGGTATGAGCAGCTCTGCATCCTCCAGGGGAATTACCTCTCCTCCCGATACTATTCCATGCTCAATGCTGTACGAGCCGCCCCGGACGAGGCCGTCCTTCTTGAATCTGACAATCATCTCTTTCATCCCCTTTCTTCATCGCCTTTCTTTACCCCTATGATTTTCATCCCCTGCAGGGCCCCTTGACACCTGTCGGTCCGCGGCGGTACCGGCCAAACTCGCTCTCTAGAAGGCGATCAGCCCTGATCACCGGCCCTTCCACGCAGACTCTCAGCCCATCCGGATCCAGGCAGCATGATCCGCATATGCCCTCAGCGCATTTGAAGTAGCGATTGATGCAGGCCTGAGTTTTTTTGGCATGCTCTCGTGACCGGGAGATTACATCCCACATCATCAGCTCCGGGCCGCATAGATAGATCTGGTCGTAATCATCAAGGTCCAGAGCCTCAAGGCCCGCGGCCACCCGGCCCCGGATCCCGCTCGAGCCATCGTCAGTGGTGACGATCGTTTTGCCCAGCCTCTGGAACCTCTTCAGGAATATCATATCGCTACAGCAGCGATAGCCGATCAGCGATGTGACCTCCATGCCCGCATTCATAGCCTGCTCGCCCAGGAAGGCCAAAGGCGCAGTTCCCACCCCGCCTCCGATGATCAGAATCCTTTCTCCCAGAAGAGTAAAACCTTTGCCAAGAGGTCCACGCAGCCCAATGCTCCTTCCCTCGCCCAGGGAATTGAGGGCCTCGGAGGCCTCACCCACCGATTGCACGGTGATGGTATCAGGTCCAGAGAAGCTCATGGGAACCTCATCCAGTCCGCGAATCCAGACCATGGCATACTGTCCGGGATGAGGATCCAGGCTCCTGTCCAGCCGTAGGGTCTTGATCAGAGGGGTTTCGGATTGGACTTCCATTATAATGGTGTCGATAGGTCTCATGAGCACCTCCCAGCCATGCCGCACAGCTCATCTAGTGTTATTGATTTCCTCTCCAGGTATGCTGACAGGCCGGATGCGATCTCCTCGAATATGCCATAGCCCTGCAAAAGGGCGGTCCCCACCTGAATAGCAGAGGCTCCTGCCATGATCATCTCCACCGCATCCTCCCAGGAGGATATTCCGCCCACCCCGATCACCGGGATCTCCAGACGGGAGGCAAGATCGTACACCGCACGAACGGCCACCGGCTTTATAGCCCGTCCGGATAGGCCTCCGAAGCGGTTGCCCAGAATGGGATAGCCGGTCTCAATATCTATAGCCATGGCCTTCAGAGTGTTGATGGCCACCACGGCATCAGCTCCTCCCCTTTGGGCGGCGAGCCCCAGCTCTAGGATGTCGGCGGTGTTGGGGGTTAGCTTCACCCAGACTGGAACGCTTGAGGCTGCCTTCACTGCCCCGGTCACCGATTCTACCAGATCGGGATAACGTCCCAGCTCGCTGCCGTACTTCTCGGCATGAGGGCAGGATAAATTAAGCTCCAAAGCATCAGCATCTAGGTTTCGAGAGATCTGAGCAAACTCCTCTGCGCTGGATGCGAAGATACTGGCGATGACAGGTACCCCCCCTTTTCTGGCAGCATCGATCTCGGCCTGAAAATCCTTATAAGAGGGATTGGGAAGGCCCATGGCATTGATGAGACCACAATCCACATGAACGATGCAGGGACCGGGATGGCCCGCTCTTGGCACAGAGCCAATGGATTTGGTGACGACCCCTCCTGCACCCGCTCGTGATGCGCGGCAGAGGGATGCGCCTGTAGTGCCCAGGATGCCTGCGGCGAGAAGGACCGGATTTTTCAGGTCGAGGCCGCCAGCATGGACAGAAAGCGATGGCATAGTGGGAGATGGTAGAAAAAGGATAAAAGCATTGGGATAGGCAATACTGCAAAGATGGCAGTACTTATATGATGATTACCGTATGATTGTTATCCCAAAATGAGAATTTAGGCCGATGTCGGAGTGGGGAGCGAATCCTGATATTCGGCCAGAGTGCTATGGACCTGATCTATCGCTTTCATCAGGTTCATTCCCTTCTCAGTCGTCTTATAGACCACGTGTGGTCCTTGGCTGGAGACTATCAGGTCGTTCTTAATGAGAAGCTGCAAATAGGGATCAGCCGTTCTGAAGTTAAGGTTTGCCTGATATACCACTTTTGTCTTGCGTGCTCCTTTTATGCAAATTCTAAGAATCTCTGAGATGATCTCATTTCTATTTCGTTTCATCATCTTCCTCCACTCTGGTCCTAATCTCTTGCCTGTATTATAGACGATTATGTCTAATCAGAAAAAAAACTGTACTGAATTAGCTGCAATTAAAATCCTTATCATCTATCCTTAGCGTTTATTCGTGTTATAGATAATTGCTTAATGCATGCTGAGTTCAGATTTTGCGACAAAGAATTTAGCTATTGTTCCACTATTTGGATCCATCTCCCATTCTTAAGGCGTAATCGGTCCCGAATTCGGGTTGATAAGATACCTTGGGTATGCTTTTTAACTCCTTGCAGCGGAAGAATTGATATACCCTGACGTTTTCTCTCATGACACCGTGTAGCATTAGCAGCATCATACGAGCAAGATCAAATTCACCAGGGTATGAAAATGAATTACTGGCAACCGAAATTGGAGTTAATGGAAAGAAGTGAGCTGGAAGAGCTGCAGCTCAAGCGGCTCAAGAGCATCGCAGAGAAGGTCTACAATAGCGTTCCATTTTACCGCAATAAATTCAAGGAGGCAGGTGTTTCTCCAGATGATATAAAAAGCCTCAATGACCTGTCAAAGCTTCCAACCACTCGCAAGCAAAATCTCAGGGAGAACTACCCCTTTGGCCTTTTCGCTGTTCCTCTGGACGAGGTTGTGCGGGTTCATGCCTCTTCCGGAACGACGGGAAAGCCCACCGTGGTCGGCTACACCGCCAGAGACATTGAGACCTGGTCAGACCTCATGGCCAGAGACTTTGTGATGGCGGGGGTAAGAAAGGGAGACATATTCCAGAATGCGGTGAATTACGGATTCTTCACCGGAGGGCTTGGAGTTCACTATGGCATCGAGCGGATGGGTGCCATGGCTGTTCCTTCCGGTGTGGGAAATACTAATCGCCAGCTGGAGATCATGATGGATTTCGGGGTGACCGTCCTGCACTGCACGCCCTCTTATGCCCTCTACCTGGCAGAGACCGCCAAGGCCAATGGAGTGGTGGATAAACTCAAGCTGAGGATCGGCTGCTTTGGAGCTGAACCCTGGTCGGACGAGGCACGCAAAGAACTGGAGGAGGCCCTGAACATCAAAGCCTACGACTCTTACGGTCTCTCTGAGATGATGGGTCCGGGCGTAGCTTTCGAGTGTCAGGAGCAGAACGGTCTGCATATCTGGGAGGACCATTTCTTGATTGAGATCCTGGATAATAACGAGCAGCCATGTGCGCCTGGTGAGCCCGGCGAGCTGGTGGTTACCTCCCTGACCAAGGAGGCTATGCCTCTGATAAGATACCATACTGGCGATGTGACCTATATTATGGAAGAGAAATGCTCCTGTGGTCGCACCAGCAGAAAGCTGCATAGATTCCTGGGAAGAGCCGATGATATGCTCATTGTGCGGGGCATCAATGTCTTCCCCAGCCAGATCGAGGATGTCTTAGTGAGCATTCCAGAGATTGGAAACTACTTCCAGGTGGTCGTGGACAGAAAGAAGCACGGTCTGGATGAGATCAGCATTCAGGTTGAGCTGAAGGACGAGGCATTTACCGGTGAGTTGGCTGACTTGGCCCGGATCCGGAAGATCACTGAGGATAAGCTGAAATCGGTCTTGAATGTGCGGAGCAGGATAGAACTGGTGGAGAAAGGGTCGATTCCAAGAACGGCTGGTAAGTCAAAGAAGGTCGTGGACCTGCGAGACGTCTACGCCAAGGATGAGAGGGCAAAGGGAAAGAGCTGAAAGTATAGCTCTAAATCGCCTTCCTCACATTTTCTCCATTTTTTTCAATATTTTAAATACATATCGCAGGAGGGAAGAGTTATATAGTCTATAATTCTTAATAGTTATATACATCATCTCAATGCGCCTGTAATGCACCTGATGTATATTGTGATGACATATGCGGCACCGGCATGTTCCCTGATATGGATCGTTAGGCTGCGGCTTTAACGGCAAAAACCAATCTCCGGTTCCGAAATATGGCTAGAGGAGTAGAAGGACATGATTGAATTTGCAGAAAAAGGGAAATCCGATTCGAAGAATGGCCAAAGCGAATTCTTTGAGCATACCTGCGGTGCTGAAGATCAGAGAGATTGCATTATGATGAAGCACATCATCATGGCCGAGGTTCGCAAATCCAATGTACCTTCTTGGGTCTCAGATGAGTTGGAGAAAAAGTTCGAATGTCTCGGCTGCTGGAATTCTCTGGGTGGGAAGCCGAAGATTGAGCTTTTGCATCGTTCGCATGGACGATAGATCATTCTCAATTTCAGGATGAGGCCTGAAATTGGCAGAGCATTGCTGGTATAAGAATCCATGTGATCGAATGATTCCTTATGATTTCTAAAACTCCGGATTTCCTGCACAAGTGGCTAAATCCGTTATCGTTAAAGATAGCTTTTCTGCAAAATTCAGATTTGTGGCAATCCTCCCTGGAAAGATTTATATTCAAAGGCACATAATATGCGATTTAATGATGCGATTGACTGCCATGATCTCGGGCAAGGTGCAGCGGGTTGGCTATCGCGCAAAGGTAGTATCTGCCGCTCAAAACCTGGGGCTGACAGGTTTTGTCCAGAACCGTCCGGATGGTCACGTCCTGCTGATTGCCGAGGGCAGCAGGGAAAACCTGGAGAAGCTCGCATCAGCTATAAAGATAAAGGATCTCCTCATAGATGTGCATGAAATTGAATCTGAGTTCTCAGAAGCTTCGGGTGCTTATCCAACCTTCCGAAAAATGACTGGGCCGGATGAGGTGGGTGAACGCCTTGATGATGGTATAGAGATTCTGAAAGAGCTCGTCGTAGGGGTCAGAGTAATCGCATCAAACACGGAAAAGCTTCTTTCGATAACAGGCAACGGCTTTGCCGAGTTGAATGGAAAGATGGACCAAATGCTAGACAAGCAAGACCAAATGCTAGACAAGCAAGACCAAATGCTAGACAAGCAGGACTCCACTATTGGAGAAATACAAAAATTGAGGTCTGACATGAAGTGTCATCTGGATCGGAGATTCGATCGCATCGAAGGCTATCTAAATGTACAAAAAGAAGAAAGCTTGCCATAAGTGAGAGTGGGCTCGCATGGCCCATTGTATTCCCCATCTTTTTCATAAGGCCTTCTGGAATTTGGCTCCTCGCTGTTTCATGTGGGTAAATTGAATTTGAGTTTCCCTGTCCTGATATAAATAATAGTAATGAAATTTTTTGTTGATCTGAAACCTCTGGCGCTATCCTTTGCAGCCTGAATCAGACTATTTGTTCCTTCCAGGATACCATTATCGATTTTTGTTTTAATATAATTAGTCACGCCATTCCAGTGATTCTTTATCATTTTAGCGCATTCGATCACAGGATCGAGTCTGCTATGCGTAGCCCAATAATACCAGCGTTTGAGGTAGTCCTCGGCGGATTTCCGATATTCATAGCTCCAAAAGTCGCGAAGGGCTAATTTAATATTATAAGCTCTCATCGTTTTTAATCGGATGCTTTTTAGTGGCGTTAGCATCTTATTCTGATTGGCTGTGAGGTTCTCGGGATTTTTGAGCCAGATATATCTTGTTCTTTTCAGCAAAGCATTGTGTGATTGTTCCTCACGTCTGACTTTATCAACAGCTTCATTCATCAATTTCATAACATGGAATTTATCAAACGTTATCGATGCATTAGGAAAACTATTCTCTATACCAGATATAAAAGCTGGCGACATATCGCAGCAGAAATTTTCAATATTTTCGCTAGATCCGTTATGCTGCTCTAGATCATCTTTAAACGATCCGATAGTTGAGGCATCTTTTCCTTCGCATACATGGATAACTCTCGACTCATCTAGATCTATAAATACTGAAACATATTTATGTCCTTTAGCTCTTGATGTCTCATCAACTCCGATTGATTTGACCATTGAAAAGTCCTCATTGGATCTAGCTTCTGCGACATAATGTTGCAGGACTCTCCATATCCGAGTATCATGTTCATCAATCATTTCAGCAATAGCAGTAACAGTCATGTATTGAGCCATAAGGACTATCAGAGAATCCATAAGCAAGGTGAAACCGCTACCTTTTCTTGCCCAGGGAACCTTTGACTGCTTCACTCCGCAGTCTTCACAGATCGTGCGAGGGACACGACAGTGGATATAGGTTTTAAACTGAAAGAAGTTCAAATGTCGCCAGGTTCTTTCGATAGTATCATGCACGCTGCAACCTGGATTGCCGCATTTCGCACAAGGAAATTTGCTGCCTGGTTCGAAGTCAACGTGTATATCAAGTTGCTTTCCTTCGGCACTGAAATCTATCGTCTTGATGTACCAAGGATCTTCAAGATTCAATGCTATCTTAAATAGGGCTTCCTGGGAGATTGACACGGCTAATTTTCTAGCATGAGTTGCTATAAAGACTTAACCAGCTACCCACAGAGAATAGCGAGGAGCCTGGAATTTCTAAAGGATCGCATCAACCCCAGAATCTCTTTGTCCTAGCATACTCCTTTTCCGCTTTGAGAATGTCCCTGTAAAACTCGATCTCGTCCTTCTGAAGCTTGCCTATCACCCTCGCTGCGGTCTCAGGTCCTAAACCCCGGCTGGCAAGGGCAATGGCTGCGGTCTTGCCATAGCTTAAGACCAGGTTTGCATTGCGAAAGACCCTCTTGGTCCTGCGCTTCTCATCAGAGGTCTTCTTATCCCGCTTTCGGACCACTTTGATCTCATCCTCCTCCCAGGGCTTGAGAGCAGCCACCATCCTGGAACCACAAAGAGGGCACTCAGGTCGGTCGGGCACCCGTTCGACCTGACGCATGGATTTCCATTTCTTGCAGTTCACGCAAAATAGCAGTACGCGGTCTTTCATAATCCTGTTTTTGAGGAGTTTGATCACTGCAGCATCCGCATTCTCCGGAGAGGTTACATCCTTTCCGCCTCCCCGGCCACTGGTCCCAATAGGCGAGAGGCTGCTGGTGGTCATGGCCATCGAGCCATCCCTGATCCTCACCAGAACCATCCTGGTCCGCTCGATATCCAGGCGATCGTGATAGATCTCCCGCAAGGCCTCTCGGTACATGGGGGTGCCCTCGAATACTGCCAGCAGCTTTGCCATGCTCACTCTCTGATAGTCAACATCCCTGGATAGGGCACCGAACTTGCGGGCCACATGGATCATCTTCCAGCGAAGGAGGGAGGTGTTCTTCAGGGTCATCTCCAGGATGGGCTGAACATAGTCCGGATCAAGATCCTCAATCAGCTTCTCGATCTCTTCCGCCAGCAACGCTTTAGGAAGGGTCAGCTCAATTCTGTAAGGATCGATCTGCAAGGCCACGCTGCTCCCAAAGCGAGCGGATAGGATGGAGGTTATAACCCTGCCCAGAGTATCATTTGTTTTATGGCCGAAGCAGCAGTTTATGATCGCTCCCTCCCCACCGCCTTCCACTACCACCAGAGATTCGTTTGGTACAGGATGATTCTTTTCCCTCTGTCTCATTATGAGATCAACCAGCTCTCTTGCCGCCTCATCTTCCACCGGGTAGCAGCTCTGGAGCCACTCTTCAGCATCTTCCGCTCCCTTGCCCGACTCGAACATCTCGCTGATCTCCCTCCGGATCCGGCCCACCTCCTGGGCCACATCAAAGGGGACGGGAATCTCCTCTCCTGTCCAGCTGGGAATCTCTCCGCTTCGCTGAATGGGAACCACCTTAATCTCCTCCTCAGCAATCTCGGTTATCTCCCAGATTTCTCCCTTGGTCACGAATGTGGCGCCGGGCTGGGCGAAGCCAACCACAAATGCTTCATCCAGGGTTCCCACCGATCTGCGTCCCACTATGTCGTAGACATTGTACCTCTTCTCATCCGGGATCATGGAGAGGTTCTCGATATAGTACTCCCGTGCCTTGCGAGTCCTCTGCAGGATGCCTCCCTCTCGCCGGACCAGTCTGTGCTCCTCCATCTGAGAGACTACTCCCTCCAGCTCCTCCACCGTCAGGTCCCGGAAAGGATAAGCTCTGGAGACGATCTGATGGACTCTCTGGAGGCTTATATCGCCAAAATCGATCTCCAGTCCCACTATCTGATTGGCCAGGACATCCGTCGGCTTCTCATGGATCTTGATCTCCTCCAGCTTCGAGTCTGCCGCCCTCCTAGCGATGGCGCAGGCCTCAGCCACATCGTCGGCACAGGTTGCGATTATGCTTCCAGATGAGACGAGACCTATCTTATGTCCGGCACGACCAACCCTCTGCAGCATCCGGGAGACCTCTCGGGGAGAGCTGTACTGGATGACATGATCCACATCGCCAATATCGATTCCCAGTTCCATAGAGGAAGTACAGATGAGGCCCTGCAGCTCTCCCGCTTTAAAGGCCTCCTCTGCCTCCACCCTCGCCTCCCTCGATAGGCTGCCATGATGAACTCCAATGGGCTCACCAAGCTGTCTGAACCTTGAGCCCAGAACCTCGGCCGCCTGTCTGGTGTTGACGAAGATGAGGCATTTCTTATCTCTCACCTCATCTCGGATCCAGCGGATCTGAGCAGCCAAACGGGGGTCGCACTCCAATGTGCTGGCCAGGGAATAGTCCCCGCCTTTGGGCTGAGGGCTGACCACCTGGTAGTTGCTTGCCCTTTCCACATCTGCACAGACGATCCTGTATCCTCTATTTGTTCCAACGAGCAGTCTGGCTACGGTTTCCGGAGATCCGACGGTGGCAGAGAGGCCGATGCGCTGAAAATCTCCGGCGATCTCAACAAGCCTTTCCAGGAGAACAGAGAGCTGAGAGCCGCGTTTGGAGGAAGCCATCTCATGAACCTCATCCACCACTACCGTCCTGACGGTGGAGAGATTAAGGCGCAGCCTCTTTCCGGTGAGCATGACCTGCAGAGTCTCGGGGGTGGTGATCAAGATGTCAGGTGGACTCAATGATTGCCTCCTTCTATCGCTCTGGCTGGTGTCGCCATGGCGAACCGCCACTGAGATCCCCAGGCTTTCGCCCCAGTCATGAAAGCGGCGAAGCATGTCTCTGTTCAGGGCGCGCAGGGGTGTGATGTATACCGCTCTTATTCCTTTTATGCCGTTGGAATCCATACCTCCAGATTCCATAGCGCTGGATTGCATTCCGTCAGAATCCATCGTCCTGCTTGCTTTTTTCTTCTCCCGGCCATGCTTTGGAGTATTGTTGCTCTTTCCTTCGCCGGATAATATCTGGTGAAAGATGGGCAAGCTTGCAGCTTCTGTCTTGCCTGTACCTGTGGGGGCGATGAGGAGAACGTTCTCTCCTTCTAGAATTGTTGGTATCGCCTTCTCCTGAGGGAGCGTCGGCTCGATTATGCCCTGCTCTTGCAGTATTGCTCTGATCCTATGATGAAGATGATCGAAGGCGCTCACAGTCGGTTATTCACAGAATCGGATATGAATACTTTGCGGCAAATTCGGAAGAATGCTACGTCGATGAACGATTAAAGCGTATCTATCTCTCACTAGCTGCAGGGAAGCCAATCTGGTCCTGAAAATCCATAGGAATCGTTGCTGCTCAGATGTATGAACCTCTCAATGTTGAGGACGCCGATCAAGTCCTCCTGCACCAGTCCATAAACCGCATGGCGGCCATAGGGACCTGATTTTACATCTTTGGACTGCCAGGCGATATGAGCCTTGCCGATAAGAGAGGATGCAATCCTGGCCTCTAGAGTAGCATTGCCTCTGCTGCTATCATCCTTGATGCCGGATGGATGAAAAGACCTGCTATTGATCTCCGTCTCCTTTTCCAGATGGTCGAATTCGGAGTATGACTCAGTAACGCTAGCGCCTGCATCATAGTTCTTGACGCAGAGGTAGTCTGAGGTGTTCATCTGGGTCATAGCCTGATAAAATGAGGCGGGCATGCCTGAAACTGCAAGGCCTGCCAGCAGAAAAGCAATGGACAATGAGATCAGGCTCATAAATACCGGCCTCGTGAATATTGGCCTTGTGAATATCTGACTCATAATCCAAATCATCCTCTCGATTGAAGGACAATCTTCTATTTAAGGTACATGCGTGCATCTAAAAAAGACAAAATCGTAATGCCTGCTATGCTTCAGTCACCTAAAATAAAAATGGGGTTATCGTCTCTCAGAGCGGTATGAATCCATACTCTGTGGCGACATCCCGTCCCTTGGAGCCCAGCATGAAGTCAATGAAGGACTGCGCGCCAGCAGTTGCCTCATCGTAGGTATAGAAGTATAGCTCGCGAGCCAGCTCATAGCTTCCGTCCTTGATGGTCTCTTCTGTTGGTAGAATCCCATCCAGGCTGATGGTCCCTACTGAGTCGTCCTGAACATAGGAGTATCCCAAGTATCCAATGGCCTGATCGCTCCCGGTCAGAGCGGTTTTTATCTCTGCATTGCTGCCAGCAACTGTGCTCACGCCCGGAGTCTCAGCGGACTTATCGCCCATGATCTCCTCATTGAAGGTATCCCTGGTTCCAGAGCCTTGCTCTCTGCCGATGACCAGTATCTCCTCATCCGGACCATCGAGCTCCTCCCAATTGTCGATCTCGCCTGCATAAATCTCTTCGACCTGTTCCTTGCTCAGGGAGGTCACGCCCGCATCATATATCTCCCGGCTGACGGCGATAACTATCCCATCATAGCCGATGAGGTTCTCCTGGAACTTGTCTCCGAACTTCTCCCGCTCCTCATCAGTGACCTCTCGAGAGGCCATGGCTATCTCGGAGTTGCCCTCGGCGATGTTTTTCATCCCCACACCTGTGCCGCCTCCAGTGACAGTAACCCTGTAATCAGACTGCTCAGCGTTAAAGACCTCTGCCCCGCCTTCTGCAAGAGGCAGTACAGTTGTTGATCCTGCAACACGAACATCTTCCATAGCCACAACCATAGTAGTGCCGATTGCACATACGATCAAGGCTATCAATAGAGCACCAAATAGCTTTCTCATCAATTCACCGGCGGAAGCTTTGCATGGATAATATGTAAACCTATCCAACATAAAATATAGTATTACCCTTACCAAAGTTATCGAAACATAAACTATATAGATTTCAAATACACGCTAGATTTTACCTAAACGCTGATATTTTCTCTTTTCGAAAGCATCTAGTTCAACAAACCATTGGCTACCGCTTTTCCGAGGTCCGTGCATCTCTCCAGGTCCTCTTTAGTGGGAAGTTGGACCGCCGTTGTTCCCGGCTCTATCACCGACATGCCAAAAGATTTCATCCGATCGATTAGGATAGGCACCCCCTCACCACTCCATCCGTATGAGCCAAAGGCCACTCCCACCTTCCCCTTCAGGTCGAGCTTCTCCAGCTGGGCCAGGAATGGGTCCATGGTCTTGATAAGCTTGCTGTTATAGGTTGAGCCGCCAAGAACCACTGCATCGGCGTCCAAGACGTCGTCAGGCTTCGCCTGAAATACGTTTTTCAATAGTACATCCACACCCTCAACGCTCTTCGCTCCATTGGCAATAGCCTCTGCCATCCTCTTCGTCTTTCCAGACTGGCTGGCATAAATAATGGCAATCTTTGGCATTATAATCCCCGCAGGTTGATCATTACATATTTTATAACTAGTTAATGGTTGATGGGAATTATAAAAGAAACTGTACTTTCCAAGTTTCTCCCTTGTTTATAATTTTTAATTTATCATATTATTCATATCTTCATTCCAAGGCTCTTGAGTATATAAAGCAATCCTCCATCAGGTACAGGCAAATTAAAATATGTCATGACAAATTCAAATGTTTCTCCAACAGCTTGCATTTTTACTCTATCGACCATGTCGCCCATCGTTCTTGATTTTGAGCCATCTTTAGGTGGCGGATTATCTATTTCCCATAAGAGAATTGCAGTCCATACTGAAAAAACCATTTGAATAAATCTTTCAATTGAGTGTTTATCTCTTAATTGGTAATCTTTAAATCCTAATTTTTGATTTGCCTCTCTATGAGCTGTTTCTATATCCCATCTGTCCTCGTAAATTGAGAGTATTTCTTTCAATGAAAGCGATCCATTAGTGCTGATTATATATTTTGTCGTGCTATCTTTTTTTCTCTTGGAGATAACAAGCTTAACTTCGCCTACCTTGTCTATGATTACCTTCTTTTCAAATGCATAATAGGTCTTCTTTTTTCCACGAACGCTAACTGTTGTCTTAATAAAAAATTTATCTTCAATTTGATTCGCTAGATCTCTGACTTGGAAATACATATCCTTATTTATTCCGACTTTCTTATCAGACTTGATTTGGCATACGATATTATGCCCTAGCTTAAGGCACTTGCTAAATAGATCAGAAGAAAACCACCAGCTATCGAAAACGATATAAAGATCGATGCTTTTTGGTACAACTAATGGTTTGATGATCTCTTCAAAGGCAATCTCCATTTTTGTTTTAAAATTCTCATTTTCGTCATCATTCTTAATATACATCTTAGCTTTATGTGGAATAAATAGTCCTTTTGATTGGACAACAGAGGTAACGAAATTGTTACCCCAAATATAGGCTTCTTTACTATGATCGTAAAATTTGCCCACACCATCTGTTTGATTTCCTTCTTTCTCATTGTATGTATCATCAATTATTAATAATAGTTTATCGTTCTCTTTCAAACATAAACTATCGATGAAAAGATCCACCTTGCGTTGTGCAACTTCATTTTCATCCCAATTCGCATCGCTAAAGAACCAATTGTATGAAGAACGTGATTTTTTCCCTTTGCTACAATCTGCCATAGTATCACAAAGGTTAGAAACGGTCTTGGATTTATCACATACGCTCAACGCGCCACACAGATCTCGAAATGATCTGTAACTCGGTTTTGTGAAGAGATCCCTAAACTTATCTAAAAACGGCTCCAATTGCAACGGTACCTTTACTATTTTGATCATTCTACTCCCGAAGAAGGGATTCGGATCCAAGTATAAAAGCTTTAATTTTCTATAGGAAATTTATGGTTTGAGTTAACAGGAGAATATTATAAATCTATTAAAAAGTTGGAAAGTACAGAAAAGAAATAGAGACTGAAAAGGATCTTAAATATTAAATTAATTTATATTTTAAAAAATAGAGGACGGTGGCAAATCTCATATATCATCCCTGAAGATAGACGGGATATGTCTCCAGTAGCCTCGCGGCTGCATAAGCAGGGAAGACATCCGATATCCTGCTGCCATACAATTCAGAGAGCAGAATGCACTCCATGCCCAGCGTATTGGCCGCCTCGGCAATCAACCATTCTCCAATTCCCGCTGCTGCCACCCTTTCCAGGCCTTGCCTTTCTGCCTGCCTCTCCATGGCCGCAACAAGAGCTTTCTTCTGCTCTGTGCAGGCCTGCTCCGCTATGGCCAAAGCTCCGCATTCCCCTATCTCCTCCAGGTCGGCACAGACGGAGCGCGCCAGCCGGCGGAGGGAAGAATGTCGGCCCTTGTCTTTTCCGTCTGCAGTATCGCAGGCATACCGATCCAGATCTATATGGCCCAAAACAAGACGAGCATCAGCGATGATGGCGAAAAGCTCTGGGGCAAGCGGCACATAATGGCCTCTGATCCTGGCCACGGGCAGAATGCAGGCAAGACCGGTGCGCAGGAGGCCCATATAGACCAGCTCTCCTCTGGCCAGGCGGAGGAAATCGGTCTTCGCTGCCAGGGGCCTAGCCCTAATGGGAATCAGGTCTGTGGTGGTGCTGCCCATGTCCACAAAGAGGCAATCACCTATCTCGCGAGCAAGAAGCGCAGCCGAAGCGGACCAGTTGGCTGCGGCGACATGCAGAATATCGGTCGTGTTGATCATATCAATTATACCGGTCGAGTTAGTCGGATTTATGATGTCGTTTCGGGCAAATCCATCATGGCCCCAGAAATAGACCGGACAGGAGAAGGCACGGCATGCCACGGCCATGATGCTTTCCACTCCCTCCCTTTTGGAGGAGAAGCAGTCTGCCAGCTCGCCAGTGATGACCACAGCTACTGCCTCCGGCTTCTGCTCGGCATTGATCCTCTTTAAGACCTTCTCCAGGGGCGAGTTCTTCCAGAGGGGAAGATAAACGCTTTTGGCATACTTGCTGTCCGCACTCGCCGCTTTGGTGTTCGCCCCCCCAATATCCAGACCCAGGATCATCTACGCTCAAACCTCATTCGAACCATAAAAGCTTTAGGTCGGGAGGTGATTTAGCCCTCTAACTTTTGGAGATCATGATCATGGCTGCTAAGGAGAAGATTGCAGAGCCCACTTACCTGGAATGTGGTTTCGGAGAGCTGGAGTATAAGGTCATAAAATCGGATGTATGCTGTCGCTGTGGCACATGCGAGGCCCTCTGCCCCAGGATTGAGCATGTGGAGGACAAGCCAGAGCTGGTGATGTACGATCCCCACTGCGGCCTGTGCTTCACCTACTGTCCCAGAAACATCCTGGATATGGGCCAGATGGAGTCCAAGCTCTTGGGGAGGACTCGTAATCCCGAGGAAAAGCTGGGCATATACAAGAAGGCCATATCCGCTCAGGCTGTCTCCCGCGAGGGTTTAGCCCAGGATGGCGGCGTGGCCACTGCTCTGCTTGTTTTTGCGCTGGAGTCGGGGATGATCGATTGTGCCATCGTCACCGACAAGGATGATGAGTGGAGGACGGTATCTCGGGTTGTTACCACCGCCGATGAGATCAGGGCTGCCGCTGGCACCAAGTACACCATAAACAATAGCGTAAATTCATTGGCTGAAGCCCTAAACATGGGATTCGAAAAGATCGGATTTGTAGGAACTCCCTGCCAGATCCAGGGCCTCAGAAAGGTTCAGCTGCTGGAAGAGCCCTATCAGATCGGCCAGGAGAAGATCGCTCTGCTCGTTGGCCTGTTCTGTATGGAGAACTTCGACTACGATCTGCTCATGAACGGCCTGGTGAAGGGCAGGTTCGGCCTGGATCCCAAGAATGTGGCCCGGTTTGAGATCAAGAAGGGTATGTTCAGGGTGATAGATAAACAGGGCAAGGTCGATGAGGTGAAGCTGGAGGAGACGGACCAGTATAACTTCAAGGGATGCGGTCCATGCTTCGACTTTGCCAGCGAACTGGCGGACATCTCCGTGGGCAGCGTGGGATCGGGTGATGGCTGGTCGACCGTTCTCACCCGCACGGACAAGGGAGAGAAGCTCTACTCTGATGCCCTTGCTGCAGGTGTCCTGCAGGAGAAGGCTGTCTCGGAGAAGGGGCTGGCTCTTGCTGGCAAGCTCGCCGGGAATAAGGCAGCCCGGTTTGAGGCCAAGTCCGTCGAGATGAATGTCAAGAACATCTCTCGCTGAGCGGGAACTCTGACCTGATATGCTCTCTGTCGGGCTGGCTGGAAAGCCGAATTCTGGCAAATCCACCTTTTTCAAGGCTGCGACCCTGGTAGAGGTGGATATAGCCAACTATCCCTTTACCACGATCGACGCCAACCATGGCGTCTCTTATGTGCGCGTCCCCTGCCCCTGCAAGGATCTGGGGATTGAGAAGGGTTGCGGAAGATGCAAGGACGGGGTGCGGTTCATCGCCATCGAGCTGATCGACGTTGCCGGCCTGGTGCCGGACGCTCACCTGGGCAAGGGCCTTGGGAACGAATTTTTGGATGCCCTGCGAGTGGCGGAGGCGGTGATTCATGTGCTCGATGCTTCGGGCGGCACAGATGCCGAAGGAAACCCGGTAGGTACGGGCAACTACGATCCGGTCTCCGACGTAAAATTCCTGGAATACGAGATCAGCATGTGGCTTAACGGCATCCTAAATCGCAACTGGGAAAAATTGATGAGGAACTTCCGGGCATTGGGCGGCAAGCCGGATCAGGTCTTAATCGAGCAGATGGCGGGAGCGGGAGTTTCTGACAGCCAGATTCGCCGCGCTCTGACCGAGATGAAAAAGGACCTGGGAAGCTGGAATGCAGAGGATGTGAAGATGTTCGCCATTCTCTTGCGCAGGTACAGCAAGCCCATGATCCTGGCAGCCAATAAGATGGATGTTGCCCCCCCGGAGAACGTGAAAAAGCTTCTGGCTCTGAAAGAGGAGGTGGTGATACCGGTCAGTGGAGCAGCGGAGATCGCTCTTCGTATGGCAGAGAAGGCGGGACTGATCAGCTACCGGCCAGGGGACCCAGACTTCCAGATCAAAGGCGATCTCAATCCTGCCCAGAAGACGGGGCTGGAGAAGATCAGAGCTTTAATGAAGCAATACGGCGGAACCGGGGTGCAGGAGTGCATTAACCGAGCGATCTTCGAGCTTTTGGACTACATCGTCCTCTATCCGGTGGAGGATGAGAACAAGTTCACCGACCGCAAAGGAGTGATACTGCCTGACGCCTTCCTGATGAAGCGGGGGAGCACCGCCCGGGACCTTGCCTTCCGGGTGCATTCGGATATAGGCGAGAGCTTCCTATTTGCCATCGATGCCCGGACCAAGATGCGCCTCGGGGAAAAACACGAGCTTAAGGACGGGGACGTGATAAAGATCGTCTCGACGAAGTGAGAGGGGCAGGCGGTCTATCAAGCGCTCTTTCTTTTTAAAAAGAAGAGTAGAAAATGCTTATATATCAATAACCTATATTTCTAACTAGTCCAATTATTTTCGATATAGACACGATTTGCAGTAAAGGAGGCAGGAATTCATGTCTAAAGGGAATCTCGTTCCTTGGTGGTTGATTCTGCTGCAAGGACTGGCTGCACTCATTATCGGAATCTATTTGATCCTTTATCCGATAATGACCACGATATATCTGGTTCAGGTCTTGGGATGGTACTGGATTTTCGTCGGCCTATTAACCCTGGCCACAATCCTCATGGACAAGACTGACTGGATGTGGAGAGCTCTGAGCGGCATCCTGGGAATCATTGCGGGAATGGTGGTCATAGGCCATCCATACTGGAGTGCCATATTAGTGCCAGAGACGCTTGTTATTGTGGTGGGAATACTGGCTATTTGTTTCGGAGCGCTGAGCCTATTCTGGGCAATGAGGGAAGGATGGGGTGCAGCCATCATGGGAGCCTTGAGCATGATATTTGGGCTGCTGATCATCGGCTCTCCATTTGTTGGTATCGCCATTTTGATCTATCTCTTAGCAGTGCTGGCAATTGTGGGAGGCATGGCCACCATCTACCTGGCTTTCCAGCTGCGTTAAAAATTGAACGATTGTTTAGCAATCGAGGGGCTCGATCGGCTGGCCGGGCATGATTGCTTGGCCAGTATATTGCCCCTTATTTTTTTCTATAACAAATCAGTATCCAAGGCTTTCGTCTATCAATAGAAGCGTGACCCTGCCAGGCTGGGACTCATTGGCAAGGATGACGCATTTTCCAATCTTGCTCGGAACGCCATATACATTCCGGGAGCGAAGATCCTCCAAGGGGAAGGTGTACTCTCTTATGCGGCGCAGAGCGTCATCCAATGAGGGGACGATCTTATTCGTTCCCGCTACCAGCAGCAGGTTCCCGGCGCCGTAGGGCCACGCGCCTACTCTGCTTCCGGTGGCATCACAGCCCACTAGCTCCCCGGTCATGGCTATGGCATTCACTCCGGACAGGAAATAATCGGAGGTAACGGTCTTTCGCCTGATCTTGGCTCTTTTCTGAGCATCGTTCTCCCCGGTCACCATCAGCTTCATATCCTTCCATTCGTGCTCGCCGCTATCCATAAGCTCCTGAAAACCAATCTCGATGAGGGTGGTCGAGGAACCATTCATAACCTCCGAGCCGGGAGGAATCAACTCTTTGATCTTGGCCAAAGCCTGATTGCCATCTGGCAATCTCACCACTCTCACGCCTCTCTTTTCGATGGCTTTTATGGTTGATGCGATGGACTCTTCACTGGGTATTTGGCTCCATTTCTCTTTATCAAGATCAAGCTCAGGTAGTAGGTTAATTGCGCTATATTTGCTTGGGTATACCATCTCTATCTCCCCCGAATAATTGATCGCCTCGCCGTTATGGATGAATAAAATTTTTCCGATTTAGATGCAGGATAGAGGGAATTATAGTCCTGCAATAGATAAAGTATTCCCCAGCAGTTTATGAATATCTTTTCGAGATTGGCATGATATTCTATGGATGAGGTTTCTCTGCCACCTCTGGTTGCGCACTGAGCGACTACGCTGATCAGAGATGCTCATTATTCATACTTATTAGTCATGCTGATCTATCATGCTTATCGGAGACCCCCTTTATGAGTCCCGGCAAGCATGAAAACCGCCTCTCAGGGAATTAAGCGGCGCCAGCTAAAGAGTAATGTCAGTTTTAGATGAGAGATTATTTGTAATTGCCGTGATAGAGCTCTGGTTCTGAGACCGAAATCCTTTTATGCTTATACTTAATAATTAATAGTTATAGATAGTAGGTGAGATGCATTGAAATGGAGGAGGATGAAAGTGTCTGTGTTAGATGATCTTTCACACCAAAAAACCGCTTTGCTCAAACGCAGGTCGGCACTGTTAAAGCAATTAGAGCTATGCATGGCGGAGGCAGAGGAGATAGATCGAAAGATCTCAGTGATAGAGAGCTGTGAACTCGAATACGACCTGCATAAAAACATAGAGATAATGACATCAGGGCGCAGGAAAATGAATGCCATTTAGGCAATACTGAGATATTGAGATGTGGCATTGAGGAGGATGGCTCAATGAAGGAAATGTATTGGCAAGGACTGCGAAATTTTAAGAGCGGACGCTCTTGCTAGCAGCGTTGCAATATCCACAGTTGCCATGTTCGACCCTTTTGCTATTCAATAGCAGTTTGGGGCAAGCCCGGATAATTAGAATCCTTTGGTTAGGCTATAATTGCTAAATATACCCCGGTTTTCGGTTTTTCATTCCTATCACAGGCTATATCCTACCGTAGGCTATATTTTCTCTGGCCTCATAATGGCCTGAAATGAGAATTTAGTTAATGAGGGCTTGAAAATGGGAATGTCTGCAGCTAAAGTGTTATTGATAAGCCTGTTCTTGATAGCGGGAATGCTGCTGCCAGGTATTGTCTGGCAGCCCAAAGGATCCTTTGAGGTCTGGAATATCATGGAGAACGACTTTCCTCGCAATGGAAGCTCAGAGGAGAAGATGACCTTCCTGCTAAACTATGCCATACTCGCTCCTTCCATCTATAATACCCAGCCCTGGAGGTTTAATGTATCTGATGGATCGATTATGGTCATGGCCGACGAATCCAGGTGGCTTGAGGCTGCCGATGGCAATAAAAGGGAGATGCATATCAGCATTGGCAACGCACTGGAGAACCTGATCATAGCAGCAGATCACTTCGGCTACAACCACACTATAAGCTACGTCCCCGGGGAGGAGAGCATCATAGCCAGAGTATCATTGCAGCCCAATGCCCAGGCCCCAATGGATCCCCAGCTATTCTCTGCCATCACCTCTCTTGAGAAAAGCTCCCCCTCAAAAACAAATGAGGTCCTCCGAGAACAGGATTCCGTGCCGCAGACTGCAAATCAAATCGATCTTGCTAATATTGAATCCATAAGCACCGATCAGGATATTCGCGTTTTTCTGATAGATGATCCAGACATTAGGAGTAGATTTCTCAATCTGACATTGAATGCCGATCAGGTCCTCTACTCCGATATCGAATTCAAAAGCGAGCTGGGCCACTGGATATCCCGGGGAGCTATGGGACCAACTGGAGTTCAGGCTAAGATCGATCAGATAAAGGTAGCCTTCCTGGATAGCGTTCCTGGTCAGATAGAAAAAGACTCCGAGATCATCAATAGCTCTCTGTATCTGGGCTTTATCACGAGCCAAATGAATGATCCAGAATCTCAAGTGAGGGCCGGGCAGCTATTCGAGCGAATCCGACTTCTGAGCTCTTCTGCTAACTTAAGCCTCCAGCCCATGAACCAGGCACTGCAGGCTGTGGAGACGGAATCAGAGGTGAATGGACTGCTAGGAGAGAAATCAGAGGCACTAAATAGCCCCTTTGTTCAGCAGATCTTCTGCCTGGATGTTGTTGGGCCCGCCAACGAATTGACCCCCCGAAGACCGCTTGAAGAGGTCTTGATCTAGCCAGTGACTACTCCCGCCCTCGAAAGGGGACGGGCTTGGACGGATTGAATACCGACAGATTGTAGTCCCAATCTGAGTATGTTGATTGCCGCGTTCCAGTCTCTATCCATCGAAAGCCCGCATTGAGTGCAATTATGGACTCGCTCAGATAGATCTTTTTGAACCAGAATGCCACATCTAGAACACATCTTTGACGTATTTCTTGGATCTACCAGGACTACCATCGAACCAGCACTTGCAGCCTTGTACGAGGTCAAAGTCACAAGCATATTCCAAGCCACATCTCCAATGCTTTTGGCTAGGTTGTGGTTATGCATCATGCCTTTTATATTGAGATCTTCAAATGCGATTAGGCCATATCGATTGACTAACTGGTTGCTGATCCGATGGGCAAATTCGTATCGCTTATTTGCTATTCGCTCATGGACTCGCTCAACAACCTTAAGGGCTTTCTTGCGCTCTGGCGTGCCTTTAGGAGCTTTAGATAGTTTTCTCTGAACTCTGGCTAACTCGTGCTCTTCTTCTCGGAAGAATCGAGGGTTAGCTATCTTCACGCCGTTGGAGAGGGTGGCAAAGGACTCTAGACCGACATCTACGCCCACCAGAGAGCCGTCTTTCCAGGGTGGTTTGGGCAGATCTTCCAGATCTACTGAGAAACACGCATACCATTTCCCAGTTGCTGACCGGCGAACAGTTAGCCGTTTGATCTTGCCTTCTATGGGCCGGTGGAGCTTGATCTTGATCTCCCCGATCTTGGAAAGATACAACTTTCCAGAATCGACCTTGAATCCTTTCTGAGGATAGGTGAAAGAGTCATATCGACCTATGCCCTTGAAACGGGGATATCCAGGCTTCTCCCCGGCCTTGACACGCCTGAAGAAGGCTTTGAGCGCCAGGTCCACACGCTCATGGACATTCTGGAGAACCTGGGAAAAGACCTCTTTAAGCTCCGGTTTGTTTTCTTTCCATTCCGGAAGCAAGTTATTTGTTTCGTACTTGCTCAGAGACTTACCTTCGTCCTCCCAGGCGGTCTTGCGGATTTCCAAAGTTTCGTTATATGTCCATCGGCATAGATCTAGAGTCCGCTCCATCTTTGTCCTTTGGGACTTGGTTGGATAGATCCTAAATTTATATGCCTTAAGCATAGACATAGATATAGTTAAGCTGTTATATGATATATAGTTTTTGAGCTTAACAGCAGTACTTGCGGCATTCATTCCCTAAAGGAGAGAGGTCTTCTGCCTGCTTTTCTATAACATCTAAGCTAGAATCAGGCTTAAATACTGCAGAGCTGGAGGCTCTTGGAAGCTCTGAGGAGAATGAGATGAGGTGGTTGTCGATCATCTCATTCCCTTGAAGCACTCATCTAGGTGCTTTTTGTCCATTCTCTTGGTGATCAAGCTCACGGCAATGGTTGCGAGCATCGCCAGAGGCAAAGCGACCAGGATCGGGTCCACCACCGGCCAGGGCATCTGTGTGATCAGCAGATCTCTTCCCAGGAGCATTTTGCTTATTCCCAAAGGCACTGCCTCCGCTTTATGGACAAACAGATACCAGAAGATGGTTACAAATGTTCCCGTCAACAGGCCGGCAATGGCTCCTGCTTTGGTAGCTCCTTTCCAGTACAGGGCCGCGGTATACATAGGAAGGAATGCGGATGCGCAAAGGCCGAAGAAGATAGCTGTGCCCCGGGCGATGATGTTATCTGGAAGGATATAGCCGAGGGTGACGGCAATTACCATGGCAACTATTATACCTGCCCTGGTGACCATTATTGAGCTTCCGCCCTTCTTATGGCTGATCGTCTCGTAAATATCCCTACCAATGGCGCTTCCCTGAGTATGAAACTGAGAGCTTGATGTGGACATCGCTGCTGCCAGGAGGGTGAGCATGAAGAGGTAGACGAACCACTCCGGCATTGCGGCATTGATGTAGATAGGAATTATGCTGTCGGCATTGCCCTTGGCTACAGTGATGGCTATGTCACCCTGGGTGTTAAAAAAGAAGACATTGGAGAGGGCCCCTACTGTGAAGGCGACACCGGTCATGAAAAGAATGAATACCCCACCGATCAGGGTTCCCCGGTGCAGCTCCCTGCTGGACTTGACTGTCATGAACCGGACTGCGAGCTGCGGCATGGCTAAAACCCCTATTCCCACCCCTAAAACTATGGTGGAGACCAGCGTCCACCACCAGGTGCTGCCGAGAGTTGGCATTTCCGTCCATCCAGTATGGCCCATCAAAGCGAGATTCTCTGGGACGAGATGGGCCATGTTTGTAAGTGCCTGATGAGCGACGGTTATTCCTCCCAGATGAGCATAGGTCATGAAAAGGAGAAAAGCCATGCCAAAGAACATAATGGTACCCTGAAAGGCATCGGTATACATGACCCCACGAAGCCCTCCCCAGATAACATAGGCGGCGATGATGACAGAATATATCAACAGAGCCACATGGAAGTCTATGGCTAAGGTGGTCTCCATGAAACGCGCTGCTCCTATCAAGACCACCGCCGCATAGAGAGGCATTCCAAGAAAGATCACCACGCCGCTGAAGTACTGAACGAATCTGCTGTCGAATCTCTTTCCTAATAGCTCTGGGAAGGTCATAGCATTGAGGTTGTGGCCTATCTTTCTGGTCCTCTTGCCATAAAAGACGAAGGCTATGAAAATGCCAACAAATATGTTGAAAAACGTGAGCCAGAGCAAACCCATGCCGAAAAGCCCTGCATTTCCGCCGAATCCGACTATAGCCGAGGTGCTGATGAATGTGGCACCATAGCTCATGGCCATGATATAAGGATGGGCCTTCCTTCCTGCGACAAGATAACCCTCTGTGTCCTTTGTGCCCTTCCATCCACGATAGCCGAGATAGAGAGTGACCAGAAGGTATATTAATATGATGACGTTGAATAAAAGTAGATTCATCCGATCACAGCCCCAGCTCTTTCTCTTGCATCTCTTCCTCCTCCAATTCCCAGGCGGCTTCCTCGGAGATCTCCCCTGCCTCCTCCTCACCGCCCTTATTCCATTTAATGGTGCCGTAGATCACGCATAAAAGCGCGCTAAGAATACAGAGAATATAAACGCCCCAGATCCAAGGATCCTCAATGCCTAGCATGCATAACACCAACCTCATTGTTATAGCCTATTTGCTCGCTGCAGAGCTAATGCAGCGAACCTTTCAGCTTTTGCATTTCCTGATTGCGCAGACAGCCCCTTAGATCGTTAAGGGACCAATATGGCATGTGGTAGCACGTAGCAATGACGAAGCTATAAGGATGTCGGTCAGAATTATACATTATGTTCATTTCCAGGCCTTATGTCCATGATCTAATTAATTTATATTAATAGTTTATATATTGCCCTGGGCGGAACATTGAGATTTTTCACGACTATATCCACAAAAAGATTCTCTTGTTGCTGCCGCAACAGTCCAGAATTGCCGTCCAGAGCCCGTCCTTCCATCTCCGTAGACATGAGCTTAGCCTCAGTTGTGAGCTGCTATTCTCTGACCCAACCACAAAGAGCCCATGATCCTCAGGCGGGGATCATGCCCAAAGCATGAAAAACCCATAGAGCCATAGGCAAGGCTGATATGGGCAGTGAAGGTTGATCTGTGACCTGAGACATGATCTCGACACAAAGACAACCATGATCTCGTGGATGCCCAAATGCGTCTTTGAACGCGTATGTGAAGTTGCACGCACGAGTGATCATCATCTGCCCATATCAGGCAAGTGAGACGATGGACTCAGATAAGGAAATAGTTTGCGGAGCAGATATCCACAAGGATTTTCTTATTGCTACAATGATATCCCGAAGTGGATTGAAGCTCCAAGAACGTTTTAATATGAACCAAGATGGCCTCTTGGCATTCAGATCCTGGATAATAAACCACAGATGCCAGAGGCTGGCTGTAGAATCCACGGGAGGTTTTTGGTATCCTATCTTCACCATTCTAGAAGGTCATGTCGAATTTATCCTGGCCAATGCATATCAGATCCGGAATATTGAGCACAAGAAAACCGATAAACTTGATTCGGAACGAATCGCGATATATTGTCTCAATAATCTCATCACGCCCTCCAGAATCTATCCAAAAGACTACCGAGATCTAAGAAGCATAACTCGTGCTCGTGAGACACTGGTCAATGCAAGGTCCAAAATCAAGAACCAGATTCATCAATCACTTTCGACCTGCTGCATCAAGCTCTCCTCAGTCATATCCGACTCTTTTGGCAAATCTGGAAGATATATCATTGATAGGCTTCTGGAAGGAAAGACGATCGATCAGATCATATCTGGAATACCTTCGAAGAGGATTCGGAAAAAGGAGGACGAACTCAGAGAAGCCATCAAGAATGGATTAGATCCCGTTCAGGTATTTTTGATCAAGGCAAATCTTGATGTCATAGATGATATTAGCAAGAAGATAAAAATTCTGGAAGCTGAGATCGCCGAAAAAGTCAAACCCTTCGAGGATGATTTGAAAATTATTTTGTCTGTTCCAGGTGTTGGATTCATTTCGGCAGCTACCATTATTGCAGAAATGGGAGATTACAGGGACTTTCCGAGTGCGGATAAGATGGCAAAGTACTTCGGTATTGTGCCTTCGGTCTACCAATCGGCAGGGAAGCTGCGAACTGGGAAGATCACTAAGACAGGATCTAAGCATATGCGAAGGATCTTGGTGGAAGTTGCAAAAGCCATATCCAGGACCAAGAAGAATTCAAGGTTAATGAGATTCTTCCAGAGGATATTGGCAAGGTGCGGAAAGAAGAATATTGCAACCGTTGCGCTCGCCAGAAAAGTGCTCTGCATCATCTATCATTTGCTTATGAATCACGAGAATTATCAAGAACCAGAGGTCACGAAAACCAAACCAAAAATTCCCAGCTCTGTTTCGCCCATAAGAATGATGGATATCGACGAGATGATAAAGATCATCAGTCAGGCAGGATACTTGGTGGAGAAAGATTTGAAGGAGGGATGCGGATGATCCGCCGCATCTTGTTTTTTTAAGTTTTTCATGTGGAGTCACAGAGGAACAGAGGCTATATTCTCTGCCGGACCTCACCCACATAATTCAGCGTAGAGCCAAATATACTTTATGTGAAAGATCGAAACGATTGCATGAGGAAGCTGGCAATCAGTCTTCTGGATGAGAAAGATTACAAAAAGTCGGCAGACACAGTTGATGGCTTCGGATTCGACCTATGGAATTATAAGGGAGACGTGCTGCTATTGGCTGTATTTTCGGGGCTTGGCGCTACCTGTAATGCAAAACTCGACGAGTAGAGCATGAGAATTGCATCCGGGCTCGATGAAGAAAAGGCGCCAACGCTGCCACCCTGCGAGAAGGCAGGCATTGTACGTTTGGCTTAAGGCCGGTCCAGGAGCAATCACTTGCCCAGGATTTTCTTCTGGCGAAGGATCGCGAGATCTGCGGCCAGTGGGCATATGGCGCATCCTGTCCGGCCCATTCTGCGGCCAGACCACAGAAAGCTTTATCTCATTTTATGGTCCACTGCTTTAGTTCAGTTCCGGGGAGTTAAATAGATGGGCTCAGAGAATGATCTAGATAAGTGCGGAGCAATTGAGGTTGCAGAGCTGCTTTTAACCGCAGACATATACAACCGCAAGGAGAACCTGACTGAGGACGACCTGCCACCCAATATTCGCAAGCATTATTTCGATGCGAATACCAAGAGCGTAAAGCGGCCGATTTACGTAACCAGCAGCGATGTTCAGAAGATCTACGGCATAGATAACGTCAAAGCGGCCATCAAGGATCTTACTTTTGTATCCTTCGAGGAGTTCGGTTCGCAGCTAAGGCTCACGGTATTCGATGTGGCCGCGAAGTGGTTTGCCAATCAGAAGGATCTTGCCAGGATCAGATCCAATCCCGCTCTTGCCTACTTTTATGAGAACTATGACTCCATGGGGGTAAGCTACTCCGAGGCCAAGAACGGCAACAAGCCACTTTCTGCAGACCGCGAGTGGATCGACGCCCGCATAAAAGAGCTGTGCAAGGACCAAAAGGAGGCAGATGAGCTTCTCAAGCTGGCTTACATCAAAGCGCCAGAGGATGTAAGAGACAGCATCTCCGGTTTGATCCTGACCGATGATCAGAAGACTGAGATCGAAAAGACGGGAAAGGCGCTGGAGAACAGAGAATACCTGCGCCAGATAGGCCTGTTCGAGATCGGCAAGCTACTATTCGTCGGCCCGCCGGGCACGGGAAAAACCTCCACCGCCCGGGCACTCTCCAGCTGGTTTTCTCTCCCAATTGTAGAGGTCCGCCTCTCCATGATCACCAGCCAGTACCTGGGGGAGACATCCAAGAACATAGACAAGGTATTCGAGCTTGCCAAGAGGCTCAGCCCCTGCATCCTTCTCATCGATGAGTTCGATTTCGTGGCCAAGACCAGAACCTCAGACGAGCATGGTGCCATGAAAAGGGCGGTCAATACCCTGCTAAAGGCCATAGACGAGATCAACCTGGTCGAGCACGGCGTCCTCCTTCTTGCGGCCACAAATCACCCCCAGCTGCTGGATTATGCCGCCTGGAGAAGGTTTGACAAGGTGCTGAACTTCCCCTTGCCTGACCAGGAGACGAGAAAGAGGATCTTAGACAAGATACTGGAGCCCATCAATGCCAATGTGGATACCGCTACGCTGGCAAAGATGACCGATGGCTACTCGGGCTCAGATCTGCGGCTTGTGATCAGAGAGGCGGTGCTCAATGCACTACTGGAGAACAGAAAGGGGCTATGCCAGCAGGACCTCCTGAACTCCATAGATGACTTCCGCCAGAGGATTTCGGACTACAAGCGGAGCATTGAGGCATGAAGGTCACCCTCCTGGGCACAGGCGACGCCATTGGCACCCCCAAGATCGGCTGCAAGTGTCCCGCCTGCATGGATGCCCTCCGGGGAGGGCGCAGCCGGAGGATGAGGTTTTCCATCCTGCTGGAGTCGGACGAGGAGGACGGCCGGGTGCTGGTGGACTCGAGCCCAGACCTGCGATGGCAGCTCTTGAAAAAGGATATAGCGAGCGTGGACGGGGTGATCTGGACCCATGCCCATTATGATCATTATGCGGGCTTCGGAGACTTCCATCGGGTGCAGAGCCACGTGGACGTCTATGCTCTGAAGAATACTATGGACTACATCCTCAATTACCTCTACTTCCTGGCCCCAGTGCGCCATGATGTCATAGCTGGCCAGCCCTTCGAGATAGCAGGAATGCAGTTCACCCTCTTCAATGTCAACCACCCCCCAATTGAGACCGTGGGGGTGCGGATAGACAATGGAAGCAAGGTGGTGGTCATTACCAGTGACACCAAGATGGAGGTCCCTGAAGAGAGCCTGGAGCTGATGAGGGACGCTGACCTGATGCTGGCCGATGCCATAACCCCGCCGGGCTATACTATTAGCAAGCACATGACCGCAGACGAAGCCATGGAGCTGGCGGAGAGGCTGGGAACTAAGAGGCTGATCCTCACCCATCTGAGCCATCTGTATCCGCCCCATGAGGAGGCTCTAAAGAAATGGCCGCTAGGGCATGATATGATGGAGATCGTATTGTAGACTCTGTACGTAAGCTACTCCGGCCTGAAGACCGGAGCTTTCAGCAGCCCTGATCTGGTCTGTTCCAAAAATCAGAGACCAGATCGGACCTCCAGGCCAGCCTACATGCAGCGACGATCTGCAGAGGTCCCAGTCTTGCTGGAACATTGGCCTCAGATCTGCCAAAGACGGCTTCAAATCGTGTTTCGACCGCACCCTTTCGGGCAAGAGTCTGGCAGAGCCGTACCGGATCAGTATCAAGCGGTTTACCGCGAGGTTGCCTAAGATGCCCAAGTACAATACAGGAGATGGATTTGACATGTTAAATATGTATGCAGAGCACAGCGAAAGTAATGGGTGGGGCACGCTCCTCCCCGGCCTAAAGACCGAGGCTTCCGCCGCCCCTACACCCCGGAGCGATCTGTGAATGCTCCTAGGACTTCTCGCTTCGTCCTTCGCAATCCTACGAGTTAAACGTCACGGGACGAATGAGAGATAATCGATTCTCAGAGGAATGGTCGCAAAAGCTCTGCCCGATCATCGGGCAATAGGCCGTCATCTCCATGGTTAAAAAAAGCTGCCGCGGAAGAACTATCAAAAAAAGGAATCGCAATGCTGCTCATCTCTGAGAGCCAGAGCAATCAGCTCTCAATGCTTATGGCAGCATTGATGGGTGTGGTTATGATGCTCTTTGTCGTGAACATGTTCGTGCTCATGCATCTTTCCGTCATGCTCATGAGCATGGATGTGTTTTTCTGCGGTATGACAGCACATTTGGTTTCACCTCCGATTTTTCTTTCACAATATAATTTCAATTAAAATGCTATATAAGCATTACTGTTATCGATTATTTCCGAATATGTTTAAATTTTTTAAAGGAAGATTTTATGGTTTGTTATAATTATGCGCTGTATAATATGAATAAATCGTATATCGAATTTCTTGGTTCCAATTAGTATCACCTCATTGATCCCCTACCCTACCTTATAACCGATGACGGATCGATCATCGAGGCCGCAAGTCTCCTCTAAATCGTGGATGAGTTGAACACTCAGAAGAGAACTTTCGCTGCTATTCGACTCATTTTTTCCCGAACAATTCTCGCGCAGGGATCATAGCTAAGAAGTTCATCCTCAGAAATCCGACCACTTGCGGCATATTGTGGGCCATTCTCAGGGATGGAAAGGATAAGCCAATTCAGAAAATAGAAAAAATCGCAAGTATGCTTATTAGGGTAGCAATCATTCTTTTGTCCAAGAGGATATGTGATCAGCTTCGGTTGAGGAGGATATGCTTTATAGCTTTGGAAGAGCTCTCAAATGCTTGCGAGAAGATCCAATAGTGATCAAAGACAATGGGATTCCGGATCTTCAGCTATGGCAGGCATTACCGATCTGATCTGGACTATTGGCGAGATGATGATATTGTTAGTGGTTCCTGATAATACTAAAGCATGTCAAAGACGAGGCTAACTCTGAGGAGCAAATTTCATGTCAGACCCATTCGTGGAGACCATCGACAGTTGGACGAACTTCTTCATGCTGACCGGCTCTGTAGCCGCAACCCTAATTGGCCTTATCTTCGTCTCAGTCTCTCTTCATATAGACTTCATAGCTAGCGTTAGAAAAGATAGCGACATGAATACCATGGCCAGGCAGACCTTCGGCGATTTCTTGATGATTCTATCTTTCGCCTTCATATTTATGGTTCCGTTTGAAACACCGATGGGCGTCGGAGTACCGCTATTGATTCTGGGATTAATGATGCTTGCCCGTACGGGAAAACTTTGGCTTAAATTCGCGAGAAGTAGAAGTTCGCGGGGGCGGGCCTTTACTTCCAACCAGATGCTAGGAAGGCTCCTGATTCCCAATACCGTTTGCTTTGCAATTGTAGTCTTCCTGGCAATAGGAATTCTTCACGGTGATACACGTTATCTGGATTGGATAGTTCTGGTAGTAATTTGGTTGATGATATCATCCACCATAAATGCCTGGGATCTGATGCTCCAAGTGGCTGATATGAAAAGAGAGAAGGAGCAGCAGGGTTAAGCTGGTGCAGCATTCATATTAACGGCTCCTCGCCATTTGGTATGGGTGAACTTGAATCGCAAAAACTCTATGTCTCGGTGCCTATGTGGTGAAACGCTATGCTTTGACCCAACCGCAGAGGAACAGAGGCCATATTCTCTGCCTGAAATCACCCACATAATTCAGCGAAGAGCCAAAAATTGAACTATTAGATAGCGATAGATAAAAGAAAAAGCAGGAAAAAGATGAGGTGCATCCGTCGAAAAGTAATATTATATTTATTTTCACATAATAAGCTTCTCTATCCTCTCCAGAGCCTGACGGATCCGATTCTGGCTGGTGGCGTAGGAGAGCCGGACATAATCCCTTCCCCCTGGTCCAAAGGCAGATCCGGGAGTGGCGGCAATGAGGGCCTCTTTGAGCAGCCTCTCGGTGAATAGATCTCCTCCCCCAAAGCCTGATACATCCGGAAACACATAAAAAGCGCCACCTGGAACGCTGCAGGGAATTCCCAGGCTCTTCAGGCCTGCGACCAGGAGATCCCGGCGGGCGCGAAACTCCGCCACCATCATATCGACATCATCCTCGGGCCCCTGCAGGGCGACAACCCCCGCCCGCTGCACAAAAGTGGTGGCCTGGGAAACGGAATGTGACAGAAGCCTGATCACCCACTTCATCGTCTCCTTGGGGCCGGTCAGATAGCCCAGACGCCAGCCGGTCATGGCATAAGCCTTGGAGAATCCATTTATGGTAACCGTTCTCTCTTCCATTCCCGGCAAGGAGCCCATGCTGATATGTTCATGATCATAGATTATCTTCTCATATATCTCATCGGAGATCACAAAAAGATCGTGATCTATTGCCAGGTCGCGGATCTCCTCCAGCACAGGCCGCTCGAAGACCGCTCCGGTGGGATTAGAGGGGGAGTTGATTATGATCATCCGGGTCTTGGGACTTATCTTCTCCGCGATGTTCCGGGGCATGAAATCGGCATCAACCTCGCCCCAGACCACCGATCCTCCGGCAAAGGCCACGCTGGGCTCGTAGCTCACCCAGGAGGGACCTATCAATATGCACTCCTCGCCCTCCTGCAAGAGGGCCTGGATGGCGGCAAAGACGGCCATCTTAGCCCCTGGAGTCACTATCACGTCCTCAGCGGTAGAATGAATCAGATTCTCCCGGTTTAGCTTTTCTGCTATCGCCTGCCGCAGCTCGGGAATGCCGCCGGTTGGTGCATAATGAGTCTCGCCCATCCTGATGGAGTTGCAGCCCGCCTCGACGATATGCTTAGGTGTGTCGAAGTCCGGCTCGCCAACTCCCATATCGATGATATCAAGGCCGCTGGCAGTGAGCTTCTTCGCCGTGGCCGAGATCTTCAGGGTGGTTGACTCATGAATGGAGGCTATGCGCGCGGATACCATTCTTTAATCCCCACCGAGCCTCTGCAGGAGCTTGACCGCCGCCTCCACCGCCCTCTTGGAATAGTCCACCCTCTTTTGCGCATCTGCCCGGGACATCTTGGGGCCGGTGATCCCCAGGGTTACCGGCTTATTGCATTCAAGAGACAGATCCATCAGCTTTCTGGCTGCATGATTGACCACAACTTCATCATGGGCGGTCTCTCCCTGTATCACACAGCCGATTGTCACGACGGCATCGATGTCCTCGCGACAGAGCATCTTCTTCACTGCTATCGGCATATCAAAAACTCCAGGAACATAAACCACCGCTGCGACATCTGCTCCCAGGAACTGGGCATGCTCCCTGCCCAAAAGCTCCATCTGATAGGTGATGTCCCTATTGAACTCCGAGACGACGAAACCAAGTTTAGCCATTGACACCAAACCCCATGAAGAGTAGGCACCTAGCTGCCTTCCTTCCATAATAAACCCATCGATTCAATCAAAATGCATTTATCCTTGGTAATGATGGAGATACAGGATTCCCTATGAGCCTTATTTATATTGATGGTGAATATGTTCCAGCTGAAAACGCTGCGGTTTCTGTTTTCGATCATGGTTTTCTCTATGGCGATGGTGTCTTCGAGGGCATAAGAGCATATGGAGGACGGGTCTTCCGGCTGGAGGATCATGTCCGGAGGCTCTTTGATTCTGCTCAAGCCATCATGCTCTGTATCCCCCTGAGCCAGGAGGAGATGGCTCTGGCGATCAGAGATACGCTGCGCAAGAACAACCTGCGCGATGCCTATGTCCGGCCTATAGTTACCAGAGGATATGGAGATCTGGGCCTGGATCCACTGAAATGCAGGAAGCCCACGGTAATCATCGTTGCAGTTGAGTGGGGGGCGATGTATGGAAGCCTCTATGAGGTCGGCCTGACCGCCATCAGTGTCTCTGTTCGCAGAAACGCCCCCGATGCCCTGCCCCCGAATATCAAGAGCCTCAATTATCTGAACAACATCCTGGCCAAGATTGAGGCCAATGTCAAAGGGGGAAATGAGGCTATTATCCTTGATTCCCAAGGAAGGATCTCTGAGGGAAGTGGGGATAATATATTTGTCATAAAGAATAAAAAGGTATACACCCCTCATACCCTCAATAACCTGAAAGGGATAACCAGAGAGGCGGTCTTCGAGTTGGCGGAGAAGAATGGGATTGAGGTCATAGAGACTGATCTGGGCCTTTTCGACCTTTACACTGGGGACGAAGTCTTCGTCACTGGCACTGCAGCAGAGGTTGCTCCCGTCACCAAAATCGACGGCAGAATAATAGGCAGTGGCAAGCCTGGACCGATAACAAAAGAGCTCATGGTGGCATTCAGAGAATTGGCAATGAGCTCGGGAACTCCTATCTGATGCCTCAGGATAGCGAGACAGGTGCCAATTGCTCTGGCAAAAAAGCGAGCGAATAAAGACAAGAAAAGTACATTGGATGAGGGGACTGGCATAAGAAAAGGGATATCTTTCCTCTCTTACCTTTTTCGTCCTTTTGATCTCTTTCTCCAAGCACTAGATTAATTTATGCTATTTTTATAATTTATACGGGATGGTCTTGATGTAAATTCTCCTCCTTCTCGGACCGTCAAACTCGAAGAAGAGAATTCTCTGCCATGTTCCTAATTTCGGCTTGCCCTCTGCGACAGGGATTGTGATGCTATTGCCAATGAGCGTTGCACGCAGGTGGGCATGGGCATTTCCATCATGATGATCATGAAGATAGCCGCCGTTCTCGGGTGCCAGTCTCTGCAGAAGGTTTTGTATATCCTTCATTAGGGGGGGATCTGCTTCATTTACCGTCAGGGCGGTGGTGGTATGGAGGGTGAAGACAAAAGCAATGCCTTCTTCAATTCCTTCCTCATGCAGGGCCAATATTACATTTGATGTGATATCTATCGCTTCTGTAGGCCTGGTTGTATCGATCTCGATCATTGCCAGTCACAGTTCATTAAGGTGCTATATGATAGATCAAAATTCCGGTTGATCGCAATAGAAGACCGCCCATAATCTCAATGCGGATCATTTTCAGATAATTCGAGAGGAGGATCCGGGTATATTCATCTTGAGGGGATGGATGACTTAAAAAGTCTTTAAGCGAATCCCGGATCCTTGGTCTAACTTATCGGCCATCATATATAAATTTTACTGTATATGGTGGACAGAATTGCATTCCAAAGTATTTTAGTCCACCATTCTGTGATGAATTGATAAAGAAACGAGATAAAACTATACTATGAAATAAAAATAAAAAAAAGCATCCACCATCATATCTAACAGTCCATTGTATGCGGTCTCCCCAGAGTACTGGAATGGGTAGGGACCATGGAAATTGGACGTTCTCTGGATAAAGAGATACGATATGGGGCTTAAAAAAAACCCCATGACATATAAAAATTTTTTAAATTAGATTGACATTCTCGCTCTCTTTGGATTGGCATATATAAGATATTATCATAAGCAGGGTGTGAGATTCATTTTTGCAGTTGCAGTTAAATCGGTGTCAATTAAAAATTTTAATATATAAATTAAATGCCCTTGGCTGACATTTCCTGAGCACAATGGGTTTGTTTGCGGCTTCGGGCTGCGATTCCATTTGTCTTTGTGGGATATGCAGAGCCAGTAGAATCTGCTTTTCATTTGCTGCTATCCACGCGAATTTAACCTTTGATATGCCGATCCTCCCACCCATATCTTATAAAAAAAAAGCTGATATAATGATTTAATGGCCCTGATGGCGAGGGTGATTTGCAGGAGCACATCGTCCTCCAGTAAGTGTATTATTTATCATTAACTTATCAAAAAGATATCTAAGTAGGGTTGATATCGATCATTTAGCATTATTATCAATTAATATTTTTAAGGATAAAGGATTAATATTTAGTAATATAATGATGGCTGCATCAGTAATCTAGGAGGGAAAGAATACGGAAGATTTTAAGAAAGGAGCGATGAGTTCGCTGCGACTAATCGATAACACCGCAAATCCAGCTCCATTAGGCCTGCTGGGCTTTGGTATGACCACTGTTCTGCTGAATATTCACAATGCAGGATACTATGAGCTGAATACAATGATCCTGGCCATGGGAATATTCTATGGCGGCATGGCCCAGATCATCGCCGGAATAATGGAGTGGAAGAAGAACAACACCTTCGGGACCACTGCCTTCACATCCTACGGCCTCTTCTGGCTCACTCTTGTGGGATTGCTCCTCATGCCAAGTCTTGGCCTTGGCACTGCAACCAGCAAGGTTGCCTTTGCGGCCTATTTCTTTATGTGGGGGCTGTTCACCTTTGTGATGTTCATCGGAACCCTGAGGATCAATAGAGCTCTGCAGGTAGTATTCTTAACTCTAACCATTCTATTCTTCCTGCTGGCGGCCAGAGACTACTTCGGAAGCGCCGCCATCGGGACGCTGGCCGGATATGAAGGCATCATCTGCGGACTGTCTGCAATCTATGCAGCACTGGCTCAGGTCTTGAATGAGGTATACAAGAAGGTGGTCTTGCCACTGGGACCAGTATAAAACGGTAGCAGCTTTCGCATAATAAGGATCGTGACCTTCCGATCCTGCAATTCTTTTTTTAGCAATGCCTTATAAAAATAGCAAAAAAGGTGATTGCCAGGAGCTACCTAGCAATCTATGCCATCGCAGGGTGGCTGGTGGTCCTTTTCGGGTACGGGATTCTCATGGAACTTTATGAGCTTCTCAGCCTCGAATGTTCCGGAGAACAGCTCGTGGGCTTTGATGTCCTTGTAGAATATCCTATGCCATGTGGCATCCGTGCCCCAGGTACCATTGAAGGAGTTCTTGGTCTCCAGGCCGATCAGGTGGGCAGGGTTATAGGTACCATCCTTGGAGGTCATCAGCTTCTCGACTGCATCGGTGTCCCTACCGGCATTCTTCAGCCTTTTTATGAGCTCCTCAGGAGTTATGCTATGCTTGGATTCGGCCATGTACTTGGAGTACTCCAGAGGATAATAGGTCTGAAGGAGCTTCAAGTAGTCATCGCACTGAGGATCAGCGGGCTCCTGGGGATCGTATGGCGTGGTTGAGACAAAGAATGTCGTCTGGTCCTTCTCCATCTCTGTTACCGCGAAGGTCTCCTGGACGTTGGCTCCTATGCCGCCATAGAACGCCTTTGAATTGAGGAACTTGGCTCCCATCAGTGGCGTGTCTCCAGCATAGGTCAATTTCGTACTCTCATACATGTTCAGGCCGGATTTGTTACCACCATTAACCGAAGATATATTTCTCTTCAGCTTATCGGAATTTTGCGAATAAGCATGCTCAGAGTCGAGCTCGAAATCGCCATCTCCAGCCATTGTATTGTAGTATTCGAGAGCGATCTTCTTATCGACTATGGATGTGCTAACATCTATGATTCCGGTTCCGGATACCTTTTGGCTCTCACAAAACTGTTCATACTGTACAGGAGGCACAAGCGGTGGATTAGCCATCGCTATGCAGCAAAGCAATTGGGCTACGACTATAGCTATCGCAACTAATACTCCCTTCATATTTCAAATTCACCCCTATACTCCAAAGAGTATACTCCCAATTTATCTCAAAAGGATATAAACATATCGAATACTGTAGAGATGGAGTATCATCTGAATATTCGGAGAAATGATAGCAATCATATTAAAAATAATGGTGATGATATTCTGATAGAGATTTGGATTAAAGAGTATCATAAGATCTTACCAGATGGTGTTTGGTGGTATTGACAAGAAGAAATATTTTGGCGCGAATCTTTGACAGATCTACAATACAAATAATATTAGTATTATACGTGAAGAGCAGGATCTCAGACCGCTGATCAAATCTGACGGATCAAATCTGACGGCTCCTCGCTATATTGTATGGGTGAACCTGAATCGCAAACTCGTTGCATCTTTGCGCATCTGTGGTAAGACGCGATGCTCTGACCCAACCACAAAGGGCCCATGATCCTCAGGCAGCGATCATGCCCAAAGCATGAAAAACCAGTATGCTTTAAGAGTTTTTCATGCGGAGACACAGAGTAACAAAGGCTATAATCTCTGCTGGGCCCACCCACTTAATTCAGCGAAAAGCCAATCTGACTCTTGGCCATGCGTTTGACTCTATTTGATCCGACTCATCAAGAATCCCGTCTGATATACCGATCTGATATATACAAGAGAGCATCAATAGCTATCCAAGGTTGCCATGACAGAAGATCCCAGCTCCGGCATAGATCCGTCAAGATCCAGCTGCCAGCAAAACCGCCTTTGTAAAGAGAAGAGCCCCTATCTATTGCAGCATGCCTGCAATCCAGTGGACTGGTACCCCTGGGGAGAGGAGGCATTCGAGGCAGCCAGAAGGGAGGATAAACCGATCTTTCTCTCTGTGGGCTACTCCACCTGCCACTGGTGTCATGTCATGGCCCACGAGTCCTTTGAGGATCCCAATGTGGCCCGCCTCCTGAATCAGTCCTTCATCTGCATCAAGGTCGATCGGGAGGAGAGGCCGGACATAGACCAGATCTACATGGCCGCGGCCATAGCTGTCAGCGGCAGAGGGGGATGGCCATTGACCGTTATGATGACTCCTGATAAAAAACCCTTCTTCGCTGCCACTTACATACCAAAAAAAGGGCATATGGGCCTGACGGGATTGATGGAGCTGATCGCTCAGGTCAAGGAGATGTGGGATAACGATCGAGAGAGCCTCATGAGCTCGGCGAACATCATCGTGGATCATCTGAAGGGACGGCAGAGCGGCAGGGGAGCAGGCGTGCAGAAGGAGGCTCATAAGGACTCCCTCTCGGGGTCGCCATTCGATTCTTCTCTTCTTTCCCGGGGCTATAGCGCCCTCTCTTCGATCTACGATCCTGAGAATGGTGGCTTTGGCACCGCCCCCAAGTTTCCCACCCCCCATCACATATTGTTCCTTCTGCGCTGCTGGAAGAGAACCAAAAACATCCTGCCCCTGGAGATGGCCAAGACCACCCTTCAGGGCATGAGGATGGGAGGGATCTACGATCATGTGGGATTCGGATTTCACAGATACTCCACCGATCCGGAGTGGTTCGTACCCCACTTCGAGAAGATGCTCTATGACCAGGCGCTCCTGGCCATGGCCTATGCTGAGGCCTATCAGGCCACGGGTGAGGAGGAGTACGCTCAGACGGTGCGCGAGATCCTGGAGTACATCCTGAGGGATATGACCTCTCCCGAGGGAGGCTTCTACTCGGCTGAGGACGCTGATAGCGAGGGAGAGGAGGGCAAATTCTACACCTGGACCGCAGTTGAGCTAAAGGAGTCCCTGGGCGAAGAGGATTTCCGGCTATTGATCCGGCTATTCGATGTCTATGAGAGCGGGAACTATGAGGGGGAAAGAAACATCCTCAGGCAACGATCAAGCTTTAGCGATGCTGCTAGTGTCCTGAAGATCCCGGAGGAGGAGCTGTACCACCGCTCCAGCGATATGATATCCCGACTCTATTTGGCCAGAGAGAAGAGGGTCCATCCCCTCAAGGACGACAAGATCCTCACCGACTGGAATGGACTGATGATCGCTGCCCTGGCACGGGCGGCAGGAGCCCTGCAGGACCCCGATCTCGCTACGGCAGCCAGCAGGGCGGCGGACTTTCTCTTAGAGGTGATGCGGACCCCTGAGGGGCGTCTGATGCATCGCTACCGGCAGGGAGCAGATATTCAGGCCAACCTGGATGACTATGCCTTCCTCATCTGGGGATTGATCGAGCTGTATGAGGCGACATTCGATGTCAAGTATCTGAAGGCGGCAGTCCATCTGAATGAGATCATGGATAAGCACTTCTGGGATGGGGAGGCAGGGGGCTTTTTCTTCACTGCGGATGATGGCGAGGAGCTGCTGGTCAGAAAGAAGGAGTACTACGATGGCGCTCTGCCTTCTGGAAACTCCATTGCCCTCCTAAACCTCCTCAGGCTGCTGCATTTGACGGGAGATACAAGCTTAGAGGAGAAGGCCGCCCTCCTCGCTCGCTCTGCCCTTCCTGCAGTCTCCGCCCAGCCCCTGGGGTATACAATGCTTCTCTGTGCCCTGGACTATGCTCTGGGACCTACGTATGAGGTAGCCCTGGTCGGCAGCCTGGAGGACGGGGGACTGAAAGAGATGCTGGCCGCGATAAGAATTAGATTCCTGCCCAATAAAGCGGTGGTTTTAGCATCAGGAAGCGAGATCGTCATGCTCGCTCCCTTTACCAGAGATCTGGTCCCGGTCAAGGGAAAGGCCGCGGCTTATGTCTGCTCGGATCACGTCTGCCAGCTTCCAGCAACCAATGCGGCAGAGCTGATGGCTCTATTAGAGAAAAATTAGCATCCGCCCTTGAATTGGGTGGAATGAGTGCTCTGGAATATCCTCGCGAAATATCTCTGAATTCCAGGGGCCGATTTCCATTTCTTGTTGGAATAAATCGAATCTGATCCGGACGGGGGATTTCAGGGATCGGTTCAAAGGCATCTGGACGACAACGATAAATACTACATGCTGACTAGAACGCTCTTCGGGGATTTCAGATTTCAGAGATTGAAGTTGCATCCGATCCGGAGCGGCACCGTAGTCACATAAGGCACCGTAGGGTACCGTCTGGAAAAAAACCTGAATGGCAGCACAATATAGACAATGTGGACGCAAATCTGTCCAAAGCAAAAGACCTATTCTCTCACACGCAGATCGTGCGGTGATCATTTAATGAACCAACGACGGGATCAGATTCCTAAGAAGGATATAATGTACACCTTAGTGGAAGATGACTCTCAGTACATCGTCAATGAGAGCTACTTCTACAAGACTGAGCCGTACTATGCCATTGTCAAGAGTGAGAATGAGGGGATCATAACCACTCCCAGCAGCAGGGATGTTTTAGACGCCTATATCGTTCCTATATGCCTGGAGAAGGCCAAGCTGGCGGGCATCTCCGTCTGCGACTGGACTGTATCCTACCAGTTCGTGCCCCTTCCGGCCATCATCTATGGCCTGAACTACTTCTCCACTCCCAGTGAGTACTTCCTGGTGAATGATCATGACGAGGCAAAGAAGGTGGTAAAGCACATCACCAACCACGGAAGGTATCCTTTCTGCTACCAGAAGATCGCTGATACCTCTGCCGTTACCAGATGCGTCTCCATTTTCGGCCGAAGCCTGAACTGCTGTGAAGAGGTAGCAGAGATTGCGGAGAAGATCTACCAGGTCTTCAAGCTGCCATTGGTGGAGATCGTAATGGTGAAGGACAACTCTGGCACCTATAATCTCTCTTCCCTGGCGCCGGTGAAATACTCTCAATTATCCAAAGAGGAAAAAGAAATGCTCCAGGACCTTCTGGACAAGAGGGTGAAACGCTTTGAGTAAACTTGGAATCTTCGTCAATAGAAAGACATTGAGCAGCTCCTCTCAGCTCATGGCCCTGGTGAAGTGCCGGGATGTGGCAGAGAGCATGGGCCATACCGTCGAGTTCATCTTTCCCGTGGATATGAAAAAGATTCCCCGACTGGATGCGCTCTTCATCCGTGCCGACACAGATCCCATGAACACCACCTACGTGGCCGCCAGGATGGCGGAGATGTACGGCGTGCCGGTGATAGACGACCCCACATCCATCAGGATCTGCGCCGACAAGATAAACATGTACATGCACCTGCAGAAAGAAGGCGTCTCCATGCCTAAGACCAGGTTTCTGAAGAAGAGGGAATTAGATGACCAGCAGGCAAGGCAGCTTTTCGATGAGCTGGGCAGCCCTCTGGTTCTCAAAGAGCCGTCAACATCCTTCTCGGTGCGGGTGGAGAAGGTCTCGGATGTGGAGGAGCTCTTGAAGGTGGCCAAGAGGTTCTTCAAGCTATCCGACTGGATTGTGGTTCAGGAGTACATCGAGAGCCGGTTCGACTGGCGGGTGGGGGTGATCAATGGCCAGTTGCTTTACGCCTGCCGGTATATCATACCCTCGGAGACCTTCAAGATCCAGGCCTCTGTCAACGGCCATATCGTCTATTGCGATGTGGAGAGCGTGCCCGCTGATCAGGTGCCGCCAGAGGTAATAGATCTGGGAAAGCAAGCGGCAGGGGCTATCGGTAAAGGATTGTATGGAGTGGACATAAAAGAGAGCAACGGAAAGCTCTTCGTCATCGAGGTGAACGACAATCCCTCTCTGGAAGGGGGAGAGGATGAACATTACCCGGAGATGTTCGGACAGATCATCTCTCATCTCGTATCCGCCCAGGCTCTGGACGATGCCCGAGACCTTTCCATGGGGACGATCTCTTCTGCCGGTCTGATGGGCAGATATCAGCAGGAAGCTGAATTTACCTATGCACAGGTCGGCCAATGGGGCGAGAGCGACATCTACTCCAGCGACATCGACTCTAAAGAGGGGTAGATCAACTTTTTTATTGAATAGGCTAAATGATGATTTCGCACTATCTAAGAGATGATATTTGAATGGATGAGGACCTTTGCCAGACCCTGAGCCGGGCCTGCGACGATTGCCATCTGGCTGGTGGCTGCTGCTTTGAGGCCAGGCCTCCCCTGAGCCAGAAGCGGATTGATATACTTATGGAAAACGGCGTCAGCGCGGATGCGATCGAGTTTGTCGGATATAAGAGGCTCCGCCTCAGGCAGGATGGATTCTGTGTGCTCTTCCGGGATGGGAAGTGCAGCATCCATGATATCAAGCCTGAGACCTGCGTGGCCGGGCCGTTCACCTTTGATATTGAGGATGATATGCTGCAGATATTCCTCAAGAGGGAGAGCATCTGTCCCATGGTTCGATTCCTAAGAGCTAACCGGAAGGCATACGATGCCCTCTTCGAGACCTCTGTGGAGAAGATCATGGATCTGATAAGAAGCGTGCCTGAGGAGGAGATGGCCCAGATTCTACAGATCGATGAGCCCCAGACTGATCTTGTGGCGGAGATCCGGCTGGAGGACTGAAAAAGGATGCCATTGCAATTCGGGAGAGTATCCAGGGCAGCAATGCACCGGGCACAACCCGCACAATCTCATTTAGGAACGGAGCACGAGTACTCCATAAACGATAGCATCTTCCGCCCCCTGGCCATATCCGACAGGATCATCGAGAGGATAAATGGCAGGGTGGAGCATGAGGTGGCCTTCGGGGGAATTCGGGTGTCCAAAGAGCTGCAAAAGCATGTCCTGGAGTTGATTCCGGCGTCTCCGGGCAACCTTGGCCGCCTGGAGGAGAATCTCTTTTCGGGACTGCAAGAGCTTTTCCGGGCGACGAAAAATGAGTACCAGTTCCTGGGCCTGGGAATGCATCCCCTGCTAACCCTGGATCAGACGACCTACTGGGATCACGATGAGCAGGACTATTACCAGGCATACGACCGGCTCTTTGGCATCAAGCAGCATGGCTGGCTGAACATCCAGGCGCTGCAGATCAATATTCCTTATAGGGATGAGCAGGAGCTGGTGGGGATGTTCAACAAGATTCGCTCGCTCATGCCCTATCTGGTGGCGGTGACTGCCTCCTCTCCCTTTGTCGAGGGACAAGTCAATTCCTATATGGACAGCCGGCTGGTGTACTACCGAAGAAATCAGTCCCAGATCCCCCAGATCTGCCGGAATGTGATTCCCGAGAGGCTGGAGGGTATCAGAGATTATGTCGAGATCAACCGCAATATCTATCGGGAATTGAAAAAGCAGCATGCTCAGATACTTTGCCACGAGTGGGTGAACTCCAGAGGGGAGATCGTGCGCTTCACCAGGAGGTGCCTGGAGATCAAGGCCATAGATGAGCAGGAGTGTCTGCATTCGGATATGGCGATCTGTGCTTTCATCATGGCCCTCCTCCGCACTGACTTGGAGCTGGAGGATAGTGAAAGCCATCTATTAGCTATGCTGGAGGATGGCATGCGTCGCGGGGTCGCCGCTATGAGGCCGGAGCTGGAGAGGCTATATGCCCTGGCGGTGAGGAATGCCACACGGGAGGAGCAGAGGTATCTTCCCCTGATCGAAAAGAGAATCGAGCAGGGCAGCCTGGCTGAGATCATGGTACAGAGGCAAAAGGAGGAGAAGGAGATCCTGCCCATGCTCTCTCAGCTGGCCTGGTGCTTGAAGGAGAATATCCCTTATTCTGCTGAGCCGGGACGTTGCGGATGAGTGAGATGCTAATGAAAGGCGTTATTTAGGTCAACCGACAACTGGACTGACAGCATGGGAGAAGGATCTTGATCGCCAGGAGAGCAGAGGAGATAGCGCCTTTCATTGTGATGGAGGTTTTAGAGAGGGCAAGGGAGCTGGAGAGGCAGGGAGTGGATGTCATCCATCTAGAGGTGGGAGAGCCGGATTTCGATGTACCTTTAGCGGTCAAGGAGGCGACGAGAAAGGCTCTGGACCTGGGATTAACCCACTACACCCACAGCCTGGGGGATCTGGAACTCAGGGAGGCCATTTGCCGGCATTATGAAAAGACCTATGGCGTTTTTATAAAGCCCGAGCAGGTGGTGGTGACCTCAGGCACCTCGCCGGCGATGATGCTGGTCTTTTCCTCTCTCCTGGAGAGGGGCCAGGAGGTGGTACTCTCCGATCCAGGCTACTCCTGTTATCCCAATTTCATAAGCTTTCTGGGGGGAGTGCCGGTAAGGGTTCCGGTCTATGAAAAGGACGGCTTCCAGCCGAGGGCGGAGGCGATCCGAGAGCGGATCAGGGACCAGACCCGGGCCATTCTGATCAACTCCCCCTCCAATCCCACTGGAAACCTCCTCTCTGAGGAGAACATGAAGGCCATCGCCGGGCTCGGCCCATACATCATCTCCGATGAGATCTATCACGGACTGGTCTATGAGGGAAAGGAGCATTCCATCCTGGAGTTCACAGATCATGCCTTTGTGCTGAACGGCTACTCCAAGCTCTATGCCATGACCGGGCTGAGGCTGGGTTATCTGATCGCTCCGGAGAGGTTCGTTCGGCCCATTCAGAAGATGCAGCAGAACTTCTTCATCTGCGCCAGCTCCCTTGCCCAGAGGGCGGGGATTGCTGCTTTAGAGGAGACCGGCCCGGATGTGGCGGAGATGAAGAGGATTTACAATCAGCGGAGGAAGTTCATGGTCCGGCGATTGAGAGAGATGGGCTTTGGAATTACCGTTGAGCCGACGGGAGCTTTTTATGTCTTCGCCAATGCTCGGCATTTATCTGGAGATTCTTATGCTCTGGCCTTCGATATTCTGGAAAAAGCCCATGTGGGAGTCACTCCGGGTATTGACTTTGGGCCCAATGGAGAAGGTTACTTGCGGTTTTCTTATGCCAACTCTCGAGAGAAGATAGCTGATGGGCTGGATAGGATTGAGAGGTATTTGAAGGGATGAGAGCTGGAGATAATTTAATGATCATTGCCCTTCTTGCCCGGCAAATCGATCCCATTAGCCACCGGTATGATTTCAAAGGAGTCCGATCTATTCATGCTTTTCAGTGGATGACGCGAGTCGGCCCTCCGGGCTGCGGCCAACGAGACCCCCTCAGCGCCGGAGAGGCTTGAATAGGCAGGAAGGACGATATAAATACAATGTCTTGCTAGCGACTTGCGAGGTGAAACTGGGGCCTATGCAAGACTGGCAATCAGGCTTCGCTTCTGAGGAACGGGAATCGATCTGCCTATCTTTTTTGCAGTCTCCAGCCATAGTTTCATGGCGATCTTGACTTCCTGCAAAGCCCTTTCCTCTGTCTCGCCAAAGGCCGAGCAGCCAGGAAGCTCAGGTACAACGGCGATGGAGTAGATGATGGGAACGCACATTTTTTATCCCTTATGCCTTCTACACTCTTCAAATCAATTAGTCGATAGCCACTCCTCGCGGGAAATCCCACCTTCTCGAAGTATCTCAACAAGCAAGCTTATGCCTATTTCTTGTTTATGAGGATTGGGAATTCTGATGCGAGCGAATCCTCTGACCATGAATGCATGATCCGGTCCGGCGTACGGCCCAGAGAATCCCAGGCTTTTCAATCGTTTGATCAGATCCCGACGAGATACTGCAGTGAGCCTACTCGGCAACAGTCACCGACTCCTGCGGGGTGCTGATGGTATGGCCACCGATAGGAGGGATTGGATGCCCCAGCCGGACACCTAGAAGTATCCACTCTTCGATAACTCCAATAAGCCTTTTTCTGGCCTCTTCTACCGTCTTGCCCGTTGCCCATGCGCCGGGAAGCTCAGGGACCGATACAAAGATCGGCTCGTCTTCTCCTTCAAGCGTTTTATAGACTGCTCGCTCCAAGGATGCCTGAATGTATTCTGCGAACATATCATGACTCTATTTCCCGGAGGGAATTTAAAAGTAGTTATGTGCGTGGCCGCCACCACCGCCCCCAGGCGAGGATCATAAAAGGTGATTGCTGCTGCAGCGGGTGAGCTGTGCTATTTGTGCAGTGCCATGCCATAGCGCTAGATGGCACCTCTGCACGATCAGCAGCGAGCCCCTGGGGATGTCGGGCAGAGGGGGCAGCGGCTCGGCGGGAGTGATGGGCGAGGAGACCGCGATGGAGTAGATGATGTGTACTGTCAATTCACATTCCTCCAAGATCCAGGCCTTCCTCCTGCCACTCTACTATTGGTGCTCCAATCAGGCAACCTCTTTCATTTTGAGTTCGACCTCACCCGCTGCAATGGGCTTTGCCAGGAGTCTTCCTTCACGAAAATCCTTGACAATCTTGTCGATCTCTCTGGAAGATTCTGGTGTCAGATAAGCCTCATCACAGATATCGCATATAAGGGCGGGTACATTCTTGATCACTAATACTCCATCATCAACCCTGGTGAGATACTCTGTCTTGCCCCGATGCAATCTTCCTCGACCGCAGTTGCAGATATCAGGAATCAATTCATTCTTCTCGTCATATTGTCTTTCCATTCTCCATCCTCCGGCCAATAGACTGTGATTATTCGCAGATGGTTTTCGCAGAGAGCTACCACGGCATGACAATATCGCCAGCCAGCTCTGCCAGCTATGAGAGCAGAGGGGCACGGCCTGCTGTCTGGATAGTCCTCTATTATACTTCCATCCAATATCAAATTAACTAAATCCTCAGTAGAAATGCCCCTCTCATCCATTCTCCTGTGGGCATGAAATGTTATTATATAATTATTCAGCAAGATTTGCTCCTTGATCTTGTCTATCAGCATTCCTCTGCCTCCTCCCTTTCGACCATTTACTGATACATTTAATACTATTTGGTATTAAGGATCTTCTAGAGAAAGAACAATAGCATCTAACCTGGCCCGACAGGCCTAAAAAAAGGTTAGTATTCTCCAGGCGGCCCCGGTAGAACTGTATACCTGCATGCAGTTCAAGCCTGTAGCTCTATTTCTCCGTCGGAAGCGTCACATCCACCACCTGGCCCACCTGTCACTGCATGGCCCTGCGATCCCGCCCACCGTATCGAGGAGAGATGCTCTTCATTGAGATCCCCAGAAAATTTATAGTGATTCTTCACAATTATTGGTTGATATGATCGATCGCCTTGAGCCCCAATCCATCACAATGGTTCAGTCGCTGCCTGAATGGGAATCCATATTAGGAGAGATAGAAATGGCTGAATTCTTTGGCCTTAATTTGACCGCCACCGGCCCCGATCCTCTCTGCCATGAGATCCAGCGCATTTCTCTCGCCCTTCCCAATGCTCCCAGCAGCAGCACAGTCTATACCGTCGATATAGCTGACCGCCCTGAGCTGAAAGAGAGCATTATCGGTGACCTGGCTGGGCTCTTGGAGAACGGGAGGATCAAGAAGACTCTGCACGACTCGAAGTTCGTTCTCTCATTCATCAGGGCAAGAGCCGGTCGAAAGCTGAACTTCTGCAGCATCTTCGACGTCATGCTCGCCTCTCAGATCTGCTGGTCTGGGTACTACTATCTGACTCCATCCGGCAATCCCAAAAATCCCTGGACGAAGAGGCTTGTCGATCACAGCCTGGCCTCCCTGGCGGAAAGGCATCTGGGAATCATTCTGGATGAAGAGGGGTGCCCTGCCCAAGGAGCGGCCGCCCTTTTGCCGCTTCATGATATCCTGGCAGATTTATTGGCCAAAAACGATTTGCAGAGGGTGGCCGACCTGGAGTTTCGCGCAGCTATTGCCCTGGTGGAGATGGAGATCTCTGGGATTGGCCTGGACTCCTCTGGAGCAAGAGATCTCATCGACCAGGAGGAGGATGAGATCATCGATCAGATCTGGAGGATGCAGGATGAGGCAGAGAGGAAGGGATTTGTCACAGTCTCATTTGACGGCAAAAGGCTCTGCTGCTATCTGAATCCCGACCGGCAAGAGGATGTTATGGCCTTTCTGGCGAAGAGGGGCTACAGGCCTGCCAACACCAAAGCGGAGGTCCTGAAGAGCCTTGCTGCCGCAGGCTGCTCTTTCGCTGAGGCTCTTATGCGCTACAGGCATCTCTCCTATAATCTGCTGTTTCTGAACAAATGGCTGGAGAAGGTTCATCCTCTGGACGGCAGGGTTCATCCTCAGTACTTCCAGATTCCCTCCTCTACGGGGAGAATCAGCTCCCGCCATCCCAACGCCCAGCAGATCCCTCGCAGGGGAGATGATGCCCCGGCAATTAGGAGGCTATTTCGTCCGGCTGCAGGCAAAAGGTATGTCAAGGCCGACCTCTCCAATATCGAGCTGCGCATAATGGCCCGTATCTCCGGGGATGAGGCCATGCAGGAGGCCTTTATAAAGGGAATCGATCTGCACCGCCTGACTGCTTCCCGGATCAGCGGAACGCCCTTCGAAGAGGTGACTGATTCGCAGAGGCAGGCGGCCAAGGCTATGAACTTCCTTCTCATCTATGGAGGATCGGCGAAGAGCTTACAGTGGCGCATCCTCTCCGATTATGGCGAATTCATCTGCCTGGATGAGACGGAAGAGCGCCTGGAGAGGTTCTTCTGCAGCTATCCGGGAGTGAGAGAGTGGCAGAAGATGCAGCTATCCCAGATGAGTTACACTATGCAGCACCACTTCCATAACTGCGTGCGTGGATTCTTCTCCCTGCCACTGACAGCCACCAGAACGATCCTCGGGCGGAGGCGGATCTGGCCGCGCTTTGGGGCAGGGATCACCGCCAGCAAGTTCCAGATGTACAATACCCCCTGCCAGGGGACGGGAGCGGATCTGATCAAGCTGGTGATGGCCGAGGTCTATGAGAAGCTGTCGGACGAGGAGGCGAGGATAATAGGCTCTATCCATGATGAGATCATCCTGGAGGTTCCGGAGGATCGAGCAGAGGAGTATGCAGCAAGGCTCAAGGAGATCATGGAGAGGATAGGATCCGAGATGCTATATCCAGTGCCTGTGAAGGCTGAGGCGAAGGTGATGAGAAATTTGGCGGAATGATCCGGCAAATTTTTTTTGAGGGCTGTATTCGCTGCGTCGATGGTTTTGGATTGCGATAGAAAATTCGCCAGGCGGGCCTGGCCAAAGGTTTGAACTGCTTCTATGAGGCTCGGAGGATATTGGATATAATGATTTACCTAATCAAGTGCTGTTATCAAGGTTCTTTTGAATTACACAGACTGTTTTTTTAGTGCACGCCGCGAGTCGGCCCTGTGGGCCTCCCGCGCTAATGCCCTGGGCCCCCTCAACGCCGGGAGGCTTGGGTACAAACGAAGCTGGCCGTTGATGGTCTTAGATACAACAATACGAATATTATTTGTATGTAGAATGAAAGTGCAACGTAAAACTCATATGCAAAAGCGAATGTTTAATTATTTTATAATTAGCATCGAATTTTACAGGCGGGCAGGGGCCACTTCTTAGCAGAAATGGATAGGCCCTATTTTTGGGGAAGGTTGCGTTGGTTCCCATTGGTGTTTCCCATGGAAAACCAAAAAAAATCAAATGCAAGAGGCTAGCTATCCACCTCCATCAGATGACCTTTTCTGGTCGGGCTTGTTCACAGAAATATCTTCAAGCGCTCGCAAGAGAGCCTTCTTCCGGCTACTATCGCTCATTCCATAAAAGGCATCTACAATTGCAGCTACCTTATCCGTCAGATGCTCATCCTTCAAAGAAGGTTCATGGCAGGACTCATTTCGACCTTTTTTCCTCTTTCTGCAATCAACCTCTTGATAGAACTCCTGGTTGATCAGAAGATGATAAATCAGACAGATGAGTTTCCTGGCTACGGCAACGATTGCCACATTGTGCTCCTTCTTTTTGCTCAGCCTCTTGTAGAATCTGGACAGCCCTGTATTTTTCATATTAGCTATTGTCTGGGCAGCCTCGACAAGTACAACTCGGATATACTTGGAACCGCGCTTTGTGATCCCGCATTTCCTCTTTTTGCCGGCAGATTCATTTTCTCCAGGATTGAGGCCACACCATTTCGCCAGCTGTTCAGGGGTCTGAAAATCTCTGTAATTTCCGATCTCTGACAGGATGACCGAACCTGAGATAAATGCGATTCCAGGAATGGACATAACGATAGCCAGATCCTTGCTCTTATTTTGAATCTTTTTCAGAATGTTTAGGCTTGTCTTCTCTATTTTGGATTCGACATTGTCCATGATTTCAAGAGAATCGCTGATCAGCATTCGATTTGTCTCGCTCAGTTCATTGGCAAGTGCTGATCTGATCTCGTCTTGCTTTTTCCTGATCTTTCCGGAGGGTATGCCTTTCAGGATCTCTTCGACGGGCTTGTCTTCAGCCAGACCTCTTATGATATGTGTTCCTGATTTGCAGAATATGTCGTCCATAGAAGAGCTGAGTTTAATGCCGTTTGATGAGAGATATTTGTGTATCCGATTCTTGAACTGAGTTCGTGTCTTGACATATCCTGACCTGGCTCGCGTTAGGTTCCTGAGCTCTCGGTCTTCATCGGAAAAAACCCGAGATCTCTTGATTTGATTATTCAAGCACAGAGTTGCAATACGCTTTGAATCTTTTGACCTAAACTCCGCCTACGTGGGGAATATGTTTAGCCCAAGTTTAGCTTCAATATCTCTAATTTTCTTAGGAACTTCCATTATTTTCCCATGTTCTCCAAAATCAATATGATATACTTTGCTGAACTCAAAGAGTAAGTCGCCAGGTGTCATTTTTTTATTTGCCCCAGCCTTCTTTAATAGCAATTCGAGTTTGCAGTAGGCATAAAGAGATAAAAATGCTATAAACACATGTCCAAAGACGCTTTCATCATCATGCAAATATAACCTATCAGCTGATAATGTTGATTTATAGGTGTCAAACATCTTCTCAACACTTTCTCTTCTCTTAAATAATTCATAGGCTTCTTGTTCATTCATTTTTCGATTAGATATGATGAGAATACGCCCTGATTTTTTCATCTCCTCGTGAAGTTCTACCTTTGTGATCCTACCTGCATCCAGTTTATCATAAAGGGTATCGCGCTCTTCAAGCATCAGGACTTGATCCTCGAAGAGATAGAGATATTTGTTTCCTAGCTTCTTGCATCCGCATCTTATCAATCGCTTATGATAGCGAAAATGTTCATTAAGATGAATGCGTTCCTCATAATAGTGGCTATTTCTTCTTGCAGGAATTAGATATGATATCTCCAATTTATCAAGGAAATTAAATATCTCTTCTGAGAAGAATCCTCTATCAAGAATCAATACCTTGCCACGAATATCGAGTTCAAGAAGTGAGTTGCTTAACGTCTTAATATCTTTAACACTGCCGGGGAGAGGTCTTATCATCGTCGGCAATCCTGTATCAGCGCTACAAAGCAGAACAATATTGATTTGAGGGATATGAATTCGGTCCTTATTGTAGCCCTTTTCGGCCAAGCTTATACTCACCGACCGCGAAAAAACATAGCTCAGATCATAAACAAGCTGTTCACTCCGGTCAAGAAGCGTCCTAAAAACAACACATTGACTGGACTGCACCCCTGATAATGGACAAATAGTTAAGCAATGGTATTTAAGGCAACCTCCACTTCGAACTGAACCGGAGATCTGTAATTGAGAGCTGAATGCAGCCTCTTATGGTTGTACACATTTTCAATAAAGTTGCATATGTTCCTGAATGCATCTTCAAATGTCTCATATTCATTGAGATATACCTCCTCGACCTTCAGTGTTTTTATAAAACTCTCAGCAAAAGCATTGTCATAAGGATTTCCTTTTCTCGACATGCTGATCTGGATGTCATGCGCCTTAAGACAGTCTACATAATCCTTGGACGCATACTGAACGCCTTGATCAGAATGATGAATAAGACCCTCAAGGGATTCCTTGGAACGGTTCTTCAATGCCTTTGCCAGAGCACTCATGGCCAGATCGCTTCTTATGCTCCTGCTCAGCTCCCACCCGATGCACTTTCTGCTGTAGAGATCCAGGATAACCGCGAGAAAGATATGCTCGTGCTGCAGCTGGACATAAGTGATATCAGAAGCCCATGCCTGGTTCAGTCCCGTGATTTCCCTGCCTTTTAGAAGGTTAGGATAGACCGGCAGACCATGAGTGGAATCGGTTGTTACCGGCTTGAACTTCTTCTTATAGCAAAGCAACTTCTCCTGGCGCATGAGCCTCAGCACGCGCTTATGGTTGACCGCATAGCCGCGATTTTGAAGTTCTGCTGTAATTCTCCTGTACCCGTAATAAGGAAACTCCAAAGCTATCTCTTGAATCTGGTTAACCAGATCCGAAGATTCGCTATTCTCCGCAGTGAACTTTTCGGACCGCTTCAACCACTCGTAGTAACCGCTGCGACTCACATCCAGCGCCAAGCAGGAGTGAGATATTGGCAACAGAAGGCCATCTGATTGAGCTTCCTGAATGATCATATGTCGTCCCTCAACATCGGCTTTCGTCTCTCCTCGCGGACCTTCTTCTGGGTCATGGCGAAGGCTTTTTTTAAAAGGTCAATTTCAGCATGAGCCTGGCCCAGAAGTCTCTCCAATTCTGCAATCTTCGCCTGATCTTTGTACTTGTTTCCGTTACCCATGAATGCTTTTTCGGGATTTTCAGCCAGCTCTGCCTTCCATCGGCAAGGAAGACTCGGATGGATGCCATATTCGCGGGCGATCTGAGCAAGTGGCTTGCCTGCCTCAAGTTCGGCTAATACTGATATCTTGAAGTCCCGGTCGTAACGCCGCCTGGTCTTCTTCATGCACTTCCCTCCATGAGTCGGCATTGCTTAACTTTTTGTCCACTCGGAGGGGTTCACTCCAGACCATCGCGATTTGTTCCAACCTCATGCAACATCTTAGAAAGATTTTTTGGTTTGAGGTTAGGATTAATTGATTCTATATTATAATATTTCTCCCACGCACTTTCAGCTCTTTTTAACGGAACGTTTCCAGTGACTCGCAATTTTGATAGAGCGTAAACTTCTTCCCAATTTCCAGGAAAAGCTCCTATCAATAATGGTTTTAAGTCTTTCAAGGACTCCTGAAGCAAGATAGAGTTTCCGTACTCGGTAACATTACGCACATCTGTCGATTGCGCCTCTGATCTCTGGCTTTCTTGGTTTTCATGAGATTCTACCATCCCCCTTTCGCGATCAAGTCGTCCCAGATATTTTGAAGTCTTTATTGCTTTCTTGATATTTTTATCCCAATGAGTAGTTGAATGATAAACATAATATTTCGTTCCTCGCTGTTTTATCTCAAGGCACTTAACTCCCAAACTTCTTTGCTCTTTAATCCAGTCAACTACCCAAGATTCCATATTCGTCATATGGGGAATATTAGTAGATAAAAATATCGCTAAAACAGTGATCTGTCAATTAAGAACCAGTCTAAAAAGGCAGACCCATTCCCCAATGGGCAGAGTTAAGGTTAAATGTGATAAAACTCTCATTTCAGGCTCTGGCCAGGAAGGCTCTATCAAGGCGGTCATACATATGCTTCAAGTCCAGATATTCCGATATTAGATGAGCCTCGAAATCGATCCTATTCTCTTGATCTCTTTCCAATACCACTATCCCATTGCTTATAACCTCATACTGAAAATATACCGGAGCATAATTGAGAATACGAACATCGAACTCCATCCTGGGCTCCACTCCTTCTTCCAGATCCCTCGCAACCTTCCCAGAAAACTTGAACCTTTCATAAGGGGATTTCTCTCTGCAAAGATGAATGGCTAAGTCAATATCATGAAAGTCGTCTCTCTTGAGAAATGATCCAAAGACATAGGCCAGATCGATCTCGTCAAATCCATCAAGGATGAAACCAATGCTCTCAAGGACTCTCTTTTTATCCATTATCTGGCCCCAGTGTGTTCATTTGCAGCCTTATATGTGATAAGACTTTCTCACATGAAATCCGCAAGCCCGGTCTGCCTGGCCTTCTCGTTCTTGAAGAGGGAGTCGATCTCCATCTTCAAAAGCTGCAGCCTCTGCTTGGTGTAGCTGCTCACCCCATACTCCTCTGCCACCTTGATCGAGACCTCCAGATACTTCCGCACGCTGCCCTCATGCACAGTGAGAATCATCCTGCCGCCGCATTTGGGGCAGGTCTCTTTCAGTGGAGGCCTTCTATACTTGGCTCCGCACTTCACGCACCTCACCTTCTGCTTGGAGAAAGCATGCAGATTGCCAATAAGGTCGGGCAGGAAATGAGAGTTGATCACCCGCTCTGCTACGTCCTGCTCGTCCACCGCCCGGATCATCCGCGCCAGCTCCAGCTGGGCATCCATCTTATCGATCATGGTCTCCAGTGTCTTGTAGGCGCTGTTCTTCGGCCCGGCGGCGATGTCCGTGGTGGCATGACTGAAGTTGAACCCCTCATACTGCTGGTCGGTGCCCAGCCGCTTGGACACCAGATCGAACCTCCCCTCCAGGTCCTTGGGGCTGGTGTTGGTGAGGGTGGCCTCGTAGAACTCCAGGGGATAGACCGGGGTCAGATCCAGGTTATGAGCCTCCTTGTCCACCTCCGCCGGGTTGAGAATGGTGGTCATGACCAGACAGGCGTCCATCTTCCCACCCCTTTTCGCGGGAAGGTAGGACATGGAGAAGTTTATCAGGGCATCCATGAGCAGCATGACGCAGTCCTCGTCCCCATCGCAGTTTCTCCGTTTGGCCGCATGGAAGAAGGGATGGCCAAACCCAGCCGATGCCGGGCTGTAGCCTATCAGCCGGCATAGAACTCCTGCAGAGGTATGGGGGGCCAGGCCCACCATCAGCTTTCCGATCAGATCCTGGGGGGTTTGGGCATTATAGAATGGTTCCAGATGATAGAACTTGGCCAGCAGCTCGTCCACAAACCAGGATACCTTCAGGAGGTATTCGCCCGCATCCCGGGATAGGACGATATCCTGGATCCTCAGCTCGCAGACCTGATCCGGACGGGTTAAAGGATCGCCATGCATATCCACGCCATAGCCCAGGCTCTGCAGAACTTCCGGGCTGGTGCCGATCTCGTCCGGCCGGAAATGGGTGAGGGGCAGATCGGTGAGGTCGTATCTCACTGTGCCGTCCTTGAAGATGTTAATCCCGTGCTTGGCCCTCAGGATTCCCTTCTCCAGGGGCTCAGGGGTCTTGTCCCGGGAGAAGAGTCCTAAAACCCCTTTCAGCGACTCGGGCTCCCTCTCCCCCAGACTCTCCAGGGCCTGAAAATAGAGCTTTTTGACATCGATCTGCATATCTGCTACCGCATTGGTCTCCTGGCCGCATTTGGGACACTTCTCAGGAGCGGGGATATTGCATTTGGGGCAGACCCTCTTCTTCTCAGTATGGCTGCCGCACTCGCAATTGAAGGCGAATCCCTCCTTGCCGCAGCTCTTGCACACCCGCCGCTCGATCTGAACATTGATGATCCCGGAGGAGCTGTTGGTGGAGTGCTTTGCCGCCTCCTGAATGGACCGGCCCTTGCCCCCTTCCTCTCCCGCGGGGAAAAGAACATGAGGCGGCGGCCTCATCAGCCTCTTGTCAGACTTCTCGGGCCGGCCCATGCGGGCTCCGATGCGAGTGGGCGCCCGGGCCCGAACCACAATGCCAGTGAATCGGTTGACCCTGGCCAGGATCGAGTCCTCTGCCTGATCGACCCCACCCGGCTCGCCCCCAGCCTCCTCAGCCCTCCTCTTCAATGAACCACCCTCCCAGTCAATTCCCAGACACAGCAGGAAGGGCAGAGGGTCCTCGATTATTATTCTTCCATCTCGGACCTTGTGCAGCACCAGCAGGGTCTCTAAGGACTCCTTGGCCTCCAGAGGCAAAATCAGCCGTCCCGACTCCAGAATGCCTTTTGATGCCGCAACCTCCCGCAATAGGTCGTAATCCTCTATGGAGAGGTCATGCCACAGGTGGGTATGAGCAGGATGAAGGGGAACGCTATATTCTCTGGACAAGGCAATAGCCTCTTCGCCATCCATAGACTCTTTGCCCGATGGATCGCCGCCCGCTTTTAGTAGCTCCGCCGCCCACCACTCAAAGGCATATGAGGCCGGTGCCAAAGGTCGGTTGTTCTCTAAAAACTCCCCATAGCTGATCAGGATCTCTCCCAGATCCAGGATCCTGGATACATGGGCCTTGAGGGCGATCTGGATGGTCTTGGGATCTTTGCAGCTGATAGGCATCCACTCCAGTATATCCTGGTCGGAGTCAAAGCGCACCACATCCCCGTTGAGCAGCCGCACTGTGGGCCCCTCAATCGAGCTGACTGGCGCTACCGCCGCCGCTTTGCCCGGCTGCTCCACCTTGATCTGGGTTCCCGCTGCCATGAACTCTCCCAATAAAAGCATGCTGGCCGGATTGATACCTGCAGCAGCAAGCCCGGTGTTCCTCGCCCGGCCATAGCGCAACCTGAATCCCCCCGGTCGGGAGGGATGGGAGAAGACCGGCCTTCCCGCTATAAGGTCGCGGAGGAACTTGGGAGTTGAGTCCCCGCCATCCTTCTTGCCGCTGGCCAGGGAGTCCAGCCACTCCCAGCCGGAGATGCCTAGCTTGCTGACATGCTTTTTGAGCTTGGGCCGCTTCAGGGCTATGCCCTCGGCCGAGACCAGGGCGATACCCCCTCGCACCCGGTTGGTCTCTATTCTGTCCAGGTCCCGGTATCCAGAGACCTCCTCCTCCTCGGTGGGCTCGCCGTCTATGCAAATGGGGCAGTTTCTCACAATGGTTCTGATCTCATCGTCCGAGGGGGAGTACTGCAGGCCCGCCACTCGCTTGTACAGGCCGATCTCCTCCACATAGCGCTCCACCTCCTCCGGGCGCGGCTTCCAGGGGGCGATGCCCACGCTCCTCCTCACATAATCCGCAACGAGAACGGAGAGCGCCTGAGCAGTACCCCCGGCAGACCTTATCGGCCCGGCATAGTAGACCTTCAGATACTCAGTGCCGTCATCGTTCTTTCCCAGGTCCACCCGGGCAATGCCCTCCATGGGGGCGGCTACTACGCCCTCGGTGAGCAGGGCCACCGAGGTGCGGATGGCGCTCTCCACCGACTCGATCTTGCTGGCCCCCGCACCCAGCCGGCCCTCAGCGAAGTCGATACCAATGGCAAGCGCGGCCTCCTCCCGGCTCAATCCTTCCGCTTCGTGATGCCGGATCCTCTCTGCAATTCCCTGGATGCCGATCAGCTTCTCCACCCTCTCCGCCAGGTCCACCGCCAGGGGTATCTCCACATCAGTCGTGGGGTCCCGTCCCCGTCTGCGAGCCATTTTGGCTATGGCCATGGCATCATCCAGGCCATCCTGCAAAAGCTGGAAATAATCTTGGTTGTTCACTCTTCTCTCCACAGATTAAGCCCGGTGATGGAGTCTTTAGATCTTATCAGATCCGGTCCGACAAGCTCCTGAACATACAGCTCTGCGGCAAAGATCCGGCCCGAGGTCAGGTGCCCCGCCCAGACCTTTCCCTTCATGCCGGAGAGGACGGCATGAACATGAGCATATGGCTGGCCGGCCAAAAGGGATATGTTACCGGAGCATGAGGCCAGCTCCACTGGCTCATTGATCTGAATGCCCTGGTAGCTATGAGAGACTTGGTCGTAGTAGCCGATCTCCGCCTGGTCCAGGGCGCCAATCACATTCAAGTGGCCTGCTCGGATATCATTCTCTCTTATGACGCGGGTAATCTGGCCGATTATCTCCGCCCCATGCTCCAGCGTGGCCAAAAGGTGCCGCCCGCCCTCAAATTCCCTGATCAGCAATCTGGATCTCTCCTTCCCGCTATTCTGATGCATCCATGAGCCATTATCTCATTTCACCAATCAGATACAGGAGTCATGGGCTATTGAAGGATGCGCCCGGAATCTACATTTGAATGATACTTCAATGGAGATGGTAATTATTAGCAGTGAGGTCGGATTGGAGTTGCTTTAGATCCCTTTTGAGATGCTTGCCCGCAAATAGCGTTTCGATTCGTGGATTCTGCGATCGAGGCTATCAGAGGACAAACTTTATCATATATTTTATTAGTTAACCCCTTTTTTTCTATTGCATATATGGATTATTGCATATTGTTTTTATCAGAAAAAACCAGTAAAATCCATTATTATTCTTTACATAGTTCTCGAAAAGCGGCATCCATAAAAACATTACAAACTTTTCGATTAATCATTTCCATTGGAAACCTGAATGCAGAAATCCGCTGCAAAAAACCCATTTTATTGATGGAGTCAACCGGTTAAGAGCTTTTCGCCCGAGTTTTAGCGACACCTATTTTTGATCAGAGCCCCAGCATACTCCGATGAATCTTGAGTCTCTGGCAGCTGAGCTGCGCGGATTTGTGGGAGTCACCAGGAAAAAGCAGATTGGTGAGCTGATATCATTCTTTCCTATAGAATCCAAGCAGATCATTGCATCCTTCGGTGAGGATGCGGCAGTGATAGACGACGGCGATGAGGTCATGCTCTTCGCCGCGGACGGCATCTGGTCCAAGCTTATGGACGCCGATCCCGAGTGGTCGGGCTACTGCTCCGTGCTGGTGAATGTGCACGACATCGCCGCTATGGGCGGCTGGCCTGTAGCCATGGTGGACGTCCTATCCGCAGGAGACCCCGAGATATCAAGGAGGGTTCTAGAGGGCATGAAAAAGGGAATAGAGAAGCTCCGTGTACCGATCATCGGCGGCCACCTCCATCCCGATACCCCTTACAGCGCCCTGGACGTTGCCATCCTTGGAAAGGCGAAGAAGAATGCCGTGATCCTGAGCAGCACAGCGCAGCCGGGTGAGGTGGTCATAGCCGCTTATGATACCGACGGAAAGCCCCATCCCCAGTTTCAATTGAGCTTCGACTCCACCAGCTTCAAAGAAAGCAGTGTGCTGGCGCAGCAGCTGGGAGCGATGCGAGAATTGGGCGAAAGCGGCCTGGTCCGGGCGGGCAAGGACATCAGCAACCCCGGCCTCCTGGGCACCCTGGCCATGCTCATGGAGACGAGCAAGGTGGGTGCGGTGGTGGATGTGGATGCCATAGTGGTTCCCGAGGGCCTAACCCTGGCCGGCTGGCTGCAGATGTATCCGGGAATGGGATTCGTGGTCACCACCAGGCCCGAGAACCAGGAGAAAGTATTGGAGGTCTTCACCAGGCGCGGCCTGACCGCCAGGGTCATCGGCCGGGTGACAGACGAAAGAAGGCTGATAATTCGCAGCGGAGAAGAGGAGTCTGTTCTCTTCGACCTGGCCCGGGAGTGCGTGACCGGAATTCATTAGGATATGGACGCAAGCTTCATAAAATCCCTGCAGGATCGGGCGGAAAAGACTCACGCCCGCATAGGAATCGGCATCTGGAACGCCGACCGAGAGCTTATGGCATCCCTGCACTCGGCGGAGAGGTTCGCAGAGCTGCTGGTGGTGGGCAACGTCGATGAAAGCTGCCCATATGAGCATATTTGCACAGATGAGCCCTGGAGGGAATTGGTCGGGCTCCTGGCGAACGGGGTGATCGATGGCGCTGTACGGGGAAACCTGCCCGCAGGAAGGACCATGCGCGCCCTGGCCGAGGAGTTCCGCCTGCCCGTCCGCCGCCTGGCTCTGATCGAGCTATCCGGCTGGGCCTTTCTTTTAGGGCCGGTGGGAATCGATGAGGGCGAGACAGCCCAGGACCGTTTGGATCTGCTGCTTGGGGGCTCAAAGCTCCTGCAAAACATGGGCGTCCTGCCCCGGGCTGCGGTCCTCTCCGGAGGCCGGAGGGAGGACCGGGGAAGGTGCGAACGAGTGGACAGGAGCCTTTTGGAGGGCGACCAGATCGCCGCCCCGCGCTCTCAAGGCGGGAATTGATGCAGAGCATAAGGGAATTCTGATCGAGAATTGCAGGGGAGATGACATCGTCATCGCTCCTGATGGCATCTCAGGCAACCTGATCTTCAGGACGCTGATGCTCCTGTGCGGGGCTCAGTCCTATGGCGCTCCAGCTATGATGGAGAAGATATTCATCGATTCAAGCCGGGCTCGAAGCGGATTTGACGGGCCGGTGATGCTGGCCGGGGCAATGGCCGGGATGAGAAAGGTGGAGGGAAAATAGCATTTCAGCGCCTTTATGCGGTCTTGACATTTTTGGCTTTTCGCTGAATTATATAGGTGGCTTCAGGCAGAGAATATGGCCTCTGTTCCTCTGTGACTCTGTGGTTGGGTCAAAGAATAGCGGCTTTCCAAGAGGCGAAAAGATACAGAGAATTTCCGATTCAAGTTCACCCATACAATATCGCGAGGAGCTATAATGGCTTTCTGCCCTCCGGATATCTTCCTCCTATTTTTTTCCTCTAATTAAGGCTCAAAAAAGCATCTACAGTGCTGGGGCGCAGGGGTAGAGAGGGCTCCGGTCTTCAGGCCGGAGATGAATCGTACCCCGCCCTACGCTATGAACCTTAATATACTATAACAGCGTAGAACTGTACATGCTTAAGGCTTGCAAGTTCAGGCTTTATCCCACAAAGAGCCCATGATCCTCAGGCGGGGATCATGCCCAAAGCATGAAAAACCCATAGAGCCATAGGCAAGGCTGATATGGGCAGTGAAGGTTGATCTGTGACCTGAGACATGATCTCGACACAAAGACAACCATGATCTCGTGGATGCCCAAATGCGTCTTTGAACGCGTATGTGAAGTTGCACGCACGAGTGATCATCATCTGCCCATATCAGGCAAGTGAGACGATGGACTCAGATAAGGAAATAGTTTGCGGAGCAGATATCCACAGGGATTTTCTTATTGCTACAATGATATCCCGAAGTGGATTGAAGCTCCAAGAACGTTTTAATATGAACCAAGATGGCCTCTTGGCATTCAGATCCTGGATAATAAACCACAGATGCCAGAGGCTGGCTGTAGAATCCACGGGAGGTTTTTGGTATCCTATCTTCACCATTCTAGAAGGTCATGTCGAATTTATCCTGGCCAATGCATATCAGATCCGGAATATTGAGCACAAGAAAACCGATAAACTTGATTCGGAACGAATCGCGATATATTGTCTCAATAATCTCATCACGCCCTCCAGAATCTATCCAAAAGACTACCGAGATCTAAGAAGCATAACTCGTGCTCGTGAGACACTGGTCAATGCAAGGTCCAAAATCAAGAACCAGATTCATCAATCACTTTCGGCCTGCTGCATCAAGCTCTCCTCTGTCATATCCGACTCTTTTGGCAAATCTGGAAGATATATCATTGATAGGCTTCTGGAAGGAAAGACGATCGATCAGATCATATCTGGAATACCTTCGAAGAGGATTCGGAAAAAGGAAGACGAACTCAGAGAAGCCATCAAGAATGGATTAGATCCCGTTCAGGTATTTTTGATCAAGGCAAATCTTGATGTCATAGATGATATTAGCAAGAAGATAAAAATTCTGGAAGCTGAGATCGCCGAAAAAGTCAAACCCTTCGAGGATGATTTGAAAATTATTTTGTCTGTTCCAGGTGTTGGATTCATTTCGGCAGCTACCATTATTGCAGAAATGGGAGATTACAGGGACTTTCCGAGTGCGGATAAGATGGCAAAATACTTCGGTATTGTGCCTTCGGTCTACCAATCGGCAGGGAAGCTGCGAACTGGGAAGATCACTAAGACGGGATCTAAGCATATGCGAAGGATCTTGGTGGAAGTTGCAAAAGCCATATCCAGGACCAAGAAGAATTCAAGGTTAATGAGATTCTTCCAGAGGATATTGGCAAGGTGCGGAAAGAAGAATATTGCAACCGTTGCGCTCGCCAGAAAAGTGCTCTGCATCATCTATCATTTGCTTATGAATCACGAGAATTATCAAGAACCAGAGGTCACGAAAACCAAACCAAAAATTCCCAGCTCTGTTTCGCCCATAAGAATGATGGATATCGACGAGATGATAAAGATCATCAGTCAGGCAGGATACTTGGTGGAGAAAGATTTGAAGGAGGGATGCGGATGATCCGCAGCATCTTGTTTTTTTAAGTTTTTCATGTGAAGTCTCAGATAACCAAGATGGAGCGAACGCCGAACTTGTGCCGATGGACATACAACCAGACTCTAGCATACAGAAAGAACGCCTGGGAGAATGAAGGCAAATCAGTTTCCAAATATGAAACGAACGCTCTTCTTCCTGGTTGGAAAGAGGATAAACCCGAACTGAGAGACGTATATGCTCAGACCCTTCAGAATGTTCAGGAGCGGGTAGATCTAGCCTTTAAAGCCTTTTTCAGAAGGGTTAAGGCGGGAGAAGAACCCGGATATCCCAGATTCCGAGGGAAGGGTTGGTACGATTCATTTACTTATCCACAACCTGAGAAGGGCGGCAATCTTGTTAACGGCATGGTACGTCTTCCCAAGATAGGCGATATCAAGATCAAGCTCCATCGCCAGATAGAAGGCAAGATCAAACGGCTGACCGTCAGAAGGACAGCCACAGGCAAATGGTTTGCATGCTTCTCCGTCGAAACGGAAGATGTTCCTCTCCCCCCCTGGAAAGATGGGGCTGTAGTAGGTATTGATGTCGGCCTTGAGAGCTTCGCCACCTTTTCCAATGGTGAGACGATAGCTAATCCTCGATTCTTCCGAGAAGAAGAACACGAGTTAGCTAGAGCCCAAAGGAAACTCTCTAAGGCTCCTAAAGGAACTCCAGATCGCAAGAAAGCTCTTAAGGTTGTTGAGCGAGTCCATGAGCGGATAGCTAACAAGCGATATGAGTTTGCCCATCAGGTTAGTCATAACTTGGTAGATAGATTTGGTCTAATAGCTTTTGAAGATCTTAACATCAAAGGCATGGTTCATAATCATTGCCTGGCTAAAAGCATCTCAGACGTAGCTTGGACCATGCTAGTGACTTTAACCTCTTACAAGGCTGCAAGTGCCGGTTCGGTGGTGGTCCTGGTAGATCCAAGGAATACGTCTAAGATGTGTTCCAGGTGTGGTACTCTCATTGAAAAGTCGCTGTCTGATAGAGTCCATAACTGCACTCAGTGCGGGCTGTCGAGGGACCGGGATTGGAACGCAGCGATAAATATTCTCAGATTGGGATTGCAATCTGTCGGCACAGGAAGCCGTGGAAGCCCCGCTCTTTAGGGCGGGGAGCAGTCACTTCTTTCACTGTATCCTTTTCCGAGGAATCATTCCATTATGAACCGCCGTGGCCACCAAAGCCCCGGAAAAGCCGACCTTTTCCAGAGCCTCCAGATCCATCTCATCCTTTACCCCACCCCCCAGGATCAGAGGATGGCGGCTTCGAGCCCTGGCTTTCTCTAAAAACTCCCCATCCAGACCGGCACAGGTCCCTATCCGATCTAGCTCCATGATTATCACTCCCTCCAGGTCGATATGATTCAGCTCCTCCAGAACCTCCAGAGGGCTACGATCCGCCATGGCCTTATCCCTTGACAGGACCCTGCGCTTCGACATATCCAGGCTGGCTATCGTCCTCCTTTGGCCTGAGACCTCCTCTATCAGGGAGATGGAGGCCGTCTCCGTCCCCAGAACCGGGATAACGGATGGAGGAAGGAGATCCAGATCGCTTGATCTAGAGGCGCCAGTGTCCGCCATTGTCTTTGCCCGCTTGGATATCTCCTGGATCAGCTCCATATTATTTCCCCGGCCCATGATCATATCCAGGTCTGCTACATATACCTGAACCGGCCGAAGCTCATCCATAATCAGCAGGGGGTCGGAGGATTCTATTACCTGGCTGAATTCAGCAACAGGCTTATAGCGGCTGCGCTCTCCCCGCAGGGCATGAACAACAGCACCATTAAGTATATCGAAGACGAAGATGCATTTCACATTTGCCCAATCGGGATTGAGAGAATATGAGATTATTGGTCAGCCCCATGAACATGGAAGAGGCGCATGCTGCACTGGCGGGCGGCGCTGATATTTTGGATGTGAAGAACCCCAAAGAGGGATCCCTAGGTGCGAACTTCCCCTGGGTCATACGCTCGGTAGCAGACCTGGCAAGAGGCAAGGTGCCGGTAAGTGCGACCATCGGCGACATGGAGTTCAAGCCGGGAACAGCGAGCCTGGCAGCTTTGGGCGCAGCGTCCTCAGGCGCGGATTACGTCAAAGCGGGCCTATTGGGAGTGAAAACATGTGATCAGGCAGAGGAGATGCTCAAAGCCATCGTACGAGCGGTAAAAGACCTCGATCCAAAGAAGAAGGTGGTGGCTTCAGGCTACTCTGACTACCTTCGTGTTGGAAGCATATCTCCCATGCTCCTGCCCGCAGCCGCCTCTGAGGCAGGGGCAGATGTGGTGATGGTGGACACCGCCATAAAGGATGGAAAGCCGACATTCGACTTCATGGGCGAGAAGGACTTGGCGGATTTCATTGAGCTTGGCCATAGCAATGATCTGGAGGTTGCCCTGGCTGGCAGCATCGGATTTCCTCATCTGGAAACGCTCTTGCGCCTGCAGCCGGACATCATCGGCGTGCGGGGCATCGTCTGCGGGGGAGACCGCAGGAGTGCGGTGAAAGAAGAACTGGTGGTGAAGGTCAAGAGCGCTCTTGAGAGATGAACTCATCCTGATCAATTTCGGGATGATGCACATCTGGGTGATCCAGGGCATGCAGCAGCCGGTCGATGAAATCCTGCTGCCCTTTGTGGATCTTTTTCCGGGCAGACTCGACATCAAACCATCCTGCCCTGTCGATCTCGGGAAACTCCCGCATTATCCCTGATCTCCTGGGCCACTCAAGCATGAAATTATTGCTCACAATCCTCCTCTCATCCAGGTCCTTTTCTACTGCCCAGGCAAAAACGATCTTTCCGCTGGGCTGCTTTATCCTTCCCAGCTCTATGAAAATCCCTTCAACCTCAAAGCCAGTCTCTTCTTTAAACTCCCTTCTTGCTGCATCCAGGGGGCTCTCGTTCTCCTCGAAAAGGCCTTTGGATATAGACCAGGCCCCCTCGTCCTTCCCTGCCCACAAGGGCCCACCGGGATGGACGAGCAAGACCTCAAGATGGCTATCTTGAAACCTGAAAGGCAGGATCCCGCCGCTCTTTTTGCTCATAATTTTTTTATCTCACTTGTATCTTGATCGATGGCTCTTGTCTCTGCCTCTCTCCCTTCTCAAGACGCTTGTCGTGGTGGACCATCTAATATCCGATTCCGGCAGCTCAAAGCGGGCGATCACCGGGGCATGATCGGACTCGGGATAGAAGATCTTGGGAGCAAAGACTATGGATTCATCATGCAAGAGCTCGTTGTGCACCTCAGAGCCCTTGAAGAAGGCGAGCATCGTCCTTGATACCAGAATATGGTCCAGCATCTTGCCCTTGCCGTTATGCAGAAGAGAATAGCGTGCGGGCTCGGGAATGTTTCTCTCTGTTGGCACCATGACCCTCATGGCCAGGTCCATGTTCCCCGTGTTCTCCACGTCACCCCGGATAGCCTCTATGGAGACTTCATCGAACTCCTCGTTGAAATCCCCGCAGACGGCAATGAGAGCACAGCGATTGTCATCGAATAGATTGTCTATCAGAATGCGAGTCTCAAGAGCCTGGCCAATGCGTTTCATGCTGGATATGAAGACCCCTTCTGCCCAGCCGAATGCCGTCTTCCAGGTTCTCTCGCTTAGCTTATGACCCTGGATGTTGGTCGGCCGGCGGGATTTGAGGTGCAGGTTGATCACATCCAGAACCGCTCCATTGGGCAGCCTGACCTTTGCGTGGAGAATGGGCCTCTCCCAGGAGATCTCCCGTGCCTCCAGCTCCTCGGGCAGGGCAGTGACCTTCTTGTAGCTCGGCGAGGGGGCATACTCATGCTGATATTGATGCTGCTCCATGATATCGAAACGGCTGAGGATGACCAGATTGTGATGGCTAAGGTAATTTCCATCCCGGTCCACGGTTGAGGCCCTATTGAAGCTCTCATAGGGAGTTCCTTCTAAGAGGCGGTCCAAAGCCTCCAGGCGAGGCCTCCCGTTACGCTCGTGCTGGGCGCAGATCTCTTGCAGGCAGAGAATGTCAGCGTCCAATCGGATGAGCTGAGGCCGAAGGACTGGTATGCGTTCATCCAGGCTGGGGCTTCTATCTGGCCGGTCGTCCAGGCTCATGAGGTTGAATGTCGCTATGCTCACCTTGATTGTCATCCGATCTCTCCTAGCTACTCCTCTTGTTCATACTATCCTGTCGAGGAGAGGATTTATCCTTTATACTTGTATGGTTGAGGCAAGATCGCAAATCATGCAGAGGTTGCTATGAATCTGAAGCTGGCAATTTTATCGATCATGATAATAGTGATCTTTGAGGCGTTTAATCCTGGTGCTCTGGCCGTCCCCGATGAAGCAGTAGGGCGAATTGTGAGCGTGATCAGCGCAGACTCACTGGGAATAGAGATGGTGATCAATGATCCCAGGACTACAGGGGTGGACAGCGTGAGGCTGGCGGATATTGCCGCTCCATCCACAGTGACCCCGCAGGGAAAGGCGGCCCGAAAAGCGGCTGATCTATTGCTGAAGGATCAGATCGTTTATATCGATATCGATGAGAACAGCACTCTAGGCCGCAATGAATGGGGGCAGATGGTCTGCGTAATCTATCTCATAGATTCCCGCTACCGTCCGATATGGCCTCCAGTGAACAGAATGCTAGTGGACGATGGCCATGCCGATCTTGCGGAGGACGGCAATAATGAGTTTAACTCATCTGCCTGGTGGGAGGATCCCATTCCCCAGGGATCGAAGGGGAATATATCAAAATATAAGGAGATTATGACAAGTCCGAAGGCATCATCCGAAAGCCAGAACAGCGCGAGCAAAAGCAGCGTTCTGGACATGGAGAGCAACGCCGGCCGGATCAACATCGGTTATCGCGCATAAGCTGGGTACAGATGCAAGCCCGGCATAGATTAGTCAACTGCCGCGCCCTTAAGAACGCAGTGGTTGACTAATCCAGATCAGTTCACCTCAGTGGTCTCGAATAGATATGCTCCCAGGAACAGCATTGCCGCACAGCATACCCCCAGAACGGCAAAGTCAGTAAGGGGCGAGAAGGCGCTTATGCCTATCAGGCAGTATCTCAGTCCATCCACACCATAGGTGAGGGGATTGAAATAAGCCAGGATCTTGATAATCTCCGGGAACTGGTCTAAGGGATAGAGCGCTCCGGAGAGGAAGAAGAGCGGGAATATCAGGAAGTTCATGATCAGGCTGAATCCGGACATATCCTCCATCTTGGACGCAAAGGCCAGACCCAGGCCGATGAACGTCGTTGCTATGAGAATCATAAAGACCAGGGATAGAATCAGCCCCTGGATGCTGGGAATGCCCATGCCCAGCAGTATCCCCGAGAGCATTATGATCAAAGCCTGAAGAATGCCAGTGGTCAGGCCGCCAGCGGTGCGTCCCAACACTATCGCTATCCTGCTCACCGGCGAGACCATTATCTCCTTCAAGAAGCCAAACTCCCGGTCCCAGAGGACAGATAGGCCGGCAAATGTCGCCGAGAAGAGCAGGGTCATGCCTATGATTCCCGGGGTGAGAAAGCTCATGTAGTTCACTCCTTCGGGAATTCCAGGAATTCTGCCGATATTGTTAAAGCCAATCCCCAGAAATGCCAGGAAGAAGAATGGAGAAGCAACCGAGCCGAACAGCCGGCTCTTGAGCCGGAAGAAGCGCAGCATCTCCCGAAGCCAGATGCTATAGATGGCGTACAGATCGCCTTTGACCTTATCTGCGATCATCTGCCGCCTCTGGGGAGAGCGATATCTGCACCCCGATCTTTGCCGCCGTTCTCTTTTATCTTCTTGCCAGTGTATTTGATGAATACATCCTCCAGCGTTGGTTTGTGCAGACCGACAGAGGTTATGACCGCATTGTTCCTGCTCGCTTCCAGCACCACTTCTGCTATTCTGGACTGAGCATGATCAACATGAAGCTTGATGCTTCCATTATCCGAGCTGATGGACTTGATCCAGGAGAATGACTGCAAAGACCGGACGAGGGCGTCCCCGCCGCTATCAGTCATCAGGGTTATGGTATCCGAACCGATGGTATCCTTAAGGCTCTCCGGCCTGTCCAGGGCCACGATCCTGCCGCTGTCCATGATGGCGACCCGATCGCACAGATAGTCCGCCTCCTCCATATAATGAGTGGTGAGGATCATGGTCACATTCATCTCTTTGTTCATGCGGCCGATGTACTCCCAGATGTATCGCCTGGTTTGGGCATCAAGGCCGATGGTGGGCTCATCTAGAAACAGGACATGAGGGCGGTGCATCAGCCCCCGGGCGATCTCCAGCCGGCGTTTCATCCCACCGGAGTAGTCCTGCATCTTGGTGTCTGCCTTCTCCTTCAGGTCGACCAGCTCCAGGACATCGGCGATTCTGGCCTTTCTGAGGGCAGCGTTCATTCCGTACATCCTGCCGTGAAAGTCCAGGTTCTCCCTACCGGTGAGCATGCCATCCAATGCAGGATCCTGAAAGACGACCCCGATAGAGGATCGCACCTCGTTCCTCTCCCGGACGATGTCGTAGCCCCAGACCCTGGCCTCGCCTGAGGTGGGGGTGAGCATGGTGGTCAGCATCTTGATAATGGTGCTCTTTCCCGCACCGTTGGCGCCCAGAAGTCCGAAGAGCTCCCCCTTTCTGATCTGAAGGTCTATATTGTCTACAGCGATCGTCTCACCAAACCTCTTGGTGAGGCCTCTTACAGAGATTGCCGCATCATCTGCTGCTTTTGTGGGCATATCCCCGAGATTGATATCCTTTGCCAACTCCTTGCCCATCATCGCTCCTGTCTGTCATCCATCTATCATTATCATATCCAATCTGGTCAGCCAGCACTTGAAGATATAAAAGAGCAACGGATAGAGAAGATGTGATCTCTTGCATTGAACTCTTGCCTGCCACATGAATTCAAGCTGTATATGCCCCTTTCGGAATCAGATTTATAAATGTGAAGCGTCCTTCCATCCTTTAATAGGGGCATAACAAAAAAAAGGCATTAAGATCTGAGGCCATGTAATTAGATCAAAAGAGAAAATATAAATCAGCAAAATAAGGGTATTGACTGGGATCTCGTTGAATTAATGTATTGGAATATAAATCTAATAACAATAAATAAGTCTGATTAGGATAAAAGGCATATAGCATCAGGTACGGGAGGATATCCATGGACTATGTCAGGATCGGTGGAGTTTGTCTGCTTCTCATAGTTTTAGCTGCAGCTCTGCCAGCAGATGTATTGGCGCAAGCCTCTGAATCATCAAGCGGGGCAGCCCCAAGCATAAGCCATAGCCTGCTTTCAGGAAGCAGTGCACAGGAATCGTCGATTTCAGCAGAAACACTGTCTAAACGAAACATCGGGTTGAAGCCTCTGGGAAGCAAAAGCAGCACTCCGACCGGTGCTGCTGCATCAGATCAATCCGCAGCCCAGGCGTCATCTGCCTCGGCAGCGCCTGCAACTCAAGCGGCTACCGCTCCTGCAGCAGCAACTGTAACAACATCACAGGTGAGCTCTTCTGCGCCTGCACAACCGGAATCAAGCTCGCAGAACGCTCCCCCAGCTGAACAGACCAGCAGTGCATCTCAGCAGGAGTCTAGCGGGAGCGCCACCACTCCAGCATCTAATGACATCATCACTCCAGACCAGATCTCTCAGGATACTATCGCCGCAGATGCGAGCACCGATAGCGCTGCAACAACCCCAGCAGAAGCTGCCAGCTCCGGCACCTCCTCCGGTGGATCCGCAAGCGAGGTTGTCACTCCTCCAGAGGACGTTGCAGCAGGAACGGTAGTTTCAGCCACTGATTCTGCGGCTGATGCCTCCACTGAGGCAGCCGAAAATGTAACCGATGAACAATCAACTGATGAGCTGACCGCAGAGAATGAATCGCAGAATGAGACCGAGACAGAATCCGAAGAGGCTGAGGAAGAAGAGATAGAAGAGGGAGATAATAGAATCTGGAGAGAAGGCAAGAGTCCATATAAATACACCTGGACGCCAAAGACTTTTTCTGGATTCTTCTACGATCTGGAGAATGAAGTGGGCACAGAAAGGCTCACAGTAGACCTGGAGCCCAATGAAAGGTCCCTTGAAACCGGCAAGATCTCTTATTCCACTAAGCCTGAAGCTACAGACTTCGAGTTCGATGACTGGGGAGAGTATGAGGTCATAGGCTTCATGGCTGAGAAGTACTTCGCGGGCTATAAGGCAAGCGACCTCATCAATGACGACAGAAGCCTGATAAACGACGGCCAGTTAAGGCGTGTGCTGGTCGACAGCGACGAGGAGAAGACTGTAACCACCGGATCGGTTCTCCCTCTGGAAGAGGGCTATGAGCTACGCATTAAACAGATAGATATCGATGGCAATAAGGTCTATATGGCTTTAGCTAAGGACGGGGATGAGATAGACAGCAAGGTCATAGACCCAAGCAATCTTGATAGCTCCACCTACAATTATGAGGTTGAAGTTGCCGGAGAGGATACATCACTGATCCTGGCCCATATCTCCAATGTCTTTGCCAGTACCGAGTCCGCCCTGGTGACCATCGACGGCCTCTTCCAGATCTCCGATACCTATGCCTCGGTGGAGGACGGCGACAAGTATGGCAAGATGGAGGTCAAGAGCGTATCTGATGAAGGAGTCGAGATGGAGAACGAAGACTCGCTCACCCTGAGAAGAGGAAGCACAGTGGAGATCTTCGGAGATGTCTCATTCCTGGTTGCCGATGCCGATGAACTCCGGTTTGCCCCCTTGGTCAAGAAGACGGGAAGCTATGATGTCAGAGGCACAGTGATCGATCCATCAGAGACGAGCGAGTTCACCTGGAATCCTTACAACTTCGAGGGATTCTATTATGACATAGACGATGACGTCGGCACTGAGAACATGACCATGAGGATCAGTGGCGGCAGCAAGATCGAAGAGGGCGACCTGGAATACTCCACAAAATCCCAGCCGGTGAAGTTCGAGTTCAGCGATTGGGGGAAGTACGATGTAATCGGCTTCATGGCGGACAAGTACTTTGCCGGCTACAACGACGAGACGGAGTTCACCGATGAGGCCAGCATTATAGGGGAAGGCCAGTTGAGGCGCGTCCTGACGGACAGCGACGACAGCCGCACCATTGCCAGCGGATCTGTCCTCTCTTTGGAGGAGGGCTATGAGCTGCGCATCAAGCAGGTGGACCTGAACGGAAATAAGGTCTATCTCGCTTTGGCCAAGGACGGAGATGAGGTGGACAGCAAGGTAGTCACTCCATCCAACGATCCGACTGACGGTTCGTCCAATTACCTATACAAGATAGATATGGGCGGGGAGAAGGATGTTCCACTCATCTCTGCTCATGTCGAGAGCGTGTTCAGAAGCACTGAATCAGACCTCGCCACCGTGGACGCCATATTCCAGATATCCGATAGCCCCGAGTCGGTTGAAGAAGGGGAGATGCATGGTAAGATGAAGGTGGATTCCCTGGATTATGACGGCATAACCCTGACCAATGATGGTACCATAAGCCTGTCCAGGGGTAAGGACGTCGATATCATGGATAACCTGAGGATTCAGGTCGCAGACAGCGATAAGAGGTTGCTGGCCCCAATTGCCACCAAGACGGGCGAGGGAACCGCATTGTCCTTGACGGTCTCTGGTGCGGTTGTGGACAAAGCAGCCCAGATTGCCGTCCGCTCTGGAACTTCAGCCCTATCCGGTGTAGCGATCTCAATCGATGGCAACACCATTGGAACCACCGATTCAACCGGATCGATCAGCTACATCCCAAAGAGCACAGGCACTGTGAAGGTTGTTGCCAGGAAGACCGGCTACAATGATGCTACCGCCGATATGGTGGTAAGAACTGTGGAGGAGGCCTCACAGCTTACCGCTGCTCAGAGGGCAAATGTCACACTGGCCAATCAGCTTATTCTCAATGCCCCGGCGGAGGTGTCAGCTGGAGAGAACTTCTTGATAACCGTCACCGAGGGGATAAACCAGACACCTGTGGCAGGCGCACAGATCCTCTTGGATGACAATGAGATAGGAAACACCAGCTCTCAGGGTACCTTCACTTATGCAGTCAATTTGACCGGAGAGCATTCCCTGAAGGTGGAGAAAGAGGGATACAGTTCCGCCAGCAGGAAGATAATGGTGACCTCGGCATTGGAGGTTATGGACTTGACTCTGCCCGAGACGGCTAATGCCAAGCAGTCCATGAAGATCTCGGCTGTTGTGCATAACAAGGGCAGCGAGGTGGATACCATCACCCTTAATCTGATGGTAAACGATACCCTCGCCGAGAGCAAGGATGTGACTGTAGAGGCGGGCGAGAACAGCACGGTGCAGTTCAGCTACAATCCGGATGAGACGGGATTGCATAGGTTCAGCCTGAATGGAAAAACCGGGACAGTGAATGTGGAGGAGGCGCAAACCAGCAGCTGGCTGATAGGCCTAATCCTCGTTTTGCTCATTGCCATCGGGGCAGGAATCTATCTGTATCAGACCGGAGAGCTGGATAAGCTACAGCGGCAGGTCAAGAAGATGATGCAAGGGCGATAATAATCGCTCTTTGCATCTTTTTTTTTAATGGCCGAACACCGACAATATAGCTTATACTCCGGTGTGATATTCTTCCCCACAATTTTTTGGGCTCGTCCCTTAATGACGTCATCCAGCATCCATGATGCCCAGCGCGCAGATGATCAAGGAAAGGAAGCCTGGAGGCATTCATGAGAATGTGCAGTATGGACCTATATCGAAAACTATATATCTCGGCAATCGACTATATACATGATGGCGAAAGTCGTTACATCCCCTCTTACACTTCATTTTAAAACGGCTTTCCCCTCCCTCCTTCCTCTCCCTTCTTTGCTTGCATCTTATGCGGCCATTTTTTCAAGAGCGTTTTATCAAGCGAAAACATTTTTTTGATATCGTCTTTTCCTTTAGTATTGTTTCATCTTAGCAGGTTTTTGAGCCAATACAGTATCTATCAAGCTTTACAGAAAGCTGGAGCCCGTACATTGGATTGATATACCCAAAGATATCTAAGCAGAAAAGATCTGAAGTGTTGGATCAGCCAAGGGCAATCGCTTCAAAATCAAATGGCAGCAGCACTTGATCCAGGCTTCTATTGCAGCATCTTCCGATGATGGAAGAGATGGATGAAGGGATGAGAGGCTCTGCGGGCAGATCCAGCAGAATAGTGATCAATGTAATTTAATCGCATTCGACAAGAGGCGAGAAAGGAATAAAATATGAATGATCTGGACGGACTCACATCAAAGGAAGTGGTGGAGCGCCAAAGCCAATATGGGCCCAACGCATTACCCCAGACTCGACATCGTTTGATTCGGCTCATCCTGCGCCAGTTTTCGGGAATCTTCAACTTGCTGCTCCTGGCCGCATCAGCGGTGACCTTTGCATTGGGCGAGGTGATTGACGGTGCATTTATCCTGTTCTTTGTATTCCTTGGAACCGCCTTAAATTTATATCAAGAGTATAAATCAAATGCAGCAGCGGATAAGCTCAAGTCCTATTTCGTCCGCTCGATAACCGTTCGACGGGATGGCAAAGATCAAGAGGTCCCCGTGGTTGAGATCGTTCCAGGAGATATACTGAACCTGGAGTCCGGCGATATAGTCCCTGCGGATGCCATAGTTCGAAGGGCGCATAATCTGCTGGTTGACGAGACGACCTTTACAGGTGAGAGCATTCCGGTATCCAAACAGGCTGCCGATTCATCAATGCAAGAAGCAGATGACGAACACCGCCTCCTGCAGGGAGTGGTTATTGTGCGCGGCAACGCCCTGGCTCTGGTCACTGAAACCGGCAATAAGACTCGCTTTGCCGCGATTGCCAAGACCGCCTCCGAGGTTCAGGCGGAAAGCGAGCTTACAAAGGGCATCGACCGCATCAGCACCTTCATACTGCGAACAACCATCATCACTCTGCTGTTCATCATCCTGGCAAATGTGCTGATCGAGGGCAAGAGCACCGATATTCCCCAGCTTCTGATATTTGCAATCGCCCTGGCAGTCTCGGTAATTCCCGAGGCCCTGCCCCTGGTCCTGACGTTTTCCCTCTCTCGGGGAGCCCTCCAGCTGGCCAAACGCGACGTGATAGTCAAACGTCTCTCCTCAGTGCAGGATCTGGGATCGGTGAACCTGCTATGCACTGATAAGACCGGCACCATCACTGAGAACCGCCTGGTCTACCAGGGAAATTACCTGGATCCCGACTCCCGCTTCCATCCACTGCTGCTGGCCCGTCTGGCTGCTCACGGCCTTGAAGAGCGCAGTCCAGAGCCGTTTGATCGAGCTGCAGACGAGGCTCTCACCCCTGAGCAGAGAAAGGAACTGGAGGCTTTCAGGATTCTGCAGGAGGAGGCATTCGATCCCGCTCTGCGCAGCAATGGGGCGATAGTCAGCCTGAAAGACGGCTTACAGCTTCATATCCGCCGGGGCAGCCCGGAGTACTTCTTCGATCAGGGGCTGGTCAACAGGGATCGACTGGGATCATGGCTGGCGGAGGAGGAGAATCACGGCCGGAGGGTTTTGGGTGTCAGCTATGATGATGGCAGTGGACCTCGATTTGCCGGTTTTGTATCCTTTGTTGATAACCTGAAGGACACAACCATCGAGACCATCGATCTAGCCAGGGAGCTGAATGTGGCCATCACGATCATCACTGGCGATGCCCTCAAAGTGGCAGAAGCAGTGGGTAGGGAGGCTGGTCTGGTATCAAGCAGCGATGAGGTTATACGGGCAGCGGAGTTTTTGGCCCTTCCTGCCCAGGAGCAGCATAAACGTATCGGCAAGATTCGGGTCTTCGCTCGCACCACTCCCGAGCAGAAGTTGCAGCTGATAGCGCAGCTCAAAGAGCAGTATACAGTCGGCTTTTTAGGCGAGGGGATAAACGATGCCCCAGCGCTGAAGGCGGCCCATGTCTCAATGGTGGTACAATCGGCGGCAGATGTGGCCCGTGAGACTGCCGATATAGTCCTGGTGAAAAACGACCTGCGGGTCATTGTCGACGGCATACGCCTCGGGCGGGAGACGCATGCCAACACACTGAAATACATCCGGGCGACCCTTGTCTCCAACTTCGGAAACTTCTATGCCGTAGCCATCGGATCGCTGTTCATCACCTTTCTGCCCATGCTGCCAAAACAGCTTCTGCTCCTCAACCTCCTCTCGGATTTCCCGATGATGGCCATAGCCTTTGACCGGGTCTCGGCAAAAGAGGTGTCACGGGCGCAGAGCTACGACTTCCGGTCGCTCTATATTATTTTTATCACATTGGGGCTGGTCAGCACCGTATTTGATTTCATATACTTTGCGCTGTTCTATCGCATATCGCCTGAAGTGCTTCAGACCAACTGGTTCATCGCCAGCGTGATCACCGAGCTGTTGCTCATGGTCTCCATCCGGTCCATGCTGCCGATAGAGAAGGCTGGCTGGCCCGCGCCGATCGTTGTGCTCATCTCAGCTCTGGCTTTCGTAATCACCCTCGCATTGCCGTTGATTCCTCAGACTGCCGCTCTCTTTGAGTTCACCATGCCGACATTAGATCATCTGGCTCTCATCATGGGGCTTGCTGTGCTTTACCTCATCGCCACCGAGGTTGTTAAGCGGCCGATCGCCCGTTTCCTGAACAAGGACCAGTGATTAAGGGGAAAGATACAAGAGCATCAGAAAGGATGGACAAGCCATGATACCGGGAAAAGCCCTCTGTACGCTTATTCTATTGCTCTATATAGCCCTCGCCTCGGGCGCTCCTGATGAGGCTTCAGGTAGAGTGGTTCTTGTTACAGATGGAGATACCTTTGACGTCGAGATCGATGAGCATGATGGCCGCATCCAGGAGGATACGATAAGGATCAGGCTGGCAGACCTTGATGCTCCTGAGCTCTACGGCGAGAGGGCCTGCAAAGAGGGCGAGTGGGCAAGAGACTACACCTACTCCTGGCTCATGGATAATATAGTGACTCTGGACATCGACGATGTGAACGGCCAGGATGAATACGGTCGATGGATAGCTGTCTGCTATCTTGAAGACGGCAGAAACTTCAATAAGATGCTGGTGGATTCAGGAAATGCGACAATAAAGGATTTCCGGAGCAATGAGTTCGATCCATATGCCTGGATGGATATCAAGGTCGAGGATGTGGTTCCGGGAAAAACCTCTGAGGAGGCTTCGGACTCCAGCCTCTGGAGATTGCTGACAGAGCTGCTGGAGTTGATTCTCCGGCCATCAACGGCATCGTAGCCATAATGCGAATTTATCGGTCTTGCTCGGTTCATCAGTCTGTTATGCTGATTCCCTGCAAGGTCAAGATCCAGACTATTCGCCCATCATCTGCAGGACGAGCTTACGGTGGCGTTTGCGGTTATCCAGCTCCAGGAAGACGATCTGCTGCCAGGTGCCCAGAATCAGCCTTCGCGCAGCAAAGGGCACAATCAGGCTCGGTCCAATGAGCGAGGCCCGGATATGAGAATGGCCGTTGCCATCGTGCCAGCGCAGATTATGGGAATAATCGATATTCTGTGGCGCAATCCTCTCCAGGGCATCCCCCAGGTCCGCCACCAGACCGTCCTCATACTCGATGGTGGTCACCGCTCCCGTAGCCCCGGGAACGAAGATCACCATCGCTCCCGCCTTCAGCGAAGTGCTCTCCAGGCTCTTTTGCACCTCATCTGTTATATCCACTACCTCGCCCTTATCGGTCTCAAATTCGATGTATCTGGTCTCGATCAATGCTCCTCTTTCATCAGAGAGACGAATCACGCATTTCTCATTTGCGGTCATAAACGGATCTTTCAAGATGATTAAACTACGAGCATGAGCGAGCTTTAACATCTAGAAAACATTTCTATATCTTGCAGTACTACAGTATTATCATGATAGTAGCTGAATTCTCCATGGTCCCCATGGGATCGGGGACCAGCGCAGGAGACTACATCAAAGCCATCCACCATATTTTAGGGGAGGCAGAGGTGAACTTCATTCCAGGTCCCATGTCCACCGCAGTAGAGGGCAAGAGCCTCCAGGAGCTATTCGATCTGATGGAGAAGGCCAACGATAAGCTCGTTCAGATGGGGGTTAAAAGGATAATCACCACTATAAGAATAGACATGCGCCTGGACAAGGAGATCTCCATGCAGTCAAAGCTGTCCAGGGTGAGATCGGACAGCAATTGAGCTGTTTCGAGCCCAGATGTTGCAGCAGTGGTAGATGAGAGAAAATGATACATACAATTGATGCAAATGAGTGGTTATGATTAATTCATCTCCAATGATACTGATGCTCTCATTGATTCTAATTCTTGTCGCCTGTGCAACTGCCGACGGCCTGGCCGCTCCTTCCTCTGGTCCAGTCTGCCCGGATGACATGTTCCCCTGCAACGGAACCTGCATCAATATCACCTCGCCCTGCAATATGAGCTGTCTGGATGGCATGTTCCCCTGCAATGGAACTTGCTTCGATTTGTCGACAGACACTCAAAACTGCGGATCGTGCGGAAATGTCTGCTCTTTAGGAATGGTCTGCATCAAAGGTGTTTGCACCTGCATGGCGGGCCTGGATGTCTGCAATGAAAAGTGCACTGACACCAGCATCGATCCACTGAACTGTGGTGCATGCGGAAATATCTGCCCTGCAAATGCGATCTGCATCGATGGAAGCTGTTCCGATATGTCTCCTCAGATATGCATCGATGGCGATTGTTCCTATCCGATTACTATGCAGCTCCGGAACCTATGATGAGGATCGTCCAATCATATCGATTTGATGAATAGAATCGGGCAACGGTCTCTTGGCATATAGCTTCAATCGGAATCGTCCCCATTATCCTTTAGGGCAGACACTTCGGGATAATCGCATTGAAGCTCTAGACTCTGATCTTCATAGATGCCGCTTTTCATCTCTCTTATGAATGAGTTGAGCTTCAAAATGGGCACCATCGGCACGCCCTCATAGGATTTTATCTCTTCTTCGATCAGAGTCACCACAACTGCAATACCCTCTGTTCCCGTCAGCGTCCGGTAGAATTCGCATCGTTCCTTATGCTGCTCAATAGCTCTTCTTAGAGCCGATAACCGGGAGCGATGGCCTGACCATTTCTTACACTCCACCAGAATCGTACTGTCCATCCTGCGGGCGATAACATCGTACTGCCTGCGTTTTCTCTTATGGGTTTTCACCGCATTTATCTCAACTAAAAAATCATTCTGCTCAAAGATGTAAGCGGTCAACTTCTCGAAATTTTGCCAGATTACCTCTCTTGAAGCCCTCTCCAGGTCGGAGAGGCACTTGATCTGAGCAAAATCGCTGATCTCCTTCTCGCTCTTATTCTTGCCTTTTCTTGCAGGCCTGAGGGGGATTGAATTTAATCCTTCAATCTCAAAGGCCATCTTTTAAATCCTCTCCATTGCATGCTTAAAAGTGACTGTGGGAATGTAGGTCCGATTGAGGCTCCCAATATTTAAAATAGATCCGGCCGAAGGCCCGAACTACTAAACCATCCATATCCATACTACCTTCCAGGTTCTGCAATGCCTGCAACATGCAGAGTTCGAGCTGAGATATAGCAGTCAGCGTTGATGCGTTGATGCAATATATTCATATATTAGATACCCGGAATGTATATGCTGGCAGGTGCTACTGATGGTGAATATGCTGACCATTGTGAATGACGCTCGCAAGAATACAGTTCTGGATGAGGTGCCACTATTATGTCGACCAAGCTGATCGCATCCCTGTGCCCCTATTGTGCTGTGGGCTGCGGCCTATTCATCCAGGTCGAGAAGGGCAAAGCAACAGGCATCAAATACATGATCGACCACCCAACCTGCGTTGGCGCTCTCTGCCCCAAGGGGAACTCCGTTCTGGAGCTTTTGAATAACCAGGAACGCCTCGTGTATCCCCTGAAAAGGTCTGGAAGCGATTTCATTCCCATAAGCTGGGACGAGGCCCTGGAGCTGGTGGCTCAGGGTCTGGCAAGGAACCTGGAACGGTATGGCCCGAAGTCCCTGGGCTTTCTCGTCTCCTCCCGCTGCAATAACGAGGAGAACTACCTGATGCAGAAGATGGCCCGGCTCCTGGGATCGCCCAACGTGGACAACTGCGCCAGGCTCTGCCATTCACCCACTGTGATGGGTCTGGGCGCCTCCTTTGGCGCCGGCGCCATGACCAACAACCTTCTCGACCTGGAGAACTCCAAATGCATTTTCGCCATCGGCACCAACTTCACCGAGGCCCATCCAATCGTCTCCCGCTGGGTAGAGAAGGCAAAGGACAATGGGGCAGTGGTGATTGTGGCCGATCCCCGGATCACCTCCACCACCTGGATGGCGGACATTCACCTTCGCCTGAATCCTGGATCGGACATAGATCTTCTCCGGGGGATGATGAAGGTCATCGTCGATGAAGGTCTGGAAGATGCTGATTTTATTAGCTCCCGCACCACCGGCTTCCAAGAGCTCAAAGAGAGCCTGTCGGTTTTCTCAATAGAAGAGGCGGCAGAGAAGACGGGCCTGGACGTTGCCGAGATCGTAAAGGCAGCCAGGGTCTATGCAAAGTCTTCCGCCTCAGCTCTGCTCTATTCCATGGGCATCACCCAGCACGTCTCTGGAACTGATAACGTTATGACCTGCGCCACCATTGCCCTCATCTGCGGCCAGATAGGAAGGCCTGGAGCCGGAGTCTGGCCCATGCGCGGCCAGAACAATGTCCAGGGGAACTGCGATGTGGGGGGAATGCCGGAGTTCTATCCTGGCTACAGGAGATCGGTGGATCCCAAGACGATTGAGTTTTTCCGGGCGGCCTGGAATGCCACTGACCTGCCCCTCGGCCCAGGCCTGACCTCGACCGACATGAACGATGCAGCAATAGACGGACGCCTCAAGGCCCTTTACATCACCGGAGAGGATCCGATAGTATGCGACGCCAATGTCAATAAGACCCGCCGCGCTCTGGAGAGCCTGGATTTCCTGGTGGTGCAGGAGATATTCATGACTCCCACAGCGAAGATGGCGGACGTCATCCTGCCTGCTGCCGCCTGGGCGGAGAAGAGCGGCAGCTATACCTCCATGGAGAGAAGAGTGCAATGGATCGACAGGGCCATAGAGCCTCCGGGGGAGGCAAAAGAGGGAGTCTGGATCATCTGCGAGATCGCCAGGCGGCTGGGACTGGGAGAAGTGATGGCTTATGATAATCCCTCCCAGGTGTTAGAGGAGATCCGCAGCCTGGTGCCCCAATACAAGGGCATGAGCCAGGAAAGGATATCGAGGGTCGGTGGGGTTCTCTGGCCCTGCCCGGATGAGCAGCATCCCGGAACGGAGATACTGCACCTGCAGAGGTTCTCCACCTCAGACGGCAGGGCGAGGATCTTCGACCTGCAAAACACTCCTCCCGGAGAGGTCACCAGCCCGGAGTATCCCATTCTGCTCAGCACAGGAAGGATAGTGCTTCATTATAATGGCGGCTCGATGACCATGCGCAGCCCGTCACTGCAGGAGCGGGAGTCAGAGCTATATGTGGAGGTCAATCCCGTTGATGCCTCAAATCTCAAGATCGCTGAGGGCGAAATGGTGGCAGTGAAAACCCGCCGGGGGGAGGCGGAGGCCCGGGCAAAAATTTCGGATAGGGTCATGTCGGGGATGGCCTTCATGCCCTTCCATTATCACGGGACCAACCTCTTGACATCCGACGCCCTTGATCCCGTATCCAGGATCCCGGAATACAAGATGGCCGCCTGCAGAATTGAGTCCAGGAGATGATTTGGCGATATTCATGCCGCTTTATCGTTCCCTGCTCTCCTGAAAAGCGATCTTGGCCTGCCTGGTGATGAAAGAGCCTTCCGGGCCCTCTGGGCCATCGCCCATCTGACGGGGAAACGGTCATCGGCATTCCCGGGACAGTCAGTTACCCACAACATTGAGACAGCCGATGATATCGCCGTCCTGCAGAAGGGGTCCAGGCTATTGTACGGGATCAGAGACATCAGGTTCCTAATCATCCAGGATGATGGATGCAGTGGCAAAGCCTGAGCCCAGGCGGACCAGTCCCCCAATGGCCGCTGCTTCCAGCATCTCCTCTTTGCTTACTCCTGCCATTTTGGCCACTTTCTTATGAAACTCGACACAGGTGTCGCATCGAATGGCCACAGCACATGCCAGTCCGACGATCGCCTTATCTTTGGATGATAGCGCACCGTCCTTCATGATCTCATTTCTCAAGGATGCAAAAGCGGAATTGACGCCTTCGTCCAGTGCCTCTGCAAATATGATCGGTTTAGGCTTCTTTTCAGTCATCTTTCCTACCTCCTAATCTAATCGAAATTCTTCTCTCTCTGCTTATCTGCTATCCTCTGAGCTATGCAGAGCTATAAAGTCGTATATAGTAAAGGCGAATCGGTATATATACATAACACAGCTGCACCCAAAAGGGAATTTAAGGACTGCTGCTTTTCCCAGCCATTGCATATGCTGCCAGCAAAAACCTATATTTTATAAGAGGCGTCTACTACTGTTAACATGCCAGTATAATGCCCGCGTATTGCCAAATTGGACCAGATATCGATGGAGGAGCGATCATGTATACAGCAGATAAGAAGAGGGAGCGAATTTTAATCCTCGGGGCGGCAGGCAGAGACTTCCATAACTTCAATGTATTCTTTCGCAGCAGGCCCCAGTTCGAGGTGGTGGGATTCACTGCCGCTCAGATACCGGATATTGCCTGCCGCCTCTATCCGCCAGAGCTCAGCGGCGAGCTCTATCCGGCTGGCCTTCCCATCTGGCCGGAGGATGCTCTTGAGGAAATAATCATCAAATGCCGGGTGGACAGATGCATTCTATCCTACAGCGACCTGAGCCATGAGGATGTGATGCACCTGGCAGAGAGGATACTGGCCACGGGCACAGACTTCGGATTCCTGGGCGGACGGAATACTATGCTCAAGTCAAAGAAGCTGATGATAGCGGTCTGCGCAGTGAGAACCGGAGCCGGCAAAAGCCAGGTTGTTAGATACATTGCAGACATCATTCCCCAGGCCGGGCTGAAGGCAGTTGTGGTGAGGCATCCCATGCCCTATGGAGATTTGGCTCGACAGGCGGTGCAGAGGTTCTCCTCTCTGGCGGATCTGAACGCCGCTGATCTGACCATCGAGGAAAGGGAGGAGTATGAGAGGCATATAGACAAGGGCACAGTGGTCTATGCAGGAGTGGACTACCAGACTATTCTTGATCAGGCGGAGAGGGAAGCGGATGTTATTCTCTGGGATGGGGGAAACAACGACACCCCATTTTTCAAGCCCGATCTGTGGATCACCGTTGCCGATGCTCTCCGACCAGGGCATGAGATATCCTATTACCCCGGAGAGACGAATTTTCTGGCTGCAGATCTAATTGTGATAAACAAAGCCAACTCCGCTGCAGAGGAGGACATCATAACTATACAGGCCAATGCGTCAAGGCTGAATCCAAAAGCAGGAGTGGTGGTGGCCGGATCAGAAGTCACGGCAGAAGATCCTAAAGCAATATCCGGCAAGAGAGTGCTAGTAGTTGAGGACGGTCCGACCATAACCCACGGGGAGATGGCCTATGGTGCCGGCCAGGTGGCAGCCAGGAGGTACAACGCAGCAGAGATCATAGATCCCCGGCCTTATGCCGTCGGATCCTTAAAGGAGATCTTCTCGAAGTTCAGACATATCGGAAGGGTTCTTCCGGCCATGGGCTACTACCCCCAGCAGATCAAGGAATTGGAAGAGACTATAAATAAAGCTGAATGCGATTCGGTGATCATCGCCTCGCCCATAGACCTGCGCCGGCTCATCCAGATCAACAAACCATCCACCTATATTCTTTACGACCTGGTGGACATGGATCGGCCATATTTGAGGGAGAAGATCGAGGAGTTCATATCCAAATCCATATCCAAATCAATGCGAGACTCCGCATCAAAGGGGGATTGAAATTGGCAGGACCGACAGTTCTCGCCTTTGGCGGAAATGCCCTGCTCCTCGATCCTCACAATCCCGCAACTCAAGAGAGAACCGCAGCAGCATTTGCCCGGGCGGTCAGGATGCTTATGGACCGAGGAGAGGGAATGGTGCTTGTTCATGGCAACGGCCCTCAGGTGGGCATGATACTGCTGCGGATTGAGGCCACGAAAGACTGCATACCGCCCGAGACTCTTGATATCATGGTTGCCGAGACCCAGGGGAGCATTGGTTACCTTCTTTGCCGATCTATGAGAAACGAGATTCCTGAGAGGGAGATAGCAGCATTGCTGACTCAGGTCCTGGTGGATCCCGATGATCCAGGCTTTGCCAGCCCTTTCAAGCCCGTCGGCCCCTACTATGCCATGGAGGAGGCGGAAGGGCTTGTCAAGTCTCAGGGGTGGAGAATGTTGGAGACCGCGGGCAAGGGATGGAGAAGGGTGGTTCCTTCGCCCCGGCCGCAGGAGATAATCGAGCTGCACACCATAATGGATGCTGTGGGCCATGGCCATTTGATTATCGCCGGGGGAGGCGGTGGGATACCGGTGATAAGAGACGAATGCGGTGGGCTTCATGGAATCGAGGCGGTGATCGATAAGGACCTTACCGCGTGCAAGCTGGCAATGGCCACCAGGGCGGAGAGATTTGTCATCCTCACCGATGTGCCCCATGTCTCGACCGGTTTTGGCAGCACATCCGAGAGGCGAATCGGCAGGATGAAGGCCTCTCGAGCCCGAAGGCTATTGGCTCAGGGAGAGTTTCCCCCTGGCTCTATGGGCCCGAAGGTGGAAGCAGCGGCGATCTTCGCCGAGCGCACCGATCTATCCGCATTGATTACCAATATCGAGCTACTGGAGAGGGCGTTGGGAGGGAAGGCGGGGACGTGGATCGATCCCTAATGGATAGAGAGAAGATTTCTTCAGGCAGGACTTGGGGGCTCTTCGCTGAATTTTGTTGGTGAGTTCAGGCAGAGAATATGGCCTCTATTCCTCTGTGTCTCGGTGTTTGGGTCAATGCATAGCGGTTCACCACAGAAGCACAAAAGATGCAGAGAATTTTCGATTCAAGCTCACCCATACTGAATAGCGAAGAGCCTTAAAAAATGGTTTGTTAGTTATTGCAGGGAGAAAACCATAATACCGCAGAATTTGCTGTTGAGAGCATCAAACAGCGGTGGATTTTAGTTGAAAAAATATTATTATGCGGCCTGATATTGCTCCGATAAAGGGGTAAGCAACGGAAGCCGTAACGGAGACTGATAATTCATTTGCAGAAAATCTGTATGCATCTGCATCTCGTTATGCATCCATGGGGAAGGCATAGTCGGCACAGATATTTATCGTATTAAACGCATAATGCATCTGGCATTCAGGAGTGTGGCATATTATGGTGGCTGATCCGAGCAAGTGGCTTTTAGAATTTTCTGATAAGGGAGGTGGCCGCCCCTGGGGAGACGGAACCTGCATGGCCATGCGGCAGGGCGAGAGAGAGCCCTGGGACGAAAACTGCCGTGTAATTCCATTGATTGGCGGATACGAGGGGATGTCATCAATAAGAGAATCCCTGGAGGCAGCAATTGACCAGGCCCGGCAGGGCAAGAAAGGGCACGTCTATATCGCAAACTGGCGGCTTAATCCCTTGAGAGATCTATCGGAAGACAATCCCTGGATCGTCCAGAACCGGCCCTGGAATGAGAGCGATTCTGCAGTGAAGGATCAGACCATAATCGGATTGATCCTCCGTCTCATGCAATCCGGCATCACTGTCAGGATACTGTTATGGATGCCGATGAAGGCATCGATAATTGCGGGGCTCGGCCCGCATATGAGCGACCACAATTACATATCCGATGCTGTCAGCAACGAATGCAAAAGGCTGAGCCGAGACGACCCCAGTGCAATAGATCGTGGCATTGTGGCTCTGGATATGAGGGTGGCACCACCAGTATCCTCTACTCATCACCAGAAGATGATAGTAATTCGGGTGGGCAACATAAACGTGGCATATTGCGGGGGCATGGATCTGGCATTCACCAGGATGGACGCGCCAGACCCATTGCATCTCTACAAATTCGATCCAAAGGCTTCGCTGGATGATCTGGTCGATCTTGCAGGATTAAATCCGCCTCAGTTCCTGGGAGGGGACTGGCAATCAGGAGAAATGCTGTCAGAGGCAATTGCCGTCAGAAACGGTGCTTATCAATGGCCGAGGGGACCGGACGCTATCTATGATGCACTGAAAGATGCAACTGGAACCACCGTTCCGGAAACGGATCTACCGAATGAGGTCTACGGGAGTGAATATCAAATCTGGCATGATCAGCTACTGAAGCTCGAGGGGCCGATCGTCAAAACTCTGGAAGAGCAGTTTTCTGAGAGATGGCAGGACGGAGGAAGAGTCTATGAGACGGGTTTTTGGGGCAGTTTGCATCTGCTAAACAGTCAGGTCATCTTCAGCTCAAACACTGCCATCAAGGACGGAAAGATATTGCCTCTGCCCGTGTCCTCGGAGTCCGATCAAAAACAGCAATATGCGGGCTCATCTATAGTGCAGATGTGGCGTACCATTCCCCTCCGCCCGGAGCGCAATAAGCCACCGTTTTTAAGAGGGGAGTTTACCATAATGGCTGGAATATCCAATGCCTGCCAAGCTGCAGAGGAGTTGATCTTGATCTTTGATCAATACTTCTTCAGCGGACCGCTGGCCAGGTTGCTCAACCACAGGATCAAGAGCGATAAAGAAAAAAAACTCTGCGTAATTCTGATTCTTCCGCCCTATGCCGATGAGCATACGCTTGAGGAGCACCATGCAAGAAAGCTGGCCCTCGACGACCTGATTGAGGGCCTCTCGAAGGATCAGAGTCAGAGCATATTCGAGCGGGTGGCTGTGTACGACCTGTGGCACCCCAATCGAGTTCCAGGAGGCATTTACTGTCATGCCAAGGTTCAGATGTATGATCTCAGCCTGCTGGTCTGCGGTTCTGCAAATCTGAACCGCAGATCCTTTACCTGCGACACTGAGCTTGATTGCGCAGTCCTTGATGACGACCTGGTTATAAAGCACTACCGCAGGCTGTGGAGAGTCCTCTTTCCGGATATCGCCTGGCCGGAGCATATCGACTTTTCTGAAGGGAATGGCGGTTGGGGAAGGCTGTTCTTTGATGCCTTCAAGAATGCCGCAAGCTCTGACAGTTCATTCCTGATACCAGATCCCTGGTGGAATTCCACTGTCCAGATAAAGCCGGTCAATACCAATGGCAAGACTACAGCAGAGATAGTTATGAAGCCGCCGAGGCTTCCTGCCAACCCCGCCGAGGCAAGGAAAGGACCGGAGAGCTGGACGGGAATCAAAAGAGAGCAGGACTTCAAAGATGATTATCTGGAGGAGGCAAGGACTGCTCTGAACAATCCCGATCTGCAGCCGGAGGATATCCAGTGGTCGCCGTTGAGTGACGGTCTGGCAAAAGTCAAGGATGCTTTAATGGATCCAAGCTCTATCAATATAAAGATGGAGTCTGAGATCTGCCCTGATTCAATCATCGCCGATGGAGACCCTGTGGCTCCTGGGAGGCTGGACCAGATAGTGTTTCTCATTGAGAACTGCGGCCAGGGAGACAATTGGCCGTATAGGGTGGCATGAGAGCCTTGGATTTTTGCCTACCACCAGCAGGCATATCCTTTGTGGCGATCTAGCGTGTTGGCTGCAGCAAAAAGGGCGGACACTGCTTTATCAATCGATCACCTCATGCTTTATACAATCGAGTGGTCTTGCCGCAGACATTGGGCCCCAGAAGGATTATGATGGCTCCCATTCTCAAATGCAGGCCAACATCGCCCAAGACCAGACGGGATGTTGCAGCTCAAAGAGATGTCCCAGGTAGGCGAAGTCGTCAACTACTGCCAGAAAGGAGGCGCCAAATGGCAGGGACAGGGGATTCAGTGTCCTGATCCAGCAGAAGATCATGCGCAACATATGGTAAACGACCAGCCCACTAGGCCGATGACACCGGCCACGGCCACCGCAGAAGATGCGGCAAGAGATGCTGGCGCAATTAAAATGATCTGGTATCTTTCCGGATTCATGGCCACGGTGCGGGCCTCCTCATCGCCCAAAGCGTGGGCATTCAGCCTCTAACACTGGTCGCAGGCAGAGGGCTATAGCTAGCTATTGCCTCCAACAGATCGATTGTGGGCCCTGACTGTATGTTTCTTTATTTCTATTATAAAAAAAGCTTAAGCCCCCTTCAGGGCTTAAACTGATACTCCTGCGTGGGGAACTGTGCTTTTGTCGTGTTCCACGCTGGTTTCATGGTGGAGATTGATTCCTCCCGGCAGGAGCAGTCGAATATTCCCTTCCAGCTGGCGTACTGTACATTGAAGTTATAGGATGGAAGGTCGAAGAAGCCGCCCATGCAGCAGGGGAGCCAGTCCTTCTGAGAGGTCTCTCTGTCCTTGGTAATCTCCAGCTTCATCGTCTTTTGAACCTGGAAGTTGCCGATGTAGTCATTTTGAACCTCGATTATGGGATCAATTGTATTTGGCTTAATCTTTTTCTTTCCCTCGGGGTCCACCTTGGGATTCACATTGGGGCTCAACAGCAGCTCACCTATGTGAAGGGTACCCTGAAAAACATCGTCATCGATCTTCATGCTGAGAATGCCCACGCCATCTGTCTCGGCTGTGGGTCCAGTACAGTTGATGTCCACAGCAATGTCTCCTTTGAGAGCATGAGCATACTCCACCTGGCGGTGCATTGACGCAGACTCTTGATAGCTCCGGGCCTCGGTCTTATCCTTGATAAGGGAATTGTACTCAATGGGATTCGCGGCATACCAGCCAGTGCCATAGGCAAATGTAGTAGGCGACTGGACATTATCATACTGCCTGGTGTAGCTGACGACGCTGTTAGCACCCTTTAATGCTTTCTTCATTGTTCCATCGTAGTCCAGGTAGTAGTAGGAGCCGCTGGTGGTCTTCTGCTGGGAGTTGAGTATATCGGCCATATCCACGGATCCGCTGCCATGGTAGTACTCCAGCAGGGAGAGGTTATTTGTATTTATACTCTTATACTCCACAGCAAAGCCCTGTCCGGTTACATCATCGGTCATCTCATGCTTATACTTGATCGCTTCTCTTCCAGGATTCATATCGTATTTTCCTGCCCAGGTAATTCCTGTGATTAGCAGCAGAAAAATTAATACTAATCCTATCTTAACTAATACTTTCTTTATACTAAACCCTCCTTTGTTCTCACATGTCTGCGAAGGCAGTTATGTTTATTCATATTTAGCCTTTTCTTTGTATGAGCGAGTCCAGGCATATTATGTGTTGTAGCACGCAAGTATTAAAAATATTTTGCTTGGCAGATTTTTTCTTCCATCCAACAGATTGTGCAGGCAAAATCGCTTGAGATTTGCTGCCAGGGGCGTTCCCCATAAAACAAGCATGTCTGGGGCCCATGCGAGGGGACGCTTTCAATGAGGGCTTCGTCATAACTTTTCCTCAATTGAAAACTCCTTTATGTTGAGGAACCAGTAGCCTTCCCTCAATACCGCCTCGCTTCCGGACAATATAATCCTCTTCTTGAAGATCGGGCCGTCTGTGACGATGGTGTGAAACTCCCCATTCTCTCCGCAGGGGTCAATGGATTGGTCCAGATCCTTCAGATCCTCAGAAAATTCTTCATCAATCCTCCTGCCCAGCCATTCTCTGCCCATGAGGCCATCCTTGACGCTTATCACTATCACCTCAAAGCCCAAACCTGTGATCTCCTTTAAGATCTTCCTCGAATCCTGTTGCCATAGGGGCAGCAGTAGATCTAGATTTAAACTAGTACAGATCCTGTCCACCAATTTTTTGTGGGTCTGGATATGGCCGAAAACAGCTCCATCGATCTTCTCCCCATTGGCGCGAAGATCCAGAATGGTCCTCTTGAACTCCTGCTCATAGGAGGTGAATTCCCTATGAATGAGTGGAATTCCAATTGCCTCTGACTGGGCCAGAATCAGCTCTGGATTTATATCATGAGATCCGATCCGTGATATATTCCTGAAGCTGAGAAGATAATTGACCCGCCATCCCTCTTGCATCGCTTTATAGCAGGATAAGCATCCATCCTTTCCTCCCGTCCAGGAGACGACTGCATTTCTCAAATTCATCTCTCTCCCTATCAAATCTGATACACAATTATGGCCTGAGAGCAATTGCCGGTCGTGAATCAATTATGGGTTGGTATTTAGGCCTGCAGCAGAATTAGGCATCATTGAATGCTGATTTGCCCAGAATGTCCTCTCTCGAGCGCGTCCGAGAGACCGCAATCGTTAATCGAGTTTTAGAAACTTCAACCTATTTTAGGATCACGACCCAATTGCCAGAAATCAGATAAAAAAGGGGCGCAAGCAGAAGCAGTCAGACAGAGCTGGATCTGCAGGCGTCCAATGAGCATTCTTGATTCATTACTTGATTATTCCCTTTTGCATCAGGACAAATGGCGTTCTCTTGGAGTCATCCCAATTATCGACATCTGCATGGTATCCGTCTCTAATCCAGACCTCAATCATGTATATGCCGGCTTTTCCCGTGCTCGTTTCCCAGGACCAGACACCGTTCGTGCTCCAGTCGGTCATGGGCACCCACTGTTCATCTGTTGAAGGCCCCTTAAGGACATAGCGGTATAGAACCGTATCCATGTCCGGGTCTGTCGCCTTAGCCGTCCAGGTAATAGTGGCGCCCTTATCCTGCGGGGTTTGCTTATCAGATTTCATGCTGGTCAGAGTCGGCTTGGAGTTCGATTTCGAGCTGCCGGCAATGCCAGCACTCTCGCTGATGATATATTCTGCGCTGACATGGGCATCATGACCCCAAGGGGGAGCATGGCGTCCATCCCTGATACGCATATCGATGACATTATTGCCAATGTCTATGGCGCTGGTCTCCCAGGTCCAGGTATTGTTCTTGCTCCAGGTGTTCATGGGCATCCAGGTGTTTCCCGTCATCGGCCCGTTCAACCAGAACTGATAGTATAGCTCATCCTCTTCGGAGTCAAAGGCATCGCCTGTCCAGACAACCGGTGTGCCTGCTGTCAGCGGCCCTTCCTGATCGGGAGTCAGGCCTTTGGCCACAGGGGCCTGGTTCATGGCATCCGCCACCACTGTCGAAATGGGCTGTGTTGTTTGCGGGCTCTTTGCAAATATGAGGTCCTTAGTGGTAATGGCCTGAGCCGAACTGAAAATCAAAGCGATTAGCAGAGCAGATATCAAAAAAGCCCTGCAATGAGTTCTCTCCTTCGAATAATTCACAATTAATCCCCCTTATGCTCAATCCATAATTCATATCATTATAGTTAAATTTTTCTATTATTTCCGCTCAAGGCCATAGGTGCTGATCTGGGCAATGATGCAAAGCTTTTTCTATCAGTATTAGAGAACCTGATCTGCATTCAGAGACAATATTATGCCGAAAAAGGCTGCGAAAAAAGGAAGGCTAATAATTGATACATCTTCACCAGGGGTTCTGAAGACAATTATGATAGGCCAATAATAGAGATGCACAGATAAGCCGCAAGATGAAGGTTTGCCCATGATCTCTGATCAATGCATAAAGTCGATCATACCGTTTAACATGGCCTTGATGCTGGCCTTCATAGTTGCCCTCTGCTCAATCTCATTTAGCATCCACTTAAAAGATGAGCTGCAGATCACGGCGAGCGATATGCTGGCGATCCTGGTCGATTCTCTGGCCACACTAGCCCTTTTTTATGCCGCCAGGAGGTCTTCTGTCTATGGGAGACAGGTCCGTTTAGCCTGGACGGTTCTTGCCCTTGCCCTGGTGGCCCATACTTTGGGTGATATCGCCTGGGCTTATACTGAGATAGTGCTGGATCAGCCACCCTTCCCATCCGTGGCAGACTGGCTATTTCTGATTCATTACCCCCTATTAATCGCGGGCATTCTCCTCTTGCCTACCCAATCCCTGACCTCCAGTGAACGGCTGAAGGTCATGCTGGATGAAGGGATCGTGATCATCGCCTCCGTTATAATATTCTGGGTGGTTTTAATCGCACCCACGATCGAGTCCAGCGCAGGAGCAATCTTCCGCACACAGGCATTATCCGTGGCATATCCCGTCTTGGGTTTGATGCTTCTCTTAGCGCTGGTTGAACTCCTCCTTCGGCGGATCCGATTTCAGCAGATGGGTCCAGTGCTTCTTCTGGTAATGGGAACGATAGTGATGATCATCGCTGATCTCATCCTGGCATACCAATCATTAAACAACATATATGATTCCGGCGGCATTTGGGACGTGGGCTGGATAATGGCCTACTCGATGATCGGCCTGGCGGGAATACTGCAGGCCAGCACCTCACCCAGCGATGCACCTCCATTCCAGAAGGTTCCCTCCGAAGAGCCTGCTTATGCCCGCACCGTTGCATCCTCTGCGTCTCCTTATGCTCTTGATTCCGGCATGGTGCGGTTTCCTGGTGCTCACTACATCCCTTACATCTTCGTTGCTGGCGCATACATCATCCTTATCTGGAGCTTTGACCGTCCTCTTGCCATAAGCACGCCTCATCTATCTTATTCTGTGGGGGGGATAATAGGTCTGATAGTCATTCGCCAGATCGTCGCTCTGAAGGAGAACGAGAGATTATTCCAGACATCCAAAAGAGCAGAGGAAGAGGTACGAAGGCTTAACCAGCATCTAGAGAGCAGGGTTATGGATAGGACGGCTATGCTGAAAGCGGCAAACCGAAAGCTAGAGGAGGATATTTTAGAGCGAAAGAAGATCGAAGAGGATCTGAGAAGATCCAAGGAGGCGGCAGAGGCGGCAACCAACGCAAAATCCGAATTTTTAGCCAATATGAGCCATGAGATCAGAACCCCTCTGAATGCCGTCATCGGCCTCACTGGAATTCTCCTGGGCACGGACCTGAATAGAGAGCAACGCGACCATATGGAGATCATCAGAAGCAGTGGAGATGCACTTTTAGCAATCATCAATGATATCCTGGACTTCTCGAAGATCGATAGCGGCAAGATGGAGCTGGAAGTCCAGCCTTTTGATGTCAAAAAGAGCATTGAGGATGCTGTTGATCTGATGGCTCCAGTTGCCCAGGAAAAGGGCCTGACCTTGGGATATGATATCGAAGAGAGCATTCCAAAGACCATTGTCAGCGATCCCACCAGGCTGCGCCAGATACTGGTCAACATATTGGGCAATGCGGTGAAGTTCACCAGCTCTGGAGAGGTCAGGATCCTGGTTTCGGGCAGAGATTTGGGGGGTAGAGAGCATGAGATCCACTTCGCTGTTATGGATACGGGCATCGGAATACCAGCAGAGAAGATGAACTGCCTCTTTCAGTCCTTCTGCCAGGTTGAGCCCTGTACCACTCGCAGGTATGGTGGCGCGGGCCTGGGCCTGGCAATAAGCAAGAGGCTCGTGGAGCTCATGGATGGCTCGATTTGGGCGGAGTCAGAGGAGGGCAAGGGATCAACATTCCATTTCACTATAAAGGCAATGGAAGCGTTATCGCCACCGCCCGGAGAGCTGGCAAAAGGGTCGAAGAGCAGCATCTCTATGGGCCCCCAGCGTCCTCTACGTATACTGGTGGCGGAGGACAACATAATCAATCAGAAGGTTATTAAAAAGATGCTCCATAAGCTCGGCTATCGCGCTGATGTAGCTGCTAATGGCCTGGAGGTCCTTGTCGCCCTGGATCGCCAGGATTACGATGTGATCCTCATGGACATTCAAATGCCAGAGATGGATGGGCTGGATGCCGCCAGAAAGATCAGAGAAACCCGGCCGACATTGCCAAAGATCATCGCTATCACCGCATTTGCCATGGAGGGTGACAAGGAGAAATGCATCGATTCGGGAATGGACGGCTACATCAGCAAGCCGGTGAACCTGGAAGAGTTGAGAGCGATCTTGAGATCTGATGTCAGTGCGATTGGCAAAAACGATGGAATTGGCAGCTGGTCGAGGGGCGGAGGGCAGAACTGACTGCTAAAACTCTATATCTTTTTGCACCTTACATATATCCTGTATCCGAAAAGACTTAGCTTGGGCCATAGTGGCACAATCCGTTTCTCCAGTAATTGGGAGATGCGCTCCTGCAGATAAGCCGGATCGACGACCGGCCTGTAGCGGCTCATAAATAAGTAGCCTTGGCAGAGCTTGAAGTCGAAACCGAGATGCTCTTCGATCTGAAAGCCGGCATTCTCCAATTGATTCTGGAATTCTGAAAAGGAGAGATACTCCGGCGGAACTATCCGTTCTCCGAATAGATATTTTCTCGCCAGGGTGTAATGGGATAGGCGGTTGAAGAAATCCACCACCAGTCCTCCGCCTGGGCGGAGAACCCGATTGAACTCCTGCAGGGCCTCTGCCATCGACTGTGGAGAGGCAAGACAGGTAAGAACGCCGCTGCTCACTACCCAGTCGAATGACTGATCAACAAAGGGAAGCGAGGTTATGCTTCCCTGAAGAAATGCTGCCCTCGGATCACCGGATGTGCGGAATCTGGCCCGACCAAGCATGTTGGCAGAGAAGTCCATGCCGATGAACCTGGGCCCATTTTCCTTTGCCATCCCCATCTCAAGGGCTGCAATTAGCAGCTCCCCATTGCCGCACCCTGCATCCAGGACCATGCCACCTGATCCGGCAAAAGAGAAGGCTGTTGCCCTCTCCTCAAACTCCCTTTGCAGGCGTAATATGAACTGGGGAGTATCATCGGGTAGATCGCGGGCCATCTTGAGATCGCAGTCGTCGCCGCATCTCCTTTGTCGCTCCCAGAAGGCCAGCTCCTCTCTCTCCAGGCATAACCTATCTTCACCATAGTTATATTTCATAAACTCAGAAGCGCTATTTGATCTGGACATCCCTTTGATCTCACAGGCAATGAACTATCGGCCTTGAATATGAGGGCTATTTATAGCTTGTCGGCCTCGTGCCGCCGGATTGGCATCACTGGTGGTAGGTGGTGAGGGAAGCATTAAAAAAATTGAAGTTCAATCCAGCCACTTGTAGCCTGGATCTTTTATTCGATTGAAGTTTCGGATGAGATCGGCAGCATCCCTGCGGTTGATGCTTGCATCCATCATCCTGGAACAGATATGTCTGATGGCAGCCTTCTGCTCCTTGATCTCATCGCTGTCCTCCGGCAGGGGATTCAGTCCAAAGCTCTCGAATAAATGCTCCTTTTCATCCAGATGAGCGGTCTTCCCCCACTTTCCGAACATCTCTGCTGCACGATCGAGAAGGTCCTGATTGAACATTTCAGGGAATGCATATCCTTCAATCTGTTTTAGGAATTCCTCTTTCTTCATTATGACCACCCTTTAAGCCATATGCTATTAGTTATTCATGATATAAGTAACTTAGATAGGAATTTAGGACTATCGCCAAATTGGATTGGATGATAGAAATTCCAATGACTGATGCTAACCTGGACGGTGCGGTTGACGATCTGGATCAGGAGGCGATGGCGAAAAAAAGGAAGATGAGGCACCCATAATCGATTGGATCCTTCATCCTTCGGACAGGCATGCCTACCAGAACTCCCTCTTCCTGCGCATGAAGAGGTAGACGAAGAATGGCACCCCTAAAAAGGCGGTCATTATTCCCACGGGCAGAATCACTGGAGCGAGAATGGTCCTGGCCAGGGTATCAGCTCCTAAGAGAAGCAGCGCCCCCACCAGAGCAGAGGCGGGAAGCAGGAACCTGTGATCCCCACCAATTGCCATCCGGGTTATATGAGGAGCGACCAGACCGATGAAGCCTATGGTGCCAGTAAAGCATATCACCGAGGCGGTTATGAACGAGACCAGCATCATGCTGATCACCCGGGTCCTCTCCACATTCACCCCCAGGCTCTTGGCGGTCTCGTCACCTGCCCCCATGGCATTTATGTCCCAGGATTTGATGATAAGATAGGGAAGGCAGATGGCTATGACCGCGGTGACTATCCAGACCTTATCCCAAGAAGAGCGGCCCAGCGAGCCCATCGACCAGAAGACCACCTCCTGAACCTGCTCTGCATGGCCGATATACTGCAGAAATGAGGTCATGGCACTGAAAAGGTATGAGATGGCAATTCCCGCCAGGATCATGGTCTCTGGTGTGACTCCTTTATATTTTGCCAGTCCATAGACCGCCCCCGCAGCGAGAAGAGTGAAAACAAAGGCATTGCCGATGATCAGCCATTCTCCGCCCATGAACCCCGCCCCCATGATTATGGCCATGGCCGCACCAAAGGAAGCAGCTGATGAGATGCCCAGGGTGAAGGGGCTGGCCAGGGGATTTTTAAGGATGCCCTGCATGACCGCTCCGGCGATGGCCAGGCCGATTCCTCCCACTATCCCCATAAGGATTCTATGCAGCCTCAGTCCCCAGACGATGGTATCTGAGAACCAGGTGGTCTGGAAATACTGGGGAAAGAACTTTGCCAGGATAGTGGAGTAGACATCCATCACGCTGATATCCGCCGATCCCCGGGTGGCAGCATAGCCCGCCAGCAATACAATGCCTAAGACAAGAGCAGCGAGAAAGAGCATCTTCCTTCCGATGAACTTCTGGTACTCCGCCCTCAGCTCCTGAGCAGCAGTCGTCCTGGGCTGAGTCTTCTGGCCCGCGCCCAGCTTCTCTTTCATTTGTGATTCGGACATCAGCCTCATGCCTCAGAATAAGAGATGAAGGCTCTATTTATAGCATCAACCCTGGATTCCGGGAGCAAACCATAGCCGTTCAGATGTGATTGGCCAAAATCATTGCCCTTGATGATCGTTGCCGGCGGAAAATCTCTATCGGGCTCATTCTTTCTGCTGGGCAGCCCCACAGCAGGGCTGATCTCATCGTGGTTTGCGCCTTCAGGGGCAGCCTTACTCTCTCCTGATTCGATCATCGATATCATCTTGCTGGTTTATACCAATATTAATAAGTCTTTTGGTAATTGTATTACTATATCACAATTGTTCTCCCAGTTCATCCGCTGAAGGCATCAAATATCACTGCAAATTATTAGTATGCTAGAAATTCTCTAAATAGCAGAAAGCTCTTTTCTATATGTGCATTCATCGATATCATCTCATCAGACTGGAATTTGAGCCGAAAATCCTTGGTCCCTGACAAGCGCATTGCATATCACATAGAAGAATTCATATAAGAAATCAGATCTAATTCGAGATTCGCGCATAGTATAAGACTAAATTTAGATCTATATGTAACAATTAATTAAAAAATTATTTGAAATTTCTTACTTTTTAATATGACATAAGCCTTATATACGTCAGAGATACGCTAAATAAAAAAGGCGATTACATGCACCATTTGAAGAGAAGGACCATACCATTTACATCCATAGTAGGGCAGGACGACATGAGATTTGCCCTGATTCTGAATGCCATCAATCCCCGCATCGGCGGCGTCCTGATCCGGGGTGACAAGGGAACTGCCAAATCCACAGCAGTAAGGTCCTTGGCAGATCTGTTGGAGACCATTCAGGTGGCATCTGACTGCCCATTCAACTGCAATCCGGAGAATCCAGAGGATATGTGCGACCTGTGCTACCAGAAGAGCCAATCAAATCAGATCACAGCAGTAGAGAAAAAGACCCCTGTAGTCGATCTGCCGCTGGGAGCAACCGAAGATCGGGTGGTAGGATCGCTGAACGTGGAACGGGCCATAAAAGAAGGAATAAAAGCGCTGGAGCCCGGCATTCTCGCAGCCGCTAATCGCGGCATCCTCTACATTGACGAGGTTAATCTTCTGGACGATCATGTGGCAGATGTGCTGCTGGATGCTGCGGCCATGGGCGTCAACATTGTGGAACGGGAGGGCGTATCCGTTGCTCATCCATCCAAATTCATCCTGGTGGGGACGATGAATCCTGAGGAGGGAGAGATCCGGCCCCAGCTTCTGGACCGATTCGGCTTACAGGTGAGCGTTGCTGGAATTGAGGACGTGGAGCAGAGAATGCAGATCGCCAAGATCGCAGAAGCTTTTGACCTTGATCCAAAGGGATTTGCCAAAGAATGGCAACAAGAACAGGTGGATATGAAACAGAAGATATCCAGGGCTCGCCAGCTTCTCAGTCAGGTGAGCATGAGCGATGACTTCCTCCGTTTAATCGCTTCCACCTGCATCGATCTTGGAGTCAAGACACACCGAGCGGAGATAGTCATCACCAGAACCGCCAAGACCATCGCCGCCTTCGATGGCAGGACCGAAGTCAACCAGGAGGATGTCAAGAAAGCCATGGAGCTAGCCCTGGCCCATAGGATGAGGAGCAGGCCATTTGAGCCGCCCACACTGAACAAGGAACGGCTGGAGAAGTCCATGTCTCAGAAGCAGCATGAACACCAGCATCAGGATCAAAAGCCCGAGCAGCAGAAGAAGAATGAGCAACAACCACAGGAGCCGTCGGAACAAAAGGACACGGATCAAAAACAGGCCGCTAAGCCCCAAGAGAGGATATTCGAGATCGGCACGCCTATCGATGTGCGTGCCATAACGATGCCCCGCAAGAGGGACCGAATCGCCCGCCGCAAGACCAGCGGCAGGAGGATGAATACACTGGCTCTGCGCAACCGCGGCCGGTATCTGCGCCAGAAAATGCCCCAGGAAGGAAAAGATATTGCCATTGATGCCACCATTCGTGCCGCTGCCCCCTATCAAAGGATCAGATCCGGCCCCAACGCCATCATCGTGAAGGGCGAGGATATACGGGAGAAGGAGAGAGTGGGCAAGACCTCCGCCGTAGTCCTCTTCGTGGTAGATGCCAGCGGATCCATGGGGGCCAATCAGAGGATGGAGAGCGCCAAGGGTGCAGTTCTCTCCCTCTTAATGGACTCCTACCAGAAGAGAGACAAGATCGGCATGATAGCCTTCAAAGGAAAGGAAGCCGAGATCATACTTCCCCCCTGCACCAGCGTGGATCTGGCCCTTGGCCGCTTGCGAGAGCTTCCCACCGGGGGCAAGACACCTCTATCCGCCGGCCTCTCCCGCGGATTGCAGCTCTTGCAGGGAGAACTGAGAAAGGATGAGGAGAGCAAACTGATGATGGTTCTCATATCCGATGGCAGGGCTAATGAGGGAATGGGTGGAAAGATCAAAGACGAGCTGATGGCGATCTCAGAACGGATAAAGCACCTGGGAATCCATACCATCGTCATCGACAGTGAGGTCGTAGACAGCTCCTTCCTGGATATGCGTTTAGGCTATTGCCATCAGATCGCGGATCAGTGTCAGGGAAAGTACTATCCCCTATCCAGCTTAACCCCGGAGTCCCTTCTCAGGATCGTAGATGAAGAGCAGAAGCTTCTGTTCGATGACGCGACCATAAATGAATATGCTGCAACATAATGCTATTATAGAGATGATGATAGAAATAAAGAATTAATAAATATAATTAACATATATAATTAATATATGCGGTTAATATAATTCAGATAGATATGAGCAGTATGATCGAGATATCGGGCCTGAAGAAGGAGTACTCGAGGAAGAAGGTAGTAGATAACTTGAATCTTGAGGTCGGACAGGGAGAACTCTTCGGCTTCTTGGGGCCAAATGGAGCTGGCAAGACCACCACCATTCGCATCCTTACCACCCTCACCAAGCCCTCGTCCGGACGGATTCGGATCAACGGCATCGATGTGGCAAAGGACCCGTCCAGGGTGAAGTCGGAGTTTGGCGTGGTTCAGCAGCACTTGAGCCTGAACCGGGACCTGACCATCGGCGAGAACCTGGAGCTTCATGCCCGGCTGCACCACCTCCAATCCAGGGAACGAAAGGAGAGGATCGCGGAACTGCTCGATTATGTGGGGCTGTCCGATCACTCCGATCAGCTCATCGATAGCGTCTCTGGGGGAATGAAGAGGAGGGCCATGATAGCCCGGGCGCTCATCCACAGGCCCAAGCTCCTCTTCCTGGATGAGCCGACGGTGGGATTGGACGCTCAAACCAGACGCCGGGTCTGGGATCTCATCCGCAGGATGAACCTGGAAGGCACGACGGTCTTCTTGACCACCCACTATATCGAAGAGGCCGAGGCCTTGTGTCAGCGGGTTGGAATTCTTCATCACGGCAGGCTCATAGCTCTGGGAAGCCCTCTGGAGCTGCGGCAAAGGCTGGGAATGATAGCGGTAGAGATGCAGGGGGAGGCGTGCGGCACAACTTACCGCTACTTTCCGGATCGATCAAGTGCCTCCCGGTTTATTCAGGATCTTCCAGGCTCGGAGAGGGTGGTCATGCGAGAGTCCAACCTGGAGGATGTGTTCATCGAGCTGACCGGTGAGAAGGTGATGGGAGACTAGCATGATCGATGCCTTCAGCATACTCTGGTCGGACCTGACAGCACTCAAGCGGCGCTGGCCTCGCTATCTTCTCACCACCCTGATGAGCCCGCTTCTCTATCTGGTGGCCTTTGGCTGGGGCCTGGGTCGCGGGATAGATATGAACGGAACCAGCTATCTTGATTTCGTGATACCGGGAATCATCGCTCTGACCGCCATGACCACCAGCTTCAATGGAGCCGGCACCAGGCTCAATGTCGATCGCCTCTATTTCAAGAGCTTTGATGAATGCCTCATGGCCCCGGTGGAACTGCCCTCCATTCTCTTGGGAAAAGCGCTGATTGGGGTGGTGAGGGGTATACTGAGTTCGGTAGCGTTCTTGCTCGTAGCCTTTCTCATCGCCAGGCATATCCATATCACTCTGCCCTTTGTATTAGGATTGCTGCTTAGCTGCCTGACCTTTGCCTTTCTGGGTGTTCTGGCTGCCCTGCTGGCCCGATCTCATGAGGATATGGCCACCTTTGGCAGCCTGATTCTCATGCCGATGACATTCCTGGGCGGAACCTTCTTCTCCGTCTCCCAGGTTCCCTTCGGGCTGAAGATGGCGCTGTACGCCCTTCCTCTCACCCACTCCAGCCTGTTTCTGAGGGCGGCTGCATTGGACCAGCCTCTTCCCTGGTCATCGTTCCTGGTTCTTTTCCTCTTCTTTCTGTTATTCTTGGGCGGAGGGATGATGGCCCTCAGGAGGATGAGCGTTTAGCAGAGCTATGGAAAGATTTATATCTACAATAGTTCAGGCAAATTATTGTGACGAGTTATGAATATTTTTAGAATAGGTAACAATAATAGATCTTTTGTCGTGAATCAATTATGGGTTGGTATTTAGGCCTCCCGCAGAATTTATTGAATGCTGTTTTGCCCAGAATGACCTCTCTCGGGCGTGTCCGAGAGACCGCAATCGGTAATCGAGTTCCAGAAACTTCAACCTATTTTAGGATCACGACCCAGATGGGAGACTGTGTGGCCAAATGGCTTCGCTTTCGCCCCGCTCCCTTGCCTCGCCCTGATATCCTCGAAGCACCTTGTTCTCCATCATGGAGATCGAACTCTGCCCGACCGTCTCCCTCCTCCCCGAGACCTTCAACGTCCTGGTCGCCCCGGTGGAGCTGATGGCCGGTGCTATCAACAGCCATCCTGAATTGCAGCGCTATAAGATCCTCTTCATCAGCGGCAACTACTCCCGCATCCTCAGCCGGCTGAACCGGAACATCACCGAGCTGGAAGTGCGCCGAGCCTTCACCTCCTTCCAGCTCATGACCATACTGGAGGAGAACCACCACAGCATCCTGATTGTGGAGCACGACCCCTTACTCTACGAGGACTCCCAGGAGATGGTGGGCTACCTGGCCCAGGCCCTCAAGCAGACCTCCAGAGAGGCAACCATTCTTCTCTATGCGCCTGCGCTGGATCCCCACCTGGAGAAGATAACCGAATTGGCCGACCGGGTGTTCTGCATCTACAGTGAGCCAGCTGGAGCAAAGGGCCGGGGGAAGGCAGAGGCGAGGATGGCCGGAGAGCAGAGGACTCTGGAGGCGTACTCGTGAAAAGAGTATAACTCCTTTCCTGCCTCTAAGGCATTATCGCAAGGCGGGAGGAGAGTTCGGAGAGTGGCTTAAACAGGAAGTAGCCAAAGCAGCCGAGGACCATGGGTTGCCAAAGCCTGTTCATATCTCAATCATTCTCAGGCTGGTCTCCACTCGAAGGGGATCTGATGGCTTGAGTTCCGCAGGAACTGCAAGAACGAAAAATGCCCGGATTGGCTGTGGATTTGAGCTGACATTCAAAGAACCTGTCATCGCTCCTGTAACTCTTGGACTGAATGCACATTTCGGTTTGAGGCTATTCGTATCTGAATAATATTGTTGATTGCTTCTGGATTACGCACACTGATCGACTAGGGCCGTACGTCCACATGGGTGAAGCCAGCACGAATGAATCGTTAGCGACGCGGCTGATCTTTAATACTCAAAATCTCAATTCCTTCTGTGACTGAAAGTTTCAGCGCACTCCATCCATGGAATAAATAAAAAAAAAGATAAAAAATTATTAAAAAATCAAACTGCGCGCGGCCACCCCACCCTAAAGGGATGGGGTATGCTTCGGGCCGCGCGCCCGGTTAGCCGGATTTCAGAAACATCCGAACCTTCGGTTTCCTGGATCTGTACATCAGAATAATCTCGTATCAGCGTTCGGTTGCATTATAGCCAGCTAATCAATCTCAGGAAAACATGAAATCCAGGCGAGGGTTCACTTCATCCCCAACCTAAAGGATGGGGAATTCGTGACCCTCCGCACTCCCGTTGTATTAAATTCTTGTAATATTATTGAGCTTTCAATTATAAAATCGATACAAAATTGTGCATCTTCTTTGGTAGATGTGTATTTTGATTTATTTGAAGGATAGTAAATATTATAATCTTTATAAACTTTTTGTGGTTGCATATGAGTTCTATTTTCCTTACTCACATTAGGTGTTAATAAATAAAACTTCATATATTTCCGATAATCAATCCCAATACTGATGATCTCCAATGTGTCTTGAAGCTCAGATATGCAATCATCCACATCAGAGAAAGCACTCTTTACCTCTGATGCGAAAGACTCCACGTCGCTGGCTAGGTCAGAATCGCTACTGGTAGAAAAGAAAATAGAGCCACTAACAGAACTATTAAATGAAAATGGGTATTTGTCGAATTTGTCCTTGACTCTATTCTTATAATCGTCCAAGAGCTGTGAGAATGCAACTGCTGCTAATTCCATGGAATCTTCATTTTTCCCCTGTTTTAGCAACTCTTCTGATTCTTCAAGAGTTGCTCTGGTATTTTGACAGTAAACCAGATGGATCAAGCTAATATCTGAAAAGCCAACATCAAAAATCGTATGTGTTTAGCATGCCAGCTTTGCGGTTAGCATTTGTAGGCTATTTAACCCTTTTTGCCCCCATGTTGCCAGTGTCGTCATGATTCGCTCATGAATCGATGTTCCTTTATCATTTCGAAGGGTGCCCAGGATTTTTCTCAAGACGACATGTGGTCGCAATGCTCTCTCTGCCCTGTTGTTAGTCGGCTCTACACCCGGATTGATGATGAATGTGAACCAATACTCGAATCCATTATTGATTTTCCCGATGAACTTTCGAACTTTCTCTATAGAATACTCTTTCGAGATCCAATGCCGAAGCGCTTCTCGCGCCAATTCCCATAAAGTCATTCTGACTTCTGGCGGTGGATCGTTTTCCAGAGCTTTGGTTAGTAGGTCGTAGAGCTCTTTGAGTGCGTTATGTAACGGAATAGCTTCCTCGAACTTCTCTGCAATGTCTTTTGACTCTCGAAGTAGATGCGCCCAACATCTCTGAATGCGATTTGTAAACCTGGCATACGGCTTCCACCCGTCACATACGATTATTCCCTTAAATCTCCGAGTTAAAACTTCCATCAGAACCTTCATGCCTCGGCTCTTTCGAATCACGAAAAAGGTCTCAGATGGCGTAGTAAATGCCCAGATCCAGCACATTTCTCCCTGAACGCGGATTCCTGTTTCATCCACGTACAGGATCGGAGCGCGTCGAATTTTTCTTAAGATTGCATCATATTCGGGTTGGATGGCGTCTGCAGCGCGACGGGTCAAGTCTAATATCGTTGCAGGGCTTATTTTCAGCCTATACAACCTCATCATTGCGTCGTGAATCTTTCTGTGAGGCAGCCGATCCTCATATTTGAGCACCGTTGCCAGAGCAATTACGTTGTTTCCAAATTTGCCTTCTTGCGGACAGCTTGGGTCTTTTGCAGCAACTTCTTTCAGGCAACATGGACATTTGTAATGAGCAATTTTGTATTCAGTAACCATGATCGGCTGAGGTTCTGGGATTTCCTCAACGATCTTGGAATCAATTCGAAAAGGAGAACCAAGCTCTGCCCCGCAATCGGGACAGCGATCCATAGTAACTTCCACTTGCCGGTCTGGAGCCACAAACGGTCTTGTTACGCCTTTATGTCCGACCTTTTGACCAGGTTTTCCTTTATTATTTTTTTACCGCAATACCCCGATGCTTGCATCGGGGATAAAGGGCATCCGTGTCCAACTTAGGGATTTGATCAGATCCGAGTAGTACTATCTTTATGCGGCGACGCCTCGGATGCCCCGTCTGCTTGCAGCGGGGTGCGTCGCCGCCGTTTCACTGTTCGTATCTCGATCTTTTTTGCGATTACGGCCTCGCCTTAGACTTGGTGGAGTATGTGCATTCTCATATTGAGCTAATCGGGCTTCAAGTTCGCGGATCTTTGCCTTAAGCGGCTCAATTTCACTTGCTCTGGCCTTAAGCAACTCGTTCTCTAGCTTTAATTGCTTGTTTTGTTCCTGAAGTTGCTTGATAATTTCATCTTGGTGCATACTCCCAAATATTGGATATTATCGCCATATTATTTAATCTATCTGGTCTAAATAGGTGCCACTAAATTCCCATGATACACGTGGGTGCTAAACACATACCAAAAATCAATCTGCAATTTTCCTCAAAAAAAAAAAAATGAGATGGTAGATCTAAATGCGTCTAATTCGATCTTTGCGGGCAGCGTACCGTTATGTTTTAAGGAGACTCTTGCCTTATTTAATCTGCGCATAGATTCTTTTTGGGCGATCTCTTTTCCGTCTGGCAATTTTTGATTAATAAAATCAAAATACTTCATAAAACTTAAATCATTTCCTCCAGAATTCAAGTATTCTGAAGATAAATGCAAAAAAAGCTCTGCGCTATCATGAAATGATAAAAGAGCAATGGAACATAAAGGCTCAGGCCCATGTGACTGCTGTAATCCTATATTATACATGTACTTTATCATGCGTCTTCGGTTAAGACCACAATCCCTCCCTGAATCGTTCTCTATTGACATGCGGATCAAGTGCCTCACTTGAACACACATTTAAGACTGTAGAGAAATCATGCTCTATTCCAAGGTAATCCAATATCGCAGACAATAGATGCGAGGAATTTTGGACAAAGATGTTACTCCATCTCAATTGAGTAAAGCGAACCATTTTGGCACCGGGATTTAGTTTTCGCACTATCGAATACAATTTTCTGCTGACAAGAAGCGTCAAAATTGAGACCCAGATTAAGGCCTCAATCGCGTATGGGCTCTTTGTTGTTATCTGATCTAGCGCATATCTGCTCTTCAATTCTTTGAAGATGAGTTCGACTTCCCATCTCCCAGAATAAACCGCTGCAACCTCTGAAGCATTTAATATATCTGATGAAATATTAGTTAGATAAAAGTGATGTTCTTCTGCTTCGGTATTATAAATGGCGACTAATCTAAATATCTTATTATCTTTTTTGCTCTCGCCGCGATAGGATCTTCGGTCAAATGATACTTCCACATTTACATCAAAAATATCATCGGATTTTTCTAGTTTAATATCTTTCAAATGTTTCCCGTTTAGATCAACGCCACGGGTATTGCGTACCTGATTTGTTCCTACTATTAAGGGATTTGCATTGCTCTTGAGGCGAGAGACAAAGGATCCGCCGTTTTCAACTATCCTGCTGAACAGTTGATATTTGTAAAATCCTAGATCTATTAATAATATTATATCTTTTACCCAGGGACCTATTTTTAAGGTCTTTACATCGTTGGTATTCTCAGGCAGTATCGAAATGCTTTTTGGACTATTGGCTATGGCACTTGTTAAAAATGCCACTTTTACTCCTGCAGCCACTTTTCGGGAACGAGTGGCTGGCCACTTATCAGCAAGGCTTTTATGAAGCCGAATAATAGTGCTATCTTGAATCATTACATCCCGAAAGCTAGCTAGACGGTCACCCAAAATCCTACTGGGTTCTTCAGAAATGTGCTCTATGCCGTGAATCACACATTCTCTGAGAAATTTTACCAGTTCTGGAGTGAAACGATCATGCCAACTGCTGTCTGAAATTGATACTTTCCCTCTGACTTCGTAAACGCGTTTCAACTCCACTATAGTTCGATACAACTGTGAGCCATAGCCGATAGCGAGAGTCCAAAACATTATCACTGGATCAATCTTTCTTTCTCTTTCGATCAATCCGCTCTCTCTTGCTTTATCTCGAATCCACTTGGATTCAAACATCCTGGTTAGTTCTTGCTCGACTATATCTTTCTCAATTTGTGATACTCCTTTTCGCATGCTAATCCCTTGGATTGAATATAGTATCACATATTCCATATAAATCTTATTAGATGAACTATTTCAGAAGATAAATTAATGTGCATTTATAACGATTGTGCTAGGAATGATCTGCTAACCGAAGACGCATGTGTACTTTATGAGTGCAAGTCTTCGAATAATGCTTTCTCCAAGCGGCATATTACAGTCCTCTCTTCTTCCCTGGGTAGCGTGCCGATTTTTCTGTAATTTGTTAAGCCCGTTATCCTGCCTCACGAGTCAATTCTCATCCGTGGATAAATACCTTGGCTCCTCGCTATTTGGTATGGATGGACTTGAATCGCAATTTCCCTGTGTCTCCACGTCTCATTGGTGAACCGCTATTCCCTTACCCAACCTCAAGAGCTCATGATTCTCACGCAGGGATCATGCGCAAGCATGAAAACCAGTATGCTTTAAGGTTTTTTCATGCCATAATCACTGCTGGGCCCACCCACATAGATTCAGCGAAAAGCCACCCAAATTTATATAAGGTCACAGGACTAGTGATAATTTGGTGATGAGCAATGCCATATTGCTGGAAATGCGGATCTGAGTATCAAGAAGGGAGCAATTTTTGTCAGTCATGTGGCTATAATCTAGGTGCAGCATCCGATGCCCATCAACACACCGATTCCTCAGTTTCCAAAATGGAAAGATGGACTGGAGAATATGCCTACGACAAATCGGGATTATTTAAATCATTGCTTTCTCAAATTAGTGGCGCATCTAGAAATACTGTAGCTTTTTCGGCAGATCTGGTCTTTGATGGCAACAGGTTGTCTGGCACGATGAAAGAGGTCAACACATTTCTCACTGTTTATGGGGAAGACAGCCCCCGATACTTAATTTCCAATATTAGCGGCTATATAGATGGTAATGAAATTATATTTGATAAAAATTATGATGGCGGAGGAGGTTATGGGCACACAGTAAGATACAAAGGGAAATTTGATGCCGATGTGGAGAATATTTTTGGAGCTTGGGTATATCATGGTGAAAAAGGAAATTTTAAAATGAGCCGGATCTCAAAGGTGCTTCCTACTAGCTTAATCTAATTAGAATTTAAGATGCAGGATCTCTATAAAACGAATGCTGTATGAAATACTAGCGCATTGTTTGCGTCCTTGCCCGACTCTGAGTCGAGCTTGGGCGTAATCAAGCTATCGCAAATATGATCGGCTCCTTCAAGGAGGACACTGTGGATCGGTGTTTAAGCCCGCCTAGACTCAATTATTCCGCTCTTTGGGTTCCTATTAGTTTTCAGAACTCTCTTTCAGCAATGCTTGTGCTTCTGAATGAATGCTAGCTAGTTTCTTGGAGATTGAGTACTGCACGCCCGTGTTCCTGTTCTGCCAATCGAACTGCAACCATATGAAAAGGAAAGTGATATCTATTCGAAAGATTATGTGATCAAGGGTTCTGATTATGTGGCAACAGCGCTTAGGTTGGGTCTTTACCACTCCTATTATCGCAGCAGCATTACTGGTCTGTATATATATATATTATTGCCTGAGCAGCAGCTAAAGTGGTTCCTCCTTACACTTATTCTTTCAGCTGTAATATTATTTTTAATAGGTATATTAATATTTTATATAACTAAAAGTTTATCGAAAAGAGTTCTAGGGGAAGAGAAACGTAATGTTGATATCATTTTTGCGGGAGCGATTATTGTTGCATTATCTCAGTTGTTTGGCCCTTTGTTTGGTGCATCGTATCCATTGATTTTGGGGCCAGATGCCAGTAATTATAAATTATCGTTTTCATCCATGTACTATAATATAACATATGATGAAATATCAGAAAATTATACTTTTACATCCACAGATAATAATGGCACCATTGAAGATTATCATTTTCATAGAGGCGAATTAATTCGTATTCATACAAATATATCCGCTGAAAATAAAAACCCATTAATGAAATATGAGGATCAAATATTTTTAGATTTAGTGCCTCCTGCGAATGTAACGGCAAGCATAGCTAGGCCCGTTATTATGGTTGGTCAATCTTCTGATGTAATAATTGGTCTTTATGATCCCAATCCAGGTTCATATCCGATTAAAGTACATGGTATCGGAGCAGATGGAAAAACGCGTGATGCCATGACGGTTGTTGCAGTATCAAGCAAGATCGGAACAAGATCTTATGTGCCAAGTGGTGCCATTTCGATAGAAAAATTCATCCAGCTCTGGGGTAACTCCACCTGTGGAGCAATCAGCCTTGACTGGCAGCCTTGCGAAAATCAAAATTCATGCAGCCAGCCAGGGGCTTTTATCGTGGAAAGGCACGAGATAATAAGCCAGGGGCAGGAAACATATGATTGAACCACTCCACAGTGGACAAAATGTTAAGCAATGCCGACATATGGGGAGAAGTGCATGAAGAAGACAAGGCGACGTACGACCAGGACTTCAATATATCAGTATTGCCAAACTTGAGACAGTCAAGCCACTTGCTCAGATCTTCCCTACAGCTTCGGCAGATTCTGGGGCCATTGTGGGCCTGCACGGGGAGTTAGTTCCGCCACAGGGAGGACAGGTCTTTGAATTCGGGGGTTATATGCATGCCACCGGCCTTACAAACAACTGCGAAGATGAGCTTCGTCCTTTTGGCCTCACACATCCTTCACACACGGTCGATTGCTCGGTCGCATGCGTCTCATGGGTCACACCCTAAGATTAGATGCAAGCGATCAATCAAAAACCTTTTTCTCAGCTTCGCGATTGCCCTCAAAACGCGGTCAGGCCCGCTCTTTCATCTGCCTGCACTCCTCTATCCCGAGCTCTGTGAGCTGATAGGTCATCTCATTTCTTGTTGGATGCCTGGCGACATATCCTTTGCTGACCAACTTTCCCAGGGCCTTCTTGACCCTGTGCCCCAGGTTGGGGAATCTGCGAACAAGGACATGCTCGGGCAAATGTGCGGCCTTTGCCATGCCCGTCTCCTGGCACAGTTTAACGAGAATAGCCCTTTCGAAGTCGGTTATCACGCATAATACTATATGATATTTGGATTTAAGCCTTTTGATCTACCATTTGACATATCATTTTTTGCAATGACATATATCAAAAGGCTTAAATATGTTCAAGAGAATTGGACTGCATATGCAGTCTATTCAGAAAGCCACCCTGGTCAGGACGGCAAAAGCCGAGGACGATGAGTGGGACCTCTACGAAAAGATCAGCGAGGCACCCAGCTTAAACGTCTATGAGCTGGCAAAACGGATGGGCTGGTCTACCGGCAAAACGCGGGGGGCAGTAAAGAGACTGGAGGAGGAAGGCCTCATCAAGATAGAAAAGTCTATACGCAATGGGAGGGCGGTGGACCTGGTGACGGCTACTCCCTGGCAGGATATGCTCACGCCAGAAGAGCGGGATGAGTTCAAGCGGATGGAAATCTGAATTCTCCAAAACCCGTTTCTCCTATGCAGTAGGCTTATCGAGCATGCACGAGCATGATAAACCATTAGATAAAATTCGGTGAAATCTCTACTATAACTCCAGTTACGGCAGAGGCTCAAGCGGCGATGCGATGTGCAGCTCCACCGGAGGACGGAACATTGCTGGCGATCTCGATGAGTACCCCAAGCTGGACAGCGAATGGATCCTCAAGGAGAACCCGGATGTCATAATCAAGCTTCTGGCACCGGGAGGCGGAAAAGCGGGCTGGAACAGCACAAAAGAAGCTGATCAGATCCTGAATGGCTATTTAGAGGAACGTCCGGGATGGAGCAATCTGGATGCGGCGAAGAACAACAGGGTCCATCTGCTGAGCACTGAGATCGCCTGGGGACCTGACGGCATCGTGGGCCTCGCCTATTGCGCAGCGTGGCTGCACCCCGAGATGAATATAGATCCCGGGAAGATCTATCGGGAATACCTGGAGCAATTCCTGGAAGTGGAATATCCCGAGGGAGCGGTGCTGGGGTATCCTGCAGCAGCATGAGAGGCTCCTCAAAGCTTCTCCAGTAATCCAGCTAGCTCACTTGGTTCATCCTGATGTTGCCCCCAGTGCGAAAAAGAAGGCGGTGATGTAAAGCAGAGGAGCGGCCACCTTCGCCAGCAGATAATTGGGAAGGCTCCTATGCAAGGCTGCCAGATCGGCCCATAGGATAGCATAAGCCCCCTCTGCCCCCTTGCAGGAATCAAGCTCACCAGAAGTCCGTTCATCGTTATGCTTGGCCCCGGTTCAATCTCCCAGAACCTTGCTCATCCTCTTCTTCCAGGCAAGAACCTCATCGGCATTGAAGACATCGATCGATCCACCCTGGATCTCGCCCTCCACGTCTCCCATTCTCTCCTCTATCCAGCCCTCGATCTCCAGGTAAAGGTTCTTGAGGGCATCTAAAACCTCAGGATCTGCCTTCCACAGGCCTCTCTGCTCGGCCTCCAACAGCCTCCTGCTCATCTCTTCCATCGCCCAGGGATTGTTCTCCTGGAAGAACTTGCGGTTCTCCTCGTCCATGACGAAGGTCCGGGCAATGTCGTCGAATATCCAGTCATCCACCTCTTGTGTCGTCGCCTCCCAGCCGTAGACCCGGCCTACGCGTTTGGAGATGTCCCCTGCTCCCTTATAGCCGTGCCTTTTCATCCCCGCGATCCACTTGGGATTGAGCAGTTTGGTGCGAACGACCCGCCTGACCTCATCGCTCAGGGTGCGAACCTCCACCCGATCGGCATCTCTGGTATCACCATAGTAGGCCTCAACATGGTGCCCCGAGACCTCCCGGGCGGCCGCAGTCATACCTCCCTGGTTTCCAAAGTAACAGCAGCAGCCGAACAGATCCTTCTCATCCGTGGTGGTCTTGTTGAAGGTGACGTCCACGCTCTTCAGCTGCTTGATCAAACCATCCTGGGATTCCTCGCCGAAGACGCCCTTGCCGTAAGCGTAACCATTCCAGTAGATGAACACGTCCGAAAGATCCTTATCCGCTTTCCAGGCGCTGGCATAGACTGCCAGGTTCACTCCATTGCCATAGGTTCCTGGGCGGCTGGCGAAGATGCGATGATGAGATCCGTTCTCCAGGTCATGCTTATGCAGAAAGTTCATATCTTGTGGCTCGTCCAGTGCTGCGACCTCACAGATGGCCTGGTCCATGATCTCAATGCAGTTGTAAAAGCAGTCTCGGGTGATGCCTGAGACCCTCACGGTCAGGTCTATCCTGGGCCGGCCCAGTTCCTCGAGAGGTATCACTTCATAGCCCTTCAGCTTCCCCCCCTTCCAGACCGGCATGACGCCGATGAGATGGAACATCTGGGACATCTGCTCCCCATCGGCATACATCACATCGCCTGCCATCCAGAACATCCCCACGTTCTCAGGAAGCCGTCCCTGCTCTTTTTCATACTTCTCCAGCAGGCTGTCGGCCAGCCTTCGTCCCACCATCCAGGCGGCCTCGGTGGGAACTGCCGAGGGGTCCAGGGAGAAGAAGTTCCTCCCCGTGGGCAGGATCTCGATCTTTCCCTTGCTCATCAGCCCCGATGGTCCTGGCTCGATGAATCCTGCGGAAAAGCCCCTCAATAGGCTTTCCATCTCCCTGGACTCCTCGATCCTCCAGCTGAGCTCTTCTATTCGATCTCGCAAGAGGTCTAAGGCCGGGCTTTCCTTTCCAATAGAGCGCTCCTCCAGCAGTCTCGATATACTGCTCTTTTCCTGGCCTTCGATCTTGCCTCTCCTGTCGGCTATGATTGCCCGGACCAGGTCCCCACCCAGTCCGTCCAACTCTCTAAGATCCTCGATATTGGCCGTGACCTCCCGTCCCAGCAGGAGGGCAGCAGCTCCTCTCACCTCAGCCCGGAGAATGGCCCGGATCATCTCCTCTCTTCTCTTGCCCGCGGGAAGCTCTCCGAATATATGCATACCGTCGGGGATCTGGGTATTGTAGAGCTGGGAGATCTTGTCGTGTGCCCTCTCCAGGATCTCTTCGAAGCTCGCGCCGCTGGCGATGAGCCTCTTCAGATTGATCTCGCCTGCCAGGTTGCTCTTCTCCAGCAGATTTAGGATGATATGCTCGAGGGCATGGGCTCTTCCGCCCTCCGAGAGGACCGCCCGTCTGTACTCGGAGATCCTGTCCTCCAGCTCTTTAAGCTCTCCATAGAGTTCGGAGTCAGTCATCACCACCTGCATGTGGTCGACTAAAGTGGCATAGCTCCTTCTCTTGGCTATGGTCCCTTCCGGGGGGTTGTCCGAGTTGTAGATGTAAAGGTGCGGCATATCGCCGATCGCGATATCGGGATAGCAGTCGGCGGAGAGGCCCACCGACTTTCCGGGCAGAAACTCCAGGTTGCCATGGGTTCCTACATGCACAATCAGGTCTGCGCCAAAGCAGCTCTCGATATAGCGGTAGGTGGCCAGATACTGATGAGTGGGCGGCACCTGGGGATCGTGCAATATCTTGCAGACCTGGCCATCGCAGCGAGACCCGGCGCACCCCCTCTTGGGCTGGGTGCAGACCAGGGCATTTCCGTATTCCACCCCAGTGATAACGATCTTCCCCTGATAGAGCATGGCAGCGGGAATTCCGTCCTTCTCCTCCCCTGGCGGCCTTCCCCAGGCCTCGATCATCTGATCCCGGACGACGGGGGATAGCAGGTCGAACCATTGCCGGTATTCCTCTTCGCTCAAGAGGGCGAGGGCTCCTCCTCGCTTGATGATCTCCTCGATCGAGGTCCAGCGAAACTCCGATATCGCCTTTCTGGCCATGATGGTCTCAATCAGCTCCTTTCCCGTCTTGGGTGGGCTCTGCAGCGAGTATCCGGCCTGGACCATCCGGTCCATGATGCGAGCAACGCTCTCCAGGGTATCGATATGCGCTCCGCCACCAACTGAAGCCTCCACTGAAGCACAGGGATTGTTGTGCAGGATGAAAGCCACCCGGCGCTCGGATACCGGCTTGTTCTTCAGGGCGACCCATTTTTTGACCCTTCTCGCGAGCTTTGAAACCCTCTCCGGGATGGGCACATGCTTCTCTATCTGTGCCCCGTCCATCTCAGAGCGGCTCGTCGCTCCTATCATCAGAGGCTCTATCACTCCTTCAAACTCCGGCATGGCCACAGACCAGCCCACCTCGCTGCTGGACAGGCCGTGCACATCATCCTTCCATTCCTCCTCTGTCTTATGATAGACGACCGCAGGATGGAATATGGGCACATTCAGGGCTTTCATGGTCTGGAGTGCCTCATCGCTGTTTCTGGAGCGGAAGATGGGCTGGAGGTTGACTATAGCCTCCACTCTTCCTGAGAAGAACCTCTTGGCCACCTCTACGCTGGACCAGGCGCCCAGATCGGAATCTCCCATGCCGAAACAGAATGCAGGGAGGACGTCGAACTCCTTTTCCAGCTCCAGTATGGCGGCATCTACGACCTTCAGATCCTCGTTTGCCCAGGAGGTGCGGGAGAAGATCAGGCCCACCCACGATCGTTCCTTGCCCTGATACCATTCCAGGTACTCATCAACGGTTGCGAAGGCCGTCTCAGATCGGGGATGATAGAGCCCCTGCCAGAGGATCTCCTCTGGCGGTTCGAGCTGGAAGCTCGTCTTCAGGGCCTGGTTGCAGGCATACTTGAGCAGGTTCTTGAAGTTCTTCCGCCCGCCGAACAGGGCATAGCGGTTGACGGTCAGGGTAGTATCCATCGGGACATTGGCCACGGTCCAGAGCGATGGGTCCCGGCCAAAGGAGATCACTGGCGTGCTGGGGCTGAGGGAGGGAATGATCTCATCCCAGCAGGGGTCGTTCGATGGATGGATCAGGACCATCTGAGCGCTTTTCAGTGATTTCAGGCATTTCTCCAGTTGGACGGGATCGTCAAGCTGGGTATAGGACCAGGCCTCCAGGTTAAAGGAGAGCTCTCTGGCCCCCTGCATCAGGTGGGGCAGCTCACTGCTCCAGGTTATAGAGACTAACTTCATTCGATTACCTGCCGATTGAGGGATTGCAATTTGGTGTGATGTATTCTGTTTTTCTTGTATTCTATTAATAACTATTTCGGATCAAATAACATAAAAACCCATCTAAAAAAGAATAAGGATGCCTCACAGGCATCTTGTTGCGATCAATCCTCAATCTCCGGATAGACCATCGTCCTTCCCTCGGGATACTCAAGGCCCAGACGCTCTAAATATTCGCGGTATACCTCCTCCGGATTGAGATCCACGTCGGGGTGGAGCACCTTCGCCAGATAGGTCGCGCCCACCACCTGGTCCAGGCCGTTCATGATATCCCAATCTATGAAATAGATCCGGTCGGACTTTGCGGCTGAGGTTCCGCTTGCTCCTGATCTGTCCAGAAGCTCATTCTTCGCAGCCTGCAGTTTTGAGGCCTCCTGTGAGGGAGCAGACTCCCAGCCGATCTCGGTATGTCCTGCTGGTTGGGTCTGTCTCACGATGATTATCTCAGGATTTTCTGTTACCACCCATTCCCAGTCCACCTTTGGATAGCTCTCTTCCAGGGCGCTGGCGATGTTGTAGCCCTTTGCCACTTTCAGCACCTGGTCAAATGCAGACCCCGGGCCCAGAGTGGAAATATCGCCGCCACTGGAGCTCCACTCCACATATGCCTCGGGCAAGTTCATCCCGTCCACTGCATCCTTGACAGAGTTGATCTTTTCATCATACCAGCTAATGTAATCGGAAGCTTGCTCCTCCTTGCCCAGGATCTGGCCTAAAACCTCGATCTCGCGGGTCATGTTCTGCGGCTTGGTGAACTCCAGCGCTACCGCCTTGATGTTCTCGAAGGGCTCCAGTCCCTCCTCCAGGCCGTATATGCCGTAGCTCTTGTCCGGATAGCTGTAGCCAATGACCACGATATCTGGCACAATGGCATCCTCTCCATCGCTGGCGATCGCGCCGATCATCTCATAGTCCAGAGCATTCCATTTCCCTACACTCTGCTTTCCCTTGAGATCGGGGAAGTAGTAGCCCTTATTCTTCACTGTATCTGAGATTCCTACCACCTTATCTGCCGCTCCCAGCATCACAACTGCCTCGGCAGCATCCGAGCTGGTGACGATCACCCTCTCAATAGGCTGGTTGAAGGTGACCTCTCTTCCTGCAGAGTCGGTGATGGTCAGGGGATATTCAGCTGCCCATGCCGATGCCATCAGCATAGATGCTATCAGGCAAAGGGCCATAGGCGCGGAAAACAGTCGTATTTGCATATCAATTCCTCATATGAACTGTGGTTATTAAGACTAGGCGAAGTATAAATCGTTTTTGTTAATAATTATGTGCTTGCACATCCGAAAAAAAGCATGAAGATCATGCGGCCAGCCCAACGTTTGCACTAAGCCAGTATGCTGCCTCTCAAGCACCCGCCTGAATATCTCTCCCCTCGCGGCCAAGTTGCTGGCGAGGTCCGTCCTCTCAAAAGCTGGCAGGTTTAAATTAAGCATGCAGCCGCCAGCTCGTCCGGGGCCATTGTCATACTCCAACCGGCATCATTCGGGGATCAGAGACGATGAGATCGAGGCATGGGATATTGAGGACGCCCGGTTTGGCCGGACCCTTAACCATGGTAATAATTCAATCAAAAAGTTTATTACTTAATAAGATCTATATCCCTATTAATCACAGATAAAGGATAGAGGTGGTTGTGCAATGTGGAGTGATAAAAACGATTCGTCGGTTAGCAAAGTGGTGATCTCGGATGCGGCGGTGCCTTTTGTCGCCCGGGGGGGACGCTTATTCCCCGGGCAAGTGATCGCAACGGATCCGGGAATCGAGAATGGCGAAGATGTTCTGATTGTGGACAGGAAGGAAAGGCCGGTCAGGATGCTTAAAATCTACACCGGTCAGTGAAGTGCGGAGGTGATGATAGCAGAAAGCAGCATGTGTATGCAGGAATTAATAGCCCTCTAGTTTAGATGCCATTATGGATGCCTGGCCGCAATGGGTTTAGGAAGAGTGAGGACATCTTGCGGCCAGGGTGTCCTCTTCTGGGGTATTTTCTATGGATCTTCCAGTATTGTTGCGCCCTTATCGATGATCGCGGATTTGGTTCTCTTCTCTCATTTCAGCTCTGCCGGTCCATCAGAGCCATCAAGCGGGGCGGTCCTGTACTTGAGCAGCTCTCCGCCAATCAGCATGGCCAATCCGGCGCAGAGCAGTATCATGCTTACCAGCAGAAGGTCAAAGGATAGCTGTGCCTCTATTCCCGCAATGGATGCCAACTGAGGTGCCAGGATCATGGAGAATCCGGCCAGGGTTAAGAAGAGTCCATTGATTATTCTGCGCTCAGCTCTCACATATCTGTCCTCCTTCTTCTCGATCCCCCTCTCCAGCATGAACATCTGCTTCTTGTGAATCAGATAATAGACCAGGGCCAGGAAGGGCACTCCCTCCACTACCAAAAGCATGATGGCAGTATCCATCAATTATCTCATCCTCTCGATGGCTTTATCTCAACCTCTCGTAGATAATACTTTCGTTATGAGGAATAAAATATCCGATTTAAAATCTATTCAATAGACTAATATTAACATGAATCTTAATTTTTTGCTTACCAAATGATATTTAAAGCATCATGGCGCATTTGATATACATGAGGTGCAGTCCATTGCCTGGGAGAAGAGATACAACATTTGCTTTTATTCTCACCGCCCTTTTCGGGGCTAGCATTCTGCTTTCAATCATCATTCCCACCCAGATATGCCTTGCCAGCGGGGAGGAGACGAATCTCTCAACTGATGCTGCACCATCGAACTTGACGGAAGGGAATACATCGGCAAAAGAAGGAATCCCAGTACACGTCTATATCACGAACAATGACAATGAGAAGCTTGATGTCTCCCTGTTTATAGATTCGGAATTGATAGACCGCAAGTCGATCTCCTCAGGAGCGGATCAAAAGATAGACAGCTACCCTCTGGAGAAGGGGAGTCATACTTTCAAGATAAGCTGGTGGGATGAGGACGTGAAGAGTTCCTTTGAGGTGGAGGAGACAAAGGATATCACGGCCGAGACATCGGTAAACCTTTACACTACCCTCAATGAGGAGCCTGAGGAGTTTGAGATAACAGTGAATCTGGTCAATGAGAACTCACGGGAGCTGGAGGCATTTCTCTATGCAGACGGCAGCTTCGAGAAGAGCAAAAAGGTGGGAAAGGAGAGCAGTGCTGAGCTGGGTACGATAAAGCTCAAAGAGGGCATTCACAATCTATCGGTCAGATGGCAGGATGATGATACCAGAATAGAGTATGAAAAGACGAAAAAGCTAATGGTAAAGCGCGATGAGGTGGTCATATTCTATGCCCCCAAAGGGGTATCCTTTGAGGCTAAGAATGCCTCCTCCGGTGCAGAGGATCTCTCCTCTGGTGATAGCGATGAAAAAACGAGCATAAAGGATGAGCAGATCGACAAAGAGGATCCCGTCGATGAGCCGGATGATGACAGCGAGAATTCTTCAAAGACCGATAGTACCTCTGCAGAGGTCGATGATGAGAAGAAGGGAGCAAAGGGCGATGCTATTGAGACGAAAGATGATGCGTCAAGCCGGTATGGGATTGGATCGAGTGCCAGCACAGATAACCCTCTGCAGGATAGCTCGTGGGGAAAAAGCTCCCCAGCAAAGAATGCCAACTCCATGATCGGAGGCTCATTGGAGGACGGAAATCGATTGTACATCTATGCGGCATTGATCATGCTGACGATCTATCTGCTCTTAAGGCATTGAGATGATCAGAGCCTTTTTGATCCTGATCTTGGCGGTCTCCACCGCTCAGGCAACAGTCTGGGGCCAGGGGGTCTCAGGCGAGCTTCACTGGAAAGAGCAATTGACATTGGAGGACTACACCCTGACCCTGGCCGACTTCTCCCTGGAGGAGAAGCTCATGGTCTTGGTGGAGCTGCAGGAGGATGAACGCCCCATTGCTCGCCGGGCTCTTCATGCTGGCGAGTGGTTCGTCATAAACGATTCCTTGAGGATCAGCGCCCTGAAGATCGTAGAGGGAGCGGACAAGGATGAGCCTTATGCCATTGTGAGAATGCAGCTTCCCAGCGCCCCGGAGATATCTCTGATTTTAAGCTTCGATAACGATATCTACCGGGGCGGGGAGGACATCAAAATGCTACTGTCCGTGGAGAATCGAGGCGCCGTTGATGCAGAAGACCTGAAGATAACCGTCGATTCCAGTCCGCCGATATTCAGCAGGAGGTTCAACATATCAAGCCTTTTGGCGGGATCCGCCTGGGATGATAAGAAAAAGACGGCCCAAACCGATCCCATCAGGATCGATCTGGTGGCTCCATATATGCTCGAAGCGGGCGATCTGCAGGTCAGGGTGCATGCTCAATACACTGATCCGGATGGAAATTCCCATCAGTCATGGGGCGGCGGCAAAGCGCATATATCCGGCCCTCTCCGGCTTTACAAGAGGGTTGAAGAGACACAGGAGTTATCTGAAAGCTACTATGTGATCAATTCCCTCAGCAACTATGGAAACAGGACATTTTCCGTGGATCTGTCCGACTCCACGGGAAAGGAATTTCACAGCAATGAAACCCTCCAGTGGAAGATCGTTCTCGAGCCGGGTCAGACGAAGACGGTCAGCTATTGTATCAAGCCCATAGAGCCAGCCATGGGCATCTCTCTTCCTGATGCCGTAGCCTCGTTCCGCATGGGGAAGAGGATTTACACCATCCATTCCAACAGGCCGGTGATAGATGTTACCGGACCCTTGATCGATGCCAAGAGAAGCATCAGCCCCAAGAGGGTAAAGGCAGGCGAAGAGGTGATGATATCTTTGGAGCTGGAGAATCGAGGCAACAGAAAAGCGGTGCTGACGATGGCGGAGATGGTTCCCCAGGGAGCAGAGCTGATCTCGGGAGAGCTGAATGAATCCTTCATGCTCTCCCCAGGCGAGAAGGCCGCCCGGAAGATTCGGCTGCGGGTGATGGATCCGGATGGAATCAGCATTCCCTCCTCCATGGTGAGATATCGGGATGTGCGGGGGAATGATTATAGCACCAGAACTTCTGCCCTCCGGGTTACGGTGGAGGAAGAGGAGGTGAGCAGCCCGTCCGATCCTTCCCGGAATGATACCGGCGGAAGTGGAATGTCCAAAGTGAGCGATCTGGGAGATGGCCAGGCAGATTATCCATCGCCTGATCGCGAGAACCGGGATGATGAACGGCTAATTCCAGGGAGCATTGATCATCGAGTGGTTGAGAGCGGATCCGGCCTGGGGCATAGGTTATCGATTTTATTGATACTGATCATATTGTTGCTCTCAGTGGCTCTGGGTCGATACCTTTGATGCGGTCACAAATTCTCTCTCCTGTGGCATCTGATGCCCTGCTGTATCTCGTCTGCTGCACAACATCCGTTATCCTTCCCTCTTTCATAACGGCAATGCGATCGCTCATATGTCTTACCACCTCCATATCATGGGAAATGAAGAGCATTGTCAGGCAGAACTTTCTTTTCAGATCCATCATAAGCCTCAATATCTGGGCCTGAACAGAGACATCCAGCGAGGCGGTTGGCTCATCTGCGACGATGAACTCCGGATTTATCGCCAGGATTCTGGCCAGGACTACTCTCTGGTTCTGCCCGCCGCTGAGCTGATGAGGAAAGCGGTTGATATGCTCTGGATTCAGCCCCACGACATCTACAAGCTCTAAAACCCGATCTCTGATCTCAATTTTGGTCATCTTTCCATGCAGCTTTAGCCGGAAGGGCTCAGCTATGCTCTCTCCGATGCGCATCCTGGGATTGAGAGATGACTCGGGATCTTGAAAGATCATCTGCATCCTGGGGCGGAGCTTTCTCATCTCTTTCCTATTCAGCCTGGTTATGTCCCTACTATCAAAGATTATGCTGCCGGATGTGGGCTCGATGAGCCGCAGTAGCAGCCGTCCTACGGTGGTCTTGCCGCAGCCGCTCTCTCCCACCAGGCCAAGGGTCTCGCCCTGATCGATATGAAATGAAACGCTATCTACCGCTCTGGAGCATTGCTTGCTTATCAATCCAGAGGAATAATGCTTTCTCAGATCTCGAACCTCTATCAGCCGCATAAGAAACACCTCGATGAATGCCCGTTCTCCAGCCGCATCATCTGGGGATGCTCGCTCTTGCAGACCTCCATCGCATAGGGGCAACGGGGATGGAATCTGCAGCCAGAAGGAGGATCTATGAGGGATGGGCTGGATCCGGATATGGGATGCAATCCCCGGCTTGGCAGCGAGCGTATGAATCCCTGGGTATAGGGGTGCTGGGGATCGTTCAATATGGTCTCTGCCGAAGCCTCCTCCAAAATCTCACCTGCATACATGACTGCAATCCGGTCGCATATCTCACCAGCAGCGGCAAGATCGTGTGTGATCATGAGCATCGATCGCCCGGTGGTCATGTCCCTTATCAGGTTGACGATCTCCGCTTTGGTGCGGGCATCAAGCCCCTTGGTGGGTTCATCGGCGATGACAAAAGAGGGATGACTGGCCAGGCCCATGGCGATCATCACCCTCTCCTTCATCCCTCCGGAGAGCTCATGGGGATACTGGTCCGCCCTCCTCTCCGCCTCGGGAATCATGGCTGCTTCCAGCATCTGCACCGCTCTGGCTTTTGCCTCCTTTTTGCCCAGGCCTTTGTGCAGACTGATCACCTCAGCGATCTGGTCTCCCACCTTTAAGACGGGATTGAGGGAGGTGGTGGGATTCTGCAGGATCATGGCGATCTCCCTACCTCGCAACTGCCTCATCTCCTCCTCTGTCAGATGGAGGAGGTCCTGTCCATTGTAGATTATCTGGCCTTCCACCCCGGCCGAGGAGGGCAGCAGGCGGATGATGGACATGCCAAGCACAGTCTTGCCGCAGCCGGTCTCGCCGATCAGCCCCAATCGCTCGTTGTCTTTTATTTGCAGGTCCACTGAATTCACTGCTTTGACCAGGCCGTCTGGGGAGGAGAAATGGGCCTTAAGATCAATTATGTCGAGCATAGCCATTGATAGACTAAGATGATTTCATCATAATAAAGATTGCTACACAATTTACAATTAATGATTTTTATTCATAAAAAGCATTTGAAGAGGTGAATTAGCATACTCGCAGCAATTACATCGCCGCCATATGTCGCAATATTTAACATCATGGATCCCATATGTGATATCGGGTGTAATGATGCCTGCTGCGGGAACGAACACCAAATCACTGACTAACGCCTGGAAGAAGACCAATGGTCGTTCCCACTCGTGACGAGATACAGGACATCGGACCAACTGTCTCCCATAAAATGAATATCATCAAACTCTTCCTAAAAGGATACGAACACACTGAGATCGAACAGAGAACTCGTCATACCGGTGAGTCCATCAAACGATACATCAGCGGCTTCTCATAGGTTGTTCTTCTCTCGAATCAAGGATATTCCATCCTCCAAATCAGAGAACTCACCAATTCCTCTGAGAAAGTTGTTACCGAGTATCTCACGTTATACGAAACCTAGAAAAATGTCGGCTCGGATCGCTTCTCTCAGATCGCCTCATTGTCGGTTGAAAAGCTCGATTCGAAAAAAAGGGGCTTGGGGTCAACAAATGACATCATCAGCCGCACCTCCTGGGAATGAGATACATGGTGTAATCAAACACCTCTTGGAAGAGCAATATGCATTTGTCGGCGGCGATCGCGTCCAGGACATGCTCATCGGAGACTTGATTCGGATTTTTCAGCAGTATCGCGTGATTAACGGAAGCTCGAAGTAGGACATATGGATGAAAAGCCAGGTCCTAGGAAGACACTTGCCAAGATGGGGGTGGTATCCACGATCTTCTCCATAATACATGAGGTGGATAAGCAGATGCAAACCAATGGCTATTCCCATCATTAAGTGAGGAGATATCGTGTGGCCAGATTGCTGAAGGAAGCGTATGCTCAGAAAGGAGTGCTAACGCAAGCTATGTTGCCGAGTTGACCGGTGTCAGCGCCGGAACGATAGGCAAGAACATCAAAGCATATCAGACGGAGCAGGGGGTTATCCTGCCATATTGGGGAACCATACGTGATATTGGACCTTCAATGACACAGGTGATTATCGCCAAGTTTCTCCGGGGTATCCCTGCACCGCATATTGCCAGAACGACACAGCATACAGAGGGGACATGTGATCGATATATCAAGGCCTTTAAGAAAGTCAGAATGTTGAATGGCAAGATGAAACCACTGGAAATTGCTCGAATACTTGAGATGAGCGAACGATTGGTGAAGGAGTATATTGTACTAATCGACGAGCAAAGAGCTATTGAAGAGGAGGGTAATCATGTTAGCTGAACAGATTTCATGGGAAGGCGACATATGTCGTCATTTTAGTTCGATGCCTTTATGGCTTCGGCCAATCTGTGCCCTTTCTTTGTCAGCTCATAATATACCCATTGATTTATTTTGTCCTCTTTCACGACCAATCCGGCCTTAACCAATACGCTCAAATTGTCATAGATCGTCGATTTTGGAAGGCCAGAGGTTCTAGATAGCTCAGTCACAGTCATACGCCTCGAAGAAAGATTCCTGATAATAGTAGTTCTCTTACTTAAGGCCGGGACCTTGAGTGCTTTGCTACTAAGAGCTTTATCGGATAGTAGATCGCTCATAGATATACCTTTTCGTTTTTGGATCGAACATAGTGCATAAACTTTGGATTATAATTCTGATAATGATAGATGCAGTCTTGAGAATATTAAAATTACGTTCAGCTTAAAGTTACGTAAGTATAATTCCAATAAGTTAGCTTGAACCAAGCAAAAATACCTGTATTTAATCAGCAATTGAGAGGATAATGTTTGAAAATTTTATATTTAATTAATTTTATATATTTTGTTTGTCGGCTGAGATTTGAAAAATAATTGCTCGTGCCGAGGCATTTAGAGAATTAATTGCTATCTATGAAGGTAGTAATATAATTAAATCCGTTTTCTATATTGCCTGAGAAAGCTATTCTTTTTCTAATAGTAAAGTTTATATTACATAATGTTATATACACATTACATAGGAGTAATATGACTCCATGACTTATAAGGAGAGTGGGTAGTTTGACTAAGAAAATAGGATTATTTCTAGGCTTATTCGCCATGATTGGACTGGCTATTAGCACAGGAGTCTCAGAATTCAAAGTTGATTCGATGACCTTCCGCCTGGCTAGCGATTACGTAAACATCTCTAGCAATGCTGACCTCATGAAGTTCAAAGGAAGCGGCACGGCCGATGACCCTTATATTATCGATGGCTTGAATCTGAACAACCATATTGGAAACGGAATAGTGATAAGAAATACAGATGCCTACATCTTGATAAAGAACTGCACAATGGCTAACTTAACAGGAAATTATTATGGCCTATATGATGTAAACGGAATAAATATTGATGATGCCAAGAACGTTCGCGTAGAGAATTGCAGGCTGTCAGGCAGCGGAAGCAGTCTTAGCGTTAGCAGTGCTGAAAATATTCAGATCACGAACTATAGGGGCAAGAACATAATGTTTAATGGCGTCAAAAATGGCTTGATCGAGAACTGCAACTCCGAGCATATTCTTGTTCAAGAAAAGATAGAGCTCATGCCGTCCCCTAGGGTAACAACGGATTTTATGCCTGAGACCAGTGTTCCTTCCCAGAACTGCTTGATAAAGGATTGTAAATCGGCATATGAGATCGTATTATTAAGCCCCAAGAACTGTATTGTGGAGAACTGCTATGTTAAAGACGGATGGCTTATGGCTTTCACCCCTATCAATACCTCATTCACTAATAGCACTGTAGTAAATGCCACAATGGAGATGGATTTCTCTTCAAATACAACCCTTGAGAATATGACTTTAGTTGACCTTAAGGGCATAAACCTCGGGGGATTCAGCCCAGAGAGCTATTCGCCGGTGGTGAAGAACAGCACAGCAAATGGTGAAAAGATCTACTACTATCATGATCAGAAAGGGTTGCACTTGGAAAACCTGACTGCAGGGTATATATGGCTGGTTGACTGCCCAGAAACCAGGATCGAAGGGGTTGAAGCTGGGGGCATTTTTGCGATCAACTCAAACAGTAGCACTATAGAGGGATCAAAGGCTAATCAGATTATTCTTGCCTTCTCAAAGGATGTACTGATTACCAACAACACTTTGAGAGGTTCAAGCGCCAGGGAAGCAATAAAGCTAGATACGGGCACAAGTAACATCACTCTATACCATAACATTATAACCAAGAGCGAACGGTATTTCGGCGAAAACTTATTTGCTTCGGGTATTGATGCCTCGCAATCCGATGGTAACAACACATTCGAGAACAATATAATCACGGATTCAGGATACGGCATACAGGCTGGAGGCAACAACACTTTCACGGGAAATACGATAGCAAACAACATCGTCAGCATCAAAGTCTCCGGCAACAACAACAGGGTCACCCAGAATAACTTCATCTACAACGGCGTCGATGCCGAACAGAGCAGCTATATGAACATCAGCTTTGCCAACAATATCTGGGACGGAAATTTCTGGGCTACTTACAAGGGCGTTGAAAAGGATAAAACTGGATTAGGAAGTACGCCCTATGTAGAGAACATACCCTTCCCGAGGCCGGGCGAGCCTTCGCCTCAAGTGCAGGAGCCGGTAATAGATAAAGTTCCAAGTATAGTGCCGATAAGCAAAACTTAGTGAGCAAAACTGCGATAAAACGAATAGTAGGGTCGTATAAGACAGTAGGTAAGCTTAGAGGAACAGCAACTGCTGCCTTCCACAATATATTTCACAGAAATGCAACCGATTTAAGAGGCGATATATTTTGAAGATAGTATTAATATTAGGGTTGACAATGCTGATGCTAGGCATTTTAGGCGCTTCAGCTCAGCCTGAAGAGGTATGGAACAAAACCTTTGGTGGATCGGGTATCGACCTTGGTAGCCAAGCACAAGAAACCGAAGATGGTGGATATATCCTCGTAGGCAGCACTGAATCATATGGTGCTGGTAGAGAAGATGCCTGGCTAATAAAAACTGATTCCAATGGCAACGAACTATGGAATAGGATCTTTGGCGGTCCAAAAGAGGATAACGGGTATTCTGTTCAGAAGACAGAAGATGGTGGATACATTACTGTGGGTGCCACTAAATCCTATGGCTCCGGGGATTCAGATGCATGGCTAATAAAGACAGATGTTGCTGGAAATAAACAATGGGATAAAACCTTTGGCGGAAGAGATATAGATGAGGGTAGATCCGTTCTACAGGCAAATGATGGGGGTTATATCATTGCTGGCTTAACACGCTCCTTTGGCGCTGGAGATTCAGATGCCTGGCTGATAAAGACGGATCCCTCTGGTAAAGAGCAATGGAACAGAACCTTTGGCGGACCGGGTTATGATGCAGGCTGGGCAGTTGATAAGACAAACGATGGTGGATATATCATCACAGGCCCCACAGAGTCTTATGGCCCTGATGGAAGTAGTAATTTTTGGCTGATAAAAACTAACTCTACTGGAATCACACAATGGGAAAAGACATTTGGTGGTTCAGCCTGGGATGGCTGCAGAGCAGTCCGAGAAACAAAAGATGGCGGCTATATTCTAGTAGGTGATACGCAGTCTTTTAGTGCAGGCGCACAGGACGTTTGGGTAATAAAGACCGACCCCTCTGGTAAAGAGCAATGGAATAAAACCTATGGAGGATCTGGCTATGATTGGGGATTCTCAATACAGCAGACTAACGATAGTGGCTATATTATCGCAGGTTCAACGGAATCTTACGGCTTATTAGTGACTACCTCAGGACCTGAGAAACGTATCCCGGGTAATGCTTGGCTAATAAAAACAGATTCTAATGGCAACGAACTATGGAATACGACCTTTGGCGGAAAGGGAACTGATGGTGCCTACTCAATACAAGAAACCAAAGCTGGAGGATATATTATTGAAGGCAGTACTACTTCATATGGTAACAAAAGCGTAGATGCATGGCTGATAAGGGTAAATTGAGAGGTAACTATCTTAAAAGCTCTATTTTTATATTATCTGTCAAGTTACTTGATTATGGAGAGACGTGATGGTATGTTATTATTCACCACCTGTTGCTGCATAAATTACTGTACTTTCCAAGTTTTTCATTTCAACCACCAACTTTATAAACTGAATCCAATTCCCACATAATTGACCAGTAATAGATATCCTTTTTGTGCTAATATCATGCTATTTAATAATATTTGCTTTACCTCTCTACTGCATTGCGTATGCAAAATCAAAAACTTGGAAACTACAGTAAATTATAGAATTAAAAAAAATAGAAAATATTATTCTGAGGAACACTTAGTTACTAGCAGTAGTAGTCAGGAGCTATATACGTATGCTGGTACGCTGGTACAGAGGAACCACATTGTGCTCTGAACGCCGAAAGAGCTGCAGAGCATGCTGAACCCACGTAGAAGCTGCAGTAAGTAGGTCCTACACAACCGTCGGATGGTGTGCTAGTCCAATAGCAGCAATAACATGTCATTTCTTTTCACCTCATTTCAAATTGTTCACCTGTCGTAGTACGACGCCATCTTGGTGACCAGGAATGGAAACTCTTCGCTCACATCCACGCGGACAAAGTACTTCTCAGTGACATCGGTTTCCCTGTTAGTGTAGGAGAAGATCACAGAGACAATTTTTCGCGCACCGCTTAGCCTTGATGGCCTGGCTTCTACCCCTGTCAGGGAGAAGTTGTGCTCGAACTCCTCTGCCGCCTTGGCATAGATTGCAGGATATCGAACGGCCAGGTAATTCAGCGCCCTGTGCTCGTCATTGGCTCCAGTATTGTCCGCCATTTGCAGGATCCTGTCGAACAGCTCATTGGCGGCAGCTCTGAACTTCCCCTCCTGCTTTTCGGGAATCGACTCAGGCCTCGGAATAGATTTGATGAAGGCATCTCTGTCGAATGAGAAGAGCTGATCGAATCCGACCAACGGGACTTGCAGCCCGCTGCACATTTCAGGAAGAGCAACTGGTCCCTTTGAGCCGACCACGACATCTATGTCCGCTTTATCCTGTTGAGGCTTAACGGATTCCACCAGACGATCAAAATCCAATGGATCCTTCGGCAACAGGATATAGGTGGCCATGCCCTCTATGGCCAGCGTCCAACACAGATCACGTACCAGATACCGGTTTTCCTTTTTTGACAGAACAGAGTAGAATGCTTGTGAATCTGTCATTCCTGCGGTCTCTGCTCTTCCCATAGCCTGAGCAAACTCCCGCTCAGCAGACATGTTCGGGAAGTGCGGCTCGATGCGTCCCAGAGAATAAACATATTGAGTCGCTTTGGATTTCGCACCTTCTCCGCATCCACAGCTACGCTTTCCAACCTCCTGAGAGGTGGCTTTGTTTTCCTGGCTCTCCTGGCAAGGTGTCTGGTTCACAGGCAGGCCTGCCAGCTTATCTTTTGCTTCTTTTTCTTCCATATCAATTCCCCACTCTTTACTCGCTCAACTGTGCCTTTTGGAAGCACAACCACTGATACTACTCATAACTAGATAAATCTATTGAATTTGTCCGGCTTTCCCGAACAAGAAGCAAATATCTAAATACATAATATCTCAATTTGTTCGGAAAATCCGAACAAAAAGAAAAGGTTTAAATAGAGCAATCTCCTTTCTAACCTTCCATCAATAGGGATTTTAGCTTTAATGAGTATGCCGTAGACTTTCCGCAATTACTGTGCGTTTATTAATAGTAAAGTTTAAATTACATAATGTCATTAGAAGCTTACATAGAGCAGTACGAGGAGAGTGGGTAGTTGATCAAAAAAGTAGTAATATTATGGTTGGCATTGCTGATGCTTGATACTTTAGGCGCTTCAGCTCAGCCTAAAGAGGAATGGAACAAAACGTACGGTGGGCCAGGTGATGAGTCAGGCTTCGCCATTCAGGAGATAAAAGATTATGGATATATCATCGTAGGTAAGACGGATTCTTTTGGAACAGGAAAAGATGATATTTGGCTGATAAAGACTGACTCAAAAGGAAATGAACTTTGGAACAGGACCTTTGGCGGACCGAGAGATGATATTGGCTATTCAATCCAAGAAACAAGCGATAGTGGATATATAATCGCAGGCCTTACAGAGTCCTACGGCGCTGGCGGCAAAGATATTTGGCTAATAAAGGCGAACTCTAAAGGGGATAAAGAATGGGATAGAACCTTTGGTAAACCTAGCGATGACATATGTTGGTCAATTCAAGAAACAAGTGATCATGGATATATTCTCTTAGGCGATACAAAATCATATAATGCAGGTGATTTTGATATCTGGCTAATAAAAACAGACTCAAATGGGACTAAAATGTGGGATAGGACTTTCGGTAAATCAGGCAATGATGCTGGTAGATCAGTCAAGCAAACGAAAGATGGCGGATATGTAATCGCAGGTTGGACTGAACTAAAAGATATTGATAAAGCTTATGTCTGGATCATAAAAACAGACCCATCTGGCACAGAGCTATGGAATAAAACAATTGGTGGGTCGTCATGGGATGGTGCGCGGTCAATTCAAGAAACTAAAGATGGTGGATACATTGTTATCGGTGATACACGACAAAAGGATGCTAATGATCAGGATATTTGGTTAATAAAAACCGATTCAAAGGGTAATGAAGAATGGAACAAAACCTTCGGCGGTTCGGATGTTGATTGGGGCATGTCAGTTCAGCAGGCCAGAGATGGTGGATATATCATCGCTGGTGAGACAAGGTCCTATGGTACCGGTGGAAGCGATGCCTGGGTAATAAAGACAGACCAAAATGGTATAGAGCAATGGAACAGGACTTTTGGTAGTACAGGCACGTCGGGGGCCTTTCTAGCCCAAGAGGCAGACGATGATGAATATATTATGCTAGGTGACACAGATTCGTATGGCTCAGGCGGCTTCGATATATTTATGGTAAAAATGAAATTGAGTAATTTAAAAAAATGAGAGTGTAGAATACTCTCACGGCTAATAGCAGGCTGCACAATCAACCCATGGTTTATCTTGTATATGCTGGTACCCTTGTACGTAGCCACAGATAGTCCAAAACCATGACAGAGCTTCGGAATCTGCCCAGCCCCAATCGCAGCTGCATATATGTCGTCCTTCACAACCGCCGGTACGACGACTTGTATACCAGAAGCATTTGCATGCCGTCATTTATTTTTTCACCTCCATTTAGTTTATTCACCTGTCGTAGTATGGCGCCGTCTTGGTGACCAGGAATGGAAACTCTTCGCTCACATCCACGCGGACAAAGTACTTCTCAGTGACATCGGTTTCCCTGTTAGTGTAGGAGAAGATCACAGAGACAATTTTTCGCGCACCGCTTAGCCTTGATGGCCTGGCTTCTACCCCTGTCAGGGAGAAGTTGTGCTCGAACTCCTCTGCCGCCTTGGCATAGATTGCTGGATATCGAACCGCCAGGTAATTCAGCGCCCTGTGCTCGTCAGTGGCTCCAGTATTGTCCGCCATCTGCAGGATCCTGTCGAACAGCTCATTGGCTGCAGTTCTGAACTTCTCCTCCTGCTTCTCGGGAATCGACTCAGGCCTCGGAATAGATTTGATGAAGGCATCTCTATTGAATGAGAAGAGCTGATCGAATCCGACCAACGGGACTTGCAGCCCGCTGCACATTTCAGGCGGAGCAACCGGCCCCTTTAATCCGACCACGACATCCATGCCCGCTTTATCCTGTTGAGGCTTGACGGATTCCACCAGACGATCAAAATCCAATGGGTCCTTGGGCAGCAGGATATAGGCGGCCACACCTTCTATGGTTAGAGTCCAACACAGATCACGTACCAGATACCTATTTTCCTTCTTTGACAGAACCGAGTAGAAGGCCTGTTGATCCGTAAGCCCGGTTGTCTCCGCCCTGCCAGTAGCCTGTGCAAACTCTCTTTCCACGGCCATGCTTCGAAAGCGAGGGTCGATCTTTCCAAGGGCGTAGACGTATTGGGGCGCATTTGTGCCCTTGGCTTTCGCATCTTCTCCGCATCCACAGCTACGCTTTGCCATTCCTTGAGAGGAGGAGGCTTTGTTTTCCTGGCTCTCCTGGCAAGGTGCCTGGTTCATAGGCAGGCTTGCCAGCTTATCTTTTGCTTCTTTTTCTTCCATATCAATTCCCCACTCTTTGCTCGCTCAACTGTGCCTTTTGGAAGCACAACCACTGATACTACTCATAACTAGATAAATCTATTGAATTTGTCCGGGTTTCCCGAACAAGAAGCAAATATCTAAATACATAATATCTCAATTTGTTCGGAAAATCCGAACAAAAAGAAAAGGTTTAAATAGAGCTATCTCCTTTCTAACCTTCCATCAATAGGGATTTTAGCTTTAATGAGTATGCCGTAGACTTTCCGCAATTACCGTGCGTTTATTAATAGTAAAGTTTAAATTACATAATGTCATTAGAAGCTTACATAGAGCAGTACGAGGAGAGTGGGTAGTTGATCAAAAAAGTAGTAATATTATGGTTGGCATTGCTGATGCTTGATACTTTAGGCGCTTCAGCTCAGCCTGAAGAGGAATGGAACAAAACTTTCGGCGGTTCTGGATCGGATGTTGGAAACTCAGTCATAGAGGCCGAAGATGGCGGGTATATCATTGCAGGCTGGACGGACTCATTTGGCATGGGCCAGAATGATGTCTGGCTAACAAAAACCGATTCCAAAGGTTTTGAAGAATGGAATCGCACTTATGGCGGGACAGGAGATGATATTGGCCGTTCTGTTATGAATGTAGGCGATGGTTATTTTATTGTGGGTTCTACAAGATCACATGGCTCTGAGGATTTCGATCTTTGGCTGATAAAGACTGACTCCGAAGGGAATAAAGTATGGGATAAAACTTTTGGAGGACCTGGCGATGATTTAGGTAATGCAATTATCGGGACAAAAGATGGCGATTATATTATTGGCGGATCAAAACATCAGAGTGATGAAGATGTCGATGACTGGTTGATAAAAATAGACTCAAACGGACAAGAAAAATGGAATAGGACCCTCGGAGATACAGGTTATGAGACTATTATAGCGCTCCAGGAGACGGATGGAGAATACGTAACCGCTGGACAAACTAACTCATATGGATCCGGAAATATTGATATCTGGATAGTAAAGACCGACTCAAATGGGGATGAGTTATGGAATAGAACTCTTGGAAGTCCGGGATCCGATATATGTAACTCAATTAAGCAAACGAGGGACGGAGGATTTATCCTTGTTGGAAGAACTGATTATTACGGCACAGGAAAACCTGACCTCTGGCTGATGAAAGTCGATTCAAATGGAAACAAATTATGGGATAAGGTTTTTGGTGGGCCTGAATGGGATGAGGGCACTTCTATCATAGAAACAAACGATGGCTATATGATTGCAGGTTCTACCTCTTCTTATATCTGGTTGGTGAAGACTGATTCAAGCGGCGATAAAACATGGGATAAGAGGCTTGCAATGTCTCCTTCGCTCTCGATTCCAATAGCTAGCTCCATCAGGCAGGTAAAAGATGGAGGATATGTTATCTTGGGTGCTGTAAATTATTTAGGCGAAGACAAACGGATAACTTGGGATACGATACTAATAAGACTAAAATGACAGAGATATGCAAAAGCACGATAGAACCTTTCTGCTTTAATGGAGGTCATATACTTTAGGGAAATGCAATAAAAAAATATTATGAACCCAAAATGATGTATGCTCTTAAATACACCGTTCCGGGTTACAGTACGACGGAGATGCAGGGAAATGATGAGAGACTGCGTATCCGCTTGCCCAGCCGCAAGTCGTCCATCTGAACGAGGCGGCATTGGAGCATGCAGCAGGCCAATTATCCCATACAAAACACGTTGGCGTAGTACACAGTACATTACCAAGAGGATACTCAACTGTTTGATAACATCCCCAACATTGTGCCATTTCATTTCACCTCCATTTAGTTTATTCACCTATCGTAGTATGGCGCCATCTTGGTGACCATGAATGGAAACTCCTCGCTCACATCCACGCGGACGAAGAATTTTTCCGTGACATCGGTCTCTCTGTTAGTGTAGGAGAAGATCACAGAGACAATTTTTCGCGCACCGCTTAGCCTTGATGGCCTGACTTCTACGCCTGTCAGGGAGAAGTTGTGCTCGAACTCCTCTGCCGCCTTGGCATAGATTGCAGGATATCGAACCGCCAGGTAATTCAGCGCCCTATGCTCGTCATTGGCTCCAGTATTGTCCGCCATTTGCAGGATCCTGTCGAACAGCTCATTGGCTGTAGCTCTGAACTTCTCCTCCTGCTTCTCGGGAATCGACTCAGGCCTCGGAATAGATTTGATGAAGGCATTTCTGTCGAATGAGAAGAGCTGATCGAATCCGACCAACGGGACTTGCAGCCCGCTGCACATTTCAGGCGGAGCAACTGGTCCCATTAGGCCGATTACTACATCTATATCCGCTTTAGCGGACATGGGCCGTACGGATTCTACTAGCAGATCCAAATCCAGAGGATCTTTCGGCAGCAGAATGCAAGCTGCCACACTTTCGATGGTCAGAACCCAGCATAGCTCACGTACAAGGTACCGGTTCTCCTTCTTTGACAGAACAAAGTAGAATGCTTGTGGATCTATCATTCCTGCGGTCTCTGCTCTTCCCATAGCCTGAGCAAACTCCCGCTCAGCAGACATGTTCGGGAAGCGTGGCTCGATGCGTCCCAGAGAATAAACATATTGAGTCGCTTTGGATTTCGCACCTTCTCCGCATCCACAGCTACGCTTTCCAACCTCCTGAGAGGAGGCTTTGTTTTCCTGGCTCTCCTGGCAAGGTGCCTGGTTCATAGGCAAGCTTGCTGGATTATCCTTTGCTTCTTTTTCTTCCATATCAATTCCCCACTCTTTACTCGCTCAACTGTGCCCTTTTAGAAGCACAACCACTGATACTACTCATAACTAGATAAATCTATTGAATTTGTCCGGGTTTCCCGAACAAGAAGCAAATATCTAAATACATAATATCTCAATTTGTTCGGAAAATCCGAACAAAAAGAAAAGGTTTAAATAGAGCTATCTCCTTTCTAACCTTCCATCAATAGGGATTTTAGCTTTAATGAGTATGCCGTAAACTTTCCGCAATTACTGTGCGTTTATTAATAGTAAAGTTTAAATTACATAATGTCATTAAAAGCTTACATAGAGCAGTACGAGGAGAGTGGGTAGTTGATCAAAAAAGTAGTAATATTATGGTTGGCATTGCTGATGCTTGATACTTTAGGCGCTTCAGCTCAGCCTGAAGAGGAATGGAACAAAACGTTCGGCGGTTCTGGATCGGATGTTGGAAACTCAGTCATAGAGGCCGAAGATGGCGGGTATATCATTGCAGGCTGGACGGACTCATTTGGCATGGGCCAGAATGATGTCTGGCTAACAAAAACCGATTCCAAAGGTTTTGAAGAATGGAATCGCACTTATGGCGGGACAGGAGATGATATTGGCCGTTCTGTTATGAATGTAGGCGATGGTTATTTTATTGTGGGTTCTACAAGATCACATGGCTCTGGGGATTTCGATCTTTGGCTGATAAAGACTGACTCCGAAGGGAATAAAGTATGGGATAAAACTTTTGGAGGACCTGACTTTGATTGGGGCAACACAGCCCAGCAGACAGAAGACGGGGGATACATTGTAGCCGGCACGACATACTCGTTCGGTGCTGGTAGAGGCGATTTCTGGCTGATAAAGACTGATTTGAATGGCAATGAGATGTGGAACAAGACTTTTGGCGGTATAAATCTTGACGCTGCGTTTTCCATGGTTCAAAGTTCAAAAGATGGTGGATATGTGATTGTTGGTTCTACCAGATCCTATGGAGGTGGTGAAAGTGACGTCTGGCTGATTAAAGTCGATTCAAAAGGCTTTGAGCAATGGAACAGAACTTTCGGAGGGGCGGATATTGATGAAGGCAGATCAGTCCAACAAGCGGACGATGGAGGATATATAATAGCAGGCAAAACAAAATCTTATGGTGCTGGTGACTTCGACTTATGGTTGATAAAAACCGATTCCGATGGAAATGAAGAATGGAATAGAACATTTGGCGGATCGGAATGGGATGATGGATTCTCTGTAGCAACTGTTGAAGACGGAGGTTATCTCGTCACAGGTTCCACGCATTCCGATGCCCCAATCCCTAGCCGATCGAAGACTTGGCTCATAAAGACAGACGGCTCAGGAAATGAACAATGGAACCGAACTTTCGCGGGGTCCCTAGGCGCGTCTATCTATAGAACAAAGGATGGTGGATATATTATTGGAGGTTTTGAAGAGCTAATAAAGCTAATTTAATAAAAAATATCGAGATCCTGTACTTTCCAAGTTTCTCCCTTGTTTATAATTTTTAATTTATCTTATTATTCATATCTTCATTCCAAGGCTCTTGAGTATATATAGCAATCCCCCATCAGGTACAGGCAAATTAAAATATGTCATGACAAATTCAAATGTTTCTCCAACAGCTTGCATTTTTACTCTATCGACCATGTCGCCCATCGTTCTTGATTTTGAGCCATCTTTAGGTGGCGGATTATCTATTTCCCATAAGAGAATTGCAGTCCATACTGAAAAAACCATTTGAATAAATCTTTCAATTGAGTGTTTATCTCTTAATTGGTAATCTTTAAATCCTAATTTTTGATTTGCCTCTCTATGAGCTGTTTCTATATCCCATCTGTCCTCGTAAATTGAGAGTATTTCTTTCAATGAAAGCGATCCATTAGTGCTGATTATATATTTTGTCGTGCTATCTTTTTTTCTCTTGGAGATAACAAGCTTAACTTCGCCTACCTTGTCTATGATTACCTTCTTTTCAAATGCATAATAGGTCTTCTTTTTTCCACGAACGCTAACTGTTGTCTTAATAAAAAATTTATCTTCAATTTGATTCGCTAGATCTCTGACTTGGAAATACATATCCTTATTTATTCCGACTTTCTTATCAGACTTGATTTGGCATACGATATTATGCCCTAGCTTAAGGCACTTGCTAAATAGATCAGAAGAAAACTGTCAACGCCGGGATAAAACTGTCCAATTATGGCGGAATAAAACTGTCCAGTTCTACTTAAGGCTTCTGCCCAGCCATATCTCAACGCACCTTATCCTGAAAAGCTCTGAGGAATTATCCCCTGCCTCTTGCGATCCTTAAGTCGATAGCTATCGCCTTTTATATTGACAGTAGTGCAATGATGGAGAATCCTATCAAGAATAGCCGCTGCAATGACATGATCTTTGAAGATGTCTCCCCATTCGCCATAGGACTTGTTTGAGGTGAAGATAATCGAAGCTCTTTCGTAACGCCTGGAAACGAGCTGAAAGAAGCAGTGAGCGCCAAAGTCATCAAACGGCAGATAACCCATCTCATCAATAATGATAAGCTGAAACCTCGATAGTTCCCTAATCATCTCTTCAAGTCTCTTCTCTCGGTCAGCTTTTGCAAGACGCTCGATCAGAGCTGAAGCGTTGGCGAATTGAACTCTGAATCCCGCCCTGACAGCTTCAATTCCTAAGGCGATGGCAAGATGGGTCTTTCCCACACCAGGCGGACCTAGCAAGACCACGTTCTCTGCATTATGGATAAACTTTAGAGATGCGATCTCATTGATGACACTCTTATCCAGAGACGGCTGAAATTCAAAATCGAAATCATCTAGCCTCTTCTCCATAGGAAAGCCCGCCTTTCGCGTTCTGAGAGCCAAAGACCGAGACTCCTTGCTTCTTAATTCCCGGTCCACCAGATAATCGAGGATCTCGATAGTTGATTTCTTCTCTTTAGCGGCGATCTCCAGATAGTTGTCGAGAACCGACTCAAAGGTCCCCAGTTTCAGGAGCTTAAGATTATGATGAAGTCTTTCGTATTCGAAATTTGTCATCTGCTATCTCCCTCACCAAGTCGATCATAAACAGAAAGCGGTCGATGCTCGACATCTGTGTCCACAAACTTAAGAATTGACGGATTACTATCTCGGAGCGTGCAGTTCTGCTTCAGGATCTCACTCAGAAGCCCTTTGAAGTGCTCTTTGACTCGCATCACTTTTCCATGACCAGGTTGAATCTCGTGAGTGCAGATCTCATCTGATCCAACAATTATCTTAAAGGTCAAGTCAGAAATCTGCAATCGTGCGGTCATCCCAGCGTATCGATATGGTACAGAATAGAGGTTGCCCAGGTAAGAGACGAATGAGTCCCTGGAAATCTTTCGGCTCTCATCTCTACGATTATGATAGGACGGAGCATTTCCGATCTTCTGGAGACCTTCCTGCTTAAAACGTTCAATCGGAATCTCATGGGTTGTGCCGTTAGGTATCGAGTTTACTCTGGACAGCCATTTCTGAAGCTGGGAGTTAAGATCAGTGAACGAAGTGAACCTGCCACCCATAAAGAAATCCTTCTTCACGAATCCCACAGTCCTCTCTATTTTCCCTTTGGTCTGAGGTCGATAGGGACGACACAACCGGGGAATGAAACCGTAGTGCTCGAAGAAGTCCTGGAAATGAGAATTCCAGGTGGAATCCGATGATTTTGGGGCTCGCTTCTTCACGATTTGCGTTATGTTATCATATAGAAGCTCTTGGGGATAACCTCCAAAATACCCAAACGCATTTATGTGGCACTGGATAAGGGTATAAACGTCTATTCGCAGAGTAAATTCGGCATATCTCATTCGCGAATAACCGAGAACCATGGTGAAACAGTAGAGTTTCCTTTTCTCCCCATCGATATCGATGTAACCACATTCTGCCCAGTCAACTTGAGCCTGAACTCCTGGTTTGGTCTCGTAGCGGTATATCGCCGGAACTCCAATTTCAGGCCGGACTTCACGCACGAAATCCTTTACAATTGTATACTTCCCCGTGAATCCCCTATCCTGGATCTCACGATAAATACGGCTAGCGGAAAGAGGGAACTCTTTGAGTCTATCAATTATGTATTCCCTGTGACCATCCAGTTTGCTCGGCTTTTTGGATCGCTTCTGGGGCAATGGGGGAACCTGTGAGTTCAGATACTTCCGCACCGTCACACGGCTGTGTCCAGTCTGTCTGGCGATCTTGCTGATGCTCAATTCTTCGTTGAATAAATCTCGCAACGTGAGGAACTCCTCCATATCTATCATCCACATGACCCCTGGGTTTCAATCCAGGGAATTGGCAGGTGGACAATTTTATCCCGCCACTATTGGACACTTTTAGACCGCCATTGACAAAAACCACCAGCTATCGAAAACGATATAAAGATCGATGCTTTTTGGGACAACTAATGGTTTGATGATCTCTTCAAAGGCAATCTCCATTTTTGTTTTAAAATTCTCATTTTCGTCATCATTCTTAATATACATCTTAGCTTTATGTGGAATAAATAGTCCTTTTGATTGGACAACAGAGGTAACGAAATTGTTACCCCAAATATAGGCTTCTTTACTATGATCGTAAAATTTGCCCACACCATCTGTTTGGTTTCCTTCTTTCTCATTGTATGTATCATCAATTATTAATAATATTTTATCGTTCTTTTTCAAACATAAACTATCGATGAAAAGATCCACCTTGCGTTGTGCAACTTCATTTTCATCCCAATTCGCATCGCTAAAGAACCAATTATATGAAGAACGTGATTTTTTCCCTTTGCTGCAATCTGCCATAGTATCACAAAGGTTAGAAACGGTCTTGGATTTATCACATACGCTCAACGCGCCACACAGATCTCGAAATGATCCGTAACTCGGTTTTGTGAAGAGATCCCTAAACTTATCTAAAAACGGCTCCAATTGCAACGGTACCTTTACTATTTTGATCATTTTACTCCCGAAGAAGGGATTCTGATCCAAGTATAAAAGCTTTAATTTTCTATGGGAAATTTATGGTTTGAGTTAACAGGAGAATATTATAAATCTGTTAAAAAGTTGGAAAGTACAGGAGATCCTGAAACCTTCTACTTAAGAAGGCTCCAGAGTCTCTTTTGATTTTTTAACTGGCACAGCAGTCAAGGACAGTACGATGGCGGTGCACTGAATGTGTGATTCCGTGCATAGCCGCTATATGGGCAATCTATATACCTGTATTGTGCCGCCAGAGAACACGCAGTACCGCAATCCCATGCATATTTGGACCGCGTAGTACATATTGTATGTCCAATTGGATTTTCTACTCCAATATAGCAACCACAACATTGTGCCATTTCTTTTCACCTCCTTTCAAACTATTCACCTGTCGTAGTATGGCGCCATCTTGGTGACCATGAATGGAAACTCCTCACTCACATCCACGCGGACGAAGAATTTTTCCGTGACATCTGTCTCTCTGTTAGTGTAGGAGAAGATCACAGAGACTATCTTTCGCTCTCCGCTTAGCCTCGATGGCCTGGCTTCTACGCCTGTCAGGGAGAAATTGCGCTCGAATTCCTCTGCGGCATTGGCATAGATTGCTGGATATCGAACGGCCAGGTAATTCAGCGCCCTGTGCTCGTCAGTGGCTCCAGTATTGTCCGCCATCTGCAGGATCCTGTCGAACAGCTCATTGGCGGCAGCTCTGAACTTCTCCTCCTGCTTTTCAGGAATCGATTCTGGACGTGGAATAGACCTAATGAACTCTTCTCTATTGAATGAGAAAAGCTGATCGAACCCAACTATGGGAACCTGCAGCCCAGCGCACATCTCTGGCAGAGCAACTGGTCCCTTTGAGCCGACCACGACATCTATGCCCGCTTTATCCTGTTGAGGCTTGACGGATTCCACCAGACGATCGAAATCCAATGGGTCCTTCGGCAACAGGATATAGGCGGCCACACCTTCTATGGCCAGGGTCCAACACAGATCACGTACCAGATACCTATTTTCCTTCTTTGACAGAACCGAGTAGAAGGCCTGTTGATCCGTAAGCCCGGTTGTCTCCGCCCTGCCAGTAGCCTGGACAAACTCTCTTTCCACGGCCATGCTTCGAAAGCGAGGTTCGATCTTTCCAAGGGCATAGACGTATTGGGGCGCATTTGTGCCCTTGGCTTTCGCATCTTCTCCGCATCCACAGCTACGCTTTGCCATTCCTTGAGAGGAGGCTTTGTTTTCCTGGCTCTCCTGACAAGGTGCCTGGTTCACAGGCAGGCTTGCCAGCTTATCTTTTGCTTCTTTTTCTTCCATATCAATTCCCCACTCTTTTATCGCACAACTGTGCCTTTTGGAAGCACAACCACTGATACTACTCATAACTAGATAAATCTATTGAATTTGTCCGGGTTTCCCGAACAAGAAGCAAATATCTAAATACATAATATCTCAATTTGTTCGGAAAATCCGAACAAAAAGAAAAGGTTTAAATAAGACTATTTTCTCTTTAACCATCCATCGATAGGGATTTTAGCCTTAATGCGTATGCCGTAAACTTTCCACAATTACTATGCTATTACTAATAGTAAAGTTTAAATTACATAATGTCATCTGGATATTACATAGAGATTTATGGAGAGTGGGTAATTTGATTAAAAAGATAGGATTACTTATCAGCCTGTTCGCCACTATAGGGCTTGTGATGGGAATTGACATCTTGGAATTTAAAATTGACCATATGGCCGTTCCATCAGCTAGCGAGTACATAAATATCTCAAGCAATGCCGATTTGACAAAGTACGAAGGAAGCGGCACTGTCGAAGATCCGTATATTATAAGAGACATAGTTATTATAAATCATACAGGAAATGGTATTGTAATTAGCAATACGAATGCACATATATTGATAAAAAATTGTACTATAGAAAATCCAAATGGAAAATATAATCGTAGGTTTTCAAAGGGAGTTTATATCAAGAATGCTAAAAATATACAAATTAACGATTGTAGATTAAATGGCTGTGAGATATTTTTAGAAAATGCAGAAACGTGCCAAATTAAAAGATCTTCTGCGCCTATTACGGTAAGTAATGAATCTAGATCGTCGGGTTTATCAAATCTAAAATCACAATTAAAATCACAAGATTGCCTAATTGAAGGATGCAAGATAGATAATGGTGGTTTAGCTTTTTTCGAGGCGACTAATTTTATTATAAAGGATTGTTATTTAGAAAATGGACCCATTATAATGGAGCATCCAATAAACTTCACATTCTCTAATGTTACTCTATTGAATAGTAGTCTGGATATCTTCTCGCCTTCCAATGTTAGCTTTACGGGCGTCAATCTCATTGAACCGAAGATTAACCTAATGTTTGGTTTAGATGGATACCCCTTAGAGATAAAAAATAGCACAGTGAATGGATTAAATATATACTATTACAAAAATAAACATGGTATAAAGATTAGGAACCTTAAGGCAGGATATATATGGCTTGCCAATTGTACCAAGGCCGAGTTAAACAAGACTGAGTCTCTTGGAATATTTTTACTAAGATCTAATAATTCTGTAATAGAGAATTCAAAGGTCAATGATGTCGGCCATGGAATCCTGTTATCGTTATCTGAGAATTGTATCATGGAAAACGTAAGTTTGCCTAACTCGAGAAAGGGCATAACAATAGGCTACGGCAGTGACAATACTACATTAAACCAGAGCTTCATAAAGAGTGAAACCATAGGAGTTGACATATACTCCAATAGGAATAAAATTACCAATAACTTAATCACAGATTCTTATATCGGCATCAGTCTTTTTGGGTCAAATAGTACTATCATGCAAAACACCTTGATTAATAACAGTATTGGTATTGATGCTAAAGTTAGTAATAGCATAGAGCATAACAATTTATCTTATAATCTTATCGATGTAAAACGGGATGGAATAGGCATGAATAATCACATAGGGCTTGAAGATAATATCTCATGAATACAGCCTATTTATTTTTAATAAATGAAAGGTCAAGAAAGTTAGTTAACAATCTTGACCATAGATTTTATGTTACCGCTAAATGGCCTATATTATTTTGCCTTAAAGCACAACTATATGCACTTAAGATTAGCAGTTCCAATACTGGTTCATATACCATAAGTAGGCGTCATAGTATTGCTGTATCCCAGTGTAGTCCCACATACAATATTCATATCGTGCCATCCAAAGATAGTGCTGACACAGGTAATACTGATTTCCTGTTGAGTAATACATGTCTAAATAGTACTGTGCAGTGGAAAGATAATCTTCGCATATCTGCGTCGTCCTCATTGGGCTAATTCCTGTAGGTCTTGCTGTTGTCATGGGTGCTCTAGGACCTATTCCATAGGTTCTTCCTGCGAAAGGTGCGGCAGATACAGGTGCTACTTCGCCCATTAGAGGCGCCGTTCTTGGCATAAATTTTGGAATGTTTTCCCCTATTGGGCACGTCTTTTCCAGCCTATCTCCGAAGTTCGTTTCCTCTCCAAACATGTTTATTCCAAGCTTTCTCATTTTTTCACCTCGTATTCTTTTTAAAGTGCTTCTTTGGAAGCACAACCACTGATATTACTCATAACCAGATAAATCTATTGAAATTGTTCGGATTTTCCGAACAAAAAGAGAACATTTAAATACACAAGTATTCATTTTGTTCGGAAAATCCGAACAAAAAGCAAAGGCTTAAATAAGGCTATTTTCGTTCTAACCCTCCATCGATAGGGATTCTAGCTTTAACGCATATATCAGAGACGTTTTTACCATTGTTCTCATTGTATATTATTACTATGCAAATCGATAAGCGAATGACATAACTCCTTCCGAATGTACCATTATTTTTATAGGAATACCCCGATGCTTGCATCGGGGATAAAGGGCATCCGTGTCCAACTTGGGATTGAATCAGATCCGAGTAGTACTATCTTTATGCGGCGACGCCTCGGATGCCACGTCTGCTTGCAGCGGGGTGCGTCGCTGCCGTTTCGCATGAAAAACCCGAAAAATTGATTTAACCGAACCCTCCTATGCTATCGCTCTTCGTAACAACATAACCTGCCCGCACGATGTAGTCAATCATCTCTTGGATCGACATCTCAATAGGAGACGGCGGTATTAAGGGCTTATGATGCATATTCTTCTTATCTCTGTCTTCAAGATACATTTCTTGATTTATGAGAAGATGGTGAAGAATGCATAGGACCTTTCTTGCCAGAGCAACCGCTGCTACTTTAGATCCCTTCTTGGCTTGAATCCTCAAGAAGAATTTCTTCAGCTTGGAATCCTTGGTTCTCGATATGGCATAGGCGACCTGAATCAGCATTCTTCGGATATGCTTGGAGCCTTGTTTGGTTATCCCTCCAAGGATTGTCTTTTCTGCTGACTGATATAAAGAAGGAACAAGGCCACACCATGCGGCAAGCTGCTCTGGCTTTTCGAAATCAGTATAGTTGCCAATTTCCGCCAGAATGGCAGTAGCAGAAACAAAACCTGTCCCAGGTATAGACATTGCAATGGCTAAATCATTCTTACGATATTGAATTCTGGCGCTAATCTCCCCATCCAGCTCATCTATCCTCTCCTGGATGGATTTCATCAAGCTCAGAGAGCCCCTAATCAAAATGACCTGAGAGACATCCAGACGACTCTTGATAGACTCTTTAATTTGATCCGCCTTTTTCTTAAGTCGTCCAGATGGAATGCCGTCAATTATATCATCAATCTCTCTTCCTTCTAGAACGCAATTCAAGAGGTACATCCCGGACTTGCCAAAAATATCAGAGATAACTGAGGCCAACTTGATGCATGCAGAATCGAGAGATTGGTGTATCTTGTTCTTTTCCTGAGTCATCTGCTTGACGTAACCCTCTCTGGCTCTGGTTAGCCTTCTTAACTCTCGATCATCTTTAGGAAAAATCCTGGAAGGCTCAATCATGCCGTTGAGACAAAGTTCAGCAATCCATTCGGAATCGCTGACATCAGTCTTTCTTCCTGGCGTGTGCTTAATTTTGTAGGAATTCGCCACAATCAAGTCGATCTTTCCCTCAAGAACAGAGTGAACAGGATGCCAATAGATTCCAGTTGATTCTATGGCAACCTGTTCACATCCATTTTCGATAACCCAATCTCTAAATTTTAAGAGATCTTCCAGGGTAACGCTAAAGCGTTGAGTATCCTTCTTCCCGTCTCGGCAAAGGATTGTTGCTATCAGAAATCGTTTGTGCACGTCAATGCCACAAACTTTATTCCTCTGCAGTTCCATGATTGTTCCCGTCCTGATATGGGCGGATAACTTAATCCTCAAAGGGTGCTCATTCGCATTCGCGTTCTACTGACGCATTCTTGCATCCGCGGGATTTGGCTAGTTTCACTAACGAGGTCTACGCCCCTAAACGGCGGACTGCCTTCACCGCCCATATCAAGCAATTAATGGCTTTGCAATGATATCAGGTTTTCATCCTTCTTGCATGAGCAATGTGCTCATGTGGGTTTCACTCTGAAATTATTTCGCACAAATAATTAGCACAGAAAATGTTGGAAAAAGAGAACTACTTGAAAAAATAGCTATGAATTCATTTAAGACTGTATTCTCTCCGCCATTTTCATCAGCCAGGCATCGACACTGCCGGAAGAGATCGTCCAGCCCGTACTGATGTAGCTGCCATCTCCAGCTTGCTGAACTGATAAGCCCTCATTTCTGCCCGACTCATCGAAGACTTCATCCCATTGCTTCATACCTACGTTATCGTTTTTTATCAGCCATGAGTATATCCCAGCACCTAAACCGTAACCTGCAAGGATATAGCCGCCATCCGTTGTCTCTTGAGCTGCGGTGCCAATATTATAGTCCGAATCCCCAAAGCTGAAAATCCTGCCCCACTGCATAGTGCCATTGGAGTCAGTCCTTATCAGCCAGGCATCGCCCATGAGAGATTTATTAGCCAGAGGAGCATTTGCGCCTCCTGCGATGATGTAGCCACCATCTTTTACCTGCTGGACTGATTCTCCGCGGTCGTCCCTCGATCCCCCGAAAGTTATATTCCAAAGCTCATTGCCAGCTGAATCCGTCTTTATCAGCCAGACATCTTTGCCGCCTGCACCATAAGACTCTGTGAAACCTGCAATAACATAGCCGTCATCCTTGGTCCTTCGTATCGCATGGCTACCGTCGTCTTTCGGCCCTCCGAAGGTTCTATTCCATAGTTCGTTGCCAGTGGAATCAGTCTTTATCAGCCAGGCATCGCTTCCACCGACTCCATAGGATCTCGTCTCACCAGCGATGATATAGCCACCATCTTTTATCTCCTGAACCGAGTAACCCCAATCGTAGCTGGCCCCTCCATAGGTTTTGTTCCAGCGCTCTTTTCCATCAGAGTTGGTCTTTATTAGCCAGGCATCAAAATCTCCTGCGCCAAAGGAGCTTGTCGCGCCGGCAAAGATATAGCTGCCGTCATTAATCTGCATTACTGATACGCCAGAATCGTCATCAGAACCGCCAAAAGTCCTGTTCCACTTCTCATTGCCATTTTGATCCGCCTCTACTAGCCAGGCATCATCTTTTCCAGCACCATAAGAGCTAGTAGTGCCTGCAATGATATATCCGCCATCTTTTACCTCTAATACAGAGTTTCCAACATCCGAGCCAGCACCGCCATAGGATCTATGCCACATCTCCTCCTGAGGCGCAAAGGTCCCAAAGGTATACAGCAGTAGTAATAACATTAGTAATATGGCCAGCCCTAATATTAACGGGTCCTCGCTGAACTTTGTAGATGCGATGGATGATTTTATTTTGCGGATAAGGAGTTGGATAGAAGACTCTTTGTTCACCTATAGGTCAACTCCATCAAGAGCGCTTCCGCGAAATTTATAACCATATTTCCACCTTCGATTGTAGCCAAACTCATCCAGAGGTTAATCATACTAATCTAAATGCCTTCTACGTCGTTTTTCTCCTGAGGATCTTCATAGATGAAAATCTCCTCAATTTTAACGCCGAAGATCTTCGCCATTTTAAAGGCAAGGTCTAGAGATGGGCTATATTTGCCCTTTTCGATGGCTAACACTGTCTGTCTGGTCACTCCAATCTTTTTGGCAAGTTCCTCCTGTGTTAGATCGTTTATGGCCCGATAAACCCTGACTCTATTCTTCATTTGGAGGCTCGTATCCATATTTCTTGTTGTAATATCCATACAGAAGCGAATATAATATCATCAAAGAGGAGGCAGAGAATGCCAGGGTAAAGCCGATATTTGTATACTCTGAGTATCTATACCTGAGCGCAATCAAGACAACACCTATCAAGATGTTTGTCGCAGCGAAGATCTCTATGGCCAGCTTGGATGCCTTTTCGCTTACCTTAACATCTCTCTCATCCTCTACGACCTCTTTGATTTTCGATTTGCATAAGTAGAGTAGAACCACACCTGCTGTTATAGAAATCGCCACTAAAAGGGCATTTCCAGCAGCCGTAAACCAGCCAACCAAAGCTACCATGGATACAATGATCGCCATTCTGCAAATCTTCGACCCTCTTACATCCATGATATCTCCTTGCATTGCATTAGGTTATATAAGCTCTGCTTACGTACGTGTTTAGCTCCTATCACACTTATGCAAGTTTTACCCAAGATCAATTAAACCAAAGAATTAAATAATAATTATATTCATCAATTAAGAGTATACACGAAGAAGAAATAATCAAGCAACTTCAAGAAGAGAATGAGCTGTTAAGACGTGAGATCGAGTTGCTTAAGGCAAAAATAATCGTGCTTGAAGCCCGGCCAGAAGATAGGGTCTAAAGGTATAACGAGTCCAAATGCAGTTCCGGATAGCCAAGTAGAAGTCGCAGCAGATCTATGTCCCGATTGGGGAGCAAAGCTTGGTGCCCCTTTTGGAATAGAATCGAAGTTATCGAAGAAATTCCCAAACCTCAGCCGGTCATGGTTACTGAATATAATATAGCTAATTACAGATGTCCGGGCTGCCCGAAAGAAGTTGTTGCCAGCGATGCAGAATGTCCCTCTGAAGGCTGATTCGGAAATAACATAATTGCGCAGACAGCTTTGCTGAAGTACGAGGATAGACTGCCTCATAGGAAAATCCAGGATGCACTGAGGCGACTGCATGGATTGAATACGAGTCCGGCTACGGTAGTCGATCTAACCCGTCGCGCTGCTGAAGTGGTACAATCGGAATACGATGCCATTTTGAACAAGATTCGATGTGCTCCAATCATGATTCAAGGGCATAATTGTATGCGATGGAGGGAAACCATATGCCAGATTCACAAAGCGATTGCAGCGATGCTGGGCACACATACTTCGGGAATCGAAGGACCTAGCTGAGAGGTTCGAGGAAGCAATTCCCTGCATAAAGCGCTCAAGGTGCTTTATGAATCGCTAACCACAGCTCTTGAAACCGATCCACCGAGAAGAGCTCCGGCATTGGATCGAGATAGAGTACTTTTGCGAGAGGGTCCAGAAATTCATTGGCAATATCCGCAACGGATTCGAGTACTGGTTCACTTTCATCATTAATCCAGGTGTGGAGCCGACAAATAATAGAGCAGAAAGGGCACTACGCCCGCAGGTCGTTTTGAGGCAGATTTTGGGAACTCTGCGCAATACCACATTGGTCATCGGTTAAGGACATTTAGGACGAGTGTTATGTAATATTGCCTTTTTGTACTTAGTATATTTTTAATTCATGTTTAGATATATATAGGAGCTGTGATCTAATTATCCCTCAAGAAGGGGTAGCAAATGGCAGCAGAACGCTCGTTAGCAGAGCAAAGTTTCATAGAGAAGGATCTATGCACGATGTTCTCGCCGGACTTTTTGAGGAAAACTGCGGCAGAGACTGGTCTAATAAAGCGTGAACGTAAAATCGATGCAGTAATCATATTTTGGGTTTTGGTTCTGAGTTTCGGAGTCCGTCTTCAGAGATCGCTGGCTAGTGTCGCGTCATTAATTAAATGTCGTAAAGTATAAGATGTATTAGCTCATATTCTATCCTGGAGAATAGGATATGAAGAAGTATATCGTTACGTTAACTGAAGAAGAACGCAAAACTCTCAGTGACATTGCATCAAAGGGAAAGCAGAGATCACAGAAAATTCTAAATGCATTGATTTTGCTGGGTTGCGACAAAGGCGATTACCAAACAGAACACTCGACCAATGAAGAAATGTCTCGTGTGCTTCAAATCAGCATGAGAAAGATCGATCGCGTGAAAAAGCGATTTGTCGAAGGAGGTCTCGATGCTGCACTTGATAAAAGGACAGGGAACCGCATCTATGCCAAGAAAACCGATGGGGATTTTGAAGCCCATTTGATTGCATTAAGCTGCAGCGAGCCGCCAGAAGGTTTCGCACGGTGGTCTTTAAGGCTACTGGCTGATAAAGTCGTTGAGCTCAACTATATTGACAGCATTTCCCATGAGACTGTGAGGCGAATTTTAAAAAAAACGAGATCAAGCCTTGGCAACAAAAGGGATGGGTGATTCCACCAGATCAAAACGGTAGCTTTGTCGCGAACATGGAAATGGTGTTAGACGTATATAAGCGACCCTTTGATCAGCTTCATCCAATCATATGCATGGATGAGTCTCCAAAGCAACTGATATCTGAAACAAGAAAACCAATTCCTGCCTCGCCCGGACGGTCTGCCAAATATGATTATGAATACAAACGCTGCGGTATGGCCAATATCTTTCTTGCCTGCGAGCCATTGGCGGGGAAGCGCATGATAAAGGTCACTGAAAGAAGGACTGCGTTGGACTGGGCTGGCTTTATAGAAGAGATCGCTGCTCAATATGAACAAGCAGAAAAAATAACATTAGTTATGGATAACCTCAACACCCATAAAGCAGGATCATTTTATGAGAAGTTTCCGCCAGAAAAAGCAAAGGCGTTATGGGATAGGTTTGAGTTCGTGCACACTCCAAAACATGGCAGCTGGCTGAACATAGCTGAAATAGAACTAAATGTGCTTTGGGGACAATGTCTGAACAGAAGAATCGACGATATTGAAACTGTTAGGAAAGAAGCAGTGGCATGGCAAGATATCAGAAATAACAAAAATGCAAAGGTAAATTGGCAATTCGCTACTGCCGATGCCAGAGTTAAGCTTTCTCGTCTTTATCCGACGTTAAATAGTTGACGCGACACTAGTTTGAAGAGAAGTTATGAAAAAGAAGCTCATGAAAAACTAAGTGATAGTAGCTGGTATTACAGATTTACTCCAGAACTTGTGGAATTTCTCAAAGCATGTGTTCTTCATGGAATTGAATACCTTGCGCAAGAACAGAGTTATAATCTCAATAAGAAGTTATTTCAGTTTCGAGACGTCTTGATCCAAGATAGCACAATAGTTCGACTTCATTCAAGTCTGGCAAAGCTCTACCCAGCGGCCCGATCCAAAGGAGAAGCTGCTGGCCTTAAGATTGCGGTTCTTGTCAGTGCAGTTGGAAACACCCCAGAAAGCGTTGCTATACACAACGAACGTACCAATGAGCTAAAGACTATTAAAGTCGGCCCCTGGATAAAAGGGAAAATACTGCTCATTGATCTTGGTTTCTATAAATATCAACTATTTGCCAGAATAGCTGAGAACGGAGGTTTTTTAGTCTCTCGATTAAAGGATAATTCGAATCCAATGATCATAAAGGCAAATAGGTCCTGGAGAGGTCAGAGTATAGATGTGTGCGGTGCATATCTACAAGATGTGTTACCCAAGCTCAAACGACAAATTTTGGATGTGGAGATCGAGGTTTCCTTTAAACGCAGAGCATATAAAGGAGTAAAAAGACCCGATACACATCGATTCCGTCTTGTCGCTATCTATAATGATGAAGATGAAAAATATCATACATATATTACTAATATTAACTCAGATATTCTTGAACCGGAGGATATCGGAAAGCTTTACGGAGCTAGATGGGATATCGAATTGATGTTTAAAGAGCTAAAGAGCAGGTATGCATTAGACGCCCTGGATACTAAAAATCCTTTGATAATTGAAGCTCTTATATGGGTTGCGATTTTAACACTTCTTGTTAGCAGGAGAACATATTTTAATGTTAGGAAAATTCATCCGGGAAAAAATATTGTAAGATTCACTCAACTTCGATGGAGCATTATCTTCGCGGAGAATGCAGATGATCAGTTGACTCTTATTCTACGATATCTGGGAATAACAAGGACTTGGGAAACTCTAGCAGGTGTTTACGATAGTCAAGCCCTAGACCCCCATGTAAACCGCGAACGCTTTAGAGCTGAGTGGTGGGCTTAACCGATGACCAATGCGCAATACCAAAGGAACTTCGATTCACGAACGAATCATGACCGTATTGGCAACCTAGAGACAAAGAGAACTGGATAATCTCCAAATGCTAACGGCAAGGCTTGCCAGCTAAACACATACACATATTTAATACCAGTCGTATAGCTTTTCACGATCAATAGCTCTGATCTATCACTTATCATACTACGTGAGAAAATGCTTCCATAGCTGCAACCTAAACGGGCCGAAAGTATTATAAGCAAATTACAAAGTAACAATAATTAATATCATGTTTGGATTAGTGGCATTAAAGGATAATTGTCTGTCCAGACATTGAACCTGGTAGGTGTTCAAATTGAAGAGTAATAAGCATCTAATAGCGTTGGCTTTGTCGATCGGATTTTTGCTGGCGGTCAGCGTCATCAATGCCAGCTCAGAGGGGACCGAATTTCCTTTGACAATAACAGATTCTGCGGGAAGGGTGGTGACCCTCCCCGAGCCCGTGCAGGGGATCATAGTTCTGAATACCGATGCAGCGGAAGCCGTATCTGCTCTAGGAGCCTCGGACCTGATTGTTGGATTGGCGGAGGGAATAAAAGAGGATTATGCATTTCAGGGACTGAAGGAAAGGCCATCGATTGGCACATGGAGCGATATAGACTTTGAGAAGATCGGAGAGATCGGCAGCAAGAGAAATGGCACAGGCATCATCGTCTTAGGATTTGTCTATCCTGGAAAGCCGAATGGAGTTGAGGCAGTTTCCAAGAACCTGGAGCCATTTAGCGGAATTGTCGCCCTGGGGCTGGACTTCTACAAAGAGGAGAACCTCAGCAGGGAGTTGAGGCTTTTAGGCTCGATACTTGGCCGGGAGGATCGAGCAGAAGAGCTAATCGACTGGCATGACCGGCATGTGGCAGAGGTTGAGCAGGGGGCAAAGAACCTGGACCGTCCAAGAGTCTTTATCGAGGGGAGCTCAAGGGGGCTTGGCGATATCACCACATTTGGAGGGAGTTCGGCCTCAGGAATGCTCCTGGAAAAGGCGGGAGGAAGCAATGTGATGGAGGAGGATGAAGCCTATCCCAAGGTGGAATGGGAGTGGGTTGTCTCTCAGGATCCCGAGGTCATTATCAAGACTGACTATCTCAAATCTTCCGATGGCCTGCCGGGATGGAGCCTGACATCCTCTGGCGATGTCAAAGCTCTGGAGGAGATGAGAAACGATATATTAAGCCGTCCCGGAGCCCAGAATATATCGGCGGTGAAGAACGATCGTGTCTATGTCGTATCCGCCCAAACCCTATTCGGCCTGGATAATGTTGCCGGCCTGCAGCGCCTGGCAGAGATCCTCCATCCCGGGATCGCTCTCGAGCCAGAAGAGGCCTATGGGGAGTATCTTGATTTCATGAGACTGGAGGAGCAGAGCGATAGAATGTTCGTCTTTCCGGCTGTTGATTAGGAATCGAAGTTGATGAAAATGAAAAGATCATCTGAGTTTGTAATGCTGCTGATAGCGTTATGTGCCAGCTCATGCGCAATATGCTCTTCTTCGCTGGCTTTCAGCTATACCCTGAATATATTTGGCAACGCCAATATGGATGATGCCATCAATGAGTCTGATATCGCTTATCTGGAGGACGTGATAGCCGGCAGGAGCCCAGCAACGGAGCTATCTGATGCCAATCTCGATGGTATTGTGGATGGGAAGGATATCGAGCAGGTAGAGAGGCTGATTGATGGGACTGGAGAGCAGCTCACCCTCAAGGCCTACACCATATACGAAGAATTGATGAATGTCACCATTCCCATGCCGGTGGAGAGGATTGTGGTTCTCAACCTGGCCTGTGCAGAGTCGGTTCGAGGCATAAAGGCGCAGGATAAGATCGTGGGCGTCGGCTCATCCCTGGTGGAGGGAGCGAACAGGGATTTCTTCCCAGAGATGATCGACCTTCCCACGGTGGGAAAATGGAGCGAGCCGGATATCGAGGCCATCATCAGCCTCAATCCCGATATCGTGATTGCTGATTTGAGGACACCGGATCCAGAGAAGCTGGAAGACAAATTAGAAGGCACAGGCATTACAGTGGTTCGCATGGGCTTTACCTATCCCGACTACTCTTCGTCGGAGATCATGGCCCTGGGCTATATCCTGGACCGGAAAGATGATGCCCGAGAGCTGAACAGTTTCGCGGGAAAATACTCAGACCTCATCGAGGAACGGTTATCATCGATCGCTGAGAGTGAAAGGCCCCGGGTCTATCCCATATACTATACTTCGGCCGATCTGTGGAAGACGGGATCCAACGGCTCCATCGTGGATATGCTCTGCGGCCTTGCCGGGGGCGAGAATATCGCCCATGATCTGACCGGAGGAACAGGCGGGATGTATCCCACTGTGGACCCGGAATGGGTGGTAGGAGAGAATCCCCAGATAATCTTCACCTGGAGCTCTCCTGGAGGCTACAGCCTGGCCAATGACAGTGCCATGAGAGAGCTATGGACGAAGATCGTCCAGGCTCCTGAGCTATCACGGGTGGATGCAGCAAAGGACGAGCGGGTGCATCTCATGACCACAGAGATCACCAGCCGGCCAAGGTGGTTTGTGGGCCTTTCATATCTGGCCAAGTGGTTTTATCCGGAGAAGTTCCTGGATTTGGATCCAGAGGCCATACACAAAGAATATCTGGAGAGGTTCCAGGGGCTAGAATATCAGGGGATCTTTGTATATCCATAGCCCCATGGGCGAATGATATCCCGGGAGAGATGGATGCATTCTCCTGGGAATCGCCCCCATGCCGCCTTTTTCAACTTCAATCCGGGAGCTTAATGCTCGACAGCTTTAAAGGATATTCGATTATTATTAGAGAATGGAAATGCTCCATCTATTAGCTGAATCACTGGTCGCCACCGCCAGCACCATGTCAATAGTATTCATAATGCTATTCCTAACTGGCCTGATGAATGAGCTGGGCTTATTCTACAAGATCTCTTATCTGGCAAAACCTTTGATATCGTTCTCCCATCTTCCTGCTGTCTCTGCATCCACATTTGTGGTGAGCCTGGGGTCGGCCCTGGCCGCGAACACAATGATCGCCCGGATGAAAGATGAGGGCAGTCTGACTGAGCGTCAGGCATTTTTTTGTGCCATCATGAACAGCGTTCCCGTCTACTTTCGAGAGCTGTTCACATATCATCTGGCCTTTGTTGTCCCGGTGCTGGGGCTGTTTGCAGGAGGGATTTATGCCATTGTTGCTCTATCCACAGGGATCATCAAGCTCTTTATAGTGGTGATCCTGGGGAGGGCCTATCTCCCTGAAGGCTCTGATGCTTCGAAAGATGCGGATATTCCCGAAAATAAAACGACCATCTTCCAGGCTGTTTTGAGATCCCTGCATGGACAGGGACGGCTGTTTTTGCGTATATCATCCCTGTTTTTCATAATGACCTTTCTCGTTTTATACCTGAGCGAGAAGGGAATCCTCCAGTCGATCAATGCCCTTCCCATCGCCCAGATCTTCAGAGTGCCACCGGAGACTATAGTCCCTCTGACCATCTATGTGGCCAGCCCCAAGGCGGGCATCACCCTTTTGGGGCCGATGATCAGCAACGGCAGCATAAGCGAGGTAAAGGCACTGATAGTCCTGATGCTGGGCAGCATGTTCATGCTTCCCTTCTACTCCATCCGCTCGCTCATGCCCAATTATACCTCAGTCTTTGGAGTGAGGTTGGGGTTGTCGCTGGTTGTAATATCCACGGGGATCAGCGTGCTGGTCCGGCTGCTGGTCTTGATCGTATTGATGGTACTGGCTGGATAAAGAAGCATTCTCTCCGGGGATTCTATCAGGGGGGTGATGGCACTCGACACATCTTTCTCAGAAGCTCAAAAAGGCCTTTGCTTATTGCTCTAAGTAAAATCTTGATATATATTAATCTTAATAAATCATACTTTTATCGACATACTTATAAGCAGATGGGTCAATTTCAGTTCAGACTTGGCAATTGAGGTGACGGGACTGTGAATAAAGCAATCTACGCATTGATCTCATTAGGATTATTGCTGATCCTATCCGCATCCGCCCATGAGTTCACCCTGGATATCTTCGGCAATGCAAATGGGGATGAGCTGATAGATGAGGAGGACAGAAATTATGTGCAGGGCATCCTAGACGGCAAGAATAAAGAGACCGCTCTCTCTGATGCCAACCAGGATGGAAAGGTCGATGAAGAAGATCTGGATCAGATCAAGAAGATCATCCAGGGGACTGAATCCGAAATTTATTATATCGATGCCTTTGGCAATGCCAGCCGGGTCAAGCATCCCTTAGAGAGGATCATTCTGGTATACGCCATTACGGCAGAGATCATTCGGCATCCTGGGTGCAGAAGAGCGGGTAGTCGGGGTGGATTCAGAGGGAAGCTCCGGTACCCTTGGAAAGTATCCCACCTACTTCCCCCAGTTCATCCAGACCGCTTCCATCGGCAACAGAAACGATTGCGATGTGGAGGCAATCCTGAAGCTCCAACCGGATGCAATAATCATCGGCACAAAGACCGGCTGCCCTTATCTTGAGGAGAAACTCAGGGGGTCGGACATAGATGTGGTCTATCTGGAGACCTGGAGCAAAGGGACGCCATCTCTTTTCACCCTCGCCTGTATGCTGGATGAGGTGGATAGAGCATTGGAGTATCAGGAATGGAAGGATGGATATCTGGATATGGTTGCTGAGAGGGTAGCTACTATTCCAGAGGGCGAGAGGGTGAAGGTCTTCGTTGACCGGCCGGGTAATACCACAGTCGTCCGGGGAAGCGGCTACTCTGAGGCGATAGAGCTTGCCGGGGGAATAAACATTGCTGCGGACCTGGCCGATAGCCTCCGGGTGGATGCTGGCATCTCCTCAAAGAACACCCTGCCCCCAGTGGAGACCGAATGGGTGCTGGAACAGAATCCGGATGCGATCATTGGACTGTCCTGGAATGGTGGCTATGAGGTCGATGATGAATCCGTTCTGAAGGAGCGCTATGATGAGATCATGGGAACAGCTGGATTCGGCGAGACCAATGCAGGAAAGAATGGCAGAATCTATGTGACCTATTTCATAAACACCCTGGGAGCAGGAGATCATATTGGCGTCCTGTACTTTGCCAAGTGGCTTTATCCCGACCTATTCGGGGACCTCGATCCAGAACAGGTGCATCAGGAATATATCGATCGGTTCCAGAACGTGGACTATGATCTAAAGGAGCATGGGGCATTCGTTTATCCTCCGATGAGTTAGATGCTACAAGAAGGCTCTTCCTGATTTAATGAGCGGTAAATGCAATAATTGAGTCCTCCCTGAACTCTGCGGCTTTGCATCTGCGGATCTGATCTTCCGCCTTCCATGTTCTCTGATTGGAGGACCAATCCAGAGCTCGGGGGGTAACATCATTTTTGCTTTTAATTTAATATATTATTACTAAATACTATTGATAAAGGAAAACTTATTAATAAACAAACCCTATAAACCCAATCAATCACATCGGTAATGAGGAATGGAGCATATGCAAGAGAGAAATTTGTCATTGATGATTCAGGGCCATGAGATCTGGCTGGAGAGATCGAAGATCGAGAATGATGATGTTGAGCTGTCCCTTGTCTATGGCCACAACATGCGCCAGGATGGCGTGGCTGATATCAGCAGGTTTTTGCCATTTGTCTTTCTTCCCGATGGAATCCGGGGAGAGGCAGTTCTATCTGCGGGCGATGATCGCCATTCAATGAAGTTCAAGGCAGAGAATGCCGGCCATTACATCGCTTTCGTCGACATGGGCACGACCGTCTGGTCGCAGACCAAGGATGGCTACAACCAGGGTCCAAAATTCCAGTTCAAGGATGTGATCTATGCTGGAGCTTACAACCAGATGGCTAAGACCATAATCTCTGTGGGAAATGGCAGCGACTACATTGGCCGCCCATTGCACGGGATTCTGGAGATAGTGCCAAAAGAGCCTTTCTGCCGCTCTGGGCAGGAGATCGAGCTCTCCGTCCTGTACGAAGAGAAGCCTCTAGCATTTGCGGATATCAAAGCCGTCTCCAAGAAAGAGGGACGAGAGATTGGATCCGCCAGAACAGACGAGAATGGTGTGGCAAGGATTCCCATCGACGTGGACGGCGAATGCATGTTTTTAGTCAGGCATGCGGACGGGACGAAGAGAGTGAACGAGGAGTTCGACGAAACCGTATTTGTCAATACGCTGGTTCTGGAGTCCCGATGAAACGGATAATTTTCTCAGGAAAGGGTGGTGTGGGCAAGACCACCATCCTTTCCAATCTGGCCAGGCTGCTGGCTCGGGATGGCTACAGGGTGCTGGTCATAGACTGCGATCCGAGCATGAATCTGGCCATGTCCCTGGGCATTCCTCTCAGCGATGTCGTCTCTCTGGCAAAGGATAGCAGCCATCTTTGGGAAAGGCTCGGGCCGCAGGCAGAGGAGCAGGAGCATGGTGAGCACGGATTGGAGTGCACAGAGGAGGACCTCGATGAGTTCATTATCCCGGCAGCAGATGGTGTGAAGCTGATTGTGATGGGGACGATACCCTTCGGCGGCGCAGGCTGTCTGTGCGCACCCATATCTCTGGTCCGGCTGCTGGTGAACTACCTGGCATCCGGTCCGGAAGAGCACGACTTCATCTTCGTGGACTCTCAGGCCGGGGTAGAGATCTTCGGCCGAGGACTGGCCTCGGAGTTCGACCTCTCCTTCGTCATCACTGAGCCCACCCCGAAGTCCCTGGAGGTGGCAAAGCACGGCCTGAAGCTGGCTGGGGATCTGGGGGTCAAGAGGCAGATAGTGGTGGTGAACAAGGTAGAGGTCGATGAAGACCTTCTGATGGCAAAAAGAGAGCTGGATGGAAATGCTCAGCAGATAATGTCTGTGAGCTATGATCGGGAGGTGGTGGAAGCGGACAAAAAAGGAGCATTGCTCCTCGATTATGCCCCGCATTCCAGCTCCTTGAGGGATATTGTCAGGGTAGAGCAGTTCATGCTTTCGGAGGCATAAATGTGTGAATTCACGGTATATCTGTTGGGCGATAACCAAAAGGATCGTCAGATGATGGCGAAAGACATTCTCGTCGCCAGGAGAAAGGAAGGAAAAGTGCTCTTGATGGATGCTTTCGGCAGCATTACACCGGTGGAGAATGCCACTATCGAGGAGGTGAATACCCTTTCTCAGGAGATGATACTGAAGAGGATGAATTAGAAATGATTAATATCCGGCATGGGGTGATGGCAATGGCGATCGAGATGAGCTTGTACGCCTCACTCATTTTACCTGGATTGCTTATGGATTGCTAAGTATTGCAAATATAGCCATAAATATTATTTGATTGCAATCGGTTGGAGTGTTTATTATGATTGATAAAGGATGTATGATGATCTCATTGTGTATCTTATTCTTCGCCGTGTCCCCGGCGGATGCCCTTGATGTGCGGCTGGATGTCTTTGGCAATGCCAATCTGGATGACATCATCGATGAAGAGGACATTGCATATGTGAAGGATATAATGAAGGGATCGGCAGAGACAACAGAGCTTGCAGATGCTAATTATGATCAGGAGGTCGATGAAGAGGATATCGCTCAGATCGAGAGGATAATCAATGGCACAGAGAGCAGCCTCACCTTCATCGATATATTCGGAGATGCGGAGACGGTCAATAAGCCCATAAACCACGTGGCTGCACTGGGCTATATTGGTCCCCAGCTATTGCGTCTCATCGGCGCGGAGGATAGGATGCTGCCTGTGGTTGGACCTGATTATTCCAATTATCCAGTATTTTGGGGAGAGATAAGCCAATGGCATTCGGTAGGGAATACTCCGCCCGATGTTGACTTTGAGCATGTTCTCTCCCTTTCGCCAGATGCCGTTCAGACGAATCTGGAATTTTTGAACTATGCAAATGATGCAGGCAGAAAGATGAAAGAGGAGTTCCACAGGAATCTTCCTGGAATTCCATTGATCTGTCTTAATGCGCGCGAGCCGGAGCATACATCTGCAACTGTCCTGATCTATGGATATATCTTTGAGGGTTTCGATTTAGCACCAATTAGAAGAGCTTTAAATTCCTGCGTTAATATTTTCAATCTTTATGGTTGTTTTTAGGTCAATTCATCCATTATGTAGCCTCTTTTTCTGCATTTTGCCTTGCTTTTTCTCTATTCTCTCGTGCACTTTCATAGCCTCCGCTATGTTGAAGGAACACGCCCTAAATATTTCAACTGCTCTATGTTGTAAACGATTGAATTCATCATGAATTTTATCCCTGCTCTGGCGATAGTCGTTACAGAAACATGACCTGCATTATGGGCTCGTTTCATAACCGCAAAACATCTTTCGATTTGCGATCGCTTTCTACTGATCCTTTTATTTCTCAGAATGTCTTTGATTCCCAGCTTATGACCTCTTGCAGCTTTTTTCATCGCAGCATCGTATCCTTGTGTCTTGGCACCGCTATATCCTTTATCGGCGTAACGTGGTAATCCATTGATTCCAAGGTCCACCTGACTATCATGAAGAGATGCTGTTGTTGTCTCGATTTTTCGGATAAGATGGTACTCGGTATCGATTAGAATATGGCCCTTATAACCGAAAAATGATTTGCTGCCCTTTTTTGCCCAAGTCCCCTCATTTATTGGACCATCATCGAGTCTCTTTGGTTTGGCATTGCTGCTAACGATATTATTAGAAATATTGAGCAAGTCTTTATCAAAATCAGGAGTCGGTCTCGCCTTGATGGCTTCTAAATTGGGATCCTTTTTATCTTGGTCTTTCTGATCTTTTTTATTCCTCTTTTGCCCTGGATCAGATGTTATGAAAGTAGCATCCTGAATTGTGCCCTTCTTTACGGCAAATCCTTTCTCATCAAGCTGATTCTGGAGCTCTTTCCAAAGATCCTCGTATCTGCCACATTCGATCAGTCGCTCGCGAAATAGCCAAACTGTGCTGAAATCTGGAATCACTTCTGTGGTGCCAAGAAAAATTCGAAATGAGATTCTGTCCGTAACTTGGCGTTCCAGTTCTGGGTCTGATAAACCAAACCAACTCTGAAGTACAAGTGCCTTCACCATAATTACAATATCAATGTTTGGACGACCTCCACGGCTAGTTTTATTCTTATAGATCAATGGTTCTAAAAATCTGAATCGATCCCAATTGATTAAAGAGTTAATATCGGAGAGATCATCGCCGAGAGCTTTAACCCGAGAATATTCTTCTCGCATGGCAAAATCTATGAGCGTCCTCATACATCAAATATTATGATATTAATAGTATATAAACATTTCGATTGATTAGTTTTTCGAAACCCTCCTTTGATGAAGAAGAGAAGGCAAGAGATTTTGCCGCCTGGCATCAAGAGACTTACAATAGGATAAAGAGGATATCCGATCAGATCCCTGAAGAGGATAAGCCTGAGGTCCTCTTCAACTCCCATGAGTTGGGCACAAAATACACTGCAGGAGGCAGCAGATATGATCAATCGCTCAAGCTGGCCGGGGCAAGAAACCTGATAGACAAAATAGTGAAGGAAGATAGTCCCTTTTACGGGAAGACCAGCGTCGATGTGGAGCCTGAATGGGTGATGGAGCAGAATCCAGAGTATATATTCACATCTTATTTGAATCCAAATAGCAATGCAGGCTTTGAGACCGAGGACGTATCCGGCGCAGCAGAATCCGTCCAGGCCATATCGAATCAGACGGAGTTCTCCGAGCTGGATGCCATCAAGAATGGCAACGTGTATTATATCGACAACTTTCTGGTGGGAGGTGGAGGATTGAATCCAATAGGTGCAGCGTACCTGGGAAAGCTGCTTCATCCGGAGGAGTTCGAAGAGATAAAACCGGATGAGCTACTGAGAGAGTACCTGGCCTTTTATAGCACAGAGACAGAGCCTAAAGGGGTATTTTTATACCCTTTTCTGGAGGAACAGGTTTAGAACCATTCTCAGATATCCAGGCGGCTACGTTCAGTATAGATCTCCGGATCAGTTCGAATTAGTGATTGCTTTAAATGCCGTTGCTTAACTACCTGTCTACTATCAAGGGTTCACTCCGCTGCGTCTCTACTATGCTATTTTATCTGCATCTCATCCGTCTCTATAGCTCCTCATCGATGCTGATCCTTCCCCTAGCCAGCACAATGCATGGCTCAAGCGGTGACTTCTTCTTTGGTTTCTGCAAGGAAAAATGGTTTGCATCCCAGCCTATTGGCTGAGATACATTATTCATTTATTCAACTTCTGCGGGCGAATAGATGTTATCTGGAGTATTATTAGTTGCCAGGCCCGTATTACCCACCTGATTACCAAGCGGTTCTATGAAAATACCACCACCTTCTTTTGCACAGTTATTTGAGATTATAGCGTTTCTCAGGTCGAGCGTGCCTCGGTTATAAATTGCTCCACCCTTTTCTTTTGCCTGGTTATCGATGATGGTTACTTTGCCATCCAGCCTTATTTGGCTTCCTTCATCTATGTAGATCGCACCTCCTTTTCTGGCAGCGTAATTCCTTTCAATTGTAACATCGTTCAATGTGGCGTTACCGATGATAAAAATGCCGCCGCCATCTCCGCCAATAGTATCAGGAATGCTGTCGGTTAGATCAACTCGTTCACAGTCCGTTTCGGTGCATTTAGATAAGCTTACAGAAGTTAATGTTATTCTTTCAGGCAATTTAATACTTTTAGCTACGTTATCTGAGATTATTCCGCCATTTACGATTAAATTGCCTTTAAATACATTTATGCCTCCTCCGTAAAATGCCTTGTTGCGTCGTATATCACAGTTATCCACAGTCACATTCGATTCTGAAGCATAAATACCGCCGCCAGTCCCACATGTTTCATGCAAATTCTCAACCATGGCTTCGTTATCGAGAAGGGAACAATTCTCAATAAGCGCATTTTGTCCGAAGATGAAAACGCTGGCTCCAATACCGGCGTTAAAACAGTTATCCGCCATCTTACTGTTCAGAATTTTGCAGCCCGTGGCTATTAATGGGCAATTAAAGGCGTAAATCGCGCCCCCAGATCCTCTATTGGATTCGAAGGATGTCGAATCTATTATAAGACTGCCGCCTTCATTACTGATGGCACCTCCTGTATCTCCACGGTTGTATGAAATGGTGCAATTTCTCACGATCACCTGCATGCCACTCCCGAAATCATTCCTGTATTCTTCACGGATCTTCTGCAGGTCATAGCTATCTTTTCGCAGCACGGCTCCCTTACTGGAGATGCCACTTCCCATAGATGCTATATTTTGGGAAAATGTGCTGTTTTCCACGATCAATTTTCCTCCCTCGTTAACCACTGTACCATCATGCATAGCGAAGTTATTCGTTACTAAGCTGTCATTTATCCACACTTCACCGTATTTATTGTAAATACTTGAACCATTGTATGCTATATTGTTACCTAATAGGCAATCATCCAAGATCAGCATTTTGCCATGGTTGAGTATAGCCGCGCCAGTCTCACCTTTGCAGTTTATCAATTTGATATTAGATAGTTTTACTTTTACTTGTGGATTGCTTTTACCTATGGCCAATGCACTGCGCAATCTTCGACCGTCTATGATTACCATCCCTTGTCCTTTCAGGGTCAGGTTCTTATCAATCTCTACAAGAAATCCCGAAGAATTCTGGTCAGATATATACCAGCCTGGCTGTAATTCGATGGTATCACCATCTACAGCATTGTCTATCAACTGCTGTAAAGTATCATTATATGAAGGCAGAGATACCAGTTCAACGCCGTAAATGCTAGTCCAAACCCGCCCGTAGCCTGATCGCAGATCCACATCCCCCATAACTGCGTGTTCAAGCTCATCCGCCTGTCCATATACTTCCCCTAATGTGATTAAGAATATTGCTAATGCCAGCAATTTTACGTTCATAACTGATTTCCTCCTAGCAGGTAACTAAGCATAACAATGCAAACCTGAGCTATCCCAATGTCCATACAAACAGCATACATGCGAGCTTGAATAGCTAAAACAATTGGGACAATGCCCATCAACATAACAGTTATTGGAATATTGGCATGTACCTGAATATATAGTGGCACAGGATATTATGTGCCAACTAACTTCATCATCAAGGGCTCCTTTTTCTCGATCACTGCAGTTTGTCCTTTGCTCACATTTTGTATCATTTTCAATAAGACTACTGTTATTCCTTGCAGTCCTTTCCAAACCAATCGGTGTCGATGTTGACTGATTCAAAGCGACGCTATTATTTGGCAAAGGAACAACCTCAGTGTTAGACTGACTCTCTTGTAGTTCGAGTTCTGTTTCTGCACCTTGATTCTCATTACCTTGAACAGACATTACGACATGCATACAAGAAAGTAGTATGCATACCATTAATACATTCCATTTCAGTAGCATACCTCCTGATTATCAATACGAAACACAATTATATTCTAAATATTTAAAGATATTGGAATGCACGGAGTGCACACCTGATTGTCCTTTACCACATCGACATTGGCCAGTTCGCTTCGATCGAGGACTTGATCTCTTGATGCGATCATCTTGGAGAGATCGTCCCGCCTGAGGAGAGGCCGATAATCAACAGCCTTACCTGGACGGCATGCTACCTGTTTGTGGGGGCAGGGACATATGCCGGAGTAATTATGATGGCCGGGGGGCATAACCAGATGCCGTTCCTGATAACCGGCGCACTCTATGCCCTGACAGCATTCCTATTTTATGCATTCCTTGGCCGCAATTCGCTGCTAGGATAGATTGAATGGATTGCCTTTTCTTGGGTCCAGCTGATCACGCAGGCCATCACCGATAAGGGTAAAACCGGTCACGCAGACGATTATCAATGCAGAGGGTACAAGAACCAGATGGGGGTGGCCTGGGAAGACGCCAAATCCGTTCTTGATCATCATCCCCAGCTCGGGGGTTCCCGCCTCCACCCCCAGACCGATGAAGCTCAATCCGCTCACGCTGAGAAGAAGGCCACCAAGCCCTAAGGTGATCATCGGTATCAGGGGAGCGATGGTGTTGGGCAGTATATGTCTTCCCATGATGTAGCTCTCGCTTGCACCCAGTGCTCGGGCGCTCTCGACGAATCCCTTCTCCTTGACTGAGATCACAGTGCTGCGTATGACTCTGGCGTACTTCGACCAGCCAACTATGGACAACGCCAATATCAGGTTTGGCACTCCCGGCCCCAGGGTTCCGACCAGCACCAGGGCGAGGACGATGTCCGGGAAGACGAGCTCGAAGTCGATGATCCTGCAGATCAGCCGGTCGGCAGTGCCTCCGAAGTATCCGGCCATCATCCCCAGAGCAGTGCCCAATGCCACTCTTATCAAGAGGACCACAGCAGCGATGAAGAGAGAGAGCCTCAGCCCATACACTAGCATGCTCAAGAGACATCGGCCCATGTAATCGGTTCCGAGAGGATGCTCAAGCGTCCAGGGAGCGATCCTGTTTCTCAGATCTATCGCTTCGGGATCATGAGGGGCGATCAGTGGTGCAAAAAGAGCTATGATCAGTACCGTCCCAATGATCGCAGAGCCTATGAGTATCTTCTTGTTTCCAAGGATACCCTCTTTCAGGAGATCTCGCTGGGCCATGCCTATAAAACGCCCTCCGGATCTATTCTGGGGTCGATATAGGTATAGAGCAGATCGACGATGATATTTATGAGGATGAATATCACCCCGATTAAGAGGACGCTGGCCTGAACCAATGGGACGTCTCCTGACTGGACCGAGTCCACCAGGAGCCGGCCGATTCCCGGCCAGGCAAAAATGTTCTCCACAATCACCGCCCCGCCGAATAGGCCTCCCAACTCCAGCCCGAGGTAAGTGACCAACGGGGGGAGGGAATTCCTGAATATATGCCCGAAAAACACCCGTGCTTCGCCCAGGCCTTTCGCTTTCGCTGCCAGGACGTAGTCTTGCCTTGACTCTTCCAGGATATCGTATCGGGTCATGCGCATAAGCATCGCTGCCCCTCCAAAGGAGAGCGATGCTGCAGGCATGAGCATGGAATATAGCCCGCTTCGTCCCGCCACGGGAAGCAGATGCAGGCCTATGGCAAATATGAGGATTAAGACGAAGGCTGTGACATATCCGGGCACGGAGATGCCCAGAATGGCAAGATAGCTGAGCATATCATCGATCCACGAATCCTCCTTCCAGGCGGCTAGAAAGCCCAGAGCAAGCCCAAAGAACATGACTATCAGCATGGAGATCATCACCAGCTCGCCGGTCGCCCGGAGGGACTCACTGAGAATGGTTATGACCGGCCTTCTGGTGACGTAAGAGTAGCCCAGATCGCCATGCAACACCCCGCTGGCCCAGCTCAGGTATAGCTGATATGGAGGTGCATCCAGCCCCATCTCCTTTTTCAGTACCTCCACTGTATCACGGGAAGTGGGAAGCTCACCGTTCATCCTGGTCTGCAGTATTCGCTCCGCAGGATCTCCAGGGAAGAGATAGAGGAGGGCGAAGACAAATACGGTGAGAACGGATATGGTCAGAATGGCAGCGGCAATCCGCCTCAGGATGAGCCCGTACATGTCCTGCTCCCGTCCCTCGCTCTTGTTCCTCTCGCACTCCCTCTTTTCATTCAGGCTTTGTAGGCATTCTCCAGGTGATGCCTGCCGATCAGGCTCAGCTCATAGTCCTGTATATCGGAGCTTGAGGCGGAAATGCCCGTGTAGTAGGTCAGATAAACCACAGGAACATCCTTCAGTATCCTCTCTTGAAGCTGGTCGTAGATCTCCTTTCTCGCCTCCTGGTCCATGGTCTCCCTTCCTTTTTCGATGAGGTCGGCCACATCATCAGGGGCATAGTTCATGCAGTCGTAGTAATACGATTCCGTAGTAAAATAGCTGGCCCATGTGTCCGGGTCTCTATTGAGGAGAGTATTGACGGAGACCAGATAGATGTCCACCTTCCCTCCTTTGGCCTGTTCTCTCACTGCAGAGTCATCGAGAATGGTGATCTCTATATCGATTCCCACCTGGCCCAGCTGATCTTTCAACGCCTCTGCAATGCTTGGAAGCTCCGGCCTGCTCGGATAGGTGAACAGAGATAATTTGAGATCCTCCCCATCCTTATCCATGATGCCATCGTTATCGCTGTCCGACCAGCCGGCCTCTTCCAGGAGTGCAATTGCCTCCTCTGGGTCATATGATGGGGTTTCGAGGTTATCGTTTGACCAGTAGAGATTGGATGAGAAAGGAGCTGATGCCGTCTGATCCATGCCCTCCAGGAGGGAATCGCAGATCAGATCGCGGTCTATTGCCATGCTTATCGCTTGACGCACCAGAACATCATCCAGGGGCGGATTAGCTACATTCAGCAGTAGATGGCGTACTCTGCCCATCTCCTCTTGCTCGTAGACTTTGAAGCTGGAGTCCTCGGCCAGCTTCTTGGCAAGAGCAGGAGAGATAGTGCCAATTATGTCCACCTCGCCTGCTCTCAGCATGCTCTCCCTGGTCTTCTCTTCAGGGACGTTTGAAAATACCACCTTCTCCACCTTTGCTTTGGAGCCCCAATAGTCTTCAAATCGAACACCTGTCATGCTCTCCTTTGGCACCCAGGAGTCGAACTTGAAGGGGCCGGTGCCTATGGGCTCTACGACCTCATCATTGCTGTCGAAAGATGATGCCGCCAGTATCTCAGTTGCATCCTTGCTCAGGTATCCTGCCAGGGGAGCAAATGGCCTGCTGGTGGTTATCACCAGGGTGTACTCATCAGGCGCTGTGACTGACTCCACTGGAAATGCCTTGATGGAAGAATATTCTGCCGATCTTCTGAAGGTCCTCTCCAAGCTCAGCTTCGCAGCTTCTGCATTAAAAGGCGTTCCATCATGGAAGCTGACTCCTTCTCTTAAGTGAAATGTCCATGTTCTGCCGTCCTCGGATACATCCCATGACTGGGCAAGCATTGGCGATAGTTTTCCCTCTGAGTCCACACTCAGAAGCGGCTCAGAAACGTCCACGCTCAATTGATATACAATGGGATCAAGCGATTTTGGCTCCCAGGGCGATGCCACCTTCAGCGTTTCATCATCTGCTGCAGAGATGCCCACGAAGAGGCTGACCAGGAATAGGGCAACTTCAACGATTGCTGCCCTCTGGATTATTCTCTTCGAGAATTGAGGCCCTCTGCTCATAGAATGCCCATAATTCATCATTTCTAATTCCAACCATATTCTTCAATTGGTGCTCTTTTTTTAGTGCTGCAATACCTCTGTAAGCCACTCATGTGAATATCGAATATGCTGATCAATGAGCCGCTTTTCTGGCCACCTCACAGCATTCATGTGATTAAGCTTTCTGGATGGGTGTATATATTAAATAAGGATTTCGGTATTATAGCATTAAATAAGATCAATTCTAATATAAGTAATATTTATGTCCAACTCTTTTGCGATGGGATGCGTCATGTCTTTATAATTTCTTCCAGCTTATTAAAGCATATATAATAAAATACAGCTGTTGCCGCATAGAACAAGCCAGTGACCATAAAAGGCATGCGGCTATCGCCTTTAGCCATCATAAGGCCGCCGACATAGTTTCCAATTCCTACAAAGGTGTAGCAGGCCATCCACATTATGCTGTTTATCATCGACCTCTCCTCAGGCTGAACGATCTCCAGCTTGAAGCTATTCAGGATGGGATTTGCCATATTCATGATCATATATCTCATCACAAATCCAACCACGGCAATGAGCAGGTTATTGGTGAGGACAAACATCAGCAAAAATGGTATCGATAAGATCTGCACAATGGCGACCAGCCGGACCTTCCCCGTCCTTTCGGTGAGAACGGGGACTAGAAAATATCCGAGAATCATGAAGACCTGCGAGACGGAGAAGATGATGCCGATCTGGTTGGCACTGGCACCGAGAACCGTATCAAAGTATACATTGAAATAGGGAAGGGATGTGCCCCATCCTATCCCATAAAGGCAATAAAATAGGGTCATTTGTCTGATGACCTTGGACTTGAATATGGATCGATAGATGTGAAGCTGGCCTCTGATGTCATTATTCTCTTCCGAATTCTTCTCCGCGACATATGCCAGGGGCAGCAGCGATGCCACAGTGGCAACCAATGACACATAGAGAGTTAGCCGATAGGATATGGCGCTGCCAGACTGGGCAGAGATGAGATCTGCCAGGATATCGGGCAGAAATCCGCCCAACATGTTTCCTGATAGGAGGGAAAAGGTGTAGATGAGCGAGGACATGGAGAAGAGATACATCCTCTCTTCTTTGGTCGAGTTTTCCAGGAGGAAGGTCGATCCGGTCACCAGGCCCAGGGCGGATGCCATCCCGGATGCCAGGCTGAATAGCACCAATAGCTCCGGTGTTGTGGTATTATAGAGAAAGAAGAGCGATATAGCGCTGAGAACTGAAGAGAGAAGCAACGTCCTCTTTCTGCCCAGGCGATCACAGACAAAGGCTGCAGGTATGGAAAAGAGTCCCATGGAGGTGGCGGAGATAGATAGGATCAGCCCCAGAAAATCCTCTCCGAAGCCCAGTCGCAGGATGTAGAGATTGAATATGACCCCATATATCCCCGCATTTAGAGTGGTCAGGAAGACGAAGAGCAGATACTTTCTCGCATTGGGGCTGAAGCGCCTTAGCTTGGAGGCATAGCCATTGCCTGCCAGGAGCAAATTCATCAGAAGAAGATCAAATGACATGATAGCTTATTCTGGCAAAAAAAGCTGAGGCTTCACTTAACCCCGGTGACCAGGAACTGCCTGCCGCCGTATCCATGCTTCAGATGGTTGAGGGTTAATAGCAGCTTTCGGTTGAGGTTATCTCTAAGCTGAACATCCCTGAAACCGAGTCTGGTGAGCATCTCTATATCATGGTCAGGCCGCTTCATATTGCAGGACCACAGGTCCCTTTTTATCGTTTTATCCATCTCCTGGTAGCATGGCATCCTCCTCTCGGTGAGCATGATCAGGATCAGAGAGAGACTGCGCCACAGCTGCCTGCATGCCGTCCTATCTCTTTCATCAAACCAGGTGCCATCTACGATCACCAGCCTCCCGCCCGGCCGCAGAACCCTCTGCCATTCAGCAATTGCCTTTTCCGGCTGGGGAAGGGTCCAGAGAACATACCTGTTGACCACAGCATCGAAGGAGCTATCATCAAAGGGCAGAACTTCGCCATCTCCCTGGATTAGATGCATTGGATTGCGCAGAGCTTCCGAGTTCGACTGGGCCTTCTTCAGCATTCCCTCCGAGGCATCAATGCCTGTGACATCATGACCCAGCTCGGAGAGAAGATTGGACACAATTCCCGGTCCCGTGCCCACGTCAAGAATCCGGAGGGGGGCGCTGCCTATAGCTACGCTGAAGATCTTCTGCCATATGCGCCTCTCCCTGGAGGAGTATATGACCTGCCTGACGTTCTCATCGTAGGCCTTTGCCCTCCCGTCCCAGTGTCTGGTTATCCTCTCTTTCATCCCCGGCTCCTGGAAAGGTAGATCGAAAGCGGCAAGACTATCATATCCTCAGGCCTCCACCGGCCAGCGATCATACGGAGGATAGAGGAATGCACCCTTTTCTTCGACATTGAAGTCTATGCGGCAGAAACGGTCCACATATTCCTGATGTATGGCCACGGGATCTATATCCTCGAATAGATCGGGGTAAAAGAGCTTGGCCAGGTATGCAGTGCCTATGATGTTGTTCCCCGCGCCGATGAGCAGGAAGTAGTCCAGACAGTATACCTGATTCTCCTTTACCGCATCGACATTAACCAGCTCACTTCGATTTAGGACTTGATCTCTTGAGGCGGTCATCTTGGAGAGATCATCTGTCTCATATCCGCCATCGCCCCAGCTTGCCACTGCCTCAAAAATATATTTGGGGTTTTCTTTGACGATGAACTCTGGATCCGCAGCGATCATGCCTTTGTACTGAGGATCATCTGGACCCACTGCCCCATCGATGATGTTTTTCCCCCCGGCTAAGACCAGAACCTGGCCCAGATTGCTGCCTGAAGCATAACAATTATAGGGCTCGGATGCGTACTCGAAGAACGCCGTTGGCCTCTCTTCCTCAGGAATGTCTTTGGTCCGGCTTTCAAACAGGTTGTAGTATTCAGTATACCATTTTATGAACTGCTCTGCCTCTTTCTCATGATCTATAAGGTAACCGTAGGTGCGGACGTTCTTCACCAGAACATCAAGCTCACGCATATTGAGAGAGATCAGAGGTACATCGGGGAGGTTTTTCTTGAATATATCCTTCTGTGCCCGGCCCGCGGTTGAAGAAGATCCTCTCTCTATATTGGTCTGGAGAGCATCGGTCTTCAGCATAATTATCCTCTCAAAGTCAGCATTTTCGGCTTGGGCTCCTTCGTCTGGAGAGACTGAAGGAAGGTCGGATAGTTCTGGAAGATATGTCTTATGCGCCGATCTATCTGCACCATAGGCTACAAGGAGGTCTTCTGCACCCAGGATTCTGGTCATCTCCACCCCATTGTAACCCATATTCACCAGGCGCTTTATGGGCTTATTCAACGTCTCTGCCTCACCCAGGATGTCTATATAGGTGATCCGAGTCTCTCTGCCATCCAGTATGGCTTGGACCTGCTCTATATCCTCTTCATCAACATCGCCGTCATAGTTTGCATCGGCAAGCTTGGTGGGCTCGGTTTTGCCCGCTGCGATATCCCTGATATAGTCCAGGTCGGCCTGGTCCAGATGCTCATCCATATTGGCATTGCCATAGATCTCCAGGACGAAATCAGCAGCATTAGTAGGAGATAATATCACGAGAGCATAGATCAAAATCCAAATTAAGCGGTTCGGCTCCATTATTTTATACCTCGCACGGGATAATACATGAATTCAGCAGTCACTTTTTCATACGATAATACATCGAGTTAATAAATACTGTGATGAATTTTTAGGGCTTTAAGAGCCATCCTTTCCCATTGGATCCCCTTTTTTGAGTCGAAAGGCATTGATTCTCTACTCTGGTTGCAGATAGGGATAAAAGGAAATGGTGAGGCAAGGACAATGAAGCGCATCATCGGACTCTCTTGGCCACATCGCCCACCACCACAAATGTGGGCTCATGATACTCCAATCTGCTCAAGACAGAGCCCCTTTTATTCTGGAGCTTCTGCACCTCTTCCAGATGCCTGAATGAGACATTGAAAAGGCCCGCCTCTTCGAAGACATTGCAGATCCTCTCCGGTTTGGATTGGCTGAAGAGTGGGAGCTCCTTTTTTATCGATTGGTAGTGGTCTAGGAATTTGGATTTAAGAGATGGGGCCTTCCTCGAGCAGATTTTAGCAGCAGCACTGGATATGCCCCTGCGGATCTGGGCATTTAGAGAGGGATCAAACCAGGCCCCGTCGATGGCCAGGATGCGGCCCCCGTCCTTCAGAACCCGAGACCATTCTCTCACCGCCGCCAGGGGATGGGGAAGGGTCCAGAGCAGGTGCCTGTTCACCAGGAGGTCGAAGCTCTCACTATCGAAAGAAAGCTGCTCGCCATCTGCATGGCGAAAGTCCACCTGCAAGCCCATCGATTGGGCGTTCTGCCTCGCTTTTTCTATCATCCCGGAGGAGATGTCGACACCGGTCACATCAAGCCCCATCTCCGCCAGTATCAAGGCCATAAATCCGGGACCGGTCCCCACATCCAGGACTCTCTTGTATCTCCTCCCCTGGAGGAATGGCTCTAACTCCATCTTCCAGACGGCCTTCTCCTCCTCTTCAAATCCATGACTGCCGTTGGTATAGCTCCGGCTTCTCCAATCCCAGTATTGCGAAATGCTCTCCTTTGCATCCATAATCGTCTCTTAACCTCCTTTACCCCGATCGGAAACCATCTCAATCACTGACTAGCAGGTCTGATGCCATTAGATGACACTTTATAATATTAAATAGCTCAGTTTTATTGATAGATCATACATACATCTATGCTATTGGGATTTGGTTAATAAATCCTTTGCCCAATTCACATTAGGTCTGAAAATGATAAGTTGGCTAATGAGATTGAAAGATATTATGAAAAATTAGCTTTTTTATTAATAATTGCATTTTGGATCAGAAGCTCCCCCTGCAGGGCTAGTCGATGAATCCCTGCGCTTCGAAGAGGAGGTTTCCTTTATCATCCACCTCTCGGAAGACTGCCCAGGTGGCTTTATCCCTGGAGACAGGATTGAGTTCGTCGTCGAAGTACCTTATCTCTGAGCGGACTGATCTGCTTGATCCGATATTTTCATTACTTTTTAGCATGATATAATATTATACCTTACTAGTATAAGATATTTTCTAAAGTAATGATAGATTTGGTAGAATTATAGAGGAGTGTGGTTGCTATTTGCATGCTGATGGATTTGCTCAGATTTTGAATTTTCAGAGAATTATCAGAAAATGTACTTTTCAACAACATCAAGAACAATTAATAATACATTTATATCTAATGGAGCCATTAAGTATCACAAACACAGGATGGATATTATGGAAGCAAAAAAGCATTCGATCTCAAATCTATCGCTCATCTTTTGCCTATTGCTATCGGGATTGCCCATGGTTCAGGGCGAGGAGCGATCGGACAACTACGCCATAGAGAAGCTTGTCATTGGCACCACCAATCAGGTGGAGGATATCAACGTAAATGTTCGTCTACCGCCGGGGCTCATGATCTGCGCCAGCGTGCTTGGATTTGTAATGATATCGATGGAGCCGGAGAGATCTCAAAAGGCGTTGGAGCTGTAGATGAGATCGAAGACGTTGCTCGAGGATGTTGCTCGAATACCCTGAAAATGTTGAACGAGGTTAGGACATCAACATGCCTTATCATCAATCGCCTCCTGCAGTTGGTGCAAGCTTATCGGCTTAGAGATAAAGCCATCTCCTCCCTCGCTGATGCATTCATCTCTGCGGCTGGTGCAGCCAGTGACAAAGATGATCCTGGGGCCCTCTGGCCAGCGTTTCCGGATGATTCTAGCCGCCTGCAATCCATCCATCTCTGGCATCTGAATGTCCATGAGCACCAGATTGTAAGAGCGGCTTTCCATGGCAATCAAAGCTTCGAGGCCATTGTCTACTGTATCGGCATTATACCCCAGCGTCTTTAGCATCCGCAAGGCGACCAGCTGATTTGCCGGGTCATCCTCGGCAATGAGAATGCTTAAAGCTCTATTGGGGTGCTTTTCAAAGACCAAATCAGATCCTTTTTCAAATGTCATCCCACTCACCATTTTCCCAAGAAAGCAATTCTCTCTATGGTTGGAGAATTAATAGTAATTTGTATTATTAAGTAATAAGCATTTCGATTGTAGTAATATCAAAGCTTTTGTCGTCTTGTACTCCAATAAAATCCAGAAAAAAGAAAAATGAGCCTGCCGGCCTAGAGCACGATCTGCTTATTGTGGTTTAGAACCTCTGCCATCGTGTCTGCACCCTCAACCGATCCAGGGAAGTTGGTGAAGATCACTCGCTCTGCATCGATTCCCTTATCCTTCAAGGACTCTTCAATTCCCTTGGCCAGCTCCCCGGACTGCATATTCTCTATGATATATTTCACATTCTGGTATTTCTCAGGATTGGCATTGATGTCGTCCACCACTCTGGCCGCGGTCTTGGTTCCATTCAGAGCGAACTCGGGCGCAAAGAAGTTGACCACATTCATGCCCAGCCAGTTTTGCACGGGATCTTTTTGCCAGAGCATGACTATGACCTGCGTCTGGTTTAGCTGCTTCTTCTCCGACTCTGTAGGCTCGATGGCGTCAAAGCTTTTTGCATAATCATTGTAGCGCTGCTCGTAGTAGGTTTTGTTGGCCGGGTCTTTATTTGCGAGCCACCCTTCTACCTCGGCAGCCAGCAGCTTGGAGTTGGTCGGGGTGTTCCATCCGCGGGAAGGGTTGGATATCGTCATCCATTCAGCTGTCCCATAGTTATTGGCCGTCATGAAATCGTTGATTGCCGGCATGTTATACCTTTGGTCGTTGCTGTCGTTGTACGCCATAAACATGTTAGCATCTTTGATGAAATCCATGTTGAGCTGAATGCGATTTGGAATGATGTCTGTTTGCAGGTGAGGGCACAGGGTAGGGTCAGCGATGGAAATGGCCTCCACCCTATCTCCGCCGATATAGGTTGCCGGATCCATCAATACACTGGTGGTGCAGACGATCTTGAGAGTTGACGGTGCCGTTTCTGCACCAGCAGGAACGATCAAAAAGATCGCCAGCATCAGTATGGCTAAGTTGGATGATTGAATTCTCATAATTGGAATTAGTAATACTAAATATTTAAGTTTTACTACTATTGACTTGATTATCTTTGTAAGTTCGTATTAAATATAACGAATCAAGAGACATTATCTATTTTAGCCAAAAACGACCTCACTACATCATTGGCCATCTTCCGGGCGATCTCTGCCGGGATTCCCATGGCCAGGCAGTTTTCGGGCAGCCAACCCCTGGCGGAAGGATCGTTGGACCGATGGATATCTGAGACAGAGAAGCATTTTCCGCCATGCCCGCAGGATAGGTAACTAGGGTAGCGCAAGCCGGGCCCCAGGGAACCGATATTAAATTAAAAACGTTATGGCTGCCGAAATGAGCCAGTGCACATAAATCCCTGATCTGCTCGCCGCTGGCAAAACATACTATGCATTTTACGCCAGGGTCCTCCTGGAAATCATCGCAGCGCCTCATCACCACATACCTGCCCAGGGTTTTGATCTCACCTACTGCCTTGTAGGTCTCGCATGCGATATTTTCGTTCTCTTTCAGATGCTTTCCATCCTGTTTTGCAGCCTCAGATCCTGTGGACATCAGGCCCGGCAACCTCGGATCAAATCCCCTATATCCAAACCATGCCGGACCTCCCATGCAGCGGCAAAATAAATGACTGGGGTCATTTCCGGCATAAACAGGACCCGTAATCCTGCCTTCAGCAATCTGATACATGTTGCAGGCAAGGCAATCGCTGAACGAAGAGGACCGGACAGCATTTTCCGGTACCTGATCCGAGCCGTACACGCATACCGGACTGGTCTTCATATTCACGGCATTTGCCAGGAGGGATCCTATTTGCCTGATTGACAATCTTTCCTTGACTATTACCACCGCCGAGAGCTTTAATCATCAATGTATTTTTGTATTTATCCTTCTCTTAAAAGACAGCATTACGGATATTGCAAATACGCCTGTGAGCAGCAGGGCCACCAGAGGAGCGACGGGCAGCGTAAACTCAAAACCCGCCCAGACGCCAAAGGCGCTCACCAAGAGAGCTACCAGCGGCGCAACTATGAACATGCTCTTTACATTAAAGCAGAACTGGCCAGCTATGGATGCAGGCGTCACCAGCAATACGAATATCAAGAGGCCGCCCACAATGTTGAGGCTGAGCGCCACGGATAGGGCAATAATGAATAATAGTACGTAATATACGAGCTTAACCCGGACCCCGGCTGACTCGGCGATCTTCATGTTGAACATGATGGCCGAGATCTCTTTGTAGAACGCTAAAACGAAGAGGATGGAAAGGCAGCAGATGGCAGCAAGGGCATAAATCTCCTCCCGGTATAAAGATATGACATCCCCAAATAGAAGGCTGCTTGCGGAGAGCCCTTTGCCCATATACTCCATATAAGAGATCAAGAAGATGGCCACTGCCATGGACAGGGAGAATAAAACGCTTAAGGTGGCATCGGCCGCCATCTTGGCCTTCTCGCTAACCGGACCGATGAGAGCTGCCACTCCCATGCTGAAGGCGATGGCAGCCATCTGAGCATTCGCTCCCAGGAACATGCCCAGAGCCGCACCGGCAAAGGCAGCATGGGACATGGTAAAGCCAATTGAGGAGAGGCTCATCCTGGAGATGATCACCCCCAGGATGCTGCAGGCGACGGAGGCAAAGATCATCGCCTCCAGGGCATGGCAGACCACATTGTTCTCTATCAGCCACTCGAGCATCTTTCCTTGACCTCGCACTCCTTTCTGATTATCTCCTCCACCTCCCCCGCCTGGCAGCTCAGGTCGCCGGTGATCCTGCCCCGGTTCATGACCACTAGATGAATGGGAATATCGGGGAGTCCATCGAATGCATGAGCCACCATGAGGATGGGGACCCCCTGCTGCACCATCCCCTTGAACACATCCTGCAGGAACTCTCTGGCCCGAAAATCGAGATTGCTGAATGGCTCATCCAGCATGAAGAGATCCGGCTCCTTGGCAATGTTATGGGCGATCATCACCTTCTGCTGCTGGCCGCCGCTGAGGGTGCCTATGGTTTTGTGTGCCAGGTCCTCGATACCTACTGTTTTTATCGCCCTCTGCACGGCATCATAGTCGGACTCCTTCGGGCGGCTCAACAGTCCCTGACGGCCAAAGCGTCCCATCATCACCACCTCCTGGGCGGTGAAAGGGGTGAATGGATCGAAATAGAAGTTCTGAATGACATAGCCCACCCTCCTTCTCACCTCAAAGCCACGTCGGCGAACATCCAGGCCGCAGACACAGGCCCTACCATGGGTGATCTTGACCAGGCCGTTGATCGACTCCAGCAGGGTGGTCTTTCCCGCGCTGTTCGGGCCGCCGATGACCACATACTCCCCCCGATCAACCTCCAGGGAAAGATCCTTGATAACCGGCTCTGAGCCGCCCTCATATGCGGTGTAGATGCTCTCAAGAACTATAGCTCTCAAAAGACGCTCACCCATGGTCCCAATCCGGACGCAGATCCGCAGTGAAGAGATCAGTATCGGCCATGCGGTACATCTTCTCAGCCAGCTGCTCGATGAGCAGGTCATGCTCTTTTCCGCTCTCTGAGGTAAAGGCAATCGGCCTGGGAATGATGACCAGCTCCCTCTCCCCGGCAGCGAAATGACAGCGGATCTCGTTGCTGGGGACGATCCGGATGTTTCGCTTGCCCAGGGTGCAGCCACTGCCGATCTGCACTCCGTCGGCGAGGCAGGATTGAGGAGGCTTATCCTGGCAGAAGACCTCTGCCTTCATCTGGAAGGGATCGGAGCAGAGGTTCTTGCGGGCATATCTGCCGATCATATAGCCCAGGACGATGTAAGGCCCGAGATGGCCATGAAATGCCGCCAAGTCCTCGATGGTATACTCTTTATCCATGCCAGTGTATCTGCATTTGCCCTCTTGGTGGTCCATAATCAGACTGCCTCCACATGATATGCCTTTATTCTGAATTTAAGTGCTACATATTAAATGTTTGTACGCAAATGTTGTTACTAAATCTCTGTCATCCACTTCTGGATCTGCCCCATTTCTTCTTGTATTCGTTCCTCTCGATGAGGTTTATCAATTCCTCTTCGATAAAGGCAATCCTGACGAGGCTGCACGCGGATTAGAGAAATAGAAATAGCAGAAATAATATCATAATATTAGCCACTTCGATTAACGAGTATTCCATAGCGGTAATCCTAAGCCCTAACGATCCCTGGAAATAAGAGATATTAGTGGGGACGCCAATTCTGAAGCATCCTATGCCCAGGTGCAAAAACCTGGCTATAAACAGCAGTAGAAGACAGCTGACGATGGAAAGAGAGCCCTCACGAAGCAATGTGCCTGAAGCCACCAGTGCAGCGCTCTGGCTGACCAGGCTGGCCATGAGAACTATCAGGCTGGATGATGAGAATCCAAGGGGCTCGACCAAGCTGTTGTATCTCTCCACAATGGGCAGTACCAGCACATATTCAATGGCCAATTGGGCTAGAAAGATGGTGGGGACCAGCACCTTGATGATGTTGATGGACGAGGATAGGCACTCCTTAAGACCGGTTTTTAGTATCGCCACCCATCCATACCATTGTTCTGGATCTTCTTCGCACTCCAATGTCAGCGCCTTGGCTGAGAGCAATCGTCTCGCGGCAAGGATGCCGATGCCAGCCACAAAGAAGTTGGCGAGTAGATCCAGGCATACGTAAAGGCCGCCGGTTTGAGGGCCCAGAACGGAGAGGGCCACTGGCAGCGAGAAGATGAGCATGCTATTCAATCCCTTGGGAATAAATCCCACTAAAACGGCCACAATCAGTTCACAATCGGTGATCTGCCTCTTCCTGTCATGGTCAGATAGCGAAAATAGGGTGAGCGGCGAATGACATTGGCCAGGAAAAATCCAATCACGATCGGTGGGATCATGACCTGAGATATCTCCACAGTGGCTATGAGAGCGGTATAAAGGGTCATATCGATATATAATATAGTGATATATTTATATTATTATCCTGCGATCTCGTGTGCCTCCACTAAGATTGTGCCTCCACTAAGATTGCGCCTCCACCAGCCGGGCATATCTCCCTTTCCGGGCGATGAGATCCTCATGCCTTCCCTGCTCTACTACCCGTCCCCCATTTATGACGAAGATCCAGTCAGCATCCACCACAGTGCTCAGCCGATGAGCGATCATGATGGTGGTGCGACCCTCTCTCCTTTCCATCAGAGCCTCTTTGATTGCCCTCTCGTTCTCTGCATCCAAGCTGGAGGTGGCCTCATCCAGGACAAGTATGGGCGCTCCCTTAAGAAGAGCTCTGGCGATGGCGATCCTCTGTCGCTCTCCGCCGCTGAGACGAACTCCCCTCTCTCCCACCAGGGTATCATACCCCTGGGGCAGGGTGATTATAAAATCATGAATGCGGGCCCTGCTAGCGACCTCTTCCACCTCGGCATCGCTAGCTTCTGGCCGGCCTAACCGGATGTTCTCTCTGATGCTATCGCTGAAGAGGAAGACATCCTGAGAAACCACAGAAAACAAACGGCGTAGCTGCATCATGGGATAGCGGCGCAGATCACTTCCACCGAGCAATATCCTTCCCGCTTCCGGATCCCAAAAACGGAGCATCAGATTGATCACTGTGCTCTTTCCTGCTCCGCTCGTCCCCACCAGTGCCACTGTCGATCCTGCGGGAATCTCCAGGCTGATGGAGCTTAAGATTAAAGGCTCATCCGGAGCATAGCGGAAGCTGACATCCTGCAGAGAAATGGATGGCTCTATGGATTCGATCGGAACTGCCGGACCCAGACCGGACTCGTCCCTTACCGCTGGCTGCTCATCCAATAGAAGAAAGAGTCTGCGAGCAGCAGCGCGGGTCAAAGAGAGCTGCTTGGAGATCTCGACCACTGAGGTTATGGAGAGAAAGACGCTTGAGGCCAGGATCATGGTGATGGGAAGAAAGCCTGGCGCAAGGGAATTCTGCCTGACCAGGATGCTGGCACATAGGAGCACGGCAAGAGTCCCTGCAGAGACGATGCTGATCTTCGCTGCGCTTTGCAGCCCGATGTTTCTCGCCTGCCTGGCCTGCAATGCCAGCAGTGTGGCAGAATTTTCAGATAGCTCTTCTAATCTTTGTCTGCTGTAGCCGAAAGACAGGATCTCCTTCATTCCCTGAATGGTATCCAGCTCCTGGGAGTTGAGAAGTGCCTGCTGCCCCCTCAACCTCTCCCCTAGAGTTGTGCCCAGCCAGAAAGCCAGCCTGGGCATGAGGATCAGCAGGATGAGAAAAATGAGCAATGCCTCTGCCAAAAGCAGGTTGATGGTTGCCAGAGCGGTGAGAGCGATGATGGGGACGATAAATGCTACTACCGCTGGTCCTGCTGTATGGGCGAAGAAGAGCTCCAGCAATTCTATGTCTGATACTGCTGTGCTGACCAGATCGCCCGTGCGCCTCCTGGCAAGCTTTGCCGGAGCGAGGGGCTCTATGGCCCAGAAGAACTCGTCCCTCAGGTCGACCAGGATGCGGAATGCCGCCACATGAGATAGATAAGGGCCTAAATAGCCAAAGGTCCCTCTGGCCAGGCCGAGGATGATCATGGCGGCAGCATAGGGATAAAGCTCCTCGATGGCCGTGCCGGCCACCGCCCGGGCGAAGAGAGCTGCACCAAGAACGGCAACGCCGATTCCCGAGACCTGTCTTAAGATCTCGGATATGACGGCCAGGCTCATCAGTCCCAGATGAGGGCGAATAGGATAGATCAGCCGGCGCCAAACCGATCTGGAATCAAGAACGCCTCTTATCATGGCCCTCCTCCCGCCACAGCGGCGAGATTGCTGCCAACTTTCATGGGGAGAGCATTCTCGTCATCCCTGCATTCTGGCATATCCAGGGACTGAGCCGCCACCAGGTGGGCATAGATGCCTCCTTTAGCCAGCAGCTCCTCATGGCCGCCGGACTCGGCGATTCTCCCCATTTCCATGACTAAAATGCAGTCCGCCTTTCTGACTGTGCTCAGCCGATGGGCGATGATCATAACAGTGTGCTGGGCCTGCAGACGGCCGAGGGCCTTCTGGATGTCCTCTTCGTTCTCGGCATCGATGCTGGAGGTCGGCTCATCCAGGAGGAGAATCGGTGCCCCCTTGAGAAGGGCGCGGGCAATGGCGATTCTCTGCCGTTCTCCTCCGGAGAGAAGCACTCCCCTCTCGCCTATGACCGTCTGGTAGCCTTCAGGAAGCGCTACAATGAACTGATGAGCGTTGGCTGCTGTTGCCGCCCGGACGATCTCTTCATGACTGGCCTTGGGATTTCCCAAGCGCAGGTTATTCTCCACGGTATCATAGAATAGGTAGGACTCCTGAGCAACCAGAGCCATTTGGCTGCGCAGGAAATTGAGGGGCAAGCTGCGAATATCATGGCCCCCCAGGAGCACTCTGCCCTCTTGGGGATCGTGGAAGCGGAAGAGAAGATCGATGACTGTGCTCTTGCCAGTTCCTGTCGCCCCAACCAAAGCCACAGTGCTGCCTGGCTTCACCTCAAACGAGATGTTATGCAAAACCGGCCTATCGCCGTGATAAGCGAAGTGAACCCCCTCAAACCTGATCTCCGGCTCAATAGCAGAAGGTGCTGTATCTTGGCCATCCCGGACCTCAGGCATCTGATCTAATAGCTCGAATATGGCGTTCGCGGTTCTTTTTCCCAGCAGGCTGTAGTGATGATATAAAAGCAGATGGCTGACGTGCTCGTAGAAGAGCGAGCCCAGCAAAAGGACCATGACCAGTTTGTCCATCGATAGGCTACCCTGGCTGAGGCGGAATGATGAGACGATCATGGTCAGGGAGTAGCCCAGAACTGGGACCACCTCGGAGACGAAACTGGCTCCGAAATAGAGCTGCAGGCTCTGCACCAATGCCTTCTCCAGGTTCCTGGATCTTCTATGAAGCTCTTGCCCCCGGCGTTCTGCCTGGCTGAAGAGCTTGAGGGTGGTCAGTCCCTGCAGGCTCTCGGCAAAGTAAGCAGACAGCTCCCGGTATGTCTCCCATGCTCTTCTACCCACCTTCCACTCCTCCAGATTGGTGAATATCAGCAGGGAAAGGGGGACCAGGGGGACAAAAGCCATAAGCATCAGGGCGGAGATCAGGTCTACATAGATGGCAAAGCCCAAAAAGAGGAGAACGGGCATAACCAGACAGAGAGCCATATAAGGAACATAAAGCCCCACGTAGGCCTCAAGCGCCTCCACTCCATCCAAGACCGTGGTGGCCAGGGCGCTTGTGTTGCGCATCTCGACGAAAGAGGGACCCAGATCGAGAAGATGCTGATTGATCCTCTTTCGGACGCTGCTCTTGACCATGGCGGCGGAACGCTGGGCGGTGATATCTATGGAGGCCTCGGCAATGGCTCGCAGGCCTATGGCCGCCAGCATGCCTGAGAACAGATCCAGCATGGAGAGGAGAGTGCGACCATCATATATTCCCACGATGATCCTTCCCGCCAGGAAGAGGAGGGCGATGTTGGCAATAGATCCCATCAGGCCAGACAAGAAGGTGAGGGCGATCCAGCGCCTTGCACCAGGGGCGAACTTCAGAATCCGTTTGTCGATTAAGCCTTCCATGTTCTCCTTCTTTTGCCGCAGCCCTTCTCCTGCGCCGTAAAATTAAATCCTGTCGTGTTACACTCGTTAATAAATCTGTCGTAGGAGATATTATAAATTCATATTATTATCTTGCTTTGGAGGGTAAATGAAAATAAATTGGCTTCTGCTCGCTAGAGTTGGTAAGAGGGTATTCGTTTCCCATGGATTTTATCCATTCAGACGCTGATCGAATACCCCCATATTCTCCATCCGCCTGCATTGGATGGCTCACGACATACGCTTTAAATAGCACTTTGTGCAGAAAAGTTAATATTATATCATCACTTCATCGATTCCTGTGTAGGTGGTATATTTTGAAAGAAAAGAGGAATTTCGCCCTCCGAGATGCTTCGGGCAATGAGGTTGGCATCTATACGGGAATGGCACCCAGGCAAGCAGCCCTCAAAGTGGCGAGCAGAGGAGTCAAGGATATAAGGCTGAGGGAAAGGGGCACAAAAAAGGTCCATATCTATCAGGGCAACAGAAGAAAGGTCAAGAAGCCAAAGAACGCTCCTGCCTGGATGCCCGATAAGATCTGGAAGCCGACGGTAAAGAAGATTGGGATAGAGAAGCTGGAGAAGATCTGAACTCATCGTTACTCTGTCGGGGGCAGCGGCCAGCACATCTCCCGTGTTGGCCTTTTTATCTGCCTGAGTCCTCATCCTGTGCAGTAACAATTTTCTTATTTTGATTATGATTAAATTCTAATACAGGTTTGATTGATATGCCTACATGCGACCGCTATCTTCTCCTGCTTGCCGGATGGATCGCTTCGGCTGCAGGATGGAGGGCGGGGCAGAGGAAAGATGGTGATGATACCCTTAAAAGCACTAATGCTGGCCTTTGCATTATTGATGCTCTCTGCATCGGGCAATGGCTATGTACTGCATATATTCGGCAATGCCAATCTCGACGATGATATCAATGACCAGGATTTAGCATATCTAGAGAGGATAATAGAGGGAACCGAAGAGCCGACATGGCTCTCTGATGCGGACAATAATGGAGAGATCGACGAATCAGACATCTCACTAGTGCAGAGCATCATCAACGGAACCCCTAGCGAGATCACAATCGTTGATTCAGACAATAAGACAGTGACTGTAAAGCAGCCCCTGGAGAGGCTGGTGGTCTATACCCATCAGTGCGCTGAGATCCTCCAGCTCCTGGGGGCAGAGGAGAAGGTGGTGGGGGTCAGGGACACATTCGCTGAGCAGCCCAACAGGTTCCCGCGGTTGAGCAAGTACCAGAGCATAGGCAGTGGTGGAGAGCCCGATGTGGAGGCGGTCTTAAAGACCAATCCCGATGCCATCCTCGCTTATACCTGGTACCCATCTGAAGAGTCGCTGGACGATAAACTTCCCCCAGAGGTTGAGGTCCTGCGATTCGATTGTGAGTGCAGCGGCCAGGGCCCCGACGACATGAGAGAGAGGGTCCGGTTGCTGGGAATCCTGATGGGTGCAAGGGATAGGGCAGAGGAGTATCTGCAGTGGCACGACGCCATCCTCGACCAGGTGGAGGATGAGGTCCGGAAGATCCCCCAGAATGAACGGGTGCGGGTATACCTGGAGAGCACGCCCGAGGGCGACCGGCCCATGAGTTCCCGAACGGCTATTGGCACCGGCCATGCAGCCCACAAGCTGGTGGAGATGGCAGGAGGTGTTAACATCGCTGCCGGCCGCCTTCCTGGATATGAGGATACAGCCTTCGAGTATGGCGAGATAGAGACTGAGTGGGTCCTCTCCCAGAATCCGGAGGTCATCGTAGGCCGGGCCATGGGCCCAGGGATCAGGCCTTATGAAAATGTCAATGACAGCCTCCTTGAAAGCTACGCCCAGGATATCAGGAGCCTGCCGGGATTCGATGAGGTCCGGGCCGTGAAGAACGATGGGATATACATCATAACCAATGACTATGCAATAACGCCCAACTACCCCTCTGCCGTCCTCCTTCTGGCCAGATGGTTCTATCCGGATCGATTCGCA